>NZ_SJNS01000001.1:0-607952 GCF_004331005.1 Acinetobacter sp. ANC 5045 | reverse complement strand
CAGAAAAATGAGTCGTTCTCGCTGTTCTAAACTAAGTGGTACAGAAACAATTCGAGGCATGTGTGAACATCTGTTAACTAAAAAAACTTTTTCGCATGATTAGTTATTTTTGTCAACTTAATGATGAAAAATTTTGCAGCTCTTTTGTCGAAAGTTCTTTAAACTTCCAAAGCTTACCAAATGCAAATTTTGTATCAATATTTAAGTCAATATATTCGATAGATGGGTCAACTATTAGTGTATTTTTACTTGAGTTTAAAACAGCAAGAGTTACTAAATGCTTGCTTTTTGCTAGAGTATGCGCAAGCGCGAGAGTAATTTTTTCAGCCCCCCCCTTACCTAAATCATCTACTATAAATAAAATTTTTTTCATTTAAAAAATTTACTCTTTATCCGCATTCCCCGCCAACACCATATAAATCAGCCCCACAAAAATCACAAACGCACCGCCAATAGAACTTAAGCTAAAGTACAAAATGCGGTCATTAGTGTCTAAGGCAAACAGATTGTTGGCCAGAATATAACGCATGAATAACCATTGAGCGACAGCAAATACAATTAGCATAATGCCACGATTACGAACTGCAGGACGCATAGCCATAGTAATGCTCAACTTAAAACTCAAAACGAAGCGCTATTATGCCATTGTTGAAAATTGATCTCAATTGAATAACCTAAATCTTGGTTTTATACGTGCAAAAAGAGCAAACGTATTTAAAAAAATCTACTCTTTACGGTACATATTGACATTGCCCAAGCAATTTCTAAAGCGCTTGTATGACCAAATATATTGCTCAGGTGCTTGTTCAATCATATTTTGCATTGAAAGGTTTAGACAGTCTACAGAGTGTTGTAAATCTTGAGACAGAATAGCATCTGGCAATTTTTGACAGTGAATATTGAAATATCTTAAATTTGGACTTCGAATACAGCTTAAACCAATAATATTGCACTGTGTTTTTGCTGCAAGCTTGGAAACTAGTGTGATGGATAAAGTCTTTTTCCCAAAAAAAGCAGAATATATACCACCAGATGGCTTGGGTAAATGATCTGGTAAAATGACTGTTAAACCGCCGTGTTTCAAATGTTTAAAAATAGAACGAATACCAGTTTCATTGGTGGGTACTAAAGTGGCATTAAATTTTTCTCTAGCTTCTAGTAAATATCGGTTTATCCCTTTGTTTTTATTGGGCTTATACATAATCATGGGGGCTGTATATACACTGAGCCATGCATTGAGTAACTCCCAGCAACCAAAATGAGGAACTACCACGATAACTCCTTTTTTATTTGCAAGAGTGTCAGTTAAAACCGTTTCACCATAAACATTTTTTAGCAGATTCAAACTGTAATTTGGTGGCATTCCCCAGCATTTAATAAACTCTAGATAACTGAGACATTGACTTTGTACACTCTTTTTTATGAGCTGTTCTTGTTCGGCAGATGAAAGCTTTGGATAAGCCAGTTTAATATTAATTGCAGTGATGCGTTTGATAGATAAATTAAAATAATAAATAAGACCAGCAGCCATCATTGCAATTGCTTGCAGCAGGCGTAACGGAAAGACAGATATTATTTTTAAAATTAAGTACATCAGACAGCCGATCTCAAAATATAAGGTACAAATGAAGCATAAATTTTGCAGTGAACGCGAACGTGCTTGTTTCACAAGAAAAATGATCAGAAGCCTTAAAACAAAATAAAATGAGGTATGAAATTGAATTATTCAATGTTATTCATAATTAGGCAGTTTAGCATAGTGCAGTGTAATCGTTTTGCTATTAGCCAAGTAAAGTAATTATTATTTTTATTGTTCAACTTGGAATTTATCCAAATTGAAGTTAATAAAAAACCCTGCAAATTTGCAGGGTTTTTCTGAAACGCTCAAAACTTATTCTTGAGATTCTGCTTTGGGTTTTTCACGTAAGCGAATACCCAAATCACGCAATTGAGTGGCTTCAACTGGAGCAGGTGCTTGAGTCAATGGACATTCAGCTGTCTTGGTTTTCGGGAAGGCAATCACATCACGAATAGACGATGCGCCTGTCATCAACATCACCAAACGGTCTAAACCAAATGCCAAACCACCGTGCGGAGGTGCACCGTATTTCAACGCATTCAGTAAGAAGCTGAATTTCTCTTCGGCTTCTTCTTCTTCAATACCTAAAGCTTCAAAAATCGCTTTTTGCATTTCTAAAGTATAAATACGCAGTGAACCACCACCAATTTCAGTACCGTTCAATACCATGTCATACGCGACAGATAAAGCTTCACCAGGGTTGCTTTTCACATCTTCAACGCTTGATTTTGGTAAAGTGAATGGGTGATGCACAGAGGTCCATTTACCATCATCAGTTTCTTCAAACATTGGGAAGTCAACCACCCAAAGCGGTGCCCATTCACAAGTTGCAAGGTTTAAATCGTGACCGATTTTGACACGAAGTGCGCCCATCGCATCGTTGACCACTTTGGCTTTATCTGCACCAAAGAACACGATGTCGCCATTTTCTGCGCCTACACGTTTTAATAAATCAAGCACGATTGGCTCAATAAATTTCACGATTGGAGATTGTAAACCTTCAATGCCTTTTTCAAGTTCATTGACTTTAATATACGCCAAACCTTTTGCACCGTAGATGCCAACATATTTGGTGTATTCATCAATCGCACTACGTGGCAATGAACCCGCACCAGGCACACGAAGTGCAACAATACGACCTTTCGGATCTTTCGCTGGGCCAGCAAATACTTTGAACTCGACGTCTTGCATCAAGTCTGCAACATCTACCAATTTCAGTGGAATACGCAAGTCTGGCTTATCAGACGCATAATCTCGCATCGCTTCCGAATATGGCATACGTTGGAATTTGTCGAATTTCACGCCTAGAAGTTCATCGAACATCTTCACGGTCATGCCTTCCATCAAATCCATAATGTCATCGTCACTCATGAACGATGTTTCAATGTCGATTTGAGTAAATTCAGGCTGACGGTCTGCGCGTAAATCTTCATCACGGAAACATTTAGCGATTTGGTAGTAACGGTCAATACCGCCCACCATCAACAATTGTTTAAATAATTGTGGAGATTGTGGCAGGGCATAGAAGCTACCGTTAGATACACGGCTTGGTACTAAATAGTCACGCGCACCTTCAGGCGTTGCACGTGTTAAAATTGGTGTTTCAACATCCAAGAAACCATGATCGTCTAAATAGTTACGAATTAGGTTGGTGACTTTAGAACGGAAACGTAAGCGATCTAACATTTCTGGACGACGGATGTCCAAGAAACGGTATTTCAAACGAATTTCTTCTGAAATGTTGGTATTTTCATCGTTCAATGGGAACGGAGGCGTTTCAGATGCTGCAAGAACTTCAATTTCCTTGCCTAAAACTTCAATTTGTCCACTGACCATATTAGCATTTTCTGTGCCTGCATAGCGACGACGTACACGACCTGTGATTTTTAATACAAATTCTGAACGTGCTTTGTCTGCAGTTGCAAATGCTTCTGGAGTGTCTGGGTCAATTACGACTTGCACAAGACCATCGCGGTCACGCATGTCTAGGAAAATTACACCACCGTGGTCACGACGACGGTGTACCCAACCACACAGGGTCACGGTTTGATCAATTTGAGCTTCGGTTAAAGAACCGCAATAATGAGTTCGCATCATAGCGTTAAAAATCCAACTATATGGGTTAAGGAAGCGAATACGTAAACAGCGCACCGCCTTTAGCAAAGGTAGGATTATGCCTCTTTGGGCATGTGGCTACAAGAACCTGCTGCAAAAACAGTGGGTTTTTACAAGGAATGTGTCTGAAATAGGATAATGCAGCAAGATTCAGGATAAAGTGATGAGCTTTGACTTTATTTTATCTACCCTTACCGATCCAAAAACAAAAATAACAGACAACCTAAACTGAACATGAGTAATGCCCCTTGGCTAAACTCATTGATGGCACGTCCCATAAAGTAATACAGTTCGGCTTGCCAGGTCGCATCGGGGATATAACGCGCATAATCCCAAAGTGAAAACCCACCACATACAATCGACAAGAGAATGAGAGCGATGGCATAAACGCGAATTTTAGTGCTTACAGAACTGACCTGCCGATGCTTGCGATAATAATGCAGGCTCATCCATAACAAAAAAGGCAACGCCAAAATAGAACTGCCAATTTGTAGTACGCGATGCATCGGATAAATACCTGTGCCTAATTGTACCGATTGCGCTAAAAAATCCTGAAAGGCAAAACTACGAAAGTCGTGATGGGTTAAACCATCCCAAATTAAATGGGTGGCATTGCCAATCAGTAAGGCGAGAATCAAGCCACCTACAAACCCAAGTACAGATTTTATCGTGTTTAGATTTAACGGGTGATGGATTCCCACAAAGCGATACAATGCAGGGCGATAGAGTAAATACCACAGTGCACAAAAGACAAGACCCAATAATAAATTCGGATACAGCAATGCCGACCATAAATGTGGAGTGGGATCGTGACGCAAAGTAAACAGGCGGTGTAAATCTGGCAACATCGTGCCTATAGCGAGTGCAGCGATGGGCAGACGTTGTCCTGAAAGCTTGGCGAGTGGTGGGGCAAGTACCGCATGTGAGAGCGTAAAGGGCATACCAATTCAAAGTAAAGAATATAAAAAATCAAAATAAATTGTGCTGAATAGCTTAATTGAGAATACAGAATAACAATGTTTTTTATTGCAATGTTAATGAAATGTTATATTATAACATTAATTATTTTGCTAATTTGAGCATGGGTCATGTCGTTCCATAAAAATTTAATAACACTTTCCATTTTTTCAGTGCTGACACCTGCAGCATTCGCCAATACTCAAAGCAGTAGCACACAACTGGAAACCATTCAGTTACAAGCACATCCTTTGGTGCAAACTGCGGCAGATTTTGCAGTGGCAGATCATGTGATTGATCAAAAAACTTTGGCAGAACGTAGTACCACCATTGGTGATGCGATGGCAGATGAGCTAGGCGTATATTCCAATCAATATGGTTCAGGCTCTAGCCGTCCAGTAATTCGTGGACAAGATGGCCCACGGGTTAAAGTGCTGCAACATGCTTCAGAAACTGCCGATGTTTCTACACTTTCACCTGACCATGCCATTACCGTCGATCCAATTTTAGCCAAGCAAGTTGAAATTATTCGTGGCCCATCAACATTACTTTATGGTGCAGGAACGGTTGGTGGCTTAGTTAATGTGACCGATCAAAAAATTCCAACTCAAATGCCAAATAATGGTTTAGAAGGACAGGTGGGTTTACGTTACAACACGGGTAGCGATGAAAAGCTAGTGAGTGCGGGGGTAACTGCAGCACTCAGTGATCAATTTGCGCTGCGTATTGAAGGTTCAAAACGTAAAGCCAATGATTACATTACCCCAAACTATTGGGTAGAGCATCATCATACAGAAGTACATGTTGAACCAGATGGCTCAACCCATACACATGAACATGAAGAGTTGGTAAAAGAACGCCGTGTAGACAATACCTTTGCCGAAGGCCAAACGGTGAATATTGGTGGATCATGGATTCATGACCGTGGTTTTGTGGGGTTGTCGTACAGTAACCGTCAGAACAAATATGGTTTGCCAGGGCATAGTCATGAGTATCATGATTGCCATCCACATGGAAATAAATTGCATTGCGGAAGTCATGACCCTGCACCACAACCAGATCCACATGACGAACACGAACATACACATGGTGGCCCGTGGATTGATTTGGAATCACACCGTTATGATTTACGTACCGAGCTTGATCAGCCTTTTGCAGGTTTTGATAAACTACGTGCGCACGCCAGCTTTACTGATTATGAACATGATGAATTAGAAGAAAATAAAGTTATCAGTAACTTTAGAAGTAAAGGCTATGATGCGCGTTTAGAATTGGTGCATAAACCCCTTGCAGGTTGGGAAGGTGTGTTTGGTACACAGTATAGTCAGCAAAAAATTGATTTAACTGGACAAGTAGAACAACACGGCGATCATTCTCACGAAACCGTACCTATGCCTGATACCAAAACTCAAAAATATAGTTTATTCGGTTTAGAGCATAAACAATTTGGCGATGTGCATGTTGAACTCGGTGCACGGGTTGAACATCAAAAAATTGATGTCGATGCTCAGAAAAAAGATTATTCAGATACAGGTGTATCTGCTTCTGCCGCAGCCAACTGGCAGTTTGCACCGAACTATAAATTATCCCTTACAGGTTCACATCAGCAGCGTTTACCATTGGCGCAAGAGCTTTATGCCAATGGAATCCACTTTGCAACCAACACCTATGAGCGTGGGAATGCGAATTTAGATGTGGAAAAGTCGAATAATTTAGAACTTGGTTTGCACTATGAAGCTGACAAACTCGATTATTCATTACATGTGTATCATAACTGGTTTGATAACTATATTTATGGTGCGACTACTGACCATAAGGAAACTTTCCGTTTAATTGATTATCAACAAGACAAAGCCAAGTTTTATGGTACAGAAGCCAAGCTAGGGTATCAGATTAGCTCAGATTATAAACTCAGTGTGTTTGGTGATTATGTGCGTGGTGAAATTGACAATCAAAATGCACCACGTGTACCTGCAGGGCGTTTGGGGACTAAGGTGGATGCCAACTTTGCCGACGGTTGGTCGGGTATGGCGGAATACTACCGTGTATTCAAACAAGACAAAATTGCTGCTTATGAGCAAGAAACAGCAGGCTATAATATGGTCAATGTTGGTGTGGCTTATGCGGGCAACTATGCCAACAAACAAGATTACCGTGTGTATTTTAAAGCCAACAACTTGCTAGATGATGAAGTGTATTCACATACATCGTTCTTGTCGAATATTCCACAAGTGGGTCGTAACTTTACAGTCGGCGTGGAATTTGGCTTCTAAAATTCAATTTGCCTTGAGCAGGATGTCTGCGTGAAAACACAGAAATCCTCTTGAAAATCCAAACAATTAAACCTAGTCTGAGCGCATCGGACTAGGTTTTTTGTTATGCGTATCTTTCAGCGAATTCATCAAAAATTGAATTGGTCGCCTCGGGCGTATGTGGGACTTATTATAAGTTTTCTGGCTTTAGGTTATTTGGCGTCTGCGACCTACCACAGCTTAAAACCATTGCCCGAAGGGCTGAATTACACTGGAAAGTTACGTCATGCGCCTATTAAATTTATTGCCGATCAGACCTATATCGACGCGCAAGGTGTTCAGCAACAACAGCATCAAATTTTTAATGAAATTTTAGAGCTGGTTGATGCAGCACAAAGCACCATTGTATTGGATATGTTCTTGTTTAATCCTGAAGTGGGAACATCTAAACAGCAGCATCAGCCACTGACACAGCAACTCACCGATGCTTTAATTCATAAACGTCAGCTGCAGCCAAATATTGAAATCAAAGTCATTACTGATCCCATTAATTCGGTATATGGTGGCATTGCACCTGAACATTATCGTCAATTGCGTCAGGCAGGTATTGATGTGATTGAAACAGATTTAACCCCGCTGCGCGCATCGAATCCGCTGTGGTCGGGGTTTTGGTATCTCTGCTGTCAGGGCATTCCAAATAATGCTGAAAAGGGTTGGCTACCCAGTCCTTTCGGCAAAGATAAAATTACCTTACGTAGTTATTTCAGCTTGCTTAATTTTAAAGCCAACCATCGTAAAACCATGGTGGTCGATACCGCCGAAGGCTGGAAAGCATTGGTCACGTCGTTTAATCCACATGATGGCAGTTCACGTCATTCTAACAGCGCTTTATTGGTGACGGGCAATACCGCAGTAGATGTGTTGCAAACAGAACAAGCCGTCGCGCGTATGTCGCAGGGCAATCTGTCTGGGGTGATTGTGGGGGAGTTTGAGGCAGATTCGTCTTATCCTCAAGTGCAAGTCATCACTGAACAAGCCATTTTAGAGGGCAGTTTGACACTGATTCGGCAGACCAAAGCGCAAGAACATCTGGATTTGGCGATGTTCTATTTATCGGAGCGACAAATCATCAAGGCACTGATTGCTGCACAGCAACGTGGCGTACAGGTGCGGGTATTACTCGACCCGAATAAAGATGCTTTTGGACGTGAAAAAAATGGCATTCCAAACCGACAGGTGGCGGCAGAATTACATGCTGCAGGGGTGAAGGTACGTTGGTGTAATACCCAAGGTGAGCAATGCCACAATAAAATGCTGATGAAATCGAATGCCACACAGGCTGAGTTGATTTTAGGTTCTGCTAATTTCACCGCACGTAATTTAAAAAACTATAATTTAGAAAGCAACTTGCGTGTGGTCGGACAGGTGCAAGACCCTGTATTTCAGGATGCTCAACACTATTTTAATACCGCATGGTCAAACCTTGAGGGTAAAAATATGAGTGTGGATTATGCGGTTTATGCCGATGAGTCGAAGTGGAAATATGCGCTGTATCGCTTTATGGAATGGAGTGGTTTATCGACCTTTTGATTTTTTAATTGTATGCCTTGAACTCAAAAATCCCTCTTATTGAAAGAGGGATTTTTTTGAGCCGAATATTACTTTACAGGATTTGGCGGCACCATTTCATCCAAATCTTTATCACTCATTTGATCTAACTCGGCAATATCGGTTTTGATTTTCCATTGTGCTTCATCATCCACAGGATTCGGTAAACGCGCTTCTAACCAATCACAAACCACATCTGGGCTAAATTCTGGATGGTTGCATTGAATTACCCACGATAAAAAATCTTTGGCTTCACCATTCATATACGGTGGCGGTGAAACAGGTAAGAATTGAGTCGGCAAGCGCTCATCTCTGGAAATATAATTCAGCACATGTCCCAATTCCTGCACAGTTTGCCATGCTAACGGATGTTCTACATCAATTTGAAATTTGAACCACCATGCATGCTGACCGTCTGAACCATAAGCGTCTACACGGGCTTGCTGTACACTCGGAACTTTGCAGAAAAACTGATGAAGGCGGTCAAAATTTAATTCAGGCACGAGGTTTCATCCAATTTCAAAAAAAATGTATCTTAGCATAGGGGTTGGAGATATTTCATAAATGGCGAGCCGTGTCGGTGAAATCTGCGGAGACGAAAGTTTAAAATTGCTGATTTTTTATTCATTGTTTATCCTTAATTTGAGCTTAGAATAAAAATATGAAAAAAAATAGGAGTGCTAGATATGAAAGTGGCGATTTTAACTGCATTGAGTGGCATGCTATTTTTAGGTGTGTCGATGCAGAGCTTGGCCGAAACCAATCGTTGGGCAGGATATACAGGCGTCAATACACAGCGTGATCAGCATCGTCCTTATTCGCCACAACATCGTCCTGCTTATCCGCAGCATCGACCTTATCATTCACAGCAACCCTATTCCTATCCACCACATTATCCATACCATCAACGACCTGTGCCGCAGTGGGGGCAGCCCACGATTCGTAGTGGCATCAATATTCAATACAATGCGCCAAGTACTGTGCAATATAACCACCAAAGTTACAGTTGGGTAAATGGTGAGCCAAGTAGCGCACATATTGAAAGTTCGACCTATCGTGTGGTGACCGACTGGCAGCACTTGGGTTTACCCGCTCCGCCACGAGGTATGTACTGGATTTTTGAACATGGGCGTTATGTGTTGGTGGCAAATCGTTGAGAAAAAAGTGAAATCATAGACATCAATGCTTCTAGATATTGAGTATCTAGAAGCATTTTTTTGACCTATTTTAGATTTTTACGCCAATTCATCATCTTCTGGGCGAGGGGTTTTGCCTTGTGCTAAAGGCTTTTCACTGTGCTTGTCTCGAATAACGGAAGGGTAATGCCAAGATGCAAAACGCACCACTAAAATTGCAGCGGCTAAAATTAAAATTGAACCAGTAATAATCACTAAGTCGAGATCAGCTTTATGGTCGTGTTGAATATCTGAAATTAGCAAACGGGTTAGTGCGGTAATGGCAATATAAATTAAAAAACGCACAGGCATGTGATTGGTTTTAAAATAAATACCCACCATTGCACCTAGTTCTAAATAGATAAAAAGCAATAAGATGTCATCAATAGTGGCATATTGTTTGATGGTGAAAATATCAATTACCGTATGTCCAGCAGACCAAATGACCATACAGCCAATGATAAAGAGCGCAAGATAATGAAAACTTTCTACAGCCCAATTGCCATATTTGTCTAATAGGCTTTCAACTGCTTGAATATTTTTATCTATTTTTGAACGACGTACTGCCATTTTCACCTCCTGTTTGAGTATGGATATTCAGACTTCAACAAAGGTGATGCAAATTTCATGCACAAATTAGAATAGGGATATAAAATTTAGTACAAAAAAACGCCTGATGATTCAGGCGTTTTTGCGATAATGTATTAATTAAGACTGGTTAGTGAAGTAATCTTCGCTGAAGTTCATCACCACTTCTGCACCCGCTTTCACTTTGGTAATGCGTAAAGTCAGTTCTGGCAAAATACGTTGTACAAAGTACAGTGCCAATGACAATTTGTTTTGATAGAACTCACCCTCTTTTTGCTTGGCTGCATTGGCAATGCGCGCAAACATATATGAGAAGCTGAGCAAACCTACCGCATGTAAATAATCAACTGCTGCTGCGTTCGGGAAATCTACATTTTCTTTGGCTGCATTTAAAACGTATTGTGTAACAGATTCAACTTCAGTCGCTGCATCTAAAGTTGCATCTTTAATGAAGTTGAGGTCTGCATCTAAACCATTGGTAAAGTCACGGATTTCTGCAATGTATTCTGCAATAAATTCGCCATTACATTTAATGGTTTTACGACCAATCAAGTCTTGCGATTGTACGCCGTTAGTACCCTCATAAATTTGGGCGATACGTAAATCACGAACACATTGCTCCATACCCCATTCACGGATATAACCATGACCACCGAAGCACATTTGCGCATCAAGTGTCGCATTGAAAGCAGTATCGGTTAAGTAGGCTTTGGCAATTGGGGTTAACAGTGCAACACGGTCATTGGCTTTTTTCACAGCTTCTGCATCGGTAGAGAATTTAGTGATATCCAATTGTTGACCCACATATACCGCAAATGCACGTGAAGCTTCGTTATTGGCACGTGCATTGAGCAGCATACGACGCACATCGCCATGCACCAAAATGCTATCCGCTGCTTTGTTTGGTGATTTTACGCCCGATGCACTACGGCCTTGAATACGGTCAGTCGCATATTGCGCAGCATTTTGATAGGCAAATTCAGATGCACCTAAACCTTGAATTCCCATAGACAGACGTTCGTAGTTCATCATTACGAACATGGCAGCCAAGCCTTCGTTTTCTTTGCCGACCAAGTAACCTTTGGCACCATCAAAGTTCATCACACATGTTGCAGAGGCTTTAATGCCCATTTTGTGTTCGATTGAGCCTGGACCTACTGGGTTGCGCTCACCCAACGAACCATCTTCATTCACCAAGAATTTTGGCACGATGAATAAAGAAATACCGCGCGAACCTGCAGGGGCATCAGGTGTTTTTGCTAAAACCAAGTGAATGATGTTTTCCGCAAGGTCATGATCACCACCTGTAATAAAGATTTTGGTACCTGTGATGTTGTATGTACCATCTGCATTTGGTTCAGCTTTGGTTTTAATAATCCCTAAGTCTGTTCCTGCATGCGGTTCAGTCAAACACATGGTACCTGACCATTCACCTGAGTAAATTTTAGGTAAATACGTTTCTTTCTGTTCTTGTGATGCATAACTGCTTAATGCCATGCCTGCACCGACAGATAGCAGTGGATACAACATGAAGGATGGGTTGGTGGCAAACAGCATTTCATCTGACAATACTGTCAGCATTTTTGGCATGCCTTGACCACCCCATTCTTCATCTGCGCCTAAACCAATCCAGCCGCCTTCGGCATATTGTTTAAATGCTTCTTTAAATCCAGCAGGTGTGGTGACTTCGCCATTGTTATAGGTCGCGCCTTCTTCATCACCGCTACGGTTAATAGGCAACGTCACATTTTGGGCAAATTTTGCCATTTCTTCCAAAATTGCTTCAGCCGTTGCAGCATCAAGGTGAGCGAGGTTTTCATTGTTTTGCCAGAATTGTTCTGCATTGAATACATCATTTAAGATGAATTTCATATCGGCAAGTGGGGCATTATAAATTGGCATGTGAGTTCACCTGTTTATTGTTTGAATCTTGATTCGTTGAGTTCAGTGTAATCTACAATTGTGAATGTTGTAGACCACTAAAGCGAAAGAATGCTTTATTTATAAAGAAAAAGGACTGTCAATGCTATGACCGTCCTTTCTCAATTTCTGTACTCAAGAGTACAACATTTTGAATATCCCGCTAAATATGTTCAATATTTAGCGAGTTTCAATTTTCGCTTAGAAAGCAAAGTGTTCAGCATCTAATGCAAATAGTGGCTCTACACCTGTTGCAATCACGTCTACGTGTGAGCGAACACGTGGCAAGATTTTCTTGAAGTAGAAACGTGCAGTCGTCACTTTAGCATTGTAGAAGTCTACATCGGTTGTGCCTGCTGCAAGTGCTTCTTGAGCGACCAATGCCATACGTGCCCATAGGTAAGCTAGTGTTACATAACCAGAGAAGTACATGTAGTCTACTGCTGCAGCACCTACTTCCTCAGGGTTTTGCATTGCACGCATACCAATTTGCATGGTCAAATCGCCCCATTCTTTATTGAGCGCTGCGAGCGGTTCAACAAATTCTTGCATTGCTGCGTTGTCTTTGTTGGCTTCTGCAAATTTATGGATGATTTTGGTGAAGTCTTTCAACATTGCACCTTGTGTACCCAAAACTTTACGACCTAACAAATCGATTGCTTGAATTTCAGTTGTACCTTCGTACAAGCATGAAATACGTGTATCACGCACAATTTGTTCCATGCCATGCTCAGAAATGAAGCCATGACCGCCGAAGACTTGCACACCATGTTTTGCAGATTCAGAACCTGTTTCAGTTAAGAATGCTTTTGCAATAGGCGTCAATAAAGACAAGATGTTGTCAGAGAACTTACGTTCTTCTTCAGTTGCACCTTGTTCAACGATATCTGCGTGTAGAGACAACAGATACACTAGTGCGCGACCACCTTCAGCAAACGCTTTTTGAGTCAATAGCATATTGCGTACAGCAGGATGCACAATAATTGGATCTGCTTCTTTTTCAGGAGCTTTCGGACCAGAAAGTGAGCGCATTGCTAAACGGTCTTTGGCATAAGTCAACGCACCTTGGAAAGAACCTTCAGATGCTGCAAGACCTTGTACCGCTGTACCGATACGTGCAGTGTTCATGAACGTGAACATGCAGTTTAGACCACGGTTTTCAGGGCCAATCAAGAAACCTTTCGCATTATCAAAGTTGATGACGCAAGTTGCATTGCCATGAATACCCATTTTGTGTTCGATTGAACCACAACGTACACCATTACGCTCCCCTAAAGAACCATCTGCATTCAGGTTGAACTTAGGAACGATGAACAGAGAAATACCTTTAGTTCCTTTAGGTGCACCAGGTAAACGTGCCAATACGATGTGCACGATATTCTCTGCCATGTCATGTTCACCAGCAGAGATAAAGATTTTCTCGCCCGAGATTGCATAGCTTCCGTCGGCCTGAGGTTCAGCTTTAGTACGGATAATACCCAAGTCAGAACCTGCATGAGATTCGGTTAAACACATGGTACCTGTCCACTCACCTGAAACAAGCTTTGGCAGATAGGTTGCTTTTTGTTCATCTGAACCGTGGTGTTCTAAAGTACGTACAGCACCATGAGAAAGACCTGGGTACATGCCCCATGCCCAGTTTGCTGTACCTACCATTTCTGAAATCACGTTTCCTAGAGAAACAGGTAGACCTTGACCGCCGTATTGTTCTTCAGCAGAAAGAGACGGGAAGCCAAGTTCGATATATTTTTGATACGCTTCTTTAAAGCCCGTTGGTGTAGTCACCACGCCATCATTCCAAGTACAACCTTCACGGTCACCGCTTTGGTTGATTGGAGAAAGTTCATTTTCACAGAAATCTGCTGCAGCTTCCAAATATTGGTCAACCAATTCACGGCTTACGTTTTCTTGGAATGCAGGTAATTTTGCATAGTGATCTTCGGCATTTAATAATTCATGCAAAACGAATTGCATATCACGTAAAGGCGCTTTGTATTGTGGCATATCGGTTTCCTCAATACTGGTTTGACCAGCGTTATATTTTAAATGGATTTCAGCACATGCCTTCTCAGACATGCCATGTTGGAATGGTTGTAATCGTGCAACATCTTCTAATTCGGTACAAGCATCTGCATAGCATTTCTTGGTGACTGTAAAGTCAAAGATTTTTACCTTGAAATGGCTAAGTTGTTTGAGTGTAAATAGTTTTGCTGAATTTGAAATGATACAAATAGTCAAAACCGTAAAGAGATATGTCCAATAAAAAAGGCGCAATTTGCGCCTTTTTTATCTATTTATGCTTTTTAGAGTGGCTTAAGCAGCCTTATCTGGTGCTGAAACAGGTGCTTTAGGCTGGAAGTGAACGATACATTTGCCATCTATTGTTTGTATGCCGACTTTTAGCTGCACGGCTTTACCATCGGTTTGACCTTGGCAGGCTTTGGTCGCAGCTTGTTGACGCGCTTGACGTTCAGCTAAACGTTGATCGTATTGCTGGGTTAACTCAGCACGTTTCGCATCGGTTAGTGGTTCGCCACGATGCATATGCATGCCACGGAATTGACCACGATCGGCTTTATCGGCACGCATTGGGTGATGTTCACCACGTTTCATTTCATCACGGTTCGGTTTAAATGTAATCGCACATGTGCCTTCTAGTGTTTGCTCACCTGCTTTGACTTGGACTGCTGAACCCACCGCTTTGCCATCGCAGGCTTTTTTTATGTCTTGCATGACTTGTTTACGTTCAGTACGCATTTTTTCAAATTGTTTGCGTTGTTCAGGCGTCATGTGACGGTCTTTCTGATAATGACCATGCATATATTGCGACTGCTTCATATCTTTTGGTGCTTGGGTGGATTGACAGGCAGTCAACGCACCTACAGATAAAACGCTGGCAGTGGCTAAAGCAATTTTTGTCATCTTATTCATTCTAAATTCCCCCATACAAGAGCATGTGATTTTGGATGATTAAAGATTAAATAATAAAGATGTAGAAACAATGGAGAGTTTTTTCTAGCACTGTTGGTTACAATGCTCAAAATCGACAAAAAAAGCTGAGATTGCGCTTTTGAAAATTCGCCGTATACCCATCGCATTACGCCTGTTCTTAACAGTGCTGCTGACGACCTTTCTGATTACCACGGTCAGCTTGGGGGTATTGCATGTCAATATGCAGCGAAACTTCAGCAAATATGTGGCCGATGTCGAAATGCAAAAGCTGGACTTGCTCACTCAAAACTTGGCAGAAGTCTATGCGGTATATCACGATTGGGGCAACGCCATTCAGGCGCAAATTCTCCAAATTGAAGGTGAGGCTGCACCCGATGATTATGACCGTTTATCGCGGTGGTGGTTGCGCCGTCAGTATGACATTGCCTTGCAGCAGCGTTATTTTCAGGAACATACCTTAGCCAATGTGAACCCAAGTGTGGTCGAACCTGATCCAGCCAAACGACAAGCCAATGCCGCAGAACTTCGCTGGTTAGAACTGAATTTACCTTCACAATTCCAGCCATTTGAAGGTTTGGTATTTCCTTTAAGTGCCAATCAAAATGCTTTCCGTTCAGATCGTAAAAATGAAGGACACCAAAACACGACAGAATCATCTGGAAAAAAACAATTTATTTCGATGCCTGACCGTTTAGGCTTGAGTTCACGCTTATCTTTATATGATGCCCAGCGGCAATTTGTAGTGGGAGAGCCTGCTGAAACTCAAATTTCCTTTCGTCCAATTATGGTCGGTGAAAAAATCGTGGGTTATCTGGGCTTAAAACCTGTGTTAGATCAGGAAGATGCTTTAAGTATTAATTTTTTTAGTAAACAAACTCGTTATTTATTATTGGCTTATGCTTTAAGTATTTTGGCGAGCTTGATTGCTGCCTTATTGTTGGCGACCTATTTTAAAAAGCCAATTCAGCGCTTATTAAATGGCACACGTGAATTAACCAAAGGCCATTATCAGCATCAGGTCAAGGTCAATCGTAATGATGAGTTGGGTGATTTATCTACCGAATTGAATCATTTGGCGGTGATTTTAGATCAACATGAAACTTCACGTCGTCAGTGGGTGGCAGATACTTCGCATGAATTAAAAACGCCATTGGCGGTGTTGCAGGCGCAAATTGAAGCCATGCAAGATGGTATCCGCAAAGCCACACCAGAGCATTTGGCTGCGATGATGCATCAGGTCAATAATCTGAAAAAACTCACACAGGATTTATCGGACTTGGCGCAAGCCGAAGCCATGCAGCTGAAATGCTATTTCTCGAGCATTGATCCATGGCAAGTGATTGAGCAGGAAATCGAAAGCTTTAAGCCGAAATTTGAACAGGCGCAGTTGGACTTGATCGTGTCGGGTGAAGGCACGCAATTACAATTGGATATAGACCGTTTTAAACAAATTATGCTCAACTTGCTCAGTAATAGTATTCGTTATACCGAAGCGGGTGGGCAGGTGCATATTCACACCAGTCAAAGTGCAACAGAATGGACAGTGTATGTAGATGACAGTCCGTTTGGTTTAAGTGATGAACAATTGGCACGTTTGGGTGAGCGTTTTTATCGTGCCGATGATTCACGTACACGCGCCACAGGTGGGACAGGTTTAGGTCTGGCTTTATCGGTCAAAATTGCCAAAGCATTGGGCGGAGAGTTAAGTTTTGCACATTCACCGTTGGGTGGTTTACGCTGCAAATTAAGCTTTCCCAAAACAATCAAATCTTGAAGGACTTTAAGGAATCGTGCATGAAACATATCTTGCTGGTTGAAGATGAAATTGAACTTGCCCAGTTGGTGCGAGATTATTTAGAAGCTGCTGGATTTGAAGTCAGTATGTTTCATGATGGACAAGAGGCCTATGACAGCTTTTTGCAGCGTAAACCGAGCCTGATGATTTTAGACTTGATGATTCCGCGTATGGATGGTTTGACCATTTGCCGCAAAGTGCGTGAACAGTCCGATGTGCCTATTATTATGGTCACGGCACGTACTGAAGAAATTGATCGGGTACTAGGTCTAAACATGGGCGCAGATGACTATGTGTGTAAGCCTTTTAGCCCGAAAGAGTTGGTGGCTCGTGTGCAGGCAGTATTGCGCCGTCTGGAACGTAAAAATGAGCCAGAAAGTAATGATTTATTCCGTATGGATAAAGCACAGCAGCGCATTTGGTATCAACAAAAAACCTTGAATTTGACCCCAACCGAATTCCGTTTATTGGAATTGTTTTTAGAGCATGTCGGGCAGGTGTATTCACGCGCGCAGTTGCTAGACCATATTAACCCAGACAGTTTTGAAGTGGCAGATCGTGTAATTGATAGCCACATTAAAAACTTGCGCCGTAAAATTTCTGACGCTGCCGAAACGGGAAATCGTCATGAATGGATTCAGGCGGTGTATGGTGTGGGCTATCGTTTTGAGTATCCTGAAGAGTGATTTAGAATAAAAGATATATTTATAATATATTGTTAAGCGGTTGAAAAAGTGATATTTTTCAACCGTTTTTTTATAACAATTATTTTAGAGGGAAACTCATGATGAAAAAAACGATTTTAACTGTGTCTTGTGCCTTAATTTTGACAGCTTGTGGTGGTGGTGGTGGAAGTGACACTTCACCCAAAAATCCTGCAGATGGTAGTGTCATTCAACAACCAGCCAATGATTTGTCTAATGCAAAAGAGTTGATTCAGACGGTAAATAATATTGTTGCGTATTATGATGGCTTTGCTGATATTAGTGAACGTTATCAACAACCAATACAGGCGATTAATGGTACAACAAGTGATTTGATTGACGCTGCGGATATTGTTATTACATTAGTACGTTTGGCACAGGCAGATGCGGGTGGGAGTAATAAAACATATACAGCCAAAGATTTAGAAAAATTATTAGCATTAGGTGGTTTTACTCAAGAGTACAACATAAAAAATAATACGTTGCAGGTGGTAACGAGTGCAAATAGTGTAAAAGTATCGGGTACATTAAAAGCTGAAACTTTTCAGAATTTTGATTTTGATAAAGCTCAACAAGATAATTGGCCTGATGGTTGGTTTTCAAATCCAGAATATGCTATTTATGGTGATGAAATGGCTATTACTGTAGGTAATTTTACAGTTGAGGAACCTGTTTTAGATCAGGTAAATACTACTTTAAATGCGACAATTGGTGCTAACAGTATTTTAGAAGTACAAAACTTAGCTAATAATAAAAAAGCAAAATTAAGTTTTAGTAACACCAGTGCAATTGCAGTAACGTATGCGGATGCAATGAAAATGGATGAGCGAGCTGCAGAAGAATTACCACAAAATGCTCAATTAAAGTTTTTAAATGTACAGTTTGAAAGTGAAGGATTAACTGCTATTTTGACTGAGTTTTCAGCTCAAGCTAAAGTTGCAAAGTTGACTGATGGCGTAGCTAGTTATGATCAGTTAATACCTGCAGAAATTATTTTAAAAGGTAGTCTTGATCTCAATGATGAATTGCTTCAACTAGATGCAAAGTTAAACTTAAATAATGATTTTAATAAAGTTTATAATATTCTTGTAGAAACACCAGATAATTTTATGGATGCAAGCGTATATCTTAAATTAGCTGGTAATTTAAAAGGTGCTCAAGCTACGACAAAACCATTTGTGTTAAGTGTAAATGCAAAGCGTTCAGAACTCACTAAGGGAACAGCGAATATTGAAGTTGCCGTAGATAAGTCTGTACTAGATATTAATCTAGTAGCACAACAGTTGAATGCTGAACCATTTTTATCTGCTGTTATTAAAAATAAAACAGGTGCTTCGGTCACTATTGAAAATATTGATACATTTACTCAGGCAGATATTATGGTAAATGGAAAATCTCAAGGTAAGGTGACAAAAAACTCAACAGGAAACTATATCGCTTCATTTGTTGATAATCAGATTCTTGTTATAGCTCCTTAATATTATAAGGAAATGGTTTCTTGATACAGTGATGTCTATACAAATAGATTTTTCTGAAATTAAGAAACCATTTTATTTTTTATGAAATATCTATTTTTAATTCTATGTTTTTTTTCAGTTTTCACCTATGCTGCGAGCGTGGAATATCGAGCGGATGCGTCATTATATAGTGAGCCTATTGCTATTGATGCTTTTTTAGATGATTGGCAAGATCCTGATTTTAAAAGTGGCAAGTACGCCTTTGCTCATGGTTTGATGCAGCTTTCTGTGCAACAAGATCAATGGAATTTAGGTTGGTTGTGGCGTTATGATTACATTTTAAAATTTAGTCCAGATATGGCAAAGCTTTATTACCAAATTGAAAATGATTTGCCTTTAGATGCAGAGAGTATGTATGAATTAACACTACATGCACAACATTTAGAGCGTATTGGCGCACGTATAGCATATGACTGGGTGCCCCAATCAAATTGGATACTTACAGCCGGTGTAAGTGCATTATATGGTCGACATTTTGTAGACGGTCAATTTAATGCTTTTGGTGAAACTAATTTAATGCCTCGTTTAGCAGACCGTGTGCAATGGTTGAATGGACAACTTAATTATTATTATGACCAGCCAGCATTAAAAGAGGATGAGTTAGGTCTTGGAGATTTTAGAGCAAAAGAAGGTTATGGTTATGCTTTAGATCTTACTTTACAAGGGGAGTGGTTAGAAAAATGGTACTTGAAATTCCAATTGGAGGATATTTTTAGCTATATGTATTGGGATGAAGCTCCCTATAGCCAATACCAAGCAACATTTGATCAAAACTCTCGACCTCGAATTAATTTAACCGGCACAGTAGCTACAGATAAGAGTTATAAGCAAAAAATTCCATATAAAATTTCGACCGAATTACTTTACAATATTCATTCAGAAATCCAATTAGGAGTTAGTAGTTTTTCTAACCCGTTCACAAGTTTATGGCAAATGCACTTTTTATGGCAACCTGACTCATTGCAATTAGGTCTACATTTTGAGCCACAAACCAAAAGCTTAGGTGTTTCTTTTAGGCATGAAAATATTGGAATGAAGTATTTGACGGATAATTTAAACACAAATCAAGCGCATAGAATGGAAGCCTATTTATTTGCACAATATCAATGGTAAAACTTATTTATTATATTTTTTTCTTTAAATAGGTGTGAGATATAATGATTCCAAAAGAAGAATATTAGGGTGATTTTGTATGAAATGCTTTAATTAGCCCAACCCGTTGTTTTTCTACTTTCCTTAATTTTGCGACCACCAATTCATACGAGTTTAAGACCAAATCTTGCACCAATTGCTCATCTAAATTGTCATCTGCAAAAATTGAAATCCAATGTTGTTTATTCATGTGCCAGCCCGCACGAATATAAGGATAAAAATCACGTAACATCGCACCATGCTCAGGTTTAACTTTTAGATTGATGATGGCATGACCATTTAAATACAGACTCAGCATAAATACTTTATCGAAAATTTTATGCACCAAGCAGCCATCACCAAAAGGTTCGCTCAGGCTAACCGCAGGCAATTGTGTTGCAACCCTTGCTGCGATTTGATGCATAGATGACGGTGTTTGTGCCACTTATTTTCCCCGAAAAGTTTATCCTGTGGATAACCACAGCTTTTTCCACAGAAAATGTGTATAACTTTGTTGGAATTCTAAACGTCCTTTGGCGAGTGCATCAGTATTAAGATGAACAACTCACCATCACTTCTGGCACATCACTTGGTAAAGGTGCTAAATCTTCAGGTTTTTCCAATGCTGTTTGCTGAATATACGGCTGGCTGAGCAAGTTAAATAAACGCTCAACTTCTGAAAAATCATCACGTTCTGCTTGCTCAATCGCCTTTTGTGCCATGTGATTGCGCAAAATATAGTGAGGGTTTACCTGTTGCATTGCAGCATCTAAAGCATCGGTATCTTGATGTTCACGAATCTGTAAATACTGTGCCAAAAAGCTTTCCCACTGTCTACGATCCAAACAATCATCCAGTATTTTAGTATATTGTTTATTTTGTAGGCGGATGAAGCTCTGGGTGTAATCCAGTTGTTCACTTTGCAAAATGCGTAAGAAGTTGGTAGCGCAATCAAAACTGTCTTTGTGGAAACTTGGTAGTCCCATTTTTTCACATAAACCGAGTTTGTAATGCTCTAAAAAAGTGGGTTCAAAATGTTCTAAACATGCTGCTAGTGCTTGTTTCCAGTGTTCTTTCTGATCTGGGTTTTGCTCAAGCGAAATTAAATTGTTCAACCAAACCCACAAATTCCAGTGCGCCACGCTCGGTTGTTGTTGATAAGTATAACGTCCTTGATAGTCCGAATGGTTGTTGATCCAGTTGGGACGAAAACGCTCCATAAAACCATAAGGACCAAAATCGAGTGTTGAACCTGTGATATTTAAATTATCGGTGTTCATCACCCCATGCGCAAAACCGACCAATTGCCATTTGGCAATCATGACAGCGGTACGTTGAATAACTTGCGTAGCAAAGGCGAGTACAGGCTGTTCGGCTGCCAAGCATTCTGGATAGTGCCATTCGATACACTTTTGCACAAACTCTGGCAGTAATTCAGGTTGATACTGATTGATCCATTCAAAATGCCCCAAACGAATATGACAGTCTGATGTGCGTAATAGCATTGCACCAAGTTCTAATTTTTCACGTTGTACACCTTGAGTGGATGAGGTAAATCCAACAGCATTGCTTGATGGCACACCCAGCGCATTTAAAGCATGACCTGCCAAATATTCACGAATCACTGAACGTAACACGGCACGTCCATCCCCCATACGTGAATAAGGCGTTTCCCCCGCACCTTTTAAATGCAGGTCGATTGTACGTTGATGTGTGTCCAAAACTTGCGCAATGAGTAAACCGCGTCCATCTCCCAATTGACCTGCCCACTGACCAAATTGATGTCCTGCATAGACCATTGCCAAAGCAGGAAATTCTTTAAACGTCTTTTGACCACTGCAAATTTCCACCCATTGCTGTTGTTCTTCGGCTGTCCATTGCAGTTCTTTTGCCAAGGCTGCATTAAAGTGTCCTGCTTTTGTACCTTTTAAAGGTAAAGGCTGCTGCATGTGATAAAGACGGGCGGGCAGGGTCGGATAACGTGGATTAAATTGCATGATGATGAAGCGCTTGGCACAAAGTGAGTTTCACTATAGCAAACTTAGACTTTAAAAACTGTAGTCTAAAAATGCAGAAAGCCCTGAACAGGTCAGGGCTTTCGCAGTGCATCAGAACAGAGGTTTATTCAGATACAGGATTCTTTTTCAGGTTGCGCATCAGCAAGTTCAAGGTTTCACGATGGTGTGAAAGACGCTGTTCAACCAACTGGAATTCAACTTTCAATTTGTCATCCATTTGGTGAATTTTTTCTGCTACAGAAGCTTTTTTCGCCTGAATTTCTTGCTCTTTTAACTTTGCCCAATCGTTCAGGGTTTGGGTAAAGGCATCATATTCTTGCGAAATACGGCTTTTAACTTGGCCAATGTCATCATTTACATTGTGTCCATAGACCGCCAAGTCTTGCTCTGCATATTTAAAACGCATCGCCAATTCTGCTTTTTTAATATTAAAGCTTGGAATACGGCGTAAGTTTTTCGCTAAGCCCAACTTCGAGCATGACCAAATTAACCATTTAGTTGGGTCATATTGCCACCATTTTACGCCATTACGATAATCATACTGGAAAATGTGGTGATAGTTATGATAACCCTCGCCCCAAGTGGCAATTGCTAACCAGAAGTTATCACGCGCGGTATTTTCGTCAGTATAAGGACGCGAACCCCACATGTGGCACAGCGAGTTAATAAAGAAGGTAACATGGTGGCTTAAAATCAGACGCATTAAACCGCCCAATAACAACACGCCCCACATATCGCCCACAGCCCAACCAATTGGCACCAAAATGCCAACGTGAACTGCAATTACGAGCGGAATATAGTATTTGTGTTGGAACATCACCAACTTGTCATTTAACAAATCTGGCGCATTTTTAAAGTTTGGCTCTGCGGCAGGGTAGTCACGTAGCATCCAGCCCATGTGCGCAAACCAAAAACCATTATTAATTGAATATGGGTCTTTTTCGACATCATCAACATGGCGGTGATGGGTGCGGTGACCTGAACCCCAGAACAAAATACTGTTCTGAACGGCAAATGTTCCCATAATCATTAAAATGATTTTCAAGGGAAGGGTAGCTTCATAAGCACGGTGTGCCCATAAACGGTGATAACCTGCTGTAATACCCAAGCTACTTACGCCAAGTAATACAAACATGCTGATCCAAGCGGCTAAGCTAAAATCATGGTGATAGGCATACCAAGGAATCGCGATCACTGCAACAATAGGTAAGAAAACCAGTGCAAAGATGGCAATCCAGTTGATTGGGGCTTTGGGTAAGGGAGCATTCATCTCCAACAGCACTCCTAGAACCTTGGGAGGTATAAATGGACGCTTAATCCGTTATAACGCTATGACCGATCTATAGATTGAAATCATAGTATTAAATTTTTTAGGGATTAATTTTTTCGCATATTAGCATGAGCGTATTCACGATCACAGCATTATTGTACAGTTGTATTGTACTGGGTGGTAACAGAATATAATGGTATCTGCGAGATTTTACGGAAATATGATATACGGTAGCCAAACAAGCACGATAAATCATTTATTTATTCATCAATATGCTTAAGGTTACCGCTTACAAGTGTTGCATCATCAGTTTAGGATAATCGGTAATTAAACCCTGAATCCCTAAATCTTTAAGCTGTTTGGCGCGTTCAATCTGGTTGACTGTCCAAACGCTGATATTCAGTTTGGCCTGTTGTGTGGCTTGAATGAGCGCACCGGTTGCGAGTTCGTTCATCCAACCAATTTGGCAACAACCTAATTCTAAAGCCTGATCAATGGCTTGATATTGCAGATCATCTTCAACCAATAAACCGCGTTTAAAGCGTGATTTTTGTTGTTGCAAAGCCCAGTGAATTTTCGGATCAAAACTGGTGATGATGGCGTTGTGTTCAAAACCCTTCAAATGTTGCTCTAAACTTTGGGTAATTTTTTCGGCAGCGGCATGCGAGTTGACCGCTTTGACTTCTACTTCAATATGATCAAAATTTTGAATAATGGTCATGGTTTGATTGAGTAGGGGCGTGGTTTCGACTTTATTCCAGTCCGACCACATCACCGCATGATTGTAATGGTTTAAATCTTCCAGACTACATTCATACAGTGCTTTGTCTTGTCCTGTGGTGCGAATGAATTGATCATCATGCATAACCACTAAGGCATTGTCTTTGAGTTGACGCACATCAAACTCAACCGCTCGAATGCCAATATTTTGAATATATTCAAAACCACCGAGTGTGTTTTCAGGCGCTTCGCCACGCGCACCACGATGACCAATTATGCGCATAATGTGCCCATGAATTGAAAGTTTGCTTTCATTTTGCAAGTACGACGTGACAAAGAGATGACATTTCTTATTTTGGTCGGATGGTGTGAAATTTCAAGCAGCATCCGACGTGATTTTTTAGATGCAAAATCAGGGCTTTATTTTAGTTTCCGATTCTAGAGTGTGATGTCAGTTACCAATACTGTCGTTGATGTTCTTTTGCCATAACACTTCGCTGCCTCTTTCGGCACGTTGCAAGCTGCGAGATGCCACAAATAGCCAGTCAGACAGTCGGTTCAGTAATTGCAAAGATGGTGCCTGAATATTTTGATCACGGTTGTGTACGGTCATTAAACTACGTTCTGCACGACGACATACGGCACGGGCTTGATGTGCATAACTGCATGCCAATGTACCTGCAGGCAGAATAAATTCTTTGAGCATTGGCAGGCTTTCATTCATGCGGTCAATGTCTTGTTCTAGGAACTCAATCGCAAGTGGTTGTACGAGATGGTAATTGGGGATACAGACTTCACCGCCTAAATCGAATAGCCAGTGCTGAATCAGGCTAAGCGATTTGTCCCAAGTGTTTTTGTCTTGAATGTTGCTATGTGTAATTTGTGAGCGCAATACGCCTATGCAGGCATTGAGTTCATCGACATCGCCCAGTGCATGAATGCGTAAGTCGTCTTTGGCGACACGTGAGCCATCGCCCAGTCCTGTTGTGCCTGAATCGCCTGTGCGGGTGTAGATTTTGCTTAAACGGTGGCCCATGATCGTTCCTTGTTTGAAAGTGAAAGTTGCGTTTACTTGGTTGTAAGAAATAAAAGCTGGCGCAATAAAAAAGGATAATGTCGGTCATTACATTATCCATAAACTGCGCTGTTTTAAAGTTTTTGTTGTTATGCGGGTTTTAGTAGCGGAAAGTTACACCAGCAGAAGCGAGGCGACCGCCGTTGATGTACCAACCATCACCAAAGTTATCTGCAATTTTGTATTCAACATCTCCGATATTTTGAATATTGCTAAAAACCTTAATATTCGGGTTAATATTCCAGTACATATTTAAATCAACTGTAGCATAACCAGGTACTTTAACTTTGTTTGCATGATCGGCATAAATGTCTGAACGTGCAATTACAGAAGCACTCACTCCATAAGAGGCATTTTCTAGACCGGTGGATAGAGTAAAGGTCTGTTTTGGTCGGTATGCAATATTATTGTTGGTTTTCTTATTTTTTGAATCTGCATAGGCATATTCAGTGGTTAAGAAGATATCTTGCTCTTTCCATTTAAAGCCAATTTCACCACCATTGACTTCAGATTTTTCTATATTGGCAAAGCTTGATTTGTTTTGCCCAAGATAGTTGGTAACAATAAGATTTTTAATGCGAGTGTGATAGGTAGAAAAATATGCTGTTAATTGGTTATTTATTTTTTGATCTACACCAATTTCATAGGCCATACTTTTTTCTGGTTTTAAATTGGGATTACCATAAGTTGGATAAGAACCCTCTACAAAATAATATAACTCTGTCAAAGATGGCGTTTTAAATGCAGAGCCAATATTTGCATAAATACTTGTGGCTGGTAAAATTTGATAGCGAATAGCGCCTTGTCCAACAGTATGTGTTCCAAACAATTCATTATCTTCGGTGCGAATGCCTACTTGTGTATTTAATTTTTCAGATTTATGTTGATGTTGTAAATAATAACCAACTGAATCTATATCCTGTTTTTCATTTTTTATAGATTTGCTTTCAAAGTTGGACTTTAGATAAGTGCTACCTAATAAAATACTTTGCTGCGGTGTTAATGACCATCGAAGATTTAAATCCCCTTCTTTGTTTTCTGTGTCAAAATGACCAGGTTCGCTGTCTAAGACATATTGATTATCTATAAAGTTAGAAAGTCTTGCAGAAAGTGTTAGGTTATCTTGAAGATCAAATTCAGTATTTACGTTGATTAAACGATTTTCAAAAAAACGTTTAGCTTTATTTTGACTAGTTGCCCAATCATAGAACTGGTTCGTTCCTTCATTTTGGCTAATAGCAATATTCGCTTTTATATTATCTTTATTATCGTATCCGACCTTTGCACTGTATCCTTTTTGATCATAACTCGCTTTTTGGCTTTTATTTTGATAGTCGAGAATTTTTGTTCCATCCGTTTCTAGACGTTGGCCTCTAATCTGTGCATAAAAATTATCCTGTACAAGATCACTACCAATAATAGTTTTATATGTTTTATTTTCTGCATAAATACCAGTAATAAATCCAGAATTTTGGGTTGGAGTTGTTGTTATCATTTGTACAACACCACCAATGGCATCAGTACCATATTGTACTGATGCTGGACCCTTTAGAATTTCAATTTGTTTTAGGTCAGAGGTATCGATAAATGTCGGGAAAAGAGCACTAAAGTGGTTTTGGCTATTTAAACGGGCACCATCTTTAAGAACAAGGGTATGGTTGGATTTTGTACCACGAATTGAAATTTCTGTAGTTTGTCCCATGCCACCATATTGTTTCATAAAAACACTAGGGTCTTTTTGTACTTCATCTGACAAATTTAGAATAGGATTACGCTCAATACTATTTTGATCAATTACATTAATCCGTGCAGGCACATCTTTAATATTTTGTTCACTACGTGAAGCAGTAACAACAAGCGTATCTAAAGCAGCATTCACCACACGCTGATCTTGCGATTCTGCAGCAAAAACTGAAGTTGAAAAACCCATTGCAAGCGCAATTGCGCCCACTAAAGCAGTAGGCTGAAAAAGAGTAGACATGACTTTGCTCCATACATTCACCCCACGTGAATGATTGAGTTAAGGGCACAACAAGCAGGTCTCCGGACTTCAATGTGCCAAGCATCTTCTAATTTATGATTGCTTCGCTATATATCCACCTTCCCATATTGTTCATACAGTGGTGTAAATCATAAGATTTAAATTGATATACGTTTCATGGTTACCGTTGCGGGGGCAGTGTTGGACTTTCACCAACTTCCCTAAAGCTCAAAGCTAGAACTCGTTGCATTTGCGCGAAGTATAAAGTCTGTATGCCATTTAAACAACGGAAATGCAGAATAATCCGCCTGAACTTCACTCAACCCCTTAAAATTGCATTACAATGATTCGCCCCAATATCTGATTTTGTTAGTGTGAACAGACAATTTAAAAGTCACGCACAGCAAGATCAGCAAAATGAAGATTGAAAATCAGGATTAGAGTCCAAAACGATGCGTACCCGTGCCAAAATTTGCGGAATCACGCGAATTCAAGATATAAACAGTGTTGTGCATGCGGGTGCAGATGCAATTGGCTTGGTGTTTTATCCTCCAAGTCCGCGCAATGTGAGCATTAAACAAGCACAAGGCTTGCTGCAACACATTCCCGCTTATGTGCAAGTGGTCGGTTTATTTGTCAATGCAACGGCAGATGAAATTGCCACTGTATTGAAACAAGTACCTTTAGATATTCTGCAATTTCATGGTGATGAAACACCCTTGCAATGTCAGCAAATAGCACAGCAAGTTGGACGTCGATGGTACAAAGCCATTCAGGTCAAACCTGATTTAAATGTGTTAGATGCGATAAAAAGCTATCAACAAGCAGGTGCAAGCGCAGTATTATTAGACGCGTGGCATCCTGAACTCAAAGGTGGAACAGGACACAGTTTTGACTGGTCAAAATTCCCCAAACTCGATATTCCTTTAATTTTGGCGGGTGGTTTAAACCCTGAAAATATTGAAGATGCAATTCAGACGACTCAAGCCTATGCCGTTGATGTCAGTGGCGGAGTTGAGTCTGCAAAAGGTATTAAAGACCAACAACTCATAGAAAACTTCATGCAAGGAGTCCAACGTGGATCAGCAAAGTACAAATCACAATAACTCAGTGATTGACTATACCCAATTCCCAGATGCAAAAGGGCATTTTGGTATCCATGGCGGACGTTTTGTGTCAGAAACGCTGATGGCGGCTTTACAAGATTTAGAGAAATTGTATTTCCGCATGAAAGATGATCCGCAGTTTTTGGCAGAATTCGACCGCGATCTCGCCTACTATGTAGGTCGTCCTAGTCCTTTGTATTATGCTGAGCGATGGTCAAAAGAGTTGGGTGGTGCACAAATTTACTTAAAACGTGAAGATTTGAACCATACTGGCTCACATAAAGTGAACAACACCATTGGTCAGGCACTGTTGGCAAAACTGTCTGGTAAAAAACGCATTATTGCCGAAACAGGTGCAGGTCAGCACGGTGTAGCAACCGCGACCATTGCCGCTCGTTTAGGCTTGGAATGTGTGGTGTTCATGGGTGCAGAAGACGTGAAGCGTCAGGCCATGAACGTGTACCGTATGCGTTTACTTGGTGCAACTGTTGTACCTGTAGAAAGTGGCTCAAAAACCTTAAAAGATGCCATGAACGAAGCCATGCGTGACTGGGTGACCAATGTCGATTCAACGTATTATGTGATTGGTACTGTGGCAGGCCCACATCCGTATCCGCAATTGGTACGTGATTTCCAGTCGATTATTGGTCGTGAAGCACGTCGTCAAATTCAAGAGCAGGCAGGTCGTTTACCTGACGCACTTGTGGCTTGTGTTGGTGGTGGTTCCAATGCGATGGGCTTGTTCTATCCATTCTTGAATGATGCCGAAGTGAAAATGTACGGTGTCGAAGCTGCGGGCTTGGGCATTGAAACAGGCAAACACTCTGCGCCATTGAATGCAGGACACGTAGGCGTATTGCACGGTAACCGTACTTATTTAATGTCGGATGCGCAAGGTCAGATCATTGAAACACATTCTATTTCTGCAGGTCTAGATTACCCAGGTGTAGGGCCAGAGCACAGCTTCCTGAAAGATATGCACCGTGTAGATTACGTGCCAATCAATGACCAAGAAGCCTTGCAAGGTTTCCGTGATTTAACCCGTATTGAAGGGATTATTCCTGCTTTAGAAAGCTCGCATGCTATGGCTTATGTAAGCAAGCTTGCACCAACGATGGATAAAGACCAAATCATTATTGCGACTGTTTCAGGTCGTGGTGATAAAGACTTAATGACTGTTGCCCGCATTGATGGCGTGGAAATGGTCGATATGTAAATCGCAAGCTGCTTGAAATAAAGCATGCTACATTTCAATTCAATCGTGCTGAAGCAATTCGGCACGATTTTTTATTTGGAGGATTGAAAAATTCTCGCTACTTTAAACAATCATGCTTAAAAAGCATCAACCTTAAAAGCCATCATGCTTAGGAAATTTGCGTAGGAGTCGGATATGCCCAGTTTATTTATCGTGATGTTAGGCGGGCGTCATGCGCGAGCCAATACTGAAGTGCATGATGTGGTACTTGCGGTAGGCGATTCTTTAGAACAGACCTATCCGCAACTCAAGCAGGCTTGGTTTGCAGAGCCGAAAGGTTTACATATTGACGCATGGGCGCAAATTAATGGTGTTGAGTTTGAAGGTAAATCCTACTATTTAAAATTTACCGATGCACAGCCGAATCAGGCAGAAAACCGACTGTATTTAATTAATTTGGGTGGATATGACCCGCGTGAGTTTGGCGAATTACATCGTTATGTTTTGGTGGTGGCGCAAAATCCAATGGTGGCAAAACAGCGTGGTAAAACCTATTTTGCTAAGCATTGGCAAAAACAACATACCGATCGGGTCTTAGAGGTAGATGATTGTATTGCCATAGATCAGGTGTATGGTCGCTATGTGCAGTTGGTTGAAGGCTCATTTTCAGGCAATCGTTGGGAAAATACCTATCTGACTTTGAATGCTGATGCTTAAATACCTTCAGAATATTGAGGGGAAGATATCTATTAATTTATATTTTGTATATTTAGTGAACGCTCAAGCCTTAAAATAGTAAAACAATCTATGCTTTTATAGTTTTTTGAACAAAATCATAAGCTGCGGGTTTTTTGTACATGCATTTGTAGGCATAATACGACCAAAGATGAATTGTTTTTAGACAATAGGGAATGTCTTCAATGGATTTAATTCAGGCGAATGGACAACCGCATTATGGACGTTTTAGTGAACTTCCCAAAAAAATTGATTATCAGGCTTATCAATATAAATCACCGTATGGTGAAGTATTATCGGGTTGGCGTAAACGCTTAAAATATAAAAAGTTTAAATTTTGTAGTATTCAGCACGAACACTATACCATTGGGCTTGCGATTGCCGATATTGCTTGGGCAGGGCACGGTTTTGTCTATATTTATAATCACATGACGGGCGAAGTGCAGGAATGGAATGCGATTAATTTTTTATCGCGTAATACGGTTTTAGATGAGCAACCGTTATTTAATCAAAGTTTTTTTGAAAAATCGCCATTTCAAATTGAAATTCAACATGCCAATGGTGTGCGTTATATCCGCGTGACCAAATATGGTGAAATTAAACTCAGTGCGCGGATATTTTGTGCAGGCACAGACCCGCTAAGTATGTGTAGCCCAACAGGTATTAATGGTTGGACTTACACCCAAAAACTGACCACACTCGGCTGTGAAGGCTATTTTGTTAATAAAACAGGACAAACCATTCAATTCCATGAACGCACCTTTGCTTCTTTAGATGATACCTGCGGTTTTTTACGCCCTGAAACAGCATGGTTTTGGTTGTCGTGCAACTTTTGGGATACCGAAGACCGTCGTGTAGGCTTGAATCTGGCTTCTGGTGTGAATGAAAGTTTTGGCAACGAAAACTGTTTGTGGATTAATGGCGTGCTGTATCCCTTAACAGATGTGTTATTCCAACCTGAGGATGATGGCTCGTGGAGCATTCGCTCACTGGATCATCGTTTGAATTTAACTGTCAGCACAGGTTGGCGCCGTTATGAAAACCTGAATTTGCGTTTGGTTGGTAGTCAGTTTAGCCAATGGCAAGCCAAAATTAGCGGTACTATTCAACAAGACGATACCGAAATTATTTTGTTAAACGAATACGGCTTGCTTGAACAGCATTATGCCAAGTGGTAGGGCAAGTTTTTAACCAAGATTGTACGTCACCACTTGCAGATCATCATGTGACGTCATCTATCACTCACTTGAATCGCCATTGAGTTTTTACATAAACGGCAAAAAAAGGCGCATTATGCAATTTCACTATGCGTTCAGAATTGGCATGATACTGCGAAATATATCAAGGTGAGTTTCACATGGCACAAGGTCTTTTGGCGGGTAAGCGTTTTTTAATTGCTGGTATTGCAAGTAAATTATCTATCGCATTTGGTATTGCAGAAGCATTGCATCGTGAAGGTGCAGAATTAGCATTTACTTATCCGAATGAAAAACTCAAAAAACGTGTTGATGACTTCGCTGCACAATTTGGCTCAAGCATTGTATTGCCTTGCGATGTAGGCGTAGATGCAGAAATTGAGCAAGCTTTTGCTGACTTGGCAAAGCACTGGGATGGTTTGGATGGTTTGGTTCACTCGATTGGTTTTGCGCCTGCGCATACTTTAGATGGTGACTTTACCGATGTTACAGATCGTGATGGTTTCAAAGTTGCGCATGACATTAGTGCTTATAGCTTTATTGCGATGGCACGTGCTGCAAAACCATTATTACAAGCACGCCAAGGTTGCTTATTGACTTTGACTTATCAAGGTTCTGAGCGTGTGATGCCAAACTACAACGTTATGGGTATGGCGAAAGCATCTTTAGAAGCAGGTGTACGCTACTTGGCTTCAAGCTTGGGTGCTGACGGTATTCGCGTAAATGCAATTTCTGCAGGTCCGATTCGTACGCTTGCCGCATCGGGCATTAAATCATTCCGTAAAATGTTAGACCTGAATGAAAAAGTTGCACCTTTAAAACGTAACGTGACCATTGAAGATGTTGGTAATGCGGCATTATTCCTTTGCTCACCATGGGCGAATGGTATTACTGGTGAAATTCTGTATGTCGATGCAGGTTTTAACACGGTTGGTATGAGCGCAGAATTAATGCTAGATGCTGAATAAGCATTGCATCAAGCAGATAAAACCGAAGTTTAGGCTTCGGTTTTTTTATCGCTGCATTTTAAGTAAGAGGTATTTTGCAGATTGCTGTAATTTTATTTTCTTCTTTGACGCATCTGCTGCTATAAATAGATGGGTTGACAATATTTCAAAATAAAACTGGGTTTTAGGTCTTAAAAATGAATGCGGAACAATTGCAAAAAACGTTACATGCCAGTCAATATGCAGAACAAGTCTTGGCAAATCACGAAAGCCTGTTACAGCAGGATTATGCAATTGACCAATTTCTAAAACCGCTGAGCGCAGACTATATTCATCAATTGGTGATTTCGACTTTACAAGACATTCAAGATGAAACCTTGTGGATGAAAACCCTGCGAATTTTACGCGCGCGTTTAATGTTCCGCTGGATTTGGCAAGATGCCAACCAACTCACCGATGTGGTGACGTTGACGCAGGAACTTTCAGACTTTGCTGATATTTGTGTGCAAGTAGCCAAAGATTTTGCGCGGATTCCGTTGGTTGCCAAGCATGGCGAACCGATGGGATATAACGGCAAAGTCCAAGACCTGATTGTGGTCGCCATGGGTAAACATGGTGCGCAGGAACTGAATTTATCCAGCGACATCGACCTGATTTTTGCCTTTGATGAACAAGGCGAAACCAATGGACGCAAGTGTATTGAAGTGCAGCAATTCTGCATTTTATGGGGACAAAAACTGATCTATCTATTAGATCATATCACCGCCGATGGTTTTGTTTTCCGCGTCGATATGCGTTTACGCCCGTGGGGCGATGGTTCTGCTTTGGCGATTAGCCATGTCGCACTGGAAAAATATTTAAGCCAGCATGGACGCGAATGGGAACGCTATGCTTGGATTAAGGCACGTATTATCACAGGTGGGCAAGAAGGTTATGAACTGCTGGAAATGACCCGACCTTTCGTATTCCGCAAATATGTCGATTACACCGCCTTTGAAGCCATGCGCGAAATGAAAGCCATGATTGAGCGCGAAGTGCAGCGTCGTAATATTGAAGACAATATTAAATTGGGCGCGGGCGGTATTCGTGAAGTTGAATTTATTGTGCAGGTTTTTCAGCTGATTTACGGTGGTTCAAAACTAGAATTACAAGACCGCCAGTGTTTGGTGAGTTTGCGCCATTTGGGCGAAGCTGAATTGCTAGAGCCACAAGCCGTACTGGATTTGGAAGATGCCTATTTATTCCTGCGTCGAGTAGAACATGCCATTCAAGCCTTGAATGATCAGCAAAGCCAAGCTTTACCGACTGAACCTGAGTTACGCGCACGCATTAGCGATACTTTGGGCTTTGCCGATTGGGACAGCTTTATGCAGACCCTAAATGAAAAGCGTGTCAAAGTCATTTATCAGTTTGAGCATTTAATTAAAGAAAATGAACCCGATTCTTTGCTGGAAAATTACAGTCAGCTAGAAAAACAGCTCGATGCGGTACTAGACGATCAAGCGAAAAATTTAGTGCATGAGTTCTGGTATGGACATGCCATTAAAAAACTCACCGCCAAAGCTTTACAGCGTTTAAAAACCTTTTGGCCACACTTGATTGAAGCAGTGTTGCAGTCAGAAAATCCACAAATGGCATTGATGCGTTTAATGCCACTGGTCGAATCTGTTCTGCGTCGTACCGTGTATTTGGTCATGCTGATTGAAAGCAAGGGGGCACTGCAACGCTTGGTAAAAATGGCCACAGTCAGCCCGTGGATTTGTGAAGAATTGACGCAATATCCTGTGTTGTTGGATGAATTTTTATCTATGGATTTTGAATTGCCAAAACGCAGCGATTTGGAAGATTCTTTGCGCCAACAATTGCTGCGCATTGAACTGGATGAAGTTGAAGACCTCATGCGGGTGCTACGTTTATTCAAAAAATCCAACGTATTAACAGTTGCGGCCAGCGATGTACTGGCAGAAAGTCACTTAATGAAAGTGTCAGATGCGTTAACCGATATTGCCGAAGTGACCGCAAATGCAGCCCTACAACTGGCCTATCAGATGATTGTCAAAAAACATGGTTATCCGCTAGACAGTGAAGGGCAGCGCTGTGGTTTGGAGCATAACGCTTTTGCCATTATTGGTTATGGCAAAGTAGGTGGCATCGAACTTGGTTACGGCTCAGATTTAGACGTGGTTTTTATTCACAACATGGATGAACAAGCCGATACTGATGGCATTAAACCGATCAGTGGCTTTGAATTTGCTATGCGGGTGGCACGTAAATTTGTATCTTTAATGACCACGCAAACTTTAGATGGTCGAGTTTATGATGTCGATACCCGTTTACGTCCTTCGGGAGATGCGGGTTTATTGGTGACCAGTTTACGGGCCTTTGAGCAATATCAACTGAAAAGTGCGTGGCTGTGGGAGCATCAGGCTTTAGTGCGTGCGCGCAGTATTGCGGGTGAGCAATGTTTACGTGACAAGTTTGAAGTGTTGCGTTGTCAGATTTTAACCCAGCCGCGAGATGAAGCTTATGTCCGCAGTGAAGTGCTGAAAATGCGTCAAAAAATGAAAGATCATTTGGGTTCATCTAAAGAGCAAAAAAAAGATGGAATTTTTCATTTAAAACAGGATGCAGGTGGTATCGTTGATATCGAATTTATGGCACAGTATGCGGTATTAGCCTGGAGTGGGTCGAATCCTGATCTCGCCCATTATTCCGACAACGTAAGAATCCTTGAAGATGCCGCAAAAACAGGTTGCTTATCCAGCGACGATGCGACAGCATTGATTCAAGCTTATCTCCGTGAACGAGCCGAAAGCCACCGCTTAGCCCTTGCAAATCAATCCATGCAAGTCAATGCTGCGGACTGGTACGATACCCGTGAGGTCGTTTGCAAGTTATGGCAAAGATTAATTGATCCGACTGCTATGTCTGCGTTGGATTAAAATGACTATTGTATAAACATTTGGAGTGTGTGCCATGAATTTGGCTGATCGTGATGGTTTTATTTGGCAAGATGGACAATTGGTTGACTGGCGTGATGCAAAAATTCACGTCTTAACGCATACCTTACACTACAGTATGGGTGTGTTTGAGGGTGTCCGCGCTTATGAAACGCCAAACGGAACTGCGATTTTCCGTCTTCAGGACCATACTAAGCGTTTGTTAAACTCTGCAAAAATCTATCAAATGAAAGTACCATTTGATCAAGCAGCTTTAGAACAGGCGCAAATTGATGTGGTACGTGAAAACAAACTTTCATCGTGCTATTTACGTCCATTAATTTGGATTGGTTCTGAAAAACTGGGTATTGCTGCAACCAATAACACCATTCATGCTGCTGTTGCGGCTTGGGGGTGGGGTGCATACTTGGGTGAAGAAGCGATGGCTAAAGGTATTCGCGTTAAAACTTCATCGTTTACGCATCATCATCCAAACGTGACCATGTGTAAAGCTAAAGCTTCTGGTAACTACACTTTGTCTATTCTTGCACACCAAGAAGTAGCGCAAGCAGGCTATGACGAAGCGATGTTGATGGATCCACAAGGTTATGTATGCCAAGGTTCTGGCGAAAACGTATTCTTAATTAAAGATGGCGTTTTACATACACCAGACATCGCAGGCGGTGCTTTAGATGGTATTACGCGTCAAACGGTGATCACAATTGCTAAAGACTTGGGTTATGAGGTAGTTGAACGCCGTATTACACGTGATGAATTCTACATTGCCGATGAAGCCTTCTTTACAGGTACAGCAGCAGAAGTTACCCCAATTCGTGAATACGATGACCGTGTAATTGGCTGTGGTTCACGTGGCCCAATTACCACTGAAATTCAAAAAACTTTCTTTGACGCAGTTCAAGGCAAGAATGACAAATATGCACATTGGTTGACTTACGTTAAATAAGTCACGCGTGTGTACCTGAGTCAACATGATTGACTCAGGTGTGATGACCCCGTTCAGGCAATAGTTTGAATGGGGTTTTATTTTGTCTGCTATTGCGTTATGAGTTAGCTAAACATCTTGCGAGGTTTATCTCTCACGTTACAGATATAGATGAATGATCAACTGTTTCTTCGTTGAGTTGGTGGTGTGCAAATTTGATCTTTTGGATAGATTCAGCCGCCCAAAACATGGCTTTTTTATAGCGAGAGGCAATCCCTGTAATTGGTGAGATTTGATGTTAAAAAACGCTCAGTCTGCTGAATGTGATAGGAGATAGTGAATTAAATACGTGAAAAGTGTAGTAAAAATTAGGCTAAAAACTGAATTTTGACCATTCTTTTAAAAATAAACCTACTTAAAATGTAACAAAAGTTAAAATAAAAATGTTATTAAAGTTAAATAAAAACAATGTGTTGGTTTAAATGTAAATAAATATATTTTTTTGGGTATCCCTAGAATTGGGATCACAAATTTTGGGGAGTGAGCTGCTCCCTAGTTTTTTGCGATGTCATTTAAAACAGTACTTTAATCTCCTAATTTTCTGAAATCCAAGGTTTATTTAATATTGCGTGAAATAGGGCGCATAGATGGTTTCTTGTGAAAAATACCTAAAATGAAGAAGCTTGCTAAGGATTGAGTTTCAATAATTCTAACGATATCTCAAGTGAGTGAATGATTAAAAAATGGTTTTTTATAAGAGTTATGGAGAAGTGACATGTCTAAATTTATTAAAACTGCTGCTGCTTTGATGGTTTTCGGAGCTTTTTCAACGGTAACAATGGCGGGTGGTAATCATCATCCTAAACCAGACCCTAAGCCAACCCCAGTATGTAACGAAGGGCCATGTACAGGAAGTATTCCAATTCAAGTGATTGTGCCTAAGCGCTGTGAGCTGAAAGTGAAAACACCAAGTATCTCATTAAAAGATGGTGCAGAAGCTTCTGGTCAATTTATGGTTGGGGCGAATGCAAACTACAACTTATTGGTCGATACCGACAACCGTGTTGGTGGAGGCAAAACAACCAAATCTGCAGCCAAATCAGGTAATCATGCAGTGGGCTTAACGGTTGAAACCAAACGTGCGGGTTCACCATCTTTGATTCAGTTAAACGATCAGCAAACCAATATTGCGCCAGGCAACAATGGCTGGAGTACTTACAATGTCTTGGTTAAAAGTGACGGTGTAGGTATTTCTAAACCAGCGGGTACCTATACCGATAAATACAACATTCGAGTGTCATTCTAATTCACTTGAACGCAATCTGAATCAGTTGGCTTTACCGACAGGGTGGAGTCAACTTTTTAGTCTAAAGACAAGCGTAATCAGACATTGTTGGGGGATGCATGAAAAAATTATTGAAATATGTGCTGGTCGCAAGTTGTTTATGTGCAGAGGCAGTTTATGCAAATTTGGTGATTTCACCGACTCAAATGTATTTGGGCGATAAAGCACGACAACGCAGTGCAACGGTGGTCATGGAAGCCACAGACCTTACTGAACCGAAAAGCTTTGAAATGTCTGCCTACAAATGGTCGCAAAATGCACAGGGTGAAGATGTGCTAGAACCAGAACAAGACATCTTAATTAATCCTAAAAACTTTGTTTTACAACCGAATGCACAACAAGTGATACGCGTAGGTTTTAGCCGACCACTTTCTAAGGAAGAAATGGCGCAAGAAAAAACTTGGCGTATTGTTTTTAAAGAAATTGCCCCTGTGGTGGAAGAAGACGCCCTGCAATTTTTATTTACGATTTCTGTTCCTTTATTTGTGGGTAAGCAAGATGCTATTCAGGTGACTGCAACCCCGCGTTATCAAAACGACCATTTATTTTTAGAGATAGAAAATCATGCTGCATCGCATGTGCAAATTTCTTCAATCAGCATTTTAAATCAACAAAAACAACCCATTGCAACCACACGTGAAATGAAATATTTGTTAAATCAACAAAAACACAGCTTTGATATGGGGCAAATCAAACTTAGTGATTTGAAAAATTACATACTCAAACTTGAAACAGATAAAAGTGAGCAAGCCATTGAGTTAAAAATGAAGGGCTAAATCATGCATAGAACTCGACTGTTTTTTGCGCTGCAATGTATCCTGTGGGGGATACCATTACCCGCCAATGCTGCCAATACTGAAATGGCATTGAATAGTGTCTGGCTAAATGGCGTAGATCGTGTCATTGAAAGTCTGGTGTTGCAGCAGGATGGGCAACGCTATATGGAATGTGAGGTCTTGCAACAACTCGGTTTACAGCAAGACCGTTTACAAAAACACAGCGCACAAACTCAGTTCTGTTCTGTAACCACCAATGAAATTCAGTCTGAGCAAGATTTTGCGCTGCAAGCGATTAAATTGACTGTACCTGCCAGCTATTTTATAGATGCACAACTGAGCCAACCCCATGCGATTCCATCTAAAGCAGAGTTGGGCGGTTTTTTAAATTATGATGTGCTGTATGCACGTTATGATAATTACAATGAATTAAATGGCTTGGCGGAGCTTGGTATTTTTAAGGATTACTGGATTTTTAAAAATGGCATGATGTATCGCAAAGAGGCAGAGCAAGATCAAGATAAGCTACTGCGTTTGAATACCAGTTTTGAAATAGAATTTCCATCACGCTATCAGCGTTTAACTTTGGGCGATAACACCAGCGTTTACAATCCTTTATTAGATACATTCAGATTTGGTGGTGTGTCTTTTGGTTCAAATTTTAGTAGTTATCCAGACTTTATTTATTGGAATGTACCCACCTTAAGAGGCAGTGCTGTACTGCCATCCACCGTCGATTTATACATTAATGGCATCAATTTATATCAGCAACAAGTGACGCCTGGGCACTATACCTTAAATACGGGTGCAAATATTCAGCAGTCGGGCGAGGCGCAAGTGGTGGTGGAAGATGTATTGGGAAATCGTACCGTGCAATCTTTTCCAGTTTATGTCACCACGCAACTACTCAAACCAGGACTGAACGAATACAACTTTTCTGCAGGAAAGCTGCGTTATGACTACGACTACGTGTCGGATGATTATCGTGAGTTTTTTGGCAACCTTTATTTCAGACGTGGAATTACAGACAGCACGACGTTAGGAACCAATTTAAGTTATAGCAAAGATGTGCAGAATGTCGGGTTGCTATGGACGCAATCTCTCAGCAAATATGCCTTGTTAGATACGCATGCTGCGTCTAGCCACAGTGATTGGGGCGATGGTTATACCTTTGGTGCTTCGTTAAGCCGTAATGGAAGTCGGCTTGCACTTGGTGCAAGTCATAAATACTACAGTCCTGAATATCGTGGTTTGGGTTATAGCGATATGACACAAACAGTGGAATACGACAACTTAGCTTATGTCAGTATTTTCAATATTCCTTTCATTAATACCTTAAATGTGAACTATCTAGAGCGCCGTTATCATCCCAATGCAAATAATAGCTTTGCAGATAGTCAAATGCTTACAGTCGGTTTTTCTCGTATGTTTGGGCGTCAAACTTCATTGTCGTTTTCTTATTATAAAGATTTGAAAATGCAGGATAGCGACGGGGCATATTTAACGCTGAACTATCAATTTGACCAACGCCGCAGTGCGCAGCTTTCGCATAATTTTGATGAGCAAACCCAGTTGCGTTATGCACAAAGCAGTCTGACGCAAAATGGTGTGGATTACACCCTTGCTGTGCGTCACCAACAAGCAGAAGGGGATATTGGGGTAAATGCTTATACCGCCCTGAAAATGCCGATGGGCAATTTATATTTAAGCCACGATGAAAGTGAGAGCTTTAGCTACAGTCAAGCCAATTATCAGGGTGCAGTAGTGTGGTTAGACCGTAAATGGGCCATGACCAAATACGTAGACAATGCTTTTGCTTTGGTGAATGTTGGTGATATTCCAAATGTGGAAGTACAACGTGCCTTAACACCTGTTGCTAAAACCAATCAACACGGTTATGTGTTTGTGCACGACATTGTGCCTTACGTCAATTACGACGTGTCTTTTGATCAAGACCAGTTAGATTTGTATGACAGCTTTGAATATTCAAGCCAAAAAGTGATTGGTATGAATCAACGCGGCTATAAAGTGAATTTCCCTGTTCAGCGTACAGGATTGATCATATTGCGTTTACTCACGCCCGATCAGCAGACCTTTGTGCAGGGCAGTGAAGTGTATTTAAGTGATGATGCAACCGAATTTGTACCTGTGGGCAGCGATGGAAAAGTACATTTATATGGTGTGAAAGCAGGCAGTTATACGCTGAAGGTTAAAACCAAAGGTGGAAAAGTTTGCCATAGTTCACTTGAAGTCCCTCAAATTAAAGCAGGCACTGTTCCACAAACCAGACAGTTAGATTTGATTTGTCAGTAAGTATATCAGCAGGATGATTGAGGATGAGAACATGAAAAGATTAGGGATGGTAAAAAAATTAAGTCTAGTGCTGTGTGGATGCTGGATTTGTTTTCCTGCACAGGCTTGCACCATTGGTTCGGTCAGTGAATCTTTATTGCAAATGAGCTCACAATACCGTAGCCAGACTGCAACCAGTTTTAATGTGCGCTGTGATCGAGGTTATAGCATTCAGTTCAGTAGTCGTAATTTACGTGACAAACATGGCAGCAGTTTTGTGAATAATGGCACACACCGTTTACGCACCAGTATGAGTATTATGGGAGCAAAAACAAATCTGTGGAACACGCCTATCGCAGGGCATGTTTCTACGACAGGACATAAATACAGTGTCGCGGTACGCTTGGATGAACAACCGAGTTTGACAACGCCAGCAGGGCGTTATACCGATGAGTTGTATATTAATTTACTTTTTTAGAGGGCTTAGATGTGCGGCAGTTCCAGACAAAATGCGCCGCGGATCAGGTATTCAGCAAACAAGATATTCAGCAGGCAGGTAGACAATATCTGCTTTTTTTATCTATTTTTTGCTGAATGACAGCAAAGGATATACATAAAACTAGGTATGAGTGGTCATCTAGTTGTTTAAAAAATGACAAATGTGTCACCAAAGCATCATATTACTGCAATGCAGCTGCTCTATGCTAGCAAGCATAAAATAAGAATTGAGCAAAAAGGCGATGAGCAATGTATTGGCAAAGCAGAGCAGTAAATTAGAGCGTTACAGCGATGCATTTAAATTTCATTTCAAACAAGATCAAAAACAAAAAAGCAGCCAGCCTACCTCTGAACTCTCAGACCTTGTCCGCCCACGTTTAAAAATTGCCCTTGTAACAGAAACTTGGCCACCTGAAATTAATGGTGTGGCACGTTCACTGTTGCAGCTTTGCAAAGGATTGCAGGAACTTGGACACAAAATTTTATTGATTCGCCCTGAACAAAAACAAGCCTGCACTCAATTCCAACCGTATCAAGAATGTCTGGTAAAAGCACAAGCCATTCCTAAATATCATAATTTACAATTTGGCTGGCCGCAGTGGTCTAAACTTTCGCAGGCTTTAGATGAGTTTCAACCTGATGTGGTGCATATCGTCACTGAAGGCCCTTTAGGGCTTGCCAGTTTACATATTGCAAAATCAAAAAATATTCCAGTATCAAGTGGTTTTCACTCCGCATTTCAAGATTTTAGCCGTTTTTTCGATTTGGCATTTTTACTCAAGCCAATTCAGCACTATCTAAAATGGTTTCATAACAATACCTCGCTGACGTGTGTGCCAAGTAGCCATACTGAAAAATCATTGCGTCAGTTTGGTGTGCAAGGGCCTTTGGTGGTGGTTGGGCGTGGTGTCAATGTTGAATATTTTTCACCAGATTTTCGTTCGACCCAACTGCGAGCAAGTTGGGGTGCCAGTGAAAACACGCGGGTGATGTTGTATGTCGGGCGTTTATCACCTGAAAAAGAAGTCAATCTTATTATTGATGCCTATCAGCGTATGCCAAAAAATACCGAACAGCCTGTGAAATTGGTGATTGTTGGAGATGGCCCAGACCGTGAGCGTTTAGAAGCCTTGAACACTCAGGGAGATATTGTTTTTACAGGTAGTTTAAGTGGGACAGCACTTGCACAAGCCTATGCCAGTGCCGATGTATTTGCTTTCGCCAGTCAGGTGGAAACCTTTGGTAATGTCGTGTTAGAAGCCATGGCCAGTGGCTTACCTGTCATTGCGTATGATTATGCTTGTGCACGTTTACATCTAAAACCGAATGAAACAGGTTGGTTGAGTCCACTCGGTCAGCCAGAAGATTTGGTCGGTCATATCCACCGACTTCCAGATCTTACAACCCTTAGACAGATGGGCGAACACGCCCGCAAAGCGACTTTAAATATTGGCTGGCAGTATCCAGTCCAACAATTTGAGCAGGCGTTATATCAGGTGGCGAAGGAGCTACACATGCCATCTTAGCTATACGCCAAAGAGGAGAGAACTGATGAAGTTTAAAAATGCAAAAATAAGAATGCTGGATCTCGACTTAAAAGGCTGTTTGTATCTTAACCATTTTTCCCACTCTCAGCGGGTGGCACAATTTTTTAAAGTTATTAGCCGTTTGGGCGATGGTGTGTTCTGGTATGTCATGCTCGCAAGTGCATGGATGATGCAGGGCATTGGTTATAGTTTACAAATTATTTATCTGTTGTTAGGCGGATCTGTCGGCACAGGTATTTATAAATATTTAAAACAAAAAACCGTCCGTCCACGTCCGTATCAGGTACACCAAGTGATCCGTTTGGGTGAACGTCCCTTAGATCATTTTAGCTTCCCATCAGGTCACACTTTGCATGCAGTCATGACCACAACGGTTTTGGGTTATATCCAGCCAGTATTGTTGATGTTGATGTTGCCCTTTACGATTTTGGTGGCCGTTTCCCGTATGATTTTAGGCTTGCACTATCCGAGTGATGTGGCAGTCGGGGCGATGATTGGCGGTTCAGTGGCGAGTGCGATTATTTTGGCTGCACCTTATGTAAATATTGTTTTATAAGCTTGGATAAAACCAAATCGAAAATTCAGTGCAGTAATGGCAGGCAGCCCATGCGAAATTTGTTAAAGTAGTCGCTGTCTTGACTAGAATAGGGAATACACATGGGTTTACGTTGGACGGACAGCATCGACATTGCCATTGAGTTATATGAGGCGCATCCCGATGTCGATCCGCAATGGATTCGTTTTACCGATTTGCACGCTTGGGTCTGTGCTTTGCCAGAGTTTCAAGATGATCCCGAAAAATCGACTGAAGGCATCTTAGAAGCCATTCAAATGGCGTGGATTGACGAAGCACGTTAATCTAGCGGTGTGAAGCAAGATTGATTTGCCGATCAAGGTCCTGCACAATGCGCTTCATATCGAAAAAAGCAATTTTTTTACACATCAAAAGCAGAAAATAGCCCATTATTCGGTATAATGCGGCAAAATTTTCGCGTCAACATTGACTTAAGGAGCCAATCATGGCTATTGAACGTACTTTATCTATCGTAAAACCAGATGCAGTTGCTAAAAACCACATCGGTGACATCTTTGCTCGTTTCGAAAAAGCTGGTCTTAAAATCGTTGCGACTAAAATGAAACACCTTTCTCAAGCTGAAGCTGAAGGCTTCTACGCTGAGCACAAAGAACGTGGTTTCTTTGGTGACCTAGTTGCGTTCATGACTTCTGGTCCAGTCGTTGTTTCAGTTCTTGAAGGTGAAAACGCAGTTCTTGCTCACCGTGAAATTTTAGGTGCAACAAACCCTAAAGAAGCTGCACCTGGTACAATCCGTGCAGATTTCGCTGTAAGCATCGATGAAAACGCTGCTCACGGTTCAGACTCAGTTGCATCTGCAGAGCGTGAAGTAAACTACTTCTTTGCTCAAACTGAAGTTTGCCCACGTACTCGTTAATACGCAGTATTCAAACCAGATAAGTGTTATTATGCTTATCTGGTTTTTTATTCTCCGATTTTTATTTTCTGAATAAACCTTTGCTCACCTCTTGAGCTTCTCCTTTCATCTTTAGACATGGTTTAGGTATACACACATGAGTACAGAAGTCCTCGCTGCATCTGCGACAGATGTTCAGCAAGCATCTGCGTCCGCTCCTGCACAGTCTGCGACTGCAGAGAAAGTGAATCTCCTTGGCATGTCACGTACACAAATGGAAAAATTCTTTGAAGATTTAGGCGAGAAGAAATTCCGTGCAGGGCAGGTGATGAAATGGATTCACCAGTTTTTTGTTACAGATTTTGCTGAAATGACCAATATTTCAGGCAAGTTACGTGAAAAACTGGAAAAGATTTGTGAAATTAAAGCGCCTGAAGTGGTGCATAAAAATTATTCTAAAGACGGTACTCGTAAGTGGGTATTCCGTGTGGGTGATGGTGAAGGCTCATTGGTCGAAACCGTTCTGATTCCTGCCGAAGACAAAACTGGCTCACGTAAAACCCTGTGTATTTCATCGCAAGTAGGTTGTGCACTTGACTGTTCATTTTGTTCTACGGGTAAACAAGGTTTTCAGCGTGACCTAATCCAAGCCGAAATTATTGGTCAGTTGTGGATGGCAAACTATTCCTATATGGAAGATGTGCCTGTGATTGAACGTGAGCGTTCTGTGACCAACGTGGTGATGATGGGTATGGGCGAACCGTTGTTGAATTACGATGCCGTCTTGAACGCCATGCGCATTATGCTAGATGACTTTGCTTATGGCATGTCTAAGCGTCGTGTGACTTTATCGACTTCGGGTATTGTACCTAAAATTGACCAATTGGCACAAGATATTGATGTGGCTTTGGCAATTTCTTTGCACGCCACCAATAACGAACTGCGTGATGAACTTGTTCCAATCAATAAAAAATATCCATTGGAACAATTAATCGCAGCTTGTCAGCGTTATATTGGCAAAGATGGCAACGAAAGTGCGCGTAAACACGTGACCATTGAATATGTCATGTTAGATGGTGTAAATGACCATCCTGAACATGCGCAGCAAATGATTAAGCTACTCAAGAACCTGCCAAGCAAGATTAATTTGATTCCATTTAACCCATTTCCACACGCGCCGTATGGACGTTCAAGCCGAAATCGAATTATTTCTTTCCAAAAAACTTTGTCTGATGCAGGTTTTGTGTGTACGATTCGTCAGACACGTGGTGATGATATTGATGCCGCGTGTGGGCAATTGGTCGGACAAGTGGCAGACCGCACCCGCCGTGCCGAACAGTGGAAAAAGAAAGTTGCAGCGCAAAATGAAATCATACGCTCGCAAGGATAATGACTTTTATAGATAAGTAACTTGCATCGAACGAAGACGCAAAGGGGATGTCCATTGAATAAGCCTGTATTTAAAATCGCACAAATTACAACTGTTTGTATTTCGGCAATTTTTGCTGCAGCTTGTCAAACCACAGCTCCAACCTTAGGGCAAAAAGACCCTGAAAAAGCGGTGCAAGTACGTACGCAGTTGGCAGCAGAATACTTAAAAAATGGCGATTTAGACTCAGCCAAACGTGCACTCGATCAAGCGCTGGAAAGTGATTCACGTGATTCCACCGCCAATATGATGATGGGTGTGTTGCTGCAACAAGAAGGTAGCAAGCTGAATTTAGAAAAAGCCGATGCATATTTTAAGCGTGCCATTGCCGCTGACCCCAAAAATGCACAAGCGCGTAACAACTATGGTACGTATTTATATCAAGTAGAACGCTATAATGATGCGATTGAGCAGCTCAGCATTGCAGGTGCAACGCTGGGTTATGATCAGCGCTTTAGAGCATTGGAAAATGTAGGTCGTATTTACTTGAAATTAGGCGATGTAGAGAATGCTGAAAAGTCATTCAAACAAGCCTTGCAAGCCAATCGCGATTCTTATGTTTCAATGTTAGAGTTGTCGGAAATTTTATATTTAAGACAACAATTTGCACCCGCACGACAGCTGTATGAACAATTTGTACGTGCTGTGGGGCAAAAAAATCAGGGTGCGCGTGCCTTATGGATTGGGATTCGTTTAGCACGTGCCAATGGCGATCAATTGGGAACTCAGGTTTTAGTGAACCAGCTGCGTGCATTATTTCCCAATAGCCAAGAATACCAACGTTATTTGCAATTACAGTACAGTACTGAGGCCGTATGGAAGTAAATCCTAATTCACCGCAACCCACACAGGGGACAACGCCTGTACCCCATGCATTAGGAAATGTTCAACGTCCAGGTGAGTACCTTCGTCAAATTCGCGTCAATCAAAAACGCGAACTGGATGATGTTTCAAAAGATTTGAAAATTCCATTAAAAACGCTGATAGCGCTAGAGCAAGACGAATATACCGCTTTGCCTGAAGCGACCTTTATTAAAGGCTATTATCGTACCTATGCCAAATATTTACAGGTCGATGCTTCAGCCATTATTCAGCGTTTTGATGAAATTTATGCCAACGATACAGGCTTGTTGCCAAATCACGCCTTGAACAATTCACCCATCAAAATTATGGGAAAACTGCCTGGCTCTAACCGTGATCGTAATAAAAAGTGGCTCACACGTATCGCCGTGATTGTGGCGGTATTACTGTTGTTGTGGGCATTGGTCGCGCTAATTCAAAACTGGATGTCGTCTGGTCAAGATGGAGCAGAACCTGAAATTGCAGTACTGCAATCCGATGTGCAAATCATTTCTGACAATGCGACAGGCAGCACACCTGCACTTGCTTCGGGCGATCAGCTGAATTTGCAATTTGCTCGTCCAACTTCAGTGCATATTGTTGACTCTGCTGGCAATGTTTTAGCGACAGGACGTCAAGCCTCTACTTTAAATTTACAAGGCGAAGCCCCATTTCAAATTCGCTTAGATGATGCGACTGCTGTGTCATTAAGTTTGAACAATGAGTCGATTTCATTATCGCCATATACTGTGAACGGAAAAGCAGAATTCCGTTTATCTCGATAATGCAGCAAGGTAGAGCGATATCATGATTGTAAATCCAATTCAACGCCGTCCGACCCGTAAAATCCGTGTGGGTTCTGTCTATGTGGGTGGTGATGCGCCCATCAGCATCCAAAGTATGACCAATACAGAAACCTGTGATGTTGCTGCAACTGTGGCGCAAATTCAGCGTTGTGTAGATGCGGGCGTAGACATCATGCGTGTTTCTGTACCAACCATGGAAGCCGCAGCTGCATTTGGTGAAATTCGTAAGCAAGTATCTGTGCCGTTGGTGGCAGACATTCACTTTGACTATAAAATTGCATTGGCAGTTGCCGATGCAGGTGCAGACTGTTTGCGGATTAACCCAGGTAATATTGGTTCGGAAGCCAAGATTCGTGAAGTGGTGGCTGCTGCCAAACATCATGATATTTCTATGCGAATTGGTGTGAATGCAGGATCGCTGGAAAAAGATATTCAGAAAAAATATGGCGAGCCGACAGGTGCAGCATTGCTGGAATCTGCCATGCGTCATATTGATATTTTAGACCGTTTAGATTTTCAGGAATTTAAAGTTTCAGTCAAAGCATCGAATGTGTTTTTAACCATGGATGCTTATCGTTTGTTATCACAACAAATTGATAATCCATTACATTTAGGCGTAACTGAAGCAGGTATTTACCGTACAGGCACCGTAAAATCTGCAATTGCCTTGGGCGGTCTGCTCATGGAAGGTATTGGCGATACTATGCGTATTTCGCTTGCGGCAGAACCTGAAGATGAAGTCAAAATCGGTTTCGATATTCTAAAATCTTTAGGTTTACGCTCTAACGGGATTAACTTTATTGCCTGCCCAAGCTGTTCACGTCAGGAATTTAACGTCATTTCTGTAATGCAGGCATTGGAGGAGCGTTTAGAAGATATTCGTACTCCAATGGATGTATCGGTCATTGGTTGTAAAGTGAATGGCCCGGGCGAAGCTAAAGAAGCTGATATTGGTGTGGTGGGCGCAAGTCCGCGTTCATTGGTTTATCGTAATGGTGAAAAGAGCCATTTAATTGATACCAATCAACTCGTTGATGAAATCGAAAGCATGGTTCGTCAGCGTGTTACAGAGCTTGAAGAAGCTAAATCTAAAGAGATTATTCGTACAAATTTTTCTGAGTAAGTCATGAGTTCAATTGTTGCAATTAAAGGTTTTAATGACATTCTTCCAACGCAAACACCTGCGTGGAGACGTCTAGAGCAACATTTAGCATCTTTAATGGATGCTTATGGTTATCAACAAATTCGTTTGCCGATGGTTGAGCAAACCAATTTGTTTAAGCGTTCAATTGGTGATGCTACCGATATCGTCGAAAAAGAAATGTACACATTCTTAGACAAGGGCAATCCGCCTGAGTCTTTGACTTTGCGTCCTGAAGGAACTGCAGGTTGTGTACGTGCCATGTTAGAGCACAATTTGCTACGTGGTGCGACACCGCGCGTGTGGTATATCGGCCCGATGTTCCGTTATGAAAAACCGCAAAAAGGTCGTTATCGTCAATTCCACCAATTTGGTGTAGAAACTTTTGGCGTTGCAACACCAGATATGGATGCCGAACTTATTTTAATGACTGCGCGTTTATGGAAACGTATGGGCGTTGCCGATAAAGTTCGCTTAGAGTTGAATACGCTGGGTGAGTCGGATGAGCGCGCAGCGTATCGTGCCGCTTTGGTTGAGTTTTTGGAAGCGCACAAAGCCGATTTAGACGAAGATTCACAGCGTCGTTTAAGTACTAACCCACTGCGTATTTTGGACTCGAAAGATGCTAAAACGCAAAGCATCCTAGAAAATGCTCCAAAATTGCATGATTTTATGGGTGAAGATACGCTGAATCACTTTGCCCAATTACAGCAGTATTTAACCGATGCAGGCATTGAGTTTGTGATTAATCAAAAACTGGTACGTGGTTTAGATTATTACAATAAAACCGTTTTTGAATGGACAACCACGCATTTAGGTTCGCAAGGCACAGTTTGTGCAGGCGGGCGCTATGATGGTTTGGTTGGGCAGTTGAAGGGTAAGGCAGATCAGTCCGTACCTGCCGTGGGCTTCGCCATGGGCATTGAGCGTTTATTGTTGTTGCTTGAACAAGTCGAAGACAATACGCCTGTACGTGATTGTGAAGTATTCTTGTTGGCAGATCCAACAACTCAAGGCAAGGCGTTGGTTTTAGCTGAGCAAATTCGTGACCAATTCGAACAAGCGGGCAGCCAGATTCGCTTAAAAGTTGGTTCACAAGGCTCAATGAAAAGCCAAATGAAAAAAGCCGATCAATCAGGTGCAATCTATGCCTTGATTTTTGGTGAGCGCGAAGCGGAAGCACAGCAATTGGCAGTGAAAACCTTGGCAACTGCTGAGCAAACGACTGTTGCAGTGACCAAAATTGTGCCTTTCATCATTGAAAAATTTTCTTCACAATAAGCCAAATAACATAAGGAAAAGGGTAATCCAATGAGCGCATTGAGTGATGACGAACAACTTGATAGTTTAAAATCGTTTGCGAAAAAATATGGTTCAGCCATGATTAGCGGGATTTTAATTGCGTTGATTGCCTTTTTCGGATGGCAATATTGGCAGAAAAAAACCTTGGCAGAGCAGCAAATGAATACTGCTAAAGTGCAACAACTGATGGATGATGCACGTACAGCAGAAGGCAATCCAGATGCCTTCAGTCAATTGTCTGCAACTGCCGATAAAATTGTGAAAGAAGCCCCTGATTCTGCGCAAGCTATTCAAACTCAATTCTTAATGGCTAAACTCGCTTACGATCAGCAAGATTTTGCTGCCGCAGAAAAAGCCTTAAAGAAAGTTGAAAACTCTAAAGTAAAAGACCAAGGCTTAGTGCAATTGGTTAAGTTGCGTTTGGCTTATGCACAGTTGGCGCAAAAGAAATACGATGAAGCTATTCAAAGTTTGGCCGCGGTGACTGATCCTGCATTTAAAGCGACTGCAGATGAAGCGCGTGGCGATGTTTATGTCGCGAAAAATGACCGTGAAAATGCCAAAAAAGCCTATCAAAGTGCATGGGATACTTTGGTGGAACGTAAACAAGAACGTCAAATTTTACAAATAAAACTCGAAAGTGTTGGTGTTTTGGTGGATGATCCTGAAATTGAACGCCCAGTATTAGAAACACAAGTGGATGAGAGCTAATGAATAGAAAGTATAAAATACCGTTTGCACTGACCGTTTTAACCCTCGCTTTAGTGGGGTGTTCTACCAATAAAATTAAAGTTGCAGAAGTTAAGCCAAATCCACTGCCAAAACTTGAGCAAGCACAAAGTCTAGTTCCTGTATTTTCACAAAGCGTTGCATCGACTACATCAGCCGATCCACTACGCCTGCAATTAGATGCCGAAAACGGGGTAATTTATACTGTTGATCCTAAAGGTGAGATGGCAGCCTATCAAGGCAAGCAACGTCTTTGGCAAAAACAAGTGTCTAAGCAAGGCTTAACTGCAGGTGTCAATGCTGCTGATGGCATTGTGGTTGCAGGAAACAGTAAAGGACAATTGTTTGCTTTAGATCAGCAAACAGGTGAGCAAAAGTGGGTTGCACAGTTAACAGGTGCAATTCTTGCGCCATCGTTAATTCAGGCGGGTCGTGTGGTGACTGTAAGTAATGACGGCACGGTATATGCACACAATGCCGAAACAGGTCAGTTGGTGTGGACTTACAACTTGCCAAACGTGCAATTTAGTTTGCGTGGTATGGCTGCACCTGTGGCGCTCGATTCACGTACTGTACTGATTGCTTCTGCAAATGCCTATGTCTATGCACTGGATATTGTTACAGGCGTACCACGTATGCAGCGCCGCGTTGCCATTAGTGAAGGCCGTTCAGACATTCAACGCTTAAATGACATTGATGGCGACCCAGTGGTTGCTGGTCAATTCTTGGTGACCACAAGCTACCAAGGTCAGGTCACCGTATTGGACTTGGCTTCACAACAAGTGATTTGGAGTGAAGATGCAAGCAGTACCAAACGTCCAGAAGTTGCGGGGAATGGTGTATTTGTCAGCACTGCAGATGGTAAAATTGCAGCTTACGAAATCACATCAGGACAAGCACTTTGGGAAAATGACAGTTTGCTCAACCGTCGTTTATCTAATCCTGTGTTGTTTGGACAATATTTAGTGGTCGGTGATTTAGATGGTGTTTTACACCTCATTGATCCAAGCTCAGGGCAACTGGTTGGACGTTCAAAAACCAATGGCGAAGTCCGTTCATTGCGTGTAATTGACAATCAACTCTATGTCGCAACGCAAAAGGGCGCATTAAGCGTTTGGCAGAACCGCTAATTTTGTTCTGACTTTTATGCTAAAATAGTTGTCCGTATTTTTACGCGGGGTAATTGAATCATCAATGCCCCGTGTTTTTATTTAATAGAGTGGTCGATGTTCTCTCTGTCGTTTGCGTGGTCGCAACGCTGAACCCAACATCCATACTCTGTTCTTTCTTCCACAGTTTCGGATGTACAGACCATTGAAACTGACTGATCTTGAATAAAGGTTAATCTATGAAACCCGTAATTGCGCTCATTGGTCGTCCGAACGTCGGAAAATCAACGCTGTTTAACCAGATTACCAAGAGCCGTGATGCACTTGTTGCTGACTTTGCAGGTCTGACACGTGACCGCAAATATGGTGATGCAACCTATCAAAATAAATCTTTCATTGTGGTCGATACTGGCGGTATTGGCGAAAGTGAAGGTGGTATCGACTCTTACATGGCTGAACAATCTAAAACAGCCATCCATGAAGCCGATATGATCATTTTTGTGGTCGATGCACGTGCAGGCTTGTTGGCATCGGATGAGCAAATTGCGCGTGAATTGCGTACTTTGGGCAAAAAAGTATTCTTGGTGGCGAACAAAGTAGATGGCGTACATGCCGAAGCCGCTTTGGTTGAGTTCTTTAAACTGGGTATGGGCGAGCCATTGCAAGTGGCTGCCAGCCATGGTCGAGGCGTTCAGCAAATGCTGGAAGACGTTTTGGCAGATGTTCCTGAAGATGAAAACCCAGATGCACATGATCAAGACACAGGTTTGCGTTTAGCCATTATTGGACGTCCAAACGTGGGTAAATCGACACTGGTTAACCGTTTATTGGGTGAAGAACGTGTAGTGGCATACGATCAGCCAGGTACGACACGTGACTCAGTCTATATTCCGTTTGAGCGCAACGAACGTAAATACACCTTGATTGATACTGCAGGTGTGCGTCGTAAAGGTAAGGTCGATGAAATGATCGAGAAATTCTCGATTGTGAAAACCTTGCAAGCCATGAAAGATGCACACGTGGTGGTGATTGTGGTTGATGCACGTGATGGTATTGTCGAGCAAGATTTGCACTTAATTGGTTACGCACTTGAAGCAGGGCGTGCCATGGTGATTGCGATTAACAAATGGGACAATATGTCCGAATATGATCGCAAACAATGTAAGTTAGATGTTGAGCGTCGTTTTGACTTTATTCCATGGGCAAAAATCCACCTGATTTCTGCCTTGCATGGTACAGGCGTGGGTGACTTATATCCATCTATCCACCGTGCGTATGAGTCATCGCACTTAAAAGTGTCACCTGCCAAATTGACGCAAATTTTGAATGACGCAACAGATGCACACCATCCACCTAAAGTGCAAGGTCGCGCTATTAAAATGCGTTATGCACACATGGGTGGACAGAACCCGCCAACCATCGTGATTCATGGTAATAAGGTCGATAAAACTCCTGCAGATTACCGTCGTTATTTAGAAAACGTGTTCCGTAAAGTCTATAAGCTAGAAGGTACACCTGTAAAAATTGAATTTAAAACCTCTGAAAACCCATTTGAAGGGCGTAAGTCACAAGTGGATGAGCGTACTGCGGCACGTCGTCGTCGTTATGTGCAGAAGTTTAAGAAAGCCGAGAAGAAGTTTAAGCGAGGCTAAGGCTTAAATTTTGACGCGTTTGATTAAAAAATCCCGAATGTGAATTCGGGATTTTTTTTGAGCAACTTAATTTAAATATAGATAGATGTAGAATTAATGACGCTTCGCCAACAAGCTATTCGACAGACGATTTAACCATTGTGGGCTAATACTCGAAAGTTGCATTAGGGTTTTGGCTTTTAAACCGACCGCACGATGCGTATTGGTCAGAATCGAATCTTTAACCGTCGCTTGTTGATACACCACCTGGGCGACATCTTCTGTCGATAAATGCACGCCCATGTTTTGAATGGTGGCTGCATCCATATCTTTCACCATTGCAGTTTGTACAAATAGCGGCATGACATCTAAGACCCGAGTGCCGTATTTTTGCCACTCTATATCTAAACCTTCCGTAATGCCACGTACTGCAAATTTGGAAGCAGAATAAGAAATTAAATCGGCTTGTCCATAAATCGCAGATGCCGAAGACAGGTTAATCACCCGTGCAAAACTTGCTTGTTTTAAATAAGGCAAAGCCGCATGACAACCGTTTAATACACCATTCACATTCACTGCCATAGTCCGATGATGCGCTTCTATGGGTGTGTCTTCAAATGCGCCTGAGTAGAGAATTCCTGCATTATTCACCAAAATATTCAATTCACCTGCCCATTGGCAAAAATCGGATAACGCAGCTTGCCAACTGGCATAGTCTGCTACATCAAGCAAACCTGCATGTGCACGCTCACCCAATTGTTCTGCTAATTGCTGTGCTTGTGCGAGATGAATATCATAAATACCGACACGGTAACCTTGTTGATAAAACAATTGTGCGATTGCGGCACCAATGCCTTGTGCAGCGCCACTAATCAAGATACTGTGCATTTGAACTTGCTCCCTGATGTTATTTTTGTTGTGCATATCGTCCTTGCCATCTGAGCATAACAAAAAAATGGTGCATTCGTGCAATAAATTGAAATAAGGAACAACCCATGCAGCAATTGCTTTCAATCATGCAACAGTTACGTCAACAATGCCCGTGGGATCAAAAACAAACCCCAGAAAGTTTGACTCAATACGCAATTGAAGAAGCTTATGAAGTTGAAGCAGCAGTGCGTTCAGGCAAGGTAGATGATGTACGTGATGAACTGGGTGATTTGTTGTTGCAAGTGGTGTTTCAGGCACAAATGTATAGCGAACAAGGCGCATTTGATTTTCAGGATGTGGTGCAAGCCATTTGCGATAAATTGATTCGTCGGCATCCACATGTTTTTCAGGCAGAACAGTTTGCGCAGCTCAGCGCAGAAGATGTCGCTGCTTTATGGAAAACCATCAAACAACAAGAAAAACAGGGTAAAGCAAAGTCACGTTTAGATGAGGTGAAACATGCACCCGCCTTGGTGCAAGCACAACAAATTCAACAACATGCGGCACAATTGGGCTTTGACTTTCATACCGTGCAAGATGCGTATGGCAAGTTAGAAGAAGAATTGCAAGAATTACAACAGGCGATTCAACAGCAACAATCCGATGAAATACAGGATGAGTTAGGGGATTGTTTGTTTTCTTTAATCAATGTTGGGCGTAAACTTGGCGTGTCCAGTGAGTTGGCATTATTGGGCACAATTCATAAATTTAGAACACGCTTTGCTTACATTGAAGATCAGGCCGAATTACAACAAAAAACAATAGAAGATATGACTTTAGAAGAAATGGATCAACTTTGGGAGCAGGCAAAACAACAATTAAAATGACAGGTTTTGCGGCAACATGAATATATCGCAGCAATTAAAAGTTTCTTTTCGCTTTTTTTCTTTCGGATGGCAGTACTGGCTTGCATTGCTGTTATGCAGTATCAGTGTATGGACTACAGCACAAAATGTGCAATCTAAGCCTGCGCAGGTGGGTGGGCACAGCTATGATCAAAACTATTTAAAATGGAAAGCGCAGCAAGCCGCGCAAGATCAGCGTTTAAGTGCGGCTCAAACCACATCATCAAGCGCAGAACATTATTTAGCACGTCCTACTCAGCAAAGTGCGCATACAAATCAAGTGCGTTTAAATAGCGCTTCACTAGAACAATTGCAGCAATTGTCTGGGGTGGGCATGAAAAAAGCACAAGCGATTGTGGAATACCGAAAACAAAATGGAAAATTCCAAAGTATTGAAGAACTTCAGCAAGTCAAAGGGATTGGGTCTGCCTTATTTGCCAAGAATAAACACAAGTTGGCATTGTAGCTGCAAGCAGAATTTTAGCACTGCACATTGCAAAATTAGCATGTGAATCAAATTGCCCTTTGATTGTGTTAGAGATATGATTAGCGACATCTTATCTGTTTTACGTTCAGACGTAGGAGACAGCGTCTTTTGCAAACTTTGCGCGCGTCAAAATGTGGTTTATCTACCGCTCAATTACCTTCTTCCATTTTAGATGTTCTAGATGCTTTAACCAAAGCAGGCTATGAAGCCTATATCGTCGGTGGTGGAGTTCGTGACTTAATGTTAGGGCTAAATCCGAAGGATTTTGATGCCGTAACCAATGCCACACCCTCACAAGTGAAAGAAGTTTTCGGACGACGTTGCCGAATTATTGGACGACGTTTTGAGCTGGCGCATGTCTATGCAGGGCGTGAACTAATTGAAGTGGCCACTTTCCGTGCGCCACCGAAAAAAGCTGTGACTTCTGCGGCGGGGATGATTCTGCGCGATAATAACTGGGGCACAATCGAGCAAGATTTTGCCCGTCGTGACTTTTCAATCAATGCGTTGTATTACCAGCCACGCAAAGGCATCGTGTTAGATTTTTGCAATGCCGTAGATGATATAAAGCACAGAAACTTGCGTTTATTGGGCGATCCAACTTTACGTTTTGAAGAAGACCCAGTGCGTATGCTGCGTACTTTGCGTTTTGCTGCCAAATTAAATTTCAATATTGATCCAAAAATTCTTAAAATTTTTACGCCTGAAATGACGCAGTTATTGCGTGATGTATCGCCACACCGTTTATATGATGAGTCGCAAAAACTCTTTACGATGGGACATTTAAATAAAGTCCTGCCGATGTTGATTGAGTTTGGTATTTGGCGTCAGTTATTTGCCGACATCAAGCCAGACATCAACTCATTTATTGAACGTGCAGCAAAAAATACCGATCAACGGATTACGATTGGTAAAACCATCAACCCTGCATTTTTCTATGCGGTGCTGTTGTGGCAACCGTTTTTAGAGCGTTGTGACTTTTATCTTTCTAAAGGTGTGGTGGCAGCCGAAGCGCGAGCCCAAGCAGGTTTAGATGTACTGAAACGTCAGGCGACACGTACCATTATTCCTCGTTTTGCTGAAACTTTTATTCGTGAAGTTTGGGAAATGCAAACCCGTTTATTGCAACCGAAACCACAGCAAATTGAAGCATTGTCTGGGCATGCGCGTTTCCGTGCAGGTTTTGACTTTTTATTACTGCGTGAAAAAGCAGGCGATAGCTCGACTTTAGGAATGGGTCAGTGGTGGGATGCCTACCAGCTTATGAGCACCGATGAAAAAGAACGTGCGATTGCCCAATATAACCGATTACGTGCCAAGAGCCGCCGTAAAACAGCGCAAGAACCTGTTGATGTGGCACCAGCAACACATGCTGCCGATATGCAGATTGAACCCTTGGTGAATGAGCCTGAGCCTCGTAGTCGACGTGCGCGTAAAGCCAAACAGTATGAAGAAAATCGGGCGCAATTGACTGCTACAGCAAACGGTTCAGGTATTGGTGCAGATCATCCGATTTTAAAACGTAAACGTGTGCAACGTGATTTAAGCCAAGTGATTTTTGGGCCAACACAATGAGCAACATCACCTATATTGGTTTAGGCAGTAATTTGGGCGATTCGCGTCAAATTTTGACTGAAGCGGTGCAAAAACTGGCAACTTTGGGGCAAGTGCAGACTTCTAAACTGTATCAAAGCCCACCAATGGGGCCACAAGATCAGCCTAATTATTTGAATGCTGTGGTACGTTTAGATACCGAACTTGAAGCCTTGGCATTGTTAGATGAATTACAGCGTTTTGAACAAGAGTCGGGTCGGGTGCGTTTACGTCATTGGGGTGAGCGTACGCTAGATTTAGACTTGTTGATTTATGCTGATGCCAACATTCAAAATGAACGTCTGACTGTACCGCATGTGGGGGTGTTAGAACGTGATTTTGTCGTCATCCCGTTGTTAGATTTGGATGCTAACTTAAGCGTTAAGGGACAATTATTAAAACACTCGCCATTGCTTGAACATCCGAGCTTAACTGTTGTAGATGCCAGCAATTGGGCAGGGCTATAAAGTTTTAAATTAAGCATGCGTGATGCTTTTTCCATAGAGGAATATTTTCATGATTAGTTTAAGTGACCTAAGAAAATTTAAAGCGGAAGGTCGAAAATTCTCCTGCCTGACTTGCTATGATGCAAGCATGGCGAAAGCAATGGAAATTGCTGAAATTGATACGATTTTAATTGGCGATTCTTTGGGGATGTCCATTCAGGGGCGTGACTCAACCTTGCCTGTCAGCGTGGCGGATATGGCTTATCATACTGCGGCGGTGCGTCGTGGTAATCAACATGCTTTTATTTTGACTGACTTGCCATTTATGAGTTATGCCACCTTAAATGATGCATTGCAAAGCTCGAAAGAGGTGATGCAAGCGGGTGCACAAATGGTCAAAATGGAAGGTGGTGCATGGCTCAGCGAAACCGTTGCAACACTGACCCGTAATGGTATTCCTGTCTGTGTACATTTAGGTTTAACGCCACAATCGGTGCATGTATTTGGCGGTTATAAATTACAGGCACGTACCCGCGAAGCTGCAGATAAACTGATTGCTGACTGTAAAGCTGTGGTAGAAGCAGGCGCGGCGATTCTGTTACTAGAATGTGTGCCAGCACAGCTAGGTCAAGAAATTTCTGCCTTGTTCCCTGAAATTCCAGTGATTGGGATTGGTGCAGGTGCAGACACTGACGGTCAGGTACTAGTGGTGCAAGACATGCTGGGGCTGACTTTTGGTCGTGTCGCAAAATTTGTACGTAACTTTATGAAAGAACAAGCGGGTGAAACTGCCATTTTGGATGCGTTTAAAGCCTATCATGCTGCAGTTCAAGATGGTTCTTTCCCAGCACGTGAACAAACTTTCCAAGTCGAGTTGTAATATGAAAACTGAAACCACAATTCAAGGCTTAGCGGCTTCATTACAGCCTGCACGCGCTGCGCGTAAAACCATTGGTTTTGTTCCGACCATGGGCAATTTGCACGAAGGGCATTTGACCTTGGTGCGCGAAGCGAAAAAAATATGTGATGTGGTGGTGGTCAGTATTTTTGTCAATCCAATTCAATTTGGCCCTAATGAAGACTTTGACAGTTATCCGCGAACTTTAGACCAAGACAGCCAATTGTTGGCAGAGGTCGGTTGCGACATTATTTTTGCGCCTTCAGTTGAGCAAATGTATGGTAACAAACCACGTTTGACCAATATTTCAGTGAGTGAGATTACGGCAGACTTGTGTGGCTTGCAGCGTCTTGGACACTTTGATGGTGTTGCGGTGGTCGTGACCAAGTTATTCAATATGGTACAGCCAAACTATGCTTTCTTTGGTGAAAAAGACTATCAACAACTGGCAGTCATTCGTCAGTTTGTACGTGACTTGAATATTCCGCTAGAAGTGATTGGTGTGCCAATTGTACGTGCAGCAGATGGTTTGGCACTTAGTTCACGCAATGGGTATTTGAGCGCTGAACAGCGTCAAATTGCACCGACAATCTATCAAAGTTTAAAGGCTGCTGCACAAGCATTACAGCAAGGTGAAACTTTGTCACAAGTGTTAGCGAATATTAAAGCAACATTGACAGCAGCAGGCTTTGTTGTGGACTATGTAGAGGCGCGTACAACAGAATTGCAGAAAATTGAAGCATTTAGTGAAGATCTGGTGTTGTTCGTTGCAGCAAAATTGGGCAATACACGTTTAATTGATAATTTGCAGGTCAAACATTCTGCATAGCTGGCAATAGAAGGGTTGCATGCCATGAAACGTATTTTGATCGTGACAGGTCAATCGGGTTCAGGAAAATCTTCGGCATTACAAGTGTTGGAAGATTTGGGTTATTACTGTATTGATAATTTACCTTTGGCATTGCTCCCCGAAATTGTGGATAAACTGGATCAGGAAAATAACTTGGAGCAGTTGGCATTGGGGGTAGATGTACGCAGCACCCGTGCCGACTTGCAAGAGTTTGATTTGGTATTTGAGCAACTGCAAAAGCATGGTTCAGTCGATATTATTTATCTGACCACGCAAGATCAGGAATTGATTGCCCGTTTTAGCGCATCACGCCGTCCGCATCCACTCTCTAGCCGTTTTAAAAGCTTGAATGAATGTATTCAAGAAGAAAAAAACTTGTTGATGCCGATTCAGTTCCGCTCTACGGTGCATATTGATACCACGGACAAAAGCGTGCATGATTTAAAACATGTGTTGTTGTCTAAACTTGGGCAAACCGACAACCTGATTGTGATTTTACAATCCTTTGGCTATAAGCACGGAATTCCCTTAGATGCCGATTATGTGTTTGATGTGCGTCATTTGCCCAATCCCCATTGGGATTTGGAGCTAAGAAAACATTCAGGCTTAGATGCACCTGTGCAGGAATTCTTGCAACAAAGTCCGCAAACCCATGAAATGTTTCAGGACATCCACCAGTTTTTAGAAAAATGGTTGCCAGCCTTTGCCGAAGGGCATCGTCACTACATCACCATTTCAATTGGCTGTACGGGTGGGCAACACCGTTCCGTTTATATCGTAGATAGACTAAAAAAAGCACTTGAGGCAAAATGGTCTATTCAAGTCTTACACCGAGAAATGAAGCACTGGTCATGATTGACACAACTGTTGACGTAATTAATAAACTAGGTTTACATGCACGGGCATCTGGGAAACTGATTGAAGTGACCACCAAATTCCGTTCGTCAATCCAAATTGGTAAAGGCGACAAATTGGTTGATGCCAAAAATATTATGTCCTTGCTCATGTTAGGTGCAGGCAAGGGAACTACTTTACGCTTGGTGATTGATGGTGCAGATGAAGAAAAAGCTTTATCTGATATTCAAGCACTGTTTGCAGCAAAATTTTACGAGGCAGATTAATCGTGGCACGTCGACCGCAACGTTTTACCGAAGATGACTTTGAATCTTTAGAAGGGCGTGCAAGTAAAACCGAACAGAAAAAAGCCGTACAACGTATGGCTGCACTGGGCGAACAATTGGCGCAGTTAAGCGCCAAACAAATTCAGAAACTTCCAGTAGAAGAGCGTTTAATTGATGCTTTACTGGAATTGCAAAGTATTACTTCACATGAAGCACGTCGTCGTCAGTGTCAGCGTATTGGTAAATTGTTGCGTAATGAAGATGAAAGCGTAATTTTGTCTTATTTGACGCCGCAGCAAGGTGCGAAAAAAACCGCACAGTTACAGCGTTGGGTAGAGCGAATTATTAAAGACGGCGACCCTGTGATTAATGATTTTAGTAAAACCTATAAAGCAGCTGAGCGTCATACGCTGCGTCAGCATGTGTTGCGTATCCACCGTGATATGAAACAGGAAGTGTCTGCGGAAGAACTTGAAGCATCTAAACTTAAGTTGTTTAACTATGTGCAGCAAGTGGCTTTGCTGTCAGAAAACTAAGCTATCAGAGAACCAAGTGATCAAACGCGAGCTTGTCTGATTGCAATAAAAAACGACTCATAACGAGTCGTTTTTTATTGTCTTTTATGTGTAAGAATTTTCAAATTTTAGCCGAACTCACCGACTGAACGCTCTTTGGCCCATTCACGCAGTACAAATTTTTGTAATTTACCTGTCGATGTTTTTGGAATTTCAGTAATCACCACATCCTTTGGTACTTTAAAACGCGCCAAATGTTGACTGCAATAGGCAATAATTTCTTCAGGGCTGACCTGCTTGCCTTCTTTCAGTTCAATAAAGGCACACGGGACTTCCTGCCAACGTGGATCTGGTTTTGCCACCACTGCAGCAGTCAAAATTGCAGGATGTTGATACAACACCTCTTCCACTTCGAGTGAAGAAATATTTTCACCACCTGAAATAATCACATCTTTAGAGCGGTCAGTAATTTTGGCGTAGCCATCGGGTTGGCAGACAGCTAAATCGCCCGTATGGAACCAGCCACCTGCAAATGCTTCTGCGGTGGCTTCTGGGTTTTTCAAATAACCTTTCATCACGATATTGCCACGGAACATAATTTCGCCCATGGTTTTGCCGTCTTTTGGTACAGGTTGCATGGTTTCTGGGTCTAAAACTTTCATGCCATCTTGCAGCGGATAAGGCACGCCTTGACGCGAATGTAATTGTGCTTGTTCTTGAATGGATAGGTCGCTCCAGCCTGCTTGAGAAGCACACAGCGCAGATGGGCCATAGGTTTCAGTTAAGCCATAAACGTGAGTTACGTTAATGCCAATATTGCGCATACCTTCAATAATTGCTGCTGGCGGTGCAGCACCCGCAACCATCACTTCAACACGGTGATCAAACTGGGTCTTTTTCTCCTCAGGGGTGTTGATGAGCATCGACAAGACAATTGGCGCACCGCAGAAATAATCGACTTTGTGCTCTGCAATTAATTTAAAAATCAGTTCAGGGTCGACTTTACGTAAGCAGATATTGGTGCCACCGTTGGCTGCCATCGTCCATGCAAAGCACCAGCCATTACAGTGGAATAGGGGCAGTGTCCATAGGTAGGTTGCACGTGGGGTCATCCCGCAGGCAATAATATTACTGGCTGCATTAATGTAGGCACCGCGATGATGATAGACCACGCCTTTCGGGTTGCCTGTCGTGCCAGACGTATAGTTCAGGCTAATTGCATCCCATTCATCTTGTGGCAAATGCCATTCAAAATTTGGGTCACCTGCAGCCAGCCAAGTTTCGTATTCAATCTGTCCGATGCTAAGGGCATTGGCAGCATGCTCATATTCTGCATCGTTGACATCAATCACGTAAATTTCATGATTGACCATCGCTAAGGCTTCTTGTGCCAAAGCCGCAAATTCAGGGTCAACCAAAAGCACTTTGGATTCTGCATGATCGAGCATAAACGCCAGTGTTTTGGCATCTAAACGAGTGTTTAGTGTGTTCAGCACTGCACCCGCCATTGGCACAGCAAAGTGTGCTTCTAGCATGGCAGGAACATTCGGAAGCAGCACCGAAACAGTGTCATTTTTGCTGATGCCTAAATTTTGAAGTTGATGTGCAAATTGGCAGCAGCGCAAATAAGTTTCGCGCCAGGTAATTTGACGTGAACCGTGAATAATCGCGTTTTGGTGCGGGTAAATATAAGCTGCCCGTTCTAAGTAACGTAACGGGGACAAGGCGACAAAGTTCGCAGGGGTACGCGGTAATTCATCGTATGCGCTGACCATTGTTATTCTCCATAATATGTGTCGTTATTTTATCCAACTTAAAAAGATAGGGATTTTATGGCAGCTTTGCAGTTATGCTTTAGTCGAAAATCTGTTGTTTTTGTTTTGAATCGCTTGTAAGTACATTTAAAAAATAGTTTAAGTAAAATTTAGCAGCTATTTTTTATTCAATAAAAATAGTAGCTTATTGGAAAATATTAACTTATTCTGTCATTTGGCTTTTATAGAGTGATGGGCTGAGACCTGTCCAACGCTTAAATGCACGTCGAAATTCGCGTAATTCACTAAAGCCAAGTTGTTGGCTAATTTCAGTCATGCTCAAAGGCTGTTGTAGCAGTTGTTTAGCTTTATTTTCCAAAACGTGTTGGCGCAGGTTTTGGAAGTTGCAGCCTTCGGCAAGTAATTGTCTGCGTAAATGTCTTTCGCTCATTTGAAAATGTTGTGCCGCTTGGTGCATATCAAAGTGCTGAGGTAAATGCTGTTCGATTAGATAACTCAACACGTGTGCATATTGCTGTTGATTAATCGCCTGCATATCCTGATACGCTTGTTGGCAGACACGCAGGACGGTGCTGTAATTGGCGGCACTAGAGGTTTTAATTTGGCGTCCTAAAATCTCTGGTCGGAACACCAAAGCATTCATGTATGATGAAAAGTGCAGAGGACATTGATAATGCACCTGATAAGCCTCTAAATAGTCGGGTTGGGCAAAACTAAAATGCACTTCGACCAAATCTTGATGATTGCCAAGCATGACGTCTAAGCAGCTAACAATACTGGAGAGGACTTCATCGCAAAAAAAGCGCAGTAAGTTCCCCGTGGGATAACGCTCTTTCATCACCAGTGTAGGAGAGGTCGAGGAAAAATCGTACTCCAAATCCATCACACTGCCTGAAATGGGATGGTACTGCAGTCCTGTCTGTAAGGCTTCTACAACATTTTGACTGGACACCATGGCAAAACCGAGCATGTCCATGGAAATCAGCCCCTTGTCACGTCCAATTTCTAAGCCTAAATGTGCACATTGAGTGTCTTGCAGGGCGCGTGTCACCACTTTGCAAATATCTTGAAATGAAACAAAACCATTGCCTTGGACGATTTGATCAAGATCTTGAGAAATTCCCTGAAACCATGGTTGATAGGGGATCTGTTGTTCTTTGGCGTAATGAATCAGACCTGACAATAAGGCAGGCGGCACGTGCTGCAGCAAGTAGTTTGAAGTTGCTGACATAAGTCCGATTATCCCCCCATGCCATTGTCGCTTTGACCCTTATTTGCCGTGATGCAATTTTGTTTAATGGCATTGATCAGCGTCATGACTGATTGTATAGATGAAAAGGAATACGATTGCAATGTATTTGGTGGGTTGGAATAAACAGGAAATTCATATTCAGCCAAAAGGGCTTGCCATGTTTGGTTATGGCAACTGGAAACATCGTGCCTATGAACAACGAACAGCTTTATTTGCCCGCAGTATTTGTATTCAAACCTTAGACAATGACTTATTAATTTTTTGCTGTCTGGATATGGGGTGTGTGACCTATGCCATGCGTCATTTAGCGATACAGCGTTTACAGCGTAAGCTGGGGGAGCGTTTTCAGCCGCAGCGTTTGGTATTGATGGCAACGCATACTCATTCTGCACCTGGCGGTTGTGCACATGAAGCGTTGTACAATATGCCCACACCTGGTTTTGTGCCTGAACATTTAAATGCAGTGGTCGATGCGATTGTGGGCAGTGTGCTCAAAGCTTTGGCGACCCAGAAAAAACCGATATTTATATGAGCAATGGTCGTTTTGCAGAAGAAACGCCAGTGGCATGGAATCGCTCTTTAACAGCGTATAACCGTAATCCTGATGTATCTCGTAGAACGCTGGAACAGGCACATTTGGCCTTAGATCGTGATATGCAATTGCTTGGTTTTTATCGCGAAGGTAATTTACAGGCAGTTTTTTCTTTATTTGGGGGGCATGCTACCTGTTTAAGCAGTCGTTTAAGCGCTCATGATGGTGATAACAAAGGTTATGCCGCACTTTGTACCGAGCGTGCACTGCAACAACGTGGGGTCAAAAATCCTGTAGCAATTTTTGCCCAAGCCGCAGCGGGTGATGTTTCTCCACATTATCATGGCCCTGAGCAGTCACAGGTACGTGCTGCAATGCGCGATGAAAAAGAATACGAATATACACAGCAAAATGGTCGCTATCAAAGTGAATTGGCACTGAAAGCTTTGGCACATAGAGGTACGCCGTTAATGGGAGCTTTAGATGCTGTGTGCCATTATGTCGATTTAAGCAATATTGAAATTCCAGTTGAATTTGCGATGGGGCAAACAGATGCAAAAACCAGTGCAGCCTGTCATGGTGCAGCATTTTTTGCAGGAACACCTGTAGATGGTGCAGGTGTGGCACAACCGATTTTTAAAGGTATGCAATGGTTAGCGCAGCGAGTGAAAAAGAAAAAGTTGAGTAATCCTCAAGCCGCAGATTATAGCTATTATCAACAGCTATATGCCTCACAAGGCCCCAAAGATATTGTGCTGGAATGTGGTTCTAAAACCATTTTTGGCAAGCCACTGAATCATTATCCTAAATTTTTAGACAAACTGATTGCAGAAATGAACAAGCAGGCCAGTGTAGGCGCAATTGATCATAGCTTGTTGGTACCGAATGTAGTGCCATTACAATTAATTAAAATTGGCGGCTTAACCTTGCTGTGCTGTCCTGGGGAAATTACTACTGTTGCAGCTAAGCGGCTCAAAGTAACCGTACAACAAGAATTGGAATCGACTCAAAAAGTATGGTTGGCTTCATATTGCAATGATTATATGGGCTATGTGACCACCTTCGAGGAATATCAACAACAAGCCTATGAAGGTGGTCACACTTTATATGGACAGTGGACTTTGGCAGCGTTGCAAACTAAATTTCAATATTTCGCAGAGCAATTGAATTTGCCTATTCCACAACGCGATACAGCATCGTTATTACCGCCCGCTGTACCTTTGGATGAATTAGAAAAAAGAACATATCGTGACAGTTTGAAAGCTAATGCGCTAAATGAATTGTAGTTTTTTTATACATTGTTCCATGTGAAACATATTCTAAATCATGTACTAGTCAGGAGGTTAATCTAAATCAATATGGATAGAGAGGTCATTTATCTCATCCATGTGTCTCTATTTTTTTAATGCGGTACTTTAAAAAGTAACGCAAAACAAACTGCAATAAAAATAAATGCCACGCAGAAAAAGGAAGGATTATGAAACAGCGTTGGAGTAACTGGTCTGGAAAGCAAACAGCCTATCCAGACTTTTTACAGCCGAAAAATGTAGATGAACTGAAAAAAATTGTGCGAAAGCACGACAAAATTAGAATGGTCGGAGCAGGGCATTCCTTTAGTCCCTTAGCCACAACCGATGATGTGATGGTGAATTTAGATCATATTCAGGGGGTGCATCAATTTAATGCACAAAAGCAGCAATGCACCTTACATGCAGGGACTCGGCTGTACAAACTGGGTGAATGTCTAGCTCCGATTCATCAGGCGCTGCAAAATCAGGGCGATATTGATCATCAGAGTTTGGCAGGTGTGGTTGCAACAGGAACACATGGCACAGGTGTGGATTTACCTTGTCTATCGGCTTTGGTGACTGATTTTGAACTGCTCACAGCAGAGGGTGAGGTGTTGCAATGTTCACCTGAACACAATGCTGAAATTTTTCAGGCAGGTCGGGTCGCGCTGGGCAGTTTTGGGGTGATGACCAAAATCACTTTACAAAACCGTTCGCGCTATAAACTCAAAGAGCAGCTACGTTTATGTGCCTTGAGTGATATTTATCAATATATAGACCGTTGGAAGCATCAACATCGCCATATTGAGTTTTGGGCATTTTTACACAGTGATCAGGTGATTTTAAAAACCTTAGATGAGAGCCGAGGATTGACGGATCCTCGTCCGCAACATTGGTTATCAGAAGACCGTTTATTAAATTTTTGTTCGGAAATAACCCGTGTTTTTCCACAGTTAAATCCGTATTTACAATCTTTGTTGGGCGTGTTTATCAAACCGAGTACTCATGTCGATTGGTCGAGTCAAATTTTCCCAACGCCACGCAATACCAAATTTAACGAAATGGAATACCAATTGCCTGCCGAGCAAGGTTTGGCGTGTTTAGAAGAATTATTGGCGGTTTTGAAACAACAGCGTGTCGCCATGTTTTTCCCAATCGAGTTTCGCTATGTCAAAGGCGATGATATTTGGCTGAGTCCTTTTTATGGACGGGATTCGGTGTCTATTTCAATCCACCAATTTTATAAACAAGATTGCCAACATATTTTTAAATGGGTCGAACCGATTTTACAAAAATATCAGGGACGTCCACATTGGGGCAAATTGCACAGTATGCAAGCGGATCAATTACGTGAGTTATATCCAAAATGGGATGATTTTATGCAACTTCGTGAGCAGCTTGATCCACAGCAAAAATGGATTAATCCATATTTAAGACAAATTTTCACGATTCCAAGTTTGAGTGCAGCGTGATGTTCAATAAACAACTCAAGCAATCGCAAAATAAGAGCATTCAATTAGGGAGCGTGACATGAAAAGTGATTATTTTCAGCAACTCACCCACAGTTTGCAGCAACAGGGTACAGGAACACCGCAACTGATTGTGGATATGGCACGTTTTCAGCATAACTTGGATTATGTTGCAGCCCATTTGCCTGCACGGTTGCAACCACGACTGGTGGTGAAATCGCTAGCGTGTTTGGAGATATTGCAACACGCAAGCCAAAGTCTGAATACGCAGCGTTTTATGTTGTTTCATCTGCCACATTTGTATGAAGTGATGCAGCACTTTCCACAAGCAGATGTACTGTTTGGCAAGCCAATGCCAATACGTGCGGTAGATGCTTTTTATCAGCAGGTGATGGCGTCTGCTGAGAATATCCAATTGCATTTACAATGGTTGGTTGATCAACCTGCACGTTTACAACAGTATTTACATTTGGCACAACAACGCCAGCTTTTTTTGAATATTAATCTTGAAATTGATATCGGTTTGCATCGTGGTGGGGCGCAAGATCATGCTGGATTTATGCAAATGCTGGAATTGATTCAGCAGCATCCACAACATTTAAAACTGTCAGGTTTGATGGGGTACGATGCGCATGTGGTGAAATTACCAAATGTATTTCATGCACAAGCCAAAGCCTATCAACACTCACAGCAGCAATATAGAAATTATAAACAACTGATTCAGCATCATTTTCCAAAGTTGTGGCAGGATGACTTGTGTTTTAACGGTGGTGGTAGCCTGACATTTATGCAGCATTGTCAGCACAGTGAATGTAATGATCTGGCTTTTGGTTCGATGTTGCTTAAACCCAGTGATTTTGATTTAAAAATCTTGTCAGATTTGCAATCGGCTTTGTGGATTGCAACACCTGTTTTAAAGGTATTGGCTGCGGTACAAGTGCCAGGCTTAGATCGTTTGCAGTCCTATTTGCCACAATCCAATCAAGCCGTTTTTGTTTATGGTGGCTATTGGATGGCAGATTATGTTTATCCTGAGAGCAGTCATCCACATGCTTTATACGGACGCAGTAGCAATCAAGAGTTGATTCAAGTACCCAAACAGCATCGCATCCAAATAGATGATTATGTATTTTTACGCCCGCAACAGAGTGAGGCGGTGTTGCCACAGTTTGAAGCGGTGTATGCCTATCAACATGGACAATTCACGCCGTGGGCAACCTTTAGGGAATAAAACAGCTGAAATGCCGATTCTTTGGCTTTTTTAGTACACAAAGGTTTAAACCTGTACGCAAGCCGTGTAAAATTTAAGGCGCTTTTTATTTATACACCGTTTTTATCTTTTGAGGGTCTCCCTTAATCATAATCTCGCGGTGATATGCTCCATGGTACGGGGCATCACTCCTTAAGGATTTTTATCTATGCCTATTATCACTTTGCCAAATGGCGATCAAAAACAGTTTGATCAAGCCGTATCTGTGATGGAAGTTGCTCAAAGCATCGGTCCGGGTCTTGCCAAAAATACAGTTGCTGGACGTGTGAATGATCGTTTGGTCGATGCCTGCGATTTAATTACCGAAGATGCAACCCTACAAATTATTACGCCTAAAGATGAAGAAGGCGTAGAGATTATCCGTCACTCATGTGCGCACTTAGTGGGGCATGCGGTAAAACAGCTTTTCCCTGAAGCGAAAATGGTGATTGGCCCTGTCATTGAAGAAGGTTTCTACTATGACATCTGGATGCCTCGTCCATTTACGTTAGATGATTTGGCAGCAATCGAAGAGCGTATGAAAAAGCTCATCGACCAAGATTATGATGTTGTGAAAAAAATGACCCCGCGTGATGAAGTAATTGCAGAATTCACAGCGCGTGGCGAAGAATATAAATTACGTTTGATTGCAGACATGCCAAACGAAACCCAAATGGGCTTGTACTATCATCAAGACTATTTGGATATGTGTCGTGGTCCACACGTTCCAAACACTAAATTCTTAAAGTCGTTCAAACTCACCAAAATTTCAGGCGCTTATTGGCGCGGTGATGCGAAAAACGAACAGTTACAACGTATTTATGGTACGGCTTGGGCGGACAAAAAACAGCTCGCGGCGTATATCAAACGTATTGAAGAAGCAGAAAAGCGTGACCACCGTAAAATTGGTAAAGCTTTGGACTTGTTCCATATGCAAGAAGAAGCACCAGGCATGGTGTTCTGGCATCCAAATGGCTGGACGATTTACCAAGTACTTGAGCAGTACATGCGTAAAGTACAACAAGACAACGGTTACCTAGAAATTCGTACCCCGCAAGTGGTCGATTTCACGCTATGGGAAAAATCAGGACATGCTGCCAACTACGCAGACAATATGTTCACTACCCATTCTGAAAACCGTAACTATGCAGTAAAACCAATGAACTGCCCATGTCACGTACAAGTCTTTAACCAAGGGTTAAAGTCATATCGTGATTTGCCAATTCGTCTGGCAGAATTTGGTTCATGTCACCGTAACGAGCCATCAGGTTCACTGCACGGCATTATGCGCGTACGTGGCTTTACTCAAGACGATGCCCACATTTTCTGTACCAAAGAACAAATTGGGCCAGAAGTTGCAGACTTCATCAAACTGACTTTAGATGTTTATAAAGATTTCGGTTTTGAAGAGGTGCAAATGAAACTGTCTACACGTCCTGAAAAACGTGTGGGAGATGATGCACTTTGGGATATGGCAGAAAAATCTTTGGCTGATGCCTTGGATGCTGCAGGTCTGGAATGGGAGTTACAACCGGGTGAAGGTGCGTTCTACGGCCCGAAAATTGAATTCTCACTGAAAGACTGCTTAGGTCGTGTGTGGCAATGTGGTACAATTCAGTGTGACTTTAACTTGCCTGAGCGTTTAGAGGCATCTTATGTCACTGAAGACAATGATCGTGATCAGCCTGTAATGTTGCACCGCGCAATTCTTGGCAGCTTTGAACGATTTATTGGTATACTTATTGAGCACTATGCAGGCTTTATGCCACCATGGTTAGCGCCAGTGCAAGCTTGTGTCATGAATATTACCGATTCACAAGCTGCTGCAAGTGAACAGGTCGTCGCAAAACTTAAAGAAAACGGTATTCGTGCTATTTCTGACTTGAGAAATGAGAAAATCGGCTTTAAGATTCGTGAGCGTACATTAGAGCGTATTCCATACTTACTGGTACTTGGGGACCGTGAAGTGGAAGAAGGAACGGTAAACGTCCGTACTCGCTCAGGAACAAATTTGGGTACTATGTCAATTGATGCTTTCATTGACCTAGTGAAAACAGCCGTCGCAGAACGCGGCCGGTATATTGTGGAGTAACAGCGATTAAACAGCCTGACCGTAATCAACAGGGCGGAAAATCTAACCGTCCTGCTTTGAATGATGAAATTCGTGCAAAAGAAGTCCGTCTTGTAGACGAAAATGGTGAGCAAAAAGGTATTGTAAGCTTGGCTGATGCATTACGCGCAGCAGAAAGCGTTGACCTTGACTTGGTGGAAATTGTGGCAAATGCCGAACCACCGGTGTGCAAAATCATGGACTTTAACAAGCATTTGTTTGATCTAAAGCAAAAGCAGAAAGAAGCGAAGAAAAAACAGCATCAAGTACAGGTGAAAGAAATCAAGCTCCGCCCTGCGACTGATGTTGGTGATTACAACGTAAAATTACGTGCAATTATCAAATTCCTTGAAGAAGGGAACAAGGTAAAAATCACTTTACGCTTCCGTGGTCGTGAAATGGCTCACCAACAGTTAGGTTTGGCTCAATTGCAAAAAGTTGAAGCAGATGTAATTGAATATGGTGTAGTTGAACAAGCACCAAAAATGGAAGGTCGTCAAATGGGTATGTTGCTTGGTCCTAAAAAGAAAAAGTAATCCCATCTTGAACAAAAGAAGCACTGCACCTTGGCGGTGCTTTTTTTTGCGTGATGAAAGTGAGCATCTATGTTTCATGTTTATGAGATATGCCATTCGATAAAAAAACTCTACGCAGCGACACGCAACAAACGCTTAAAAACATGCTATAACTAAAACCGCAGTAGAAGAATGCTGGTCAAAAAGCAAAAAAAGTAATGAAGGATAAAACATGATTGATCTTTATTATTGGGGCACCCCCAACGGTCATAAAATTAGTATTGCACTTGAAGAAATGGGTTTGGAATATCAAATTTTTCCCATCAATATTTCAGAAGATGATCAATTTCAGCCAGATTTTTTAAAAATTTCGCCCAATAATAAAATTCCTGCAATTGTCGATCAGAACGGTCCGCGTGGTGAGCCAATCTCTGTGTTTGAGTCGGGTGCAATTTTGCAATATCTAGGGCGCAAAACTGGCATGTTTTATCCTACCGATGAACAGGAGCGTGTTGAAGTAGAGCAGTGGCTCATGTGGCAAATGGGTGGTTTTGGTCCAATGTTAGGACAGAATCATCATTTTAGCCGTTATGCACCAGAGAAAATTCCTTATGCGATTGAACGCTATATCAATGAATCCAAGCGTTTGTATGGCGTGTTAAATAAGCAGTTGATGGGGCAAAAGTACGTGGCGGGCGAATATTCAATTGCTGATATGGCTATTTTGCCGTGGGCGTTACGTCATGACTGGCAAAATATTTCGCTGGAAGATTATCCGTATGTACAAGACTATATTACACGGCTGACTGCGCGCCCTGCAGTGCAGAAAGCACTCGCGATTCAAGTTTAAATCTACTTTTATGCTAAGATGCCAGCCACCTGATACCTCACTTTTTCAGGTGGCTTTTTTATTGGATGAGCTATGCAAGAATTTTTTTTAAACTTTACCAAGATTGTTGAGCAAAATGCCAAAGTGTATTGGAGCATTATTTTGGGCATTGTGTCTTGCTTGATCTTATTTGTGATCGAAGCATTTCATGTGCAGAATATGATTGCGGCTTTAAATAGCACAGATCAACAGGTTTTACGTGCTGCGATTGAGCCTGTTACTCAGCGTTATGCATGGGCACGTGCGGCACTTATTTTGCTTAGTATTGTTTGGGCGAACTGGGAATATCGTAAAACCAAGCAGGCTTTAGGGCTTTAAATCGTCTATGCTTTGGACGCTGTTTGGTTTATTTTTATCTGCATTTGGTGCGGCAACTTTATTGCCTTTACAGTCCGAAGCTGTGTTGTTGGGGCTGTTATATGAAGGCAGCTATGCACCCATTTGGCTGATTAGCATTGCCAGTCTAGGCAATATTTTAGGTTCTTGTGTGAACTGGTATTTGGGACTCAAGATCGAACATTATAAAGATAAAAAGTGGTTTCCTGTTTCGGCTACACAATTAGAAAAAGCACAGCACACCTACGCCAAATATGGGTTTTGGTCTTTACTGCTCAGTTGGGTGCCGATTATTGGTGATCCAATTACGCTGATTGCAGGTTTAATGAAAGAACATTTTGCCCGTTTTGTGTTGATGGTGAGTCTAGCCAAAATCGGGCGTTATCTGTTTATTTATTTTGTTTATACATGGGTTTAAGCAAGCAACCCCTATTATCTATAGACACTTATGACTGTTCTTGAGCATCACACGTGTTTAAATCAAAATAAATTTCATCTTTTAATTTTGACTTTTTATACAGCCAAAATTGACGCGGTACATCTACTTGAGCAGCTTTCACTGCAGCTAAAACTTGTTGATCAAGTGCGTATTGTCCCGAACCTTGTGTCAATTTCACACGTTTCACTTCGCCATGCTTATTTACTTTGAATTGAAACTTTAACTTACGTGAGTGATTTTTTAAATCTTCCGCACTTAAGTTTAATTGTGGTTGACTACGATACTTAAATTGAACTTTTTGCTGTTGTTGCTGTGCTAACCATTGTTTAGATTGAAAATCAAACTGGCAATCTTCGTGCTGGTTATCCTGAAATCTTAAATTAAAGCTTTGAAAACCAATGGTCGGTACGGCAGTATCTTCTACATAGGTCGGTTGAATTTCAGCAGTGCGAACCGCTTGTAATAAGGCATCATCTAATTTTTTCAGCCCTGTACTTTCTTGAATAGTGGCTTGACTGATTTTGCCGGTTTCATCTGCATAAATACGCACAATTGCAGCTCGGTTTTGTTGATTTAAATCTTCATTTTTATATTTGGGTTGTGGAAACTTGCGCCATGCTAAGCGTGTGGTGAGATGAGCAGGCAAGGCAGCACTTTTTTGTACTTCGAGTGTGGCTTTTGGTGTCGATTTCTGCTGCGGTGGTTTTGCAAAAAGATGCGTCGCACTGAGTCCAAGCAATAGAGTTATATATAAAGATGTTTTCATCATATTACGGTCTTTTTTATCTCACACAAGACGAGGCGAAGTATTGATGGAATTGTGGATAATCGCAAGGGTAATCCGCAACTTATTGCAAGTTTTTAGGGTGTTGATCTGCACAATTTTTGACAGAGCTTTAGCTTTATTTTGAATTGTAGTGGGTGTTCACAATTCCAGTATTTTTTCCTGAGTTGAATTACGGCAAATGAGTGAGGTAATGATCATTTTTTATTTAGCCAATATGCTTTTGTTTTAAGCAAAGATGCTTTAGAATACTCGCTCCCTTACCTGCAGGTCGTTTTTGCAATGGTGCAGACGTGCCGAACAGGTGTTTAAAGAGGTTGTTATGGCTAAGTTAAAAACTCGCCGTGGTGCAGCTAAACGTTTCAAAGCGACTGCTAACGGTTTCAAGCGTAAACAAGCGTTCAAACGCCACATTTTGACCAAAAAATCTGCTAAACGTATCCGTCAATTGCGCGGCTGTGTAATGGTTCACGTGAGTGACGTTGCTGCTGTTCGTGCTATGTGCCCATACATCTAAGGAGATTATAAATGGCTCGTGTAAAACGTGGTGTACAGGCTCATCGCCGTCATAAAAAAATTCTTGCTCGTGCTAAAGGTTACTATGGTGCTCGTTCACGCGTATATCGCGTAGCGTTCCAAGCGGTAATCAAAGCAGGTCAATACGCTTACCGTGACCGTCGTCAAAAGAAACGTCAATTCCGTGCTTTATGGATTGCGCGTATCAATGCGGGCGCTCGTCAAAATGGTTTATCGTACAGCCGTATGATCGCTGGCTTGAAAAAAGCACAAGTGATTATCGACCGTCGCGTACTTGCTGACATCGCTATGCATGACGCAGTTGCATTTGCTGCTTTAGCTACAAAAGCTAAAGATGCATTAGCTGCATAAGTCTTTATGACTTAAAAGAAAGACCGCATTTGCGGTCTTTTTTTATGCCTGAAATTTAGGGTCTCTGCCAAGTTTCATAACTCAATCTGAGAAATTTTTAGCCACAGCCTGAGCAAAAACAAGCACTGCTTTGTTTGCAGCGGAAGGCGCAGCGAAGGACAAGCATATTTTTTGCTGCTATTGCGTTATGTGCCGGTCATTTAGAATGACTAAATTTCCTGTCCCATGCCTTATATCAGCTAAAAAATATGCGTTGTCGCAAACATAGACGAATTGTCAACAGCCCCTAAGCTTATAAACCAAAATAATAGGCAGCTGCACAAATAACCACAGTCATTAAAATCAGTTTAATCACGGCAGATGTACCCACTTTATGCGTAGCTGCAGGTGTTGGTATTTGTGGTGAAGCGATGTTTTGTACTTGGCTAGGCGTTGATTCAAAAGGATCAGGTGTTTGCACTGGCGTGAGCTGTGCGGTCTTATAATGGTTTGCCACCTTAGTGATAAATTTGGCGTGTAAATCTTCAAGTTTCTGAGAAAAATGACGTAAATTGAGTTGTTCGCTTGGTTCAAGTTCTGTGCCATCGGCATGATAAGGATGCTGGATTTTATTCTGGATGAATTGATCCAGTGCATCTAAACGATACAGCATCTGATGTGCATAGGCAGCAGGGTAGTCTGCGGGAATTAACGCCAAAGTTGGGTACATGCTTTCAGTTGCGTTTTGAGTAAGATCTACACCGAAATAAGGTTTAGCGCTTTGCTCTGGTTCAACAAACTCTGTAGCATAAGGATTTAAAAATAACTCGGAGCGAATAAAGCGATCAATTTCATCCCAGTTTGGAGAGGCAAAATCTGTATCGAGCTGTCTGGCAAGTTTGTGATTTAATTGATAACGCCACATGACTTCTTGACGTAGCTCGCTCTGTTGGGAAACAGGCGCCATATAATCTTGTTCTGCGGTATACCATTCTGCAAGCTCTTTTCCGAAAATCCAAGCAGATTTGTGCTGTGCCTCGTGACTCACAATAAAGTGTGCAAAAGGCAATAACTCTACATTTGGATTGGGGTTTTTTTCATCATTTAAAATACTTGCCTGATGTAGGCTTAAACGTCGCACACCTTGTTGTTTAAGATGCTCTAACCAGATTTGAAAGTGTTGTGCCAGTAAATGTTGTGACAATAAATCACGAAACTGAATTTGATGCTGGTTAAACACTTGATGCTTGAGCCAATGATTAAAACTTAAATCTTGAGCCAAATATTCATTGCCATAAGTCACAAGGGCAAGTTGCTGTTTCCAAATCTGATCGAGCGCCATAATGTTGAGATCTCGTGGTGATTGGCTTTATCTTATACTTTTTGTATTTCAAGATGCTAATCTAATTTTCATTACATCGAAGCTTCATCAAAGCGACTAAAAACTGTTAGAATACGGGGTTTTTAAATTATTTCTAAATTGTTGCTTTTGAGAGTTACTATGTCACTGGAAGCCCTGACCAATGAAGCGCTCGCTGCAATTGCAGCAGCAGAGGACCTTGCTACACTCGACCAGGTGCGAGTGCAATTTACGGGGAAAAAAAGCCAGCTTGCGGAACAATCCAAAGCACTGGGTAAAATGGACCCTGAACAGCGTAAAGAATTTGGTGCACAAATTCATGCTGTGCGTGAAGCAATCAATGCGGCATTAACTGCGCGTCAAACTGAATTACAACAAGCGGCTTTGGCACAAAAACTGGCGAATGAAACCGTTGATATTACTTTGCCAGGTCGTGGTCAAAGCATCGGCAGTATTCACCCAGTTACGCAGGTACAGGAACGTATTTGCCAATTCTTTACCAAAGCAGGTTTTACCGTGGCAACGGGCCCAGAAGTTGAAGATGACTATCACAACTTTGAAGCGTTGAATATTCCAGGACATCACCCTGCGCGTGCCATGCACGATACTTTCTATTTTGATGTGAATCATTTATTGCGTACCCACACGTCGGGCGTACAAATTCGCACCATGGAAAATCAACAGCCGCCTATTCGTATTGTTTGTCCAGGTCGTGTGTATCGCTGCGACTCAGACCAAACACACTCACCAATGTTCCATCAAATTGAAGGCTTATACGTCGCAGAAAATACCAGTTTTGCAGAACTCAAAGGTTTGTTGATTAACTTATTAAATGAATTCTTTGAAAAAGACTTAAAAGTACGTTTCCGCCCATCTTATTTCCCATTCACAGAGCCAAGTGCTGAAGTGGATATTATGGATGAACGTGGTCGCTGGTTGGAAGTTTTGGGCTGCGGCATGGTGCATCCAAACGTGTTACGCGCTTCAGGCATCGACCCAGAAAAATATAAAGGTTTTGCCTTCGGTTTAGGGGTAGAGCGTTTTGCGATGTTGCGTTATGGCATCAATGACTTGCGTATGTTCTACCAAAATGATGTGCGTTTCTTGCGCCAGTTTGCTTAAAACTTTTTAAACAACCTTTCCTAAAATTAGGAGAGGGAAAAGAGATTATTTTTAAATTTTAAAAATCCCCCTAAATCCCCCTTTGTAAAAGGGGGACTTACGCGAAATAAATAGAAGTGTGGGAATTCCCCTCTTTGTTAAAGAGGGGTTAGGGGAGATTCAGGAAATGAATGTATGAAAATTAGCGAAAATTGGCTACGCACGTGGGTTAACCCAGCCATTGACAGCGATACTTTATCGAATCAACTCACGATGCTGGGTCTAGAAGTTGATGATATGTCACCAGCAGCAAAGCCATTTACAGGCGTTGTGGTGGGTGAAGTCTTAACGGTTGAACAGCATCCAGATGCAGATCGTTTACGTGTGACTACGGTAAATATTGGTTCAGGTGAGCCGTTGCAGATTGTGTGTGGTGCGCCAAACGTGCGTGTAGGTATGAAAGCACCTGTGGCAACCATTGGTGCGGTATTGCCAGGCGACTTTAAAATCAAAAAAGGCAAACTGCGTGGTGTGGAATCACAAGGGATGCTCTGCGGCGCATCAGAAATTGACCTTGAAGATAAACTTGATGGTTTATTGGAACTGCCTGCAGATGCACCTGTAGGTGTGAATGTACGTGAATATCTTGATCTAGATGACCATGTCATTGATATCAGTATTACTCCAAACCGTGGTGATTGTTTCAGTATTCGTGGTATTGCCCGTGAAATTGGGGTGATTAACCAATTGCCAGTGAATACACCTGACATTCAGGCAGTAGCGGCAACTATTCAGGATGAAAAAACTGTACAAAGTTTGACGGAAGGCTGCCCACGTTATTTAGGTCGTGTGATTAAAAATGTAAATACCAAAGCCGCTACACCTGAGTGGATGGAGCGCGCGTTGGCACGTTCAGGTATCCGTCAGCACAGTATTTTGGTTGATATTACCAACTATGTCTTGATTGAATTGGGTCAGCCAATGCACGCTTTTGATGGTGCTAAAATTCAAGGTGGCATTCAAGTTCGTCAAGCGACTGCAGCAGAAAAATTGGTGCTGTTAAACGAGCAAGAAGTTGAGCTGCAAGATGATGTGATGGTGATTGCCGATGACGCAAAAGTATTGGCGATGGCGGGCATCATGGGTGGTTTATCTTCTGCGGTAAGTGATGAAACCACAGAAATTTTCCTTGAATCCGCTTTCTTTGCACCATTGCATATCGCAGGTCGTGCACGTCGTTATGGTTTGCATACCGATGCCTCACAGCGTTATGAACGTGGTGTCGATTTTGAATTGCCATTATTGGCGATGAACCGTGCATCACAACTGATTGCAGAATTTGCTGGCGGCGAATTTGGTCCAATTACAGTGGCAGAACAAGCAGCACAATTGCCAACACGTGAAGCAATTGCGTTAAATCAAGCGCAAGTCGATCAGCTCTTGGGTTATCACGTTGATGCTACATTTATTACCGATGCTTTAACTCGTTTAGGCTGCGAAGTTACTGTTCAAGCTGAAGGTCAGTGGAGCGTTGTACCACCATCACATCGTTTTGATATGGCAATTTACCAAGACTTAATTGAAGAAGTTGCTCGTATTCACGGTTATGACAACATTCAAATCAGTTTGCCTGTGATTGATGTGCAATTAGCAAAATACCAAGATCAGTTTGAAGTTGCGCAATTACGTCAAACCGCAGTGACTTTAGGTTATCAAGAAGCAATTAGTTTTAGCTTTGCCGATGCAAAATTGGAAAAACAATTAAACCCTGCAGTGAATCCGTTGGCATTGGCGAATCCAATTTCAAGCGATTTGGCAGTAATGCGCTCAACGTTGTTATCCAGCTTAATTCCATGCGTTCAGTACAACGTGAATCGTCAACAAAACCGTGTGCGTTTCTTTGAGTTGGGTTTACGTTTTGATTATCAACATGCAGCAAGCATTCATGACTTGAAGCAAATTCCAACTTTGGCATTGATTGCGGTAGGTGCTAAACATGCAGAATCTTGGCATGCTAAAGCTCAGCCTATGGATTTCTTCGATTTTAAAGGCGATATTGAAGAAATTTTAGCTGCAGGTCGTGTGCAGGTAGAGTATGTTCGTTCAGAGCGTACTTGGTTGCATCCTGGACAATCTGCTGAAATTTTGGTAGATGGTCAGTCTATTGGTTACTTTGGTCGTTTACATCCATCTTTAGAAGATGAGCTGGATTTAGGCACGGCTTGGGTAGCAGAACTCGATCAAACAGCAGTTTTGCAAACTTATGTATCTAATTTTACAGAATTATCACGTTTTCCATCGGTTAGACGTGATATTGCGCTTTTAATTAGTGATAAGATAAATGTAAGCGAAATTCAGCAACTTATTGAAAAAACGGGTGGAGCGCTGTTAGACTCAACTTGGTTATTCGATGTGTATACTGGACAAGGTGTTGAACAAGGCAAGCGTTCTTTGGCTTTTGCTCTGTTATGGCAACATCCAACACGTACACTTGAAGATGCTGAAATTAAATCTGGTATGGATAACATTCTGCAAGTGTTGGAAAACACTTACCAAGCGACATTGAGGGCTTCATGACAGCATTAACAAAAGCAGAAATGGCTGATCATTTAAGTGAGCTCACGAGTTTAAACCGCCGTGAAGCGAAACAAATGGTCGAGTTATTTTTTGATGAGATCAGCCAAGCACTGATCTCTGGCGAGCAAGTTAAACTTTCAGGGTTTGGGAACTTCGAGTTACGTGATAAACGTCAACGACCTGGTCGCAACCCGAAAACAGGCGAAGAAATTCCAATTTCAGCCCGCCGTGTAGTCACATTCCGCGCAGGGCAGAAATTCCGCCAGCGTGTGGGAAATGAGCAGATCGATTGATCTGCTTTTTTTTATGCTTTTTATAAGAGATTTTAGAAAGACGCTGTGATTTAGCAAGACATAGTGATTGATCTTGCAATTGAGAGACTTGAATCAAACTATGGATATGAATGAAAACACTGTAGAGCTGAACAAGACGCTACCTAAGAATTGAGCGTGGAGATGAGAAACCAAAAGGTTATATCGAAATAAATGCCGAATGGGGTTAAGTGTTTTAGTTAAATGCTTTTATATGCTGAATCATCTACTTGAAAAAGATGGATTGAGCGATTTGGAGATATTGTGCTGAGTAAAATAAATTTTAGACAAAATATTCAGAAATAAAAAAGAGAGCCATCGGCTCTCTTTTTGTACTGCATAATCGTATCGATTATTGAGCAGCAGCTTCAGAAGCAGCAGCAGCAGCGTCTACAGCAGCATCAGCAGCGTCAGTTGCAGCAGCAGCAGCAGTGTCAGCAGCATCAGTAGCAGCGTCTACAGCAGCTTCAGCGCCAGAAGCAACTTCTACAGCAGCAGCGTCAGCAGCAGCTTCAGCTTCAGATGCAGCTACAACAGCTTCAGATGCAGCAGCGTTAGCGTCAGCAGCAGCTTCTTCAGTTTTTTTAGCACAACCAACGAAAGCTAAAGTAGTAGCAACTGCAGCAGCAATAGCGATTTTTTTGAATAACATGGCATCACTCTCTAAAATATGAGATTAAAAAAAACCGACGTTAGTCTGTTGTATGCTTTTATTATTCCTAAATTTTGTTAGGCACTAACAACGCAGGCGCAGTCTAACTGGTCTGCGAATATGCTATCACTGCGCTTTTTGAATTGCTACTAGGTTGATTGAAAAAAAGGCAAAAAAACGCGAAAAATACGTGCTTTTTTAACAGAAAATAACAATTAATTTGGCATTTTAGATTGGAGAGTTGCACGGTAACTGGCTAAAAACTAAAAGGTTTTTACTAAATATTTTTTTATAATCATTTACTTAAAAATAAGTTTACATATACCGCGTGCAATTGTGTCTTTATGTAAATTTTGTCAACCAAATAAAAAAGCCATCGTTTTAAGATGACTTTTTTAGGTGTTTTAATATTTATAGCCGTTTAATTGGCTGCTTTACGTTTCATTTGATCAAAGAAGTCGTCATTAGTTTTGGTTTCTTTCATGCGATCAAGCAAGAATTCCATTGCTGCCAATTCATCTTGAGTGTGTAACAATTTACGCAAAATCCAAACTTTACGCAAATTATCTTCACTCATTAAGCGCTCTTCACGACGTGTACCTGATTTTTTGATGTTCATGGCAGGGAAAACACGTTTTTCTGCAATACGACGGTCTAAGGTAATCTCTTGGTTGCCTGTACCTTTAAACTCTTCGTAAATCACTTCATCCATTTTACTGCCAGTTTCAATCAGTGCAGTTGAAATAATGGTTAGAGAACCACCTTCTTCAATATTACGTGCAGCACCAAAGAAGCGTTTTGGACGTTCTAAAGCGTGCGCATCAACACCACCTGTTAAAACCTTGCCTGAAGAAGGTACGACAGTGTTGTAGGCGCGTGCCAAACGGGTAATCGAATCCAGTAAAATCACCACGTCTTTTTTATGTTCAACTAAACGCTTGGCTTTTTCAATGACCATTTCTGCAACTTGAACGTGACGAGCAGGTGACTCATCAAATGTTGATGCAATCACTTCACCGCGCACGGTGCGTTCCATTTCAGTCACTTCTTCAGGGCGTTCATCAATGAGAAGTACAATCAAGAACACTTCTGGGTTGTTACGAACAATCGACTGAGCGATGTTTTGTAGCAACATGGTTTTACCCGCTTTAGGCGGAGCCACAATAATTGAACGCTGACCTTTACCAATTGGCGCAACCAAATCTACCACACGTGCAGTTAAGTCTTCAGTTGTTCCATTACCTAACTCCATCACCAACTGTTCTGTTGGGAAAAGCGGGGTTAAGTTTTCAAATAAGATTTTATTACGTGAATTTTCAGGGGTGTCATAGTTAATTTGATTGACTTTGAGCAAAGCAAAATAACGTTCGCCTTCTTTTGGTGGACGAATCGTACCTGTAATGGTGTCACCCGTGCGCAGGTTAAAGCGACGAATTTGCGAAGGGCTGACATAAATATCATCTGGGCCAGCAAGGTATGAACCTGCAGCTGAGCGTAAGAAACCAAAACCATCAGAGAGAATTTCTAGAACGCCATCACCAAAAATCTCTTCACCATTCATGGCATGGCGCTTTAAGATGGCAAAAATAATGTCTTGCTTGCGGTTACGCGCCATTCCTTCAAGGCCCATAAACTCGGCAATCTTGATGAGTTCGCCAATCGGTTTTTTCTTGAGTTCGGTTAAATTCATAGAGGTTCTGATAGAATTAAAATTCTGGGGTACAGGTTAGAGAGGGAGCAACATTTAGCCGCATTCATACAATAAAATGAAAGCAATTGTATTTGCACAATAACGATTCAGAGCACTGATTCATTGTTTGATTGAAAAATGTGAAAAACAATTTCTGTTGCCGAGCGGCATTTTTGTGTTGTGTCTTTTCAGAAAGAGGATGAAAGATCCTGCGTTTCCTGAGCATGCAATATAAGAGAGAAACGTCTACTTGTCAATTTGTAGGCAAAAAAAATACGCCAATGCGTGGCGTATTTTTTTTCATCATCTCTATAAATAGACGATGGATCAATCGACTTAGATATTTTCGTCAATAAACGCAGTCAATTTAGATTTAGGTGCTGCACCGACTTGCTGTGCAACCACTTCACCATTTTTGAACATCAATAATGCTGGAATATTACGGATGTTGTAGTTCACTGCAGTTTGTTCGCAAGAGGTTACATCAACTTTTACAATTTTAACTTTGCCTTGGTATTCGTCTGCAAGTACTTCAAGTACAGGTGCAATTGCTTTACATGGCGCACACCAGCCAGCCCAGAAGTCAACCAATACAGGAGTATCCGATTGAAGAACATCTGCTTCGAAGTTTGCATCAGTGGTGTTTACGATGTTGCCAGACATGGATTACGCTCCAAATAATTTTTAAGATAGCTTTGGTTAGTATTACATAGCCATCTTGAACAAAGTAGGGGAATCTGTGGATTTTCCATTCAAAATACAAATTTGTCCAATTGATCGTGACGATAACGCTAAACGAAAATGCGAATTCTGTAACACAATTGTCATATATGCGGAAAATTTAAATAGTCGTCAAATTGTGCTGATAAATGGCTTTTAAATTAGGTGTATGTGAATTACTCTAGGCACAATTCTGTCTAGGTTTGTTTGAAGAATGTCTGATTTTTTAATTGATGAAGAGTTACTCGCAGCCATCGATATGGGGTCGAATAGTTTCCACTTGGCGATTGCTCGAGTGGATCATGGTGAAGTAAAAAAAGTGGCATCAATGTCAGAAAAAGTACAGTTGGCCGCAGGTTTAGATGAAAATAAGAATTTGACCGAAGCTGCTCAACAACGTGGTTTGGCATGTTTGGCGCGTTTTGTGGGACGTTTAACTGCGGTGCAGTCAAACCGTTTGCGTATTGTGGCAACCAACGCATTGCGTCAGGCCAAAAATGGACATGAGTTTATTCAAAAAGCCGCAGAAATTTTGCCTAAACCTATTGAAATTATTGCAGGGCGTGAAGAAGCCCGTTTAATTTATTTAGGCGTATCGCACACGATGGCAAATAGTGGTCGTCGTTTGGTAATTGACATTGGCGGTGGTTCGACAGAGTTGATTATTGGCGAAGAATTTGAGCCAATTCATACCGAATCTTTACAAATGGGCTGTGTGGCCTATACCAAAGCCTATTTTGCCGATGGTGAAATTAGCAAGAGCAGTTTTGAAAAAGCAGTGGTTGCAGCGCGTAAAGAACTGTATTCGATTGCCAATACTTATAAAGAAGCAGGTTGGGATACCGTTGCAGGTTCGAGCGGTACCATTAAAGCCTGTCGTCAAATTACGGTAAATATGGGCTGGAGCAATGAGCAGGAAAATCTGACTCGTGAAGGTTTAGAAAAACTCAAAGACCGTTTGCTCAAGTTTAAACACGTATCAGAAATGGAATTTGATGGTCTAAAAGAAGACCGTCGAGCAGTTTTGCCAGCAGGTTTGGCAATTTTATATGCGGTATTTGATGTATTAGATATCGATAAACTGGTGTATTCCGATGGGGCTTTGCGTGAAGGCGTAATGTATGACTTGTTGGGACGTTTCCAGCATGAAGACATTCGTGATCGCAGTGTACAGGCCTTGATGGGGCGTTATAACTCAGACCCGAAACAGGCTGGACGTGTGGTGAAAACTGCGCAACATTTATTTGACAGCGTGGCAGAATCATTAAAATTAAATAACGAAGATAGTGACTTATTGCGTCGTGCTGCGTACCTACATGAAATTGGTTTAGCCATCAGTCACAGCAGTTATCATCGTCACGGTGCATATTTATTGCAACATTCGGACATTCCCGGTTTCTCACAAATTGACCAAAACTATCTCTCGCATTTGGTCGGCAACCATCGTCGAAAGTTGCGCCAAGACGCGAAAACAGAAGCACTGAAAGCGGGTGGCAATAAAATTGTTTACTTAAGTTTGTTGCTTCGCCTTGCAGTTTTGGTCAACGCAAGTCGTAGCGATGCGATGCTTCCTGCCATTGAATTAAGCATCCGCAATGCGCAACAATGGCAGCTCAGCGTGTCGGGTGATGCCAAACAATGGCCATTGCTTGTCGCTGAATTGCACGATGAACAAGTGCAATTCAAGAATTGGGACATTGAATTGAATATTCAGTCGGAACAATTTGTCGATTAAGATTTGGTTAATTTAGGGATAACAGTCGACTTATGAAAAAAGCTGCTCAATCTAAAGCATGGAAAACCGTGCAAATTGCACGTCATCCTGAACGTCCGCAATTTCTAGACTATGTGGGTGAAATTTTCACTGAATTTGATGCCTTACATGGCGATCGTTTATTTGGTGATGATGGTGCAATGATCGGTGGATTGGCACGCTTTGATGGTCAGCCTGTCATGGTGATAGGTCAACATCGTGGTCGCAGTACCCGCGAAAAATTACAACACAACTTCGGGATGTGTAATCCAGAAGGCTACCGTAAGGCACAGCGTCTTATGGATATGGCAGAGCGTTTTAATCTGCCAGTTTTCACTTTTGTTGATACCATGGGTGCATACCCAGGTGTAGGTGCAGAGGAACGTGGTCAGGCAGAAGCGATTGCGACCAGCTTAGCGCAATTGTCGAACTTAAAAGTACCTGTAATTGCTACAGTATTGGGCGAAGGTGGTTCAGGCGGTGCGTTGGGTATTGGCGTGGCTGACCGTGTGGTAATGTTGTCACACAGTATTTACTCTGTTATTTCACCAGAAGGTTGTGCGTCTATTCTGTGGAAAACTGCAGAAAAAGCCGAACAAGCCAGTGAAGCATTGGCATTGACTGCAGAAAAACTGCAAAAGATTGGTATTGTAGAATACGTGGTTGATGAAGGTGAGGGTGCGCATTTAAACCCTGAACAAGTCATGCACAGTCTGAAAAATGTGTTAAAAGAAGCTTTGGATGAATTGCAAGCGATGGATGCAACACAACGATGCGAAGAACGTTACCAGCGTTTAATGAAGTTTGGCAGCGACAATTTAGGTCTAGCGTCTTAAGCCAATTACAGGCTTTTTCTGCACAGACAAAATTTTTAATCGGATGTAGTGGCGGCATGGATTCCATGCTGCTACTGCATCTTTTGTCGTTTTTGTGCCCTGAAAAAGTACGCGCGATTTATATTGATCACCAATTGCAAAGTCCAAGCGCAGCGTGGGGCACATTGGTGCAAGCCACCTGCCAAAATTTAAATGTGCCGTGTGTGCTGCAAAAAGTCAGTGTGTCTGAGGGTAATTTAGAAAATCAGGCACGTCAGGCGCGTTATCAGGCCTATATGCAGCACTTAGATAGCAACGAAGTTCTAGTATTGGCGCATCATCAGCAAGATCAGGCAGAAACCGTATTGCTGCGTTTGTTTTCAGGCGCAGGTGTGCAAGGACTTGCTGCCATGCAAGCTGTCGATGTGCGTGATGACATCAGTATTTGGCGTCCGTTATTGGATATTTCGCGTGAGCAGATTTGCCAATGGAGTGCTGAATTAAAGCTCGATTATGTGCAAGACCCAAGCAATCAGGATGTGCATTATGACCGAGCTTGGGCAAGAGAAATATTGTGGCCTGTCGTGCAACAGCGTTTTCCTAAAATGCAGCAAGCTGTGACGCGTACTGCAAACTTGATGCAAGATACTGAAAACATTTTGGCAGAAGTTTTGGCGCAGGATTTAGCTGCATGTGGCACAGACTCGCAGTTGAATTTAATTCAGTTACAACAATTGTCTTTGTCACGGCAACGTCAGCTATTATCGGCATGGATGAAAGGACAGGCACAATATCGCCCAAGTTTTGATATGGTCGAACGCTTGCAACGTGAGGTGATTCAAGCCAAAGCCGATGCACAAGCGGCATTACATTGTCAGGATTATTATTATCTGCGTTATCAGCAACAATTATTTCGTTTGCCGAAAGCGGAGTATTTAGCTGCAGAACATTTTGAGGCAGAAGAACAAGTGTTATGTTTGCAGGCAGATCAGACTTTTCAAGTGTGGTCTGGCTGTTATCAACTGCAACAAGCCAAAGTCGGTTTATCTGCAACTTTGCTGAATCGTCCGTTAACTTTACGGCCACGTTTGGGTGGTGAAAAAATTCATTTGTATGGTCGGGTGGGCACATGGCCACTGAAAAAAGCCATTCAGGAAGCACAAATTTTTCCGTGGACGCGTCATACAATTCAAATATTAAGCCTAGATAATGTTATGCTAGGCGTTTTTAGCCCCAAAGGCTTTTGGCTTGCACAGTCGGACTATTGTGTCGCAGATGGATGGCAACCGAATTTAGTCTCTTAACGACAAAGAACTCAACGAAGAGCGTGAATCATGAGTGCAGTATTGAATTGTAATATTAGTTTCATTGGCGGTGGCAACATGGCGCAAGCCTTGATTGGTGGTTTGATTGCCAGAGGTTTGCCGCCAACCCGTATTACAGTTTCAGACCCTGTAGAACAAGTGCGTGAATTATTAAAAGAAAAAGATGTGCATGTCACTGAGGATAATTTGGCCGCGATTGCAGATGCAGATATTGTGGTATTTGCAGTCAAACCACAGGTTTTGGCACAAGTATTGCGTCCATTGCACGGTCAGTTTGAAGATAAGCTGGTGATTTCGATTGTTGCGGGCGCAGAAATTGCCACGATTTCTGAGTTATTACGTACAGAACGTGTAGTGCGGGTAATGCCAAATACGCCTGCTTTGGTGCAAACAGGTGCACATGGTTTGTATGCAACCGAACAGGTCAATAGCACTGACCGTGAATTGGCAAGTCAGGTTTTGGCAGCGACAGGTTTAACTATTTGGGTAAACTCTGAGGCGCAAATTGATGCTGTGACTGCAGTATCTGGTTCAGGGCCAGCATATTTCTTCTATTTGATGGAAAGTATGATTCGTGCAGGCAAGAACTTAGGTTTAGATGAAAAAGTGGCGACAGCACTGACGTTACAAACTGCTTTGGGTGCAGCACAAATGGCAATTACCAGCTCGAATACACCTGCAGAATTACGCAAAAATGTAACTTCACCAAATGGCACGACCCAAGCGGCAATTGAAGTGTTTGATCATGCGCAAATTTCACAAAATATTCAGGCGGCATTGGCTGCTGCTAAAACGCGTAGTCAAGAATTAGCGCAAGAGTTGAGTGATAGTATTTAATTATTGAAAAACAATGAATTTAAATTTTAGGAAAGTTTAAGTATGGGTGCAAATTCTGCGCTAATTTTTGGCATTATCATTAACGTAGCGATTTTGCTCGTATTCTTCCGTTTCTTAATGCAATTGGCAGCGGTGAGTCCTTATAACCCTGTGGTGCTTTCAACCATTAAAGCCACCAAAATTGTAGATGTATTTGGACGTATTTTTCCAACGGTTGGCAAAGGTCGAGTTAACTCTGCAGCCTTGGCTTTGTTGGTGGTGTTGTATCTACTCAAAATTTTTGGTGTTATGTATCTCAATGGTGCGATGCCGAATAGTCCAATTCACTTACTGATTCTGACTTTTGTGACCATGATTCAGGATTTAATCCGTTTCTGTCGTTATTTGATTTTTGCCACCATTATTTTGAGTTGGGTGGTGATGTTTACTCAATCTCGTGGCCCGTATATTGAGGTGATTCAAGAGTTGGCTGAGCCGTTATTAGCACCATTTCGTCGTTTATTGCCGAACATGGGCATGATTGATTTGTCGCCAATTATTGCATTTTTGGCTTTATATATCGCTGAAATTATTATGAATCAGGTAGCGATTGTATTGCTGACTGGCTTATAAGTCGCATTATCCTAAAACATTAAAAAGGACTCAAATCGAGTCCTTTTTTTGTAGTTTAAGTTTGGGCTGACGACCTTAATGAGTCTTCAGAAATACAAATAACCTGCATCCTGACCTCCTTCTAGGCGAAGGAAGGTGCTGAAAAAAGAGAGCGCAACGACTTTAGTGCGCTTCATCCCAGTTATTGCCTTTTCCGACTTCCACCACCAATGGTACAGAAATTTCCACCACAGATTGCATGACTTCTGCCAACTTCGGCGCGAGCTCATCTGCCGCATCTGCATCGACTTCAAATACCAATTCATCGTGTACTTGCAGCAACATTTTGGCTTGCGCTTGCGGTAACATTTTGTCGACTTCAATCATCGCCATTTTAATAATATCAGCTGCAGAGCCTTGTAATGGCGCGTTAATTGCCGCACGTTCTGCCGCTTTACGTACCATCATATTACGTGCAGCAATATCTGGCGTATAGAGGCGACGACCTAAAATAGTTTCTACAAAACCTTGTTCTAGCGCGACTTGGCGGGTACGTTGCATATATTCATAAATGCCCGGATAACGCTGGAAGTATTGCTTGATGTAGTTTTGTGATTCTTCACGGGTAAACCCAAGCTGACGAATTAAGCCAAATTCCGACATGCCGTAGAGCAGACCGAAGTTTACAGCTTTGGCCTGACGACGCTGATCTGAGGTTACGTCTTCTAAGGCAATACCCAAGACTTCTGCCGCAGTACGGCGGTGCACGTCTTGTCCATGGTTAAAGGCATCGAGTAGGGCATCATCTTGTGAAAAATGTGCCATTAAACGCAATTCGATTTGCGAGTAGTCGGCTGCCAACAACACGCGACCTTCAGGTGCGACAAAGGCTTTACGAATTTGACGACCAATTTCAGTACGAATTGGAATGTTTTGTAAGTTTGGATCAGTAGAAGATAAACGCCCTGTTGCAGTCAAAGCTTGGTGATAACTGGTATGCACTCGATGCGTATCGTTGTTGGCTTGCTTCAGTAAGCCATCGGTATAGGTGCTTTTGAGTTTAGATAAACCACGGTAGTCTAAAATTAAACTACTGATCGGATGCTCAATTTTTTCCAAAACACTTTCACTGGTACTGTATTGACCTGTTGCGGTTTTCTTGCCGCCTTTGAGTCCGAGTTTATCAAACAGGATTTCGCCCACTTGTTTCGGTGAGCTGACATTAAAGTTTTCACCTGCCAATTCTACAATTTGGTTTTCCAAATCTTGCATGGTTTGGGAAAAATCGACACCCAATTGATCTAAAAATTTCAGATCAAGCTGAATGCCATTTTCTTCCATACTGGTCAGCACACGCGCCACAGGCATTTCGATGTTGTGCAAAATATTGACCAATTCAGGATGCTTTTGTAGCTTCGCAGACAGCACTTCATATAAACGATACGTAACATGCGCATCTTCTGCAGCGTAGTGCGCAGCCGTTTCAATTTCAATTTGATTGAAAGTTTTTTGCTTGACGCCTTTGCCTGCAATTTGCTCATAAGATGTGGTCAGGTGGCTTAAATATAAGCGTGCCACATCATCCATGCCGTGACGGGTTGCGACAGAGTTAAGCACATAAGATGCCAACATGGTATCGAAATACCAACCTTGTAAATGAATACCGTGATTTTCAAGCACATGCGCATCATATTTTAAATGATGCCCAATTTTATCCACCGCATTATTTTCTAAAATAGGTTTGATTTGTGCCAAAACCTGATCACGGTTGAGCTGCTGTGGTGCGCCCTCATAATCATGCGCCAAAGGTACGTAATAGGCATCTTTGGCATCGAACGCGATAGAAAAACCAACAATTTCTGCAACGCGATAATCCAGACTGGTGGTTTCTGTATCAAAGGCAAAACGCTGTGCAGTTTGCAAGCGTTGCAGCAAAGCATCCCAATGCGCCTGATCTAAAATGGTGTGGTATGTTGCTGCACCGAGTTGATCATCAACACTGCTTTGCGTGGCTTGATCTTCAGTTTCAATTTCATTGGCTGTCGGTGCGGCGACTGTTTTTGCAGCTTGTTTATAATTGCTGTTATTTGGATTATTTGGATGATCGAGCGATTGTAATTGATTACGGAATTCTAGCTCGGTATATAAATTGCGTAAGGCTTCAACATTAGGGTCTTGTAGTTTTAGATCGGCATAACCAAAGTTCAGATCAAGGTCACAAACAATGCTGGCGAGTTGATGATCTAGCGCGATGCCATCGGCATTGTCTTTAATATTTTGTCCGACTTTGCCTTTAATATGATCGACATTTTCTAAAATCGCACCAATCGAGCCATATTCGGTCAGTAGTTTTGCAGCAGTTTTGGCGCCAATGCCGGGCACGCCCATAATACCATCGGAAGCATCACCCATGAGGGTCAGATAATCAATAATTTGATGCGGCCATACGCCAAACTTGTCAAATACAGCCTGAATATCCATTGGCTTTTCTTTGAAGCTGTCTTCAAGGGTAACTTTTTCAGTCACCAACTGCGCCATGTCTTTATCGCCCGTAGAAATCAGTACTTGCTGTCCTTCGGCTTCGGCACGTTTGGCTAAAGTTCCAATAATATCATCGGCTTCTGCGCCTGGTAGCATGTAAAGTGGAATACCCAAAGCACGAATTAAAGCATGTAAGTATGGAATTTGCTGAGAAAGTTCCTCAGGCATACTTGGGCGGTCACCTTTATAAATTGGCGATAGTTCGTGACGGAAAGTCGGCTCAGGCGTATCAAAAATTACCGCCATGTGAGTAGGCTGAGTACGACGCATCAACTTTTGAATCGCAGAGATCGCGCCACGAATAGCATTGGTATGTAAACCAGTTGACGTGGTTAATGGTGGTAGTGCGTGAAAGGCACGAAATAGAAAATATGAGCCATCGACCAAGACAAATGGTGGCATGGATTGATTCCTTCTGCAAATAAGCAGTTTATTGTACGTGATTTTTGCAGTTGTCGCAGAAACTGATTTTTAAGGCAAGTGTTGCAGACGCACAGTTACCGAATTGCTGATGAATCCTGATTCAGAATCGTGCTGTCTGTTGTATGATCGGAGCCATGACAATATCAATAAAATGAAGAGCAATGCAGACAGGGCAGAATGAAATTCGAATCATTTGGTTCATGCTATTAATCATAATTTCAATTGGCGCATGGTGGCTCGGTGTGCCGATGCTGAGTTATATCTGTGCAGTTGCTGCGGTGGTCAGCGTGATGTTTTTTGTGGGACGAGTGCAGAACTCACTGGAACAGGTTGTGGATGCACAGTCACAAGTACAACGCCAAAGCTCTAAAACTCCTTTATATATCGCCGCTTTTATTGCTTTTTTAGGAATATTGCTGGATTGGTATTTACTGACATCTATTGCTTTAAGTGCATGGATTTTTATGTTGTTGCGATGGTTGCAGCGTTTGGAGCAAGGACTGTATCAATTACAGCAATTACAAAGTGCCGCTAAGCTTCAGGCGCATGCTCAAAAGAGCTATCCTCAAAAGACCAATGCTCAAGAGAAAAAGGTTCAAACGCAATTCGCAGAGCATATTTTAGCCAATACATCTGAAGTTGATGCAAGTCTTTCATCAGTTAAGGCAAATGTGGATGATGGTGTTATATCAACCGCTTCTCAACCTGAAACCATCGCTATTCAATCTGATTCCACATTATCGAGCGAGCCGAATTCTGTTCGGGAACAAGCAGCTCAAGTTTCTTATCCATATCAAGACCAAGAGTATCTACATCAAGAATATTCAGCTCCAGATTTAGCCAAATCCTCAAGGTCTGTTGCACCTTTTGCAACTCAGTCGCGCTCATCAAGTAACAGTTTATTGCAACAAGCTCAATCATGGCTGATACATGGTAATCCTGTATTAAAAGCAGCAATTGTAGTGTTACTCATAGGCGTGGTGTTACTGCTACGTTTTGCTACTGAACATTGGCAATTTAGTTTGGCAGTGAAACTTTTGTTCGTTGCTGGCGTGAGTGCAGCAGTGACAGTATTCGGTTATCTGTTACGCAACAAAAATCGCAGCTTTGCTTTGGGTGTGCAAGGTTTGGGGTTGGCTGGGCTGTGTCTGACCTTATTTTTTGCCTATTACAATTTGGTCATTCCAAATTTAGCTATCGCCAGTCTGTGTTTTATTGTGGTGATGTTGCTCACGCTCTGGCTGAGTTTAAAACAACAATCAGTCGAACTTGCCCTCATGGCAATGCTGATTGCGTATTTCGCACCGTTTACTTTACCTGTTCGTAATGCAACAGCCATTGAATTTATTGCCTATTATTTGCTGATTAATATTTCGGTTGCCATTTTAAGTAGTTTACATCCGTGGAAATATTTAAATCAAATTGCGTTTTTAATGACGGTTGTGGTGGGTGGCAGCTATGCCTTTTATCATGGTTATATCTTTGAACGGCAGGTGCTAACGCTTTTAGTTTTGGTGCATGCGGCTATTTTTATTTGGTTGGGTTTTCGCTTTAGTCAGCTTTTGGCACAGGAAGATGTCGCCACGTTTCAGCTGAAACCTATTTTAGACCTTGCCTTGATTTTTGGCGCACCCATTGTCGGTTATGCCTGTTTATATCTGATGTATTTTGAAGAAACAGCAGAGCAGGCAGCCTTTAGTTTGTTATTTGCGGTGGTTTTTGCAGGTTTGTATTGGCTGACCAAACAGCATCGGCAGACACAATTTATTGCACAAAGTTATTTCAGTTTGATGCTGATTTTTAGTGTGTTGATTCCACCTATTTTACTGCCTGAACAATGGAGTGTCATTGGTTGGGCATTACAAGGCGTGGCTGTGTTTATTTTTGCCTTTATTCAATATTCTAAAATTAGCCGTTATTTGGCACTAGGTTTGTTTGCCGTAGCGGGCTTATCTGGGCTGTATTATTTAGTAGAGTTGCCTTATTTCGAGCGCAGTATTTATTGGGTACTGAGCCTAAGTTATGCCACGGTTGTGGTGTTTTCCAACAGCCGTGCAGCTTTCAGACAACAACTGAGCACAGCAACCACGAGCGTACTGTGTTTAATGATGTTGTCTGCAACCAGTTTATGGCTATGGTTAGGTTTAGATTACTTTGATGGAGAACTTGCAACCGTACAGACGCTTTTGGCGGTGGTGGTCATTTATTTACTTATCAACGAAGTACTACTTTCTCGTCAAGCGACATGGTCATGGCTATTGCCCAAATGGTTAGGTCTAACGCCAGTTTCGCTCACTGCAGCAGGTTTATTATTCAGCCGTAGCTATGATGGAGCGGTGCATTGGGTTTCGGGTACTGAACGTCTGCTATTTGCCTTGTTTGCAGGCGTGCTCAGTGTGTTGTGGTTGCGTCCTTTATGGACTGTCCGCAGCGACAAAGAATGGCTGAGTTTAGGACTGTTACCCATTTTGGCGATGGCGAGTTTAACGCTGTTACCACAGCATCCGTATAGCAGCGTGGTGATTTTACCATTGCTCTTTGCGGCGTGGTGTTGGTGGCAACAACCGGATTCAGATTGGCGCAAATTTTGGTATGCGCGTAGCAATTTAATCTTCATGTTGATGTGGATGCTATGTTCACAACTGTTGACTGAACACGCATTTTACGGCTATGTACTGCCTATTTTGAATCCATTTGATTTGGTCAGTATAGCCATGTTGGTGGCTATTTTGTGGATGTTGAATCTGCAACGCAAAACCCATTTAGACCAAGGCCTGGCAGCGGTAATTATGGTCTTGAGTTTACTGTGGCTAAGTAGTTATGTGCTATTACGTGCCTTACATCTGTATTTGGGAACGCCAATCAACCAAATTGCTGTTTGGCAAGATGCCACTGTGCAGCTCAGTTTGACCTTGCTTTGGGTGAGTTTGGCTTGTATCGCCATGTGGATTGCCAGTCTGAAACAATTACGTGCCTTGTGGATTTTAGGCAGCAGTATTTTGGTGATTGTGACCTTAAAATTGGTGCTTTTAGATTTATCTAATATTGGAACTTTAATGCGCGTGCTGTCATTCTTTGCTGCAGGTTTAGGTATGCTACTGATTGCATATATCGCCCCAATTCCTGAGCCAGATCTCGCAAAAAACAACACTTCGCCGTCTTCCAAAGCTTGAGCAGATCCTCAAGTTTAGTTAGAGGCAAAGTGTCGAAGACTGAAACGATTACTTTAAATCAGGTTCTCGTTTCAGTGCTTGGGCATTGGCATATTGATCAAGTTCTTCATTATTTAAAGGGCGCGATAAAGGATGATCAACAAAACCCATTTTGGGTACAGGAATTTCGATTTGGTTGTCTAGGAAACCATTACGGATACGTTCCTGCATTTCATCACGTACCTTTAAAAAGTTTTCTTGCTGACACCACACCGCAAACAACAATTCAATTGAAGATTCACGGAAAGCTGTAACTGTCACCGCGGGTTTAGGGTCAGACAGCACGAGCGGATATTGATTGGCGACACTGAGCAACACTTCACGCACTTTAATAATATCTTCGTGAAAATTAATCGCGAGGGTAATGGGCACACGTCGGATTGGAAACTTGGACAAGTTATGCACGGGTGCACGAATCAATTGTTCATTGGGTAAACGCACATAAATATTGTCTTGGGTCAGCAATTTAACTGAAAGTAAGTCAATTGAGATCACTTCACCTTCAATGGTGTGTCCGCGAATCAGGGTGATTTGAATGGTATCGCCCACTTCAAAAGAACCTTCGCCAATCAGGAACATACCACTAATTAAATTGGATGCCGAGGTTTGTGAGGCAAAACCCAAAGCCACGGTTAAAATACCCGCTGCACCTAAAAACACGCTGAGTTTAAAGCCTGCTTCTTTCAGGCTCGCCATCACAAACAGCAGGAAAATAAAGTAAAAAATCCCGCGTCGCCAAACTAAGCGTTGATGCGCATTAAAACGTGCGCCAATAGTGCGTACAAAAGTATTGGAAACAAAACGTGCAATTAAGAAACCAATCAAAGACAATACAATTGCGACCAAAATTTCGGTCAGACGATCTGTATTGATACTGGTAAAAATTCCTTTGAGGCTGTTGGTGATTTCTTTGGAAATATTGGAATCTGCCATAACATCCTCTTAGAAAAATGAATCAAACATATTAAATAAAGCACCTGCCGTTTCACGCGGTGGTTGCAAATAGGTCACTTCACCTGCATGTGGCGGGGTGCGATTTTCAATCCGAATTCGTGGCGGGCGGTCTAAACCTTCATGCATCACTTTAATTTGTGAAGTCCATAAACGACCTGTACTTTCGCTGAAAAATAAAGGCAGCGCAGGCACAGGCACATTCATTCGGTCAAAACGCAATTGTTGATTGCTGGTGTTGTGAAATTCAATCGGCGTGACGGCACGAAATGCACGTGGTTTTAATTGATGTAATTCGGTACGGCCATCGACTGCTGTGGCATAGCAAATTTCACCTGTACGATGATTGGGGCCAAACCAAGTATCTTTCGGGCGAATAATCGGCAAATCAAAAATGGGTTCACGTTGACCATCGACAAAGGCAGACATCCACAACGGTGTGCTGATATACAAGGTGCCGCGTTGCCCCGCAGGAATATAAATTGGATCGACAGGTTTAATCACCACTGAACGGTCTGCCAAACGAGGCATGAGCTGTAATTTACTTTGTGTAGATTTGAACATATAGCGTTCAATTTTCACAGGTTGTGGAAAGGCAAATTCAGGATCATCAATGTTATGCCATTGCTGTTCATAATCGTATTGAACCTGCGGGCGATAATATTCCAAACGCCATTCTTGCATACCACGGGTCAAACGTACTAAGAGTGAGCCAAATTGCCACGTTTTAGGACGATTGAGCTCAAACTCATAGTCACCCCACCATTTTAATTTAGCCGAATCAGTTTCTGAAATCTCATGATTTTGTGACAATGGCCTATCCCTTTCTTGATAAATCAGCGAAAACAGACTTCACGCTGTCATACGCTTAGAGTACACTCAAATTAAATTTTTTCATCATTATTATAATCGCTGATGCAAGTACTGAAACAATTACAAATACCGTATAGCTTTGCCAAACGCCATGGGGTGTTAATTCGTTATGAGGGCGATCATGCCTTTATTGTACGTCGTGAAAATACGCCGATGCTTGCCATTCAGGAGGCGCGTCGTTTTTTGGGGCATCCTGCACAGCATCAACTTTGTAGCGATCAGGAATTTCACCAATTATTAAGCAGCAGTTTTGCAGGTGATACAGGCGAGTCGCAGCAAGTCGCTGCGGGATTGGAAGATCACCCTGACTTGCTTAGTTTGGCAGATTCAGTTCCTGAAGCAGAAGACCTGATGGATCAGGAAGATGATGCACCGATTGTACGTTTAATCAATGCTTTACTGTCTGAAGCGATTCGGGTTGGCGCATCGGATATTCATATCGAATCTTTTGAGAAAAAACTGTCAGTCCGTTTGCGGGTCGATGGTCAGTTGCGTGAAATCGTGCAACCGCGCCGTGAACTTGCGCCTTTATTGGTGTCACGTATTAAAGTCATGGCAAAACTGGATATTGCCGAAAAACGTATCCCTCAAGATGGTCGTATTTCGCTCAGACTAGCAGGTCGTGAGGTCGATGTACGTGTGTCAACGCTGCCATCTTCGCATGGTGAGCGGGTGGTAATGCGTTTGCTGGATAAGCAAGCAGGTCGTTTAAACATGACGCACTTGGGGCTGATGCAAAATGATTATGAGCGCTTAAAGCAACTGGTACATCGACCACACGGGATTATTTTGGTTACAGGGCCGACAGGTTCGGGTAAAACTACGACCTTATATGCAGCTTTGTCAGACCTGAATGACGGTTCTAAAAATATTTTGACTGCAGAAGACCCGATTGAATATCAACTTGAAGGGATTGGGCAAACACAGGTCAATACCAAAGTGGATATGACCTTCGCTCGTGCTTTAAAAGCCATGCTGCGCCAAGACCCAGATGTGGTGATGGTGGGGGAGATTCGTGACTTAGAAACTGCCGAAATTGCAGTGCAGGCTTCCTTAACTGGTCACTTGGTACTGTCTACCCTACATACCAATACGGCCATTGGTGCAGTCACCCGTTTAAAAGATATGGGCATCGAGCCGTTCTTGCTGTCAAGTTCATTAATTGGGGTGATCGCGCAGCGTTTAGTGCGCACCTTATGTTCGCACTGCGCCACATGGCATGCTGCAGATGACTTTGAACAAGAACTCTTTAAAAGTGTGACCGATGCAAGCGATTTAAAACTTCCGCAACCGAAAGGCTGTGAACATTGCTCACATACAGGTTTTACTGGGCGGACTGCAATTTATGAAATTGTCCCTGTGGATGAAGCAATGCGCCGTTTGATTCATGGCAATGCCGCGGAATATGAACTGGAAGATTATGCACGACAGCAATCAGGTTCGATTCGTGAAGATGGATTGCGTAAGGTATTGGCAGGTAAAACCACTTTGGAAGAAGTGCTGCGCGTGACCAATGAAGCGGCTGAATAGCTAAAAAGTAAGGTTAAGATAAGAAATACAAAGAGTTGATCACTATATTGTTGATCAACCCTTTTTATTGAAATTCAATTTTAAAATTGCAATAAACGACGATGCTGCATTAACGGCATCGACTCTCGAATTTTGCTTTGTTCATCTAAATCAAAGGGCACTGTAATCAGTTGCGTACCTTCGTCTTGCACCATTGACAATAACTGTCCGCGTGAATTGGCAGCGCCTGAATGTCCCCAAGTCTGACGTTTTTCACCATGCCAACCTTGTTGGGCTGCACCTAAAACCTGACATTGACTGTCCATGCCACGCGCCTGCAAGAGCAATTGCCAATGCATTTGACCTGTGGTGTAAGTAAAAGCCGATGGCGCAGTTAAAATATTGGCGCCTTGCGCACGTAAAGTTAAGGCCAATTCAGGAAAGCGCAAGTCATAACACACCATTAAGCCAATGTTGCCAAACGGTGTTTTCGCTACAACGACTTCAGAGCCGGGTTCAAAAAACTTAGATTCCTGATAACCACCAACAGAGTCACCAACTTGCACATCAAACAAATGAATTTTGTCATAACGTGCTTCAGTTTTTTCTGGGCTAATACATAAACTGACCGTACGCACACGACCATCTGCAATTGTTGAACCATCAGGGCGATATGGGCAGGGCAATGTACCCGCCACAATCCAAATTTGATATTGATGTGCAAGCTGTTCCAACCGCTGTTGAATACTTTCAAACTGTGCCGCGGTTTCGCGTTGTTTGCCTGCTGCAAAGCAGACAAGGTTTTCGGGGAAAACGATCAGTTCAGCACCATCCGCTTTACTCTGTTGAATCAATGTTTCAATGATTTTGAAGTTTTCCTCAATATCATTTTGTGAGTTCATTTGAGCAACAGAAAGTAAAGTCATCAAAGCATTCCTGAGTGAAGATCAAGCGTTCTGCTGATTTTGCTCAGCACATTGATCGAGACTATCTTGTTCTTTTTGTAGCTGTTTCACCAAAGGTTCGAACATATTTTGGTTGTTTTCATTCAGCTTCATGAGGGTTTTATGGGCATCTAATACCGTAGTGAGCATATTGCTATGCGTGACGTGTTCTTCTACCAGCTCACGCGTGCAGACAGTTGGGTCACCACAGTAATTTAAAATCACAAACACCTGTCCTAAGCCCATGCTATTGGCGAGCGTAGTAATGTCTGGATTAGTAGAGAGCATAACTGCTTGAATGTTATGGATTTGTTTCAGTTTTAAGCCTAGCTTAGCCAATACACCTAAAACTGTACTGTCAATAAATGTAGTTTGGGTTAAATCTACAATTGCACCCACCACATTAGATTGCTGTTCAATTTTACTGAGTAGTTTGTCTAGACTAATACAAGATTGGGCACGCACTTCGCCAAAAAGCTTAAAGATATGCGTTCCATTCAAACTTGCATATTCAACATGACCTGTTGACATATAAATGCCATTTGCAGAGAAGGATTAGATAATTATCCCATAGCGACTATATAGACTCAAGTGGCTTACAGTCGTATATCTTGGGTTGAGAAGTTAACTGGCTGATTTATTGGTTATTTTGTTCGACACAAACTCAAGATCGCAATATCATCTGCTACATGATCGGGGGCTTGGAATGATTGATTTTGCAAGTGAAAGACCAATTGTTCAAACTGTTCATTCAAACCACCACTATAAGGTTCTAACGCACCATCGGAGCAGATAATAAACCGCGCCTGTTTATTTAATACGCACTCAAATTCCTCAACTTCTAAATCTTCAGTCAGTCCTAAAGGAAAACTACTGGTATTTAAAATTTTAGGTGCCTGATTGGGTTCAATAATAATGGCAGGTGGATAATGCCCCGCACTCGACCAACGCAGTTCGTGGGTTTCAATATTTAAAATCCCACTAATCATGGTGATATGCTTTTCGATATTTTCTTGAACCAGCATACCGTTCAACTTTTTAATCAACTCGCGTGGTGTTTTGGAGCGACCATGAAATGCAGCCATCCAAGACGTTAGTAAACTACTAGTTACACCATGCCCAGAGACATCGGCTAAATAGAACATGATTTCTTTATCACTGATTTTCCAGTAATCAAACCAATCGCCCGACAAATAAGCCGAAGGCTTAAATAACGTATCTACACGGTAGTTGTACAGTTCGATAGGATTGGGCAGTAATTTTTTTTGTAGTTCAGCAGCTGAAGGTAAGTCGCGGCTGTCTTGATTGCGTTTATATTGTGCGTCTATTTTGCGTAAGGCTTGTGGTGGATTTTCTGGTAAACGACTCCACAACCAACCTGCTAAAGCACCTTGTTCCCATGCTTGTACTAATGCCGTGCCTTCATCTTCAAAGGCCAATACAATCGTAGGTAAATCCCATTGATGGGTTAAATAATCTTGCACATCGGCAATTGCAATAATGGTTGGGTCATACAAGCTGATGTCATCTATGTGAATCATTTGCACACTAGGAAGTGTGTCGAGCACCTGTTCTAGATATGGAATATCACGTGTGGGTTGAATGAAATACATAGAGTTTTGTGTTGACCCTGAACCTAAACAAAGCGTTACTATAACAATGCCTGAATACTCAAGGAAAGTAAAAACTCACCTTGAGTAAAATGTTTTACAAATTATTCTTTGCTTTCTTCAGGCGGGTTTATTTCTTCTTGATCATCAAAAAGTTCTTCGCTTTCATCATCTACAAAAGAAATACTATCTGCATCGAGTCCTTTCTTTTCCGCAATTTCAAAGTTTTTACGTTGCAAGTAAATATCCCGAATCGCGGCATATTTATCGCCCTGTAATACTTGTTCTACATCTAGGAGTTGCGAGCGCGTATCTAGGCCGCGCATAACTTGCTCCGACCAATATAAACGGTCATTGCCATCTAAAATGTATTTTTGTGGACGTGCCTGACCATCTACAAGTGTGCCGAAACCATCACGGAAAGTACTTGGGCCGTAAATTGGTAGCATGACATAAGGCCCTGAAGGGACACCGTAGTAGCCCAAGGTTGTACCAAATTTTTCTTCTTCCGTGTCTAAACCTAAACGACGTGCAGGGTCAGCCATGCCTAAAGTAGTAATCGTATTTAAACTAAAACGACCTAAAGTTTTTGCGGCACGTAAAGGGCGGCCTTGAATCAATTGGTTAACCGCATTCCAAGGTTCGCCCAAGTTTTTTCGGAATTGACGATATGACCCGCGCACTTCACCAGGGACTTTCTTTGTATATTGAACCGCAAGTGGACGCGCGATATTACGATCTAACATATCGTTGAATGCATAAATCTGACGGTTCAAAGGTTGCAGTGGGTCTTTGACTTCATCGGGTTGTGCAGCATTTGCATTCACTTTTAAATCTTTGGCTTTTACATTTTTTAATTCTTTAAGCGCATTCAAACGACTACTTTTAGTTTCAGAAGATGAATCTGCCGCAATAACTTCAGTAGTTTCTTCTTGAGCAACTTCTTCAGTAGAAGGCATTGTCGCATGTGTTGAGGTGATGAATCCTAAAGAAACAAGGCACACCCAAAGATATTTTTGTTGATACATAAAGAATCCTAGCGCTTAAATCCGAGTAAGCAAAAGCTGTTATATCGCCGATGGGTATATAGTAACAGTTAATTGAAACGATGTATTAAAGCAAATTTGCTCAAAATGTGTGTAGAAAAAGCAAAAATGAACAAAAAATAAACACCCGATATATTTCCTTTGAAAAAAGTCTTGCAAGGTAAAATATTTGCCCTATAATGCACATCCATCGGCGGTGATGAGGATTAAAACTTCTGATAAAACAATAACTTGGTTAAGAGTAATTGAGTTGGGTTTTAGAGAGAAAGTTTAAAATAATTTAAATTACCAGTTGACACTTTAGAAATAAAGCGTAATATAGCCGACCTAGCTTGATGCTGACGAAGCATTGAGAAGATCATTAAGAGATTATGAAGAACAACTTGTGTGGATTTTTACTGATTGATTGATCGAAGATATTTCATTGATTGATTGGTTTAAATTACTCGAAGTTTATTTGAGCGAAATTTAAGTCAGAAAATTGATGAGCCAGATTTGGAAGTTTAGATTAAAACTTCAAAATGATTTTAACTGAAGAGTTTGATCATGGCTCAGATTGAACGCTGGCGGCAGGCTTAACACATGCAAGTCGAGCGGGCGAGGTTGCTTCGGTAACTGAGCTAGCGGCGGACGGGTGAGTAATGCTTAGGAATCTGCCTATTAGTGGGGGACAACATTCCGAAAGGGATGCTAATACCGCATACGTCCTACGGGAGAAAGCAGGGGCTCTTTATGACCTTGCGCTAATAGATGAGCCTAAGTCGGATTAGCTAGTTGGTGGGGTAAAGGCCTACCAAGGCGACGATCTGTAGCGGGTCTGAGAGGATGATCCGCCACACTGGGACTGAGACACGGCCCAGACTCCTACGGGAGGCAGCAGTGGGGAATATTGGACAATGGGGGGAACCCTGATCCAGCCATGCCGCGTGTGTGAAGAAGGCCTTTTGGTTGTAAAGCACTTTAAGCGAGGAGGAGGCTCTCTTGGTTAATACCTGAGAAGAGTGGACGTTACTCGCAGAATAAGCACCGGCTAACTCTGTGCCAGCAGCCGCGGTAATACAGAGGGTGCGAGCGTTAATCGGATTTACTGGGCGTAAAGCGCGCGTAGGTGGCTAATTAAGTCAAATGTGAAATCCCCGAGCTTAACTTGGGAATTGCATTCGATACTGGTTGGCTAGAGTATGGGAGAGGATGGTAGAATTCCAGGTGTAGCGGTGAAATGCGTAGAGATCTGGAGGAATACCGATGGCGAAGGCAGCCATCTGGCCTAATACTGACACTGAGGTGCGAAAGCATGGGGAGCAAACAGGATTAGATACCCTGGTAGTCCATGCCGTAAACGATGTCTACTAGCCGTTGGGGGATTTGATCCTTTAGTGGCGCAGCTAACGCGATAAGTAGACCGCCTGGGGAGTACGGTCGCAAGACTAAAACTCAAATGAATTGACGGGGGCCCGCACAAGCGGTGGAGCATGTGGTTTAATTCGATGCAACGCGAAGAACCTTACCTGGCCTTGACATAGTAGAAACTTTCCAGAGATGGAAAGGTGCCTTCGGGAATCTACATACAGGTGCTGCATGGCTGTCGTCAGCTCGTGTCGTGAGATGTTGGGTTAAGTCCCGCAACGAGCGCAACCCTTTTCCTTACTTGCCAGCATTTCGGATGGGAACTTTAAGGATACTGCCAGTGACAAACTGGAGGAAGGCGGGGACGACGTCAAGTCATCATGGCCCTTACGGCCAGGGCTACACACGTGCTACAATGGTCGGTACAAAGGGTTGCTACACAGCGATGTGATGCTAATCTCAAAAAGCCGATCGTAGTCCGGATCGCAGTCTGCAACTCGACTGCGTGAAGTCGGAATCGCTAGTAATCGCGGATCAGAATGCCGCGGTGAATACGTTCCCGGGCCTTGTACACACCGCCCGTCACACCATGGGAGTTTGTTGCACCAGAAGTAGGTAGTCTAACCGCAAGGAGGACGCTTACCACGGTGTGGCCGATGACTGGGGTGAAGTCGTAACAAGGTAGCCGTAGGGGAACCTGCGGCTGGATCACCTCCTTAACGAAAGATTGACGATTGGTAAGAATCCACAACAAGTTGTTCTTCATTGATGTATCTGAGGGTCTGTAGCTCAGTTGGTTAGAGCACACGCTTGATAAGCGTGGGGTCACAAGTTCAAGTCTTGTCAGACCCACCATGACTTTGACCTAGATTGAATAAATCAAGTTACAGGAATTGAAGATATATCGAATCACAGATGATAAGCTGGGGACTTAGCTTAGTTGGTAGAGCGCCTGCTTTGCACGCAGGAGGTCAGGAGTTCGACTCTCCTAGTCTCCACCAAATTTTAAGATCAGAAAAGCACTGCTTTTCCTTAAAATTTAAGCAAACAGCTATGCTGTGCGCAGGCACACATATACTGGAGCTTTAAGCTAAAGATTGCAGAACTTAATAAAAGATCGAATGATTAGATTTGATGGTTTATTAAGTTCTGTGATTTAAATATCACAGTATTTAGTGCGGTCTGACGAAGACGCATTAATTCATTAACAGATTGGCAAAAATTGAGTCTGAAATAAATTGTTCAACTCATTTAATTCAAGATTGACAGTAATGCTTCGGTGTTACGTTTTAATTACGAATTGAAATGAGAACTAGCAAATTAACTGAATCAAGCGTTTTGGTATATGAATCTAATTGAAGCTGTACAGTGCTTAAGTGCACAAGACGTCAAACTGTGAATTAAATAAATATTTTATATTTATTTAATTGTCTTAATCCTACTTGTAGGGGTTAACGACTGTTTGGGGTTGTATAGTCAAGTAATTAAGTGCATGTGGTGGATGCCTTGGCAGTCAGAGGCGAAGAAAGACGTGATAGCCTGCGAAAAGCTCCGGGGAGGCGGCAAATATCCTTTGATCCGGAGATTTCTGAATGGGGAAACCCACCTACCTTAAGGTAGGTATCGTATGATGAATACATAGTCATACGAAGCGAACGCGGGGAAGTGAAACATCTCAGTACCCGTAGGAAAAGAAATCAATTGAGATTCCCTCAGTAGCGGCGAGCGAAAGGGGAAAAGCCCATTAAGTTATGTGTGTTTTAGTGGAATGCTCTGGGAAGTGCAACCATAGTGGGTGATAGTCCTGTACACGAAAGGGCACACATAATGATGACGAGTAGGGCGAGGCACGTGAAACCTTGTCTGAATATGGGGGGACCATCCTCCAAGGCTAAATACTCCTGACTGACCGATAGTGAACCAGTACCGTGAGGGAAAGGCGAAAAGAACCCCTGTGAGGGGAGTGAAATAGATCCTGAAACCGCATGCATACAAGCAGTGGGAGCCAACTTGTTTGGTGACTGCGTACCTTTTGTATAATGGGTCAGCGACTTATATTCAGTAGCGAGGTTAACCGAATAGGGGAGCCGTAGAGAAATCGAGTCTTAATAGGGCGTATAGTTGCTGGGTATAGACCCGAAACCGGGTGATCTATCCATGAGCAGGTTGAAGGTTGGGTAACACTAACTGGAGGACCGAACCCACTGTCGTTGAAAAGCCAGGGGATGACTTGTGGATAGGGGTGAAAGGCTAATCAAACTCGGTGATAGCTGGTTCTCCCCGAAAGCTATTTAGGTAGCGCCTCGGACGAATACCATTGGGGGTAGAGCACTGTTTCGGCTAGGGGGTCATCCCGACTTACCAAACCGATGCAAACTCCGAATACCAATGAGTACTATCCGGGAGACAGACTGCGGGTGCTAACGTCCGTAGTCAAGAGGAAAACAATCCAGACCGCCAGCTAAGGCCCCAAAATCATAGTTAAGTGGGAAACGATGTGGGAAGGCATAGACAGCTAGGAGGTTGGCTTAGAAGCAGCCACCCTTTAAAGAAAGCGTAATAGCTCACTAGTCGAGTCGGCCTGCGCGGAAGATGTAACGGGGCTAAAACTATGTGCCGAAGCTGCGGATGTATACATTGTATACGTGGTAGGGGAGCGTTCTGTAAGCCGAAGAAGGTGGATTGAGAAGTCTGCTGGAGGTATCAGAAGTGCGAATGCTGACGTGAGTAACGACAAAACGGGTGAAAAACCCGTTCGCTGAAAGACCAAGGGTTCCAGTCCAACGTTAATCGGGGCTGGGTGAGTCGACCCCTAAGGCGAGGCCGAGAGGCGTAGTCGATGGGAAATTGGTTAATATTCCAATACTTCAGTGTAATGCGATGAGAGGACGGAGAAGGTTAAGTCAGCCTGGCGTTGGTTGTCCAGGTGAAAGGAAGTAGGCATGCATCTTAGGCAAATCCGGGGTGCTCTATGCTGAGATCTGATAGCAAGCTGTACTTGTACAGTGAAGTGGCTGATACCCTGCTTCCAGGAAAAGTCTCTAAGCTTCAGTTACACTGGAATCGTACCCGAAACCGACACAGGTGGTCAGGTCGAGTAGACCAAAGCGCTTGAGAGAACTCTGCTGAAGGAACTAGGCAAAATGGTACCGTAACTTCGGGAGAAGGTACGCTGTTGATGGTGATAGGACTCGCTCCTTGAGCTGTCGACAGCCTCAGAAACCAGGCCGCTGCAACTGTTTATTAAAAACATAGCACTCTGCAAACACGAAAGTGGACGTATAGGGTGTGATGCCTGCCCGGTGCTGGAAGGTTAATTGATGGGGTTAGCGTAAGCGAAGCTCTTGATCGAAGCCCCAGTAAACGGCGGCCGTAACTATAACGGTCCTAAGGTAGCGAAATTCCTTGTCGGGTAAGTTCCGACCTGCACGAATGGCATAATGATGGCGGCGCTGTCTCCAGCAGAGGCTCAGTGAAATCGAATTCGCCGTGAAGATGCGGTGTACCCGCGGCTAGACGGAAAGACCCCGTGAACCTTTACTGCAGCTTGACATTGAACTTTGACCTTACTTGTGTAGGATAGGTGGGAGGCTTTGAAACTTGGACGCTAGTCCGAGTGGAGCCGTCCTTGAAATACCACCCTGGTAATGTTGAGGTTCTAACTCTGTCCCGTTATCCGGGACGAGGACCATGTCTGGTGGGTAGTTTGACTGGGGCGGTCTCCTCCTAAAGAGTAACGGAGGAGTACGAAGGTGCGCTCAGCGTGGTCGGAAATCACGCGTAGAGTATAAAGGCAAAAGCGCGCTTAACTGCGAGACCCACAAGTCGAGCAGGTACGAAAGTAGGTCTTAGTGATCCGGTGGTTCTGTATGGAAGGGCCATCGCTCAACGGATAAAAGGTACTCTGGGGATAACAGGCTGATACCGCCCAAGAGTTCATATCGACGGCGGTGTTTGGCACCTCGATGTCGGCTCATCTCATCCTGGGGCTGAAGCAGGTCCCAAGGGTATGGCTGTTCGCCATTTAAAGAGGTACGCGAGCTGGGTTTAGAACGTCGTGAGACAGTTCGGTCCCTATCTACCGTGGGCGCTGGAAATTTGAGAGGATCTGCTCCTAGTACGAGAGGACCAGAGTGGACGAACCTCTGGTGTACCGGTTGTGACGCCAGTCGCATCGCCGGGTAGCTATGTTCGGAAGGGATAACCGCTGAAAGCATCTAAGCGGGAAGCCTACCTCAAGATAAGATTTCCCCGAGGCTTTATGCCTCCTAAAGAGCCGTTGAAGACTACGACGTTGATAGGTTGGATGTGGAAGCATAGCGATATGTGAAGCTGACCAATACTAATTGCTCGTGAGGCTTGACTATACAACACCCAAACAGTTGGGATTGTATGCTCAATCGATTCAAATCCAATCAGTCAATTCAGACTGACCTTGATTTAGTTAACGCTAAACAATAAAATTCAGACCCAATACAGCCCAATCTGTTACAGATTCGGAAAACGCAGTGCATCACCATCGTGAATAAGACCAATGCAAGTCTCCGTAAACAGTTGTGCTGGCGACCATAGCAAGAGTGAACCACCTGATCCCTTCCCGAACTCAGAAGTGAAACCTCTTCGCGCTGATGGTAGTGTGGGGTTACCCATGTGAGAGTAAGTCATCGCCAGCTCATTATTCAAACACCCTCAACTAGCGTTGGGGGTGTTTTTTTATGTAGAAAAGAAAATATTAAAAACTATAAAAAGTGAAGGCAAAATAAAACCATCAGATGATGATGGTTTTATTACGGCTTAGATAGAAGATTGATTTAAGCGAATAATTGAGTAACGGAACACCATAGAATTGCTAAAATCGCAATCGCAACGATAGGTTCTAGTACTTTAGACCAAGTGGGTACAATTGCTTCTACAAGCTCAATATTTTGATGATCATCGTGGGTATGTTGTTGTACCATTTGATTAAACTCCTTCATTGATGCCTCTAATGATAGCTCTTCTTGAGGAATTGGTTTAGAACCTTTTAACTCTATTAGATCGTTTGTTGACCAAACCCAATCATCCGCTTGACCAGATAAATGTTCAATTTGACCTAGCAATAATTCACCTAGACCTTTATTGCCAAAATTACCGGTTTGATCCAATTGCTTGAGCTCTGTGAGTTGTAAGGCTAAGACTTTACTAATATTCTGTTCAAGCTCAGTTTTGGAGAGAGGTGACTGATTGTGTGGAGATGTGGTGAGTCGACGTGCAATTTCCTGAATATATAATTCATCTTGATGATCAATTTCTTGATAAAGTTTTTGGTTGTCTTCTCGCCACAGACTGACCAGTTTGCCTAAGCTCAGCGCATTGATTTCTTGAATATATTGGTCGCGATCAACAGCATTATATTGTTTCAAAAGCGAGGGCTTTTGAAGTTTAATCTGCGCTGCAAAATATTGTACTAAATCAAAAGCCATTCACTACTCCATTGTTTTAATCTAATAATCTAAGGCTTGGTTTTTTCTTAGTTTGTTCGGTTTTTTCTTCAGTCTTTGATTCTAAAGCATCTTGATCATTTTGGATATGTGCATACTCACTTGGATCAAAGAATAAGCCTTGTCCATTCTCTCTTGCATAGATACCTACGACGGCATTCATAGGTACATATAAGTCGCGTGATACGCCACCAAAGCGTGCAGAGAAGGTGATTGCATCATTGCTCATGTGTAAGGCATGCACTGCATGTGGAACGATATTTAGGACAATCTGACCATCCTGAATAAATTGTTCAGGAACAAGCGTATTCGGCTGTGTAGCATCGACCAATAAATGTGGTGTGAGTTGGTTATCACAAATCCATTCATAAATTGCGCGGGCTAAATAAGGACGGGTTGGACTTAAATTGATTTCAGATTCAGACATAATATGCTCTTTAAGTATGAATTAAAAATTCTTGATAGCGATTTTTTTCTTGCAAAGTCATTGCTTGAGTGAAGGCAGGGCGTGAAAAAATCCGCTGACAATACAGGAAAATTGGACGACAGTGTTGTTGAGGTAATTCTATGCCCATGGCTTTTAGCCGTATAAATAAGGATGCCAGCATGCAATCTAAAATACTGAAATTTTCTGACATGAAATAAGGATAATGCTGAAATAATGGTGTCAGTGAAATGAGTGTATCACGTAATTTTTTTTGTGCAGCGCGCTGTGTTGTGTAATCTAAGCTATCAGGATGACGTAGCATCTGATCGGCAAGTTTGAACCAGTCTTGTTCAAAGCGCCAAATATATTGTCTTTGTTCTGCACGTGGCATAGGTGCATCTGCATAGAGTTTATTTTGTCGATAACGATCATCCAGATATTCGGAAATAATCGCAGTATTAAAGAGTTTTAAATCGTTTTCTAGCAGCATTGGAAGTTGATTATACGGATTCAGGCTTGCAAGATCTTCATCTTCATAATCGACCAAAATCAGTTGATATTTGATTTGTTTTTCGGCCAGAACGTAACGAATCCAATGTGAGCGAAAGTCGTCCGCATGACTGTAGAGGGTAATGCCTTGTAAGGGTGCGTTCTCGACTGACATAATCCGAAATAAAACCAAATGAATAGAATAGGATACTAAACTTAGCCACTAAAATCACCCAGCAAAGCTGATAAAAGTGTATGAGATATTTGTTGATTGGTTTTCAATTTTTGGACTGTATTGAATTTTGATTTTTGGTGTATGTGAATCCGAATTGTTTATCTGGCTTAAAATGCTCAGCTCGTTGATTTGCATAAAAAAAGCCTTGGAAAATCCAAGGCTTTTTTTGTGTCCGATTCGGTAAACGAATTAACGTTTAGAGAATTGTGGACGTTTACGAGCTTTACGTAAACCAAGTTTCTTACGTTCAACTTCACGAGCATCACGAGTAACGAAACCAGCTTGACGAAGAGCAGGTTTTAAAGTGTCGTCAGATGCGATCAATGCACGAGTAATACCGTGACGGATTGCACCAGCTTGACCACCAATACCACCACCAGCAACAGTGATGTAAAGGTCATATTTTTCAGTAGCTTCAAGAAGCTCTAATGGTTGACGTACGATCATACGAGCAGTTTCACGACCGAAATATTGCTCAAGAGTACGGTTGTTAATTACGAGTTTACCTGTACCAGCTGATAAGAAAACACGTGCAGTTGCGGTCTTACGGCGACCTGTACCATAGTTAGTAGCCATGTGCTGTATCCCTTAGATGTCCAAAACTTGTGGCTGTTGAGCTGTGTGAGGATGCTCAGCACCAGCGTACACTTTCATTTTCTTGATCATAGCATAACCAAGAGGACCTTTTGGCAACATGCCTTTTACAGCGCGTTGGAAGATTTCTTCTGGTTTGTGAGCAACTAATTTCTCGAAATTAGTTTCACGGATACCACCAGGGAAACCAGTGTGGCGATAGTATTTCTTGTCAAGTGATTTGTTACCAGTCACTTGAACTTGCTCAGCATTGATGACAACGATGTAGTCGCCAGTGTCAACGTGAGGAGTATAAGAAGTTTTGTGCTTACCGCGTAAACGACGAGCGATTTCTGTCGCAAGGCGACCTAGAGTTTTGCCAGAAGCATCAACAACGTACCAGTCGTGTTGAACTTCAGCTGGCTTAGCGCTGAGAGTTTTCATTAAACCACTACCTATTATAGTTGGTTTGGACTATGGAAGCTGTCCAAACAAAAAGGAGTCCGAATTCTACCTGAGAATGGGTAGAACTACAATGGAAAAGTCACATTTTAAGCGCTATATTTTATCAAGTTTGGTTATAAAAGCAAAATCACCTCTAGCGACCATTTCACGACAGTAAAAATCAGGTATTGATCTTCTTTATCTAGTGCTGTTTTAGCTTTTTCTGTATGGTCGCAGCTAATAATAATGATGAGGACGGATCACTATGTCTGATGATTTAGAACGCGTCGCTACAACGACAAAAGCATTAACGACAGAAGCATTAAAGCCGAAACCAAATAAACTGCTAAAATTTATAGCAGGTTTTTTCATCACATTAATTGCTCTGTATGAACTGGCATTTTTGTTGGTAGGTGCAGCTTATGGTACTGATGTATTTGCTTTTATCTTAATCTATTCTGTATTTATGCACATCACCTTGCTCCCTTTTATGCTATATGGCATCGGTGGCTTCATCATGTTGAGTCTATCTGATCAAAACTATCGAGCAGTCACTCAACAAGCGCCCAAAATACTATTTATAGGTTTGTTGTTATGTATGGTCGTGATTGGCATTTCGGAATGGGCGCATCAGATGGGCATCTTAGATAGCCGATTTAGATTAGATTGGAGATAAAACAATTTTGCTCAGGATGGCGCTATAATTCAGCTACACCTAGCTATAGTGGATGAAGCTGCATGCGCCCTTTATATGTCACCAGTGGTGAACCTGCAGGTATTGGACCTGATATTTGTCTAAGTCTGGCAGCTCGACAAGATGAGCGTCCAATTGTGGTATTGGCAGATCATCAATTATTACAACAACGCACCGAAATTCTAAAGCAACAAGTCGAATTGATTGAATATTCAGGTCAGCAACAGCCTGCAGCGCTTGGGCAGTTATATGTTGAGCATGTGCCTTTGGCTGTAGATGTTGAGTTGGGGCATTTAAATGCACAAAATGCAGCTTACGTTTTGGAGCAATTACGTCGCTCAGCTTCTTATGCAATGACAGGTAAGAGTGTGGGCGTGGCGACAGCACCCGTGCAAAAATCTATTATTAATGAAGCTGGTATTTCTTTTAGTGGGCACACTGAATATTATCAGGAGTTTGCAGGTGTTGCGCGTGTGGTGATGATGTTAGCCACCAAAACCTTACGCGTTGCCTTGGCGACCACGCATTTACCTTTACGTGCCGTGGCAGATGCCATTACCAAAACACGTTTAGAACAAGTAATTGATATTTTGCTGCACGATTTAAAAAGCAAGTTTAAAATTGAACATCCTAAAGTATTGGTCTGTGGTTTGAACCCACATGCGGGCGAAGATGGGTATTTAGGCATGGAAGAAATTGAGGTGATTAATCCTGTGCTGCAAAATTACCGTAATCGCGGTGAAAATCTCAGTTTAAGTTTACCTGCAGATACTTTATTTACCCCAGAAAATTTAAAAGATGCCGATGCAGTTTTAGCGATGTATCACGATCAGGGTTTACCTGTGTTAAAATCTCAGGGCTTTGGTGAAGCAATCAATATTACTTTAGGCTTACCGTTTATTCGCACTTCAGTCGATCACGGCACAGCGCTCTCCCTCGCAGGTACGGGACTTGCGAAAAGTTCTAGCTTGCATGTTGCTGTCGATTTAGCGCTGGATTTAGCACGTTCATAATTTCAGCTTGGAAATCTTTATGTATCAAATTAATGCCCTAAACCCAAAAGATGAAGGGCATCAGGCTCGTAAACGCTTTGGTCAAAACTTTTTGCATGATCAACGCGTGATTGCCAAAATTGTCCGCTCAGTGAATCCACGTCCAGGCGATAATATTGTCGAGATTGGACCGGGTTTAGCGGCATTGACCTCACCTTTAATTGGTGAGTGTGATGCTTTGACTGTAGTGGAATTAGACCGTGATTTGGCCGCAGGCTTACCGGGACGTGTGCCACATCCTGAGCGTTTAACTATTGTAGAAAGTGATGCGCTGAAATATGACTTTACCGAGTTATTTCAGGAAGGGCGCCCGCTACGTGTGGTTGGAAACTTGCCGTATAACATTTCGACGCCGCTTTTGTTTCATCTCTTAGAGTTTGGTGACAAAGTTAAAGACATGCACTTTATGCTGCAAAAAGAAGTGGTAGATCGTATCACGGCTGAACCGAATACCAAAGAATATGGGCGTTTATCGGTGATGATGCAGTATTACTGTAAGCCAACGTTCTTGTTTGAAGTACCGCCTGGCGCATTTAATCCACCGCCTAAAGTGACTTCTGCAGTATTCCGTTTAGAGCCTTATGTGACTAAACCGATTATTGCCAAAGATGAAAAAGCATTGGCACGTTTGGTGGCGCATGTATTTACCCAACGTCGTAAAACATTGCGCAATAGCTTAAAAGGCATGTTGGCTGAAGATGCGTTTGAACGTGCAGGGGTAGACCCAATGGCACGTCCTGAAACTTTAAGTTTGAGTGCATTTGTCGCATTGGCAGATCAGATGGTGAATTAATGGCAGCAATTCGATACAACTATGTCATTGGTGATGTGCAGGGCTGCTTTGAAGCCTTAAAACTGTTATTAAAAGAAATACAGTTCGATCCCGATCAAGATTTTATTTGGTTTGCAGGCGATTTAGTCGCGCGGGGTGAAAACTCGGTAGGTGCTTTGCGTTTTATTAAAAAACTGGTAGATCGTGGCGTTGCAGCAACGGTGTTAGGCAATCACGATTTAACCTTGTTGGCAGGCGCACGTGGCTTAAAGAAAATCAAAGCACAAGACAACACTCGTGATGTGATTGATGCAATTGACAGTGATGATTTGATTGATTGGTTGCGTAAACAACCATTGTGTCTTTTTCCTAATGAAAACACCATTTTAACTCATGCAGGTATTCCACATATTTGGAATGCGGAACAAACCGCAGCTTTGGCAAAAGAAGTTGAGGCGGTGATTGGGCATGAGGACTTTGAGGTGGTGGATGCATTCTTAAAGGAAATGTATGGGGCAGAACCTGCAGTTTGGTCGGATGATTTAGAGGGGCATGCGCGTTTACGTTGTATTACCAACTATTTGACCCGTATGCGTTTAGCCAATGCACAGGGTGGTTTGGAATTCAGCTTTAAAGATGCCTTAGATGATCCGATGCCAGAAGGTTTTAAACCGTGGTTTGAATATCCATCTTTAGCTGCGCAAACACATCAAATCGTATTTGGTCATTGGGCAGCATTGCAGGGACAAACGGTAGCCGACAATATTCAAAATGTGGATGGCGGTTGTGTGTGGGGCAATCAGCTTGTGGCTTATCGTTTGGAAGATCAGCAATTGTTTGCAGTGGATAATCCGCTGGCAGAATGGTAATAACATTCATCTTTAAAATTTAAAAATGTGATGATGAAATGAAAATAGCCACCTATTGAGGTGGCTATTTTTTATCTTGAATTTTATTGAATTCGAATCCAAGTTTGACTGCGACCTAGTGTAGATACACCCATATAAGCACGTAAAGTTAAACGTTTACCTGTTGAGTTGAGGCGAATTTTTGCATCGTAAATACGACCTGCCAATGGATCAATTACGCGTCCTTTTTCGTAATTGTTGCTGTTTTTGACTTGTTGTAAGCCTTTTAAAATATCCATCCCTAAAATAGGTTGGTCGGTATAAGGCGCAGGGCATTTATTACAAAGTTCACGTGGGGTATAACCCGGACGCGGGGTTACTTTCACAATTTTACCCGTATAGGTTTGATTGGCTTCTTTACGAATTTCGATGACAGCTTTGGGTGAGCCTGTTTTATCATCAATTTGTTGCCAAGTTCCTGCTAAATCTTGTGCCATCGCCAAAGTGCTTAGACTGCCGAAGATGACGGCTATTCCTAAAGCCAATTTCTGAATCATTTTATTTCCCTTACTCGGTCTTTGCGGCTAGTCTAATCTGTGAATTAACGGACACAAAGTCCCGAGTATCCAGAAAAAATGACCGATGAGACACAATTACTCGCTTATTGTTGGCGAATCCACGTTTGTGTCCGACCAATGGCTGAAATTCCGACGTAACCACGTAAAGTGAGACGTTTATTATTAGATGCTAAACGACCTTTCAGGCTATACATTTTGCCTGTAAGTGGATCTAAAATACGCCCATCGGCATAGTTGTTATTTTCCACATGCTTTAAGCCACTAATAATTTCCAAACCGACCAAAGGTTTGTTGGTATAAGGTGCAGGGCAATTCACACACATAGTTTTTGGGGTATAGCCCGGTCTTGGTGTGACTTTGATAATTTTACCAGTAAAGCTGCCATTTTCAGCTTGGGTAATTTCAATCAGGGCTTTGGGTGAACCTGTTTTGTCATCAATACTTTGCCAGATACCTGTTAGGTCTGCAGCAAATGCTGAACCACTGAAGATTAAGCTTGCAAATACACCCATCAATACATTTTTCTTCATATCAGTTCCTTTGATTGTCGAAAGTTATTACAGAGGTTAATTCAAGATATAAAGCGAGTTGTGGTAAGAGTCAAGAGATTTGAGGAATTTTTTAATCTTAAACTTGCAGGGAAAATGCTGGAAAAGATGTGAAAAATGCCACGAACGTGTGGTATTTTAAGTGAAAAGTGAATTAATTAAGTTGATGGAATAACTTATAAATTAATCACTTTTAATCCAAGTTTGGCTGCGACCTAAAGCCGATACACCGACATAACCGCGCATGGTCAAACGCTTACCATTATTGCTCAATTTGGCTTTGGTGCTGTAAATATTGCCGCTTAAAGGGTCAATAATTTTCCCGCCTGTGAAATTGGAATTACCTGTATATTTTAAGCCAGTGAGTACATCCATACCTAAAATCGGTTGGTTGGTATAAGGCGCAGGGCAGTTGACACAGGTTTCTCTTGGTGTGTAACCTGGGCGTGGCGTCACTTTAACGATTTTAGCGGTATAGCTACCATTGCTTTCCTGACGAATTTCTAAAATGGCTTTAGATGAACCCGTTTTATCGTCAATGTTTTTCCAAGTTCCTGTAATATCTTGAGCCAGCGCAAAACTACCTAAGGCTGAGCAGATTAAGGCAACGGTGAGTTTCATCTTGACCATGTTCAATGTTCCTTCATTTCGCAAACTGGATATTTCATAATAAAAAGAAAGTGAAATGGTCACAATCTTTAAAAGTGATTGCTCAGTCACATTCTTTGTAAATACAGTATAAATGTTGGCAGCCAAACTGCGGTAAAGACTGCATTGACTGCCATGCCAAAGGCAGCATAACGTCCTGCAACACTGCCACGTTGCCATGCTTGAGCAGTACCAATGGCATGTGCAGCTAAGCCAAGTGCCAAACCTGAAGCACGTTCATCATTGATATGCCTTAAAATAAGTGGTGAAAAAGCAGCACCCACGACACCTGATAAAATTACAATTAATACTGCCAATTGAATCGGTGCTTCTAATAAGGTTGCGATATTAATCGCAATCGGCGTGGTCACTGCACGGGTGGCAAATGCCATAATATCGGCACTGGACATATGTAGCGCATAAGCAAGCCCCATCGGCAGCGCCACAGCACTAAGACTGGCAAAGAACAAAATACCTAAAATCGCTTTGAGGGGTAAATCGTCATAACGCATGGCTGCTAGAGGAATGGCGAGTGCAACTGTCACATAGCCCAATAATTGATTAAACAAAGGGTTGGTTTGTGCGACGTAAGTTTCGTATGGAATCCCGAAAAAATACAACAGTAGCAACACAAAACACATGCCAAAGACAATCACAGGGATTTGCGGGACTTTTTGGTTGCAAGGTTTTGCCAGTAAATATGCAACGAGAGTGATTAAAAAACCATATAGAATTGACAGCATTTTAATCTCCTAAAGCCAGCGTTTTGCCATTTTGGCATACAGCCAAAGCGGGATCAGCGTACTGATAAACAACACAATTAAGAAGATTGGAATTTGTTTGCCCATGTGCGTGAGCATAATTAATGAACCCGCGCTGATGGGTAAAAAGGCAAAGGCACTTTCTTTCATGATTTTGTTGTTGGTATCGACCAGACGAGCAGGAATTTTACTGAGTTTGCGCCATGTAAATAATACCGCCAGCAGGCTGAGCAAACCGACTAAATTGCCTAATTCTGGGTGATTAAATTGGGTCATGATCCATACAGAGGCTTCACGAAACACAATAATCAAAAGGAGTGTGCCGATCCATGCTGGCCAATCGATATGTTTTATCCTGCTCATTTTTGATCTTTCATTAAAATTTTACTTATCACGTTTTAACCGATCTGATCGTCAATTTCAAATGCTTCAAGCGGACGTTTAAATTGTTCTGCCTGTGCACCTAAAATTTCGTCTATCGGTAAATGTGCCTGTTTAATCAGTTGTTCCAGTTTATGTGGTGCCATGCTGACTTGTAGATGTAATTGACCTTCATCATCGTACTGTTCTGCCTGAATGACATTGAGCGCATACAGTTGATTGCGCAGTTTGCCATAAGCAGGTTGTAATTTAAGATCAAACTTTTGAATTTGCCCCATCAAACATTCATGTACGGCTTGTTTTAACAAGTCTAAACCTTGCCCTGAATGTGCCGATACATAGACACGGTCAGGTTGATGCGGTTTTTCATAGATAATTTTGGCTGTTTCGCCTGAGACATCAATTTTATTGTAAACCCGCAAAATAGGTACATCTGCGCCAATTTCTTTTAGCACACCTTCGACTGCTTCAATTTGTTCCAACACATCGGGGTTGCTTGAATCAATCACATGCAGCAATAAACTGGCTTCTAAGGTTTCTTCCAAAGTTGCTTTAAAAGATTCCACCAAAGAGTGAGATAGGTTTCTTACAAAGCCAACGGTGTCTGCCAATACCAGACGTCCGATGCCATCCCATTCTAAACGCCGTAAAGTAGGGTCAAGCGTAGCAAACAGTTGGTCAGCAGCATAGACATCACTTTGCGCCAAAATATTAAATAAGGTCGATTTGCCTGCGTTGGTATAACCGACCAATGAAACGGTAGGAATGGCGGCTTTTTGCCGAGCCACACGACCTTGTGCACGGGTTTGACGGACTTTATCGAGTTTGGTTTTTAGTTGTCCCATGCGAATACGCAATAAGCGTCGGTCAGTTTCAAGCAAGGTTTCCCCAGGACCACGTAAGCCGATACCGCCTTTTTGACTGTCTAAGTTGCTGCGACTACGCACCAAACGTGAAGATAAATGTTGTAATTGTGCCAATTCGACCTGTAATTTACCTTCGTAAGTGCGGGCGCGTTGAGCAAAAATATCTAAAATGAGTTCGGTACGGTCAACCACACGGCATTGCATCACTTTTTCTAAATTACGTGCCTGTGCAGGACTGAGTGCATGATCAAAAATGACCAAATTGGCGTCGTGTTCTTTGACCAATGCGGCAATTTCTTCGGCTTTGCCTGAGCCAATAAAGAGTTTGGCATCGGGTTTACTACGTTGAGTGTGGACGTGTTGTAAAACTTCTGCACCCGCAGATTCAGCCAAGAGCTGAAATTCTTCGGCATCTAGGTCTTCTAAAATTTGGACAGCGACACTGACCAGTACAACACGCTCGCCATCTTGAGGTGGCACAAAATTTTCCACTCAGCGCAATCTCCATGCTAAAGCTATATTCTAGTAGAAAAAATGTTTGTGCAGGGAAATAGATGATTGGATTTTTCCTGCGCCCTGATTTGATGCTATATCAACGTATGTAAACTCAATTATAAGGATGACCCCAATATAGAATTTATCTATTTAGATTTTGCCAAAAGTCGCATGTTTGCATGCAGGTTTCGGTTTTTATTATCAATGCAAGTTCAGATTGAACAGTATAGAATGAGCAAAATATAGACCTTTATACGTTGTTTTGCGTTTAACAATTAGTGATGACCCTATGAACCCAGCTGTTGAAACTCACACATCTCCAATTCATGGTTTTGCAAAGCTTGCTTTGTATAGCAAAAAAGTTCTGGCAACGGCTGGCGCGATTGGTGAAGGGTTTTATTTGGTCTATCGTCATCAATTGTATAAAGACACCAACAACCCGAACAATACGCGCTATGTGCAATATTTTTGCCGTCAATTGTGCAAAGTTTTTAATATTGAAGTGCAAATTCATGGTGAAATTCCGCATGACCCTGCGCTATGGGTCAGTAATCATATTTCGTGGTTAGATGTAGCGGTATTGGGTTCTAGTGCGCGGGTATTTTTTCTGGCCAAAGCTGAAATTGAAAAATGGCCGTTATTGGGTAAGTTAGCCAAAGGTGGGGGGACGCTATTTATTAAGCGTGGCTCTGGCGATTCAGTCAAAATTCGTGAACAAATCACGCAATTTTTAAAACAAGATATTCCTGTATTATTTTTTCCTGAAGCGACCACGTCAGATGGAAGCAAAATTAAAAAAGTGCATGGTCGTATTTTAGGGGCAGCAATTGAAGCCAAACGACCTGTGCAAATTTGTCTGATTTGTTATGTGAATCAGCAAGGTGAGTTAGATACTGTTGCGCCGTTTATTAATGACATGACCTTTGTTGATCATGTGAAAGATGTTTTGGAAATGCCGAAAGTGACAGCGCATTTAATGGCGTTACCTGCAATTGTGGTAGAAGGGCACGATATTGAATCTTTAACTGCTGTGGTACAGGAACGCATGACAGAAGGTTTGGCTGAGTTGCATCGTCAGGTATTAAAACCACAAGTGCTGACATCATAAAACATGCTTAGGCGCATCTTCATGTTAAAGATAGCCTAAGCACATCACATTTTTTTAAGAATAATGGTCATCATCCAACAGCTTCAATATTATGTTGCTACATAAAGCCTTCGATTGGCAGCCATGAGGTAATTTTCATTGCCGCACGTTGATACCATTTCATCCCTGGTTCTTTTTTCAGAATTTGAGTTTCGCCTTGTGGATTTTTCATGTGCCATTGAATGTTTTGCTGTGCATCCAAAACCAGTTTATAAGCATATTTGGACAAATTGACATCCATGGTGTGGTGAACTGCGCGAGCCAATGGCGGACTGTTTAAAATCACCCCAATTTCAGTATTTAAATATGCCGAGCGTGGGTCAAAATTAAACGAACCAATAAATACCTGTTTTTCATCCAATGCCATGAGTTTGGCATGTAAACTAGAACGGCTTAAACCTTTCATACTGACTTTGGCTTTTTTGGAAATTTCGTGCGTATGTGTGTTTAGGTTTTCCATTTCAGGTCGCGCCAAAAACTCATACAGCTGCACGTTATTTGCCAATAAATCTTCTCGATATTTGGCGTAAAAAGCATGCACCACAGGAACATCGTTGGCTTTAAAGGAGTTGGTCAGTACGCGTACCTGAACGCCATCATCCGCCAAGTCTTTTAGTTTTTCTGCCCCCGATTGTTCGGGGACAAAATACGCAGAAATAATATCGACACTACTGCTTGGCTTCTCTAAATGCGTCAGCAATTGAAAGTTGAGATGTTCTTCTTTTGAGGCGCGGTCTTTAATTTTACTCGGCGCATCTTTGACCACTTCAGCACTGACCCAATCGAACTTAATACTATGCGTCATCCACTGTTCAATCGCTTTAGAACGAGTCACCAAATCTAAATAATTTTGTACGGTGGCTTCTTGATCGTGCTGTTCTAATTGCTGTTTTAAGCTTTCATAACGCAAGGTGTAATGTTGTGGATTGACCAATTGCTTGACTGAATAAGCATAGTCATCATTCCAGTATTCATCAAAAGAGTGAATAATTTCATCCGAAGCCGAGCCGACTAACATCACATCGACATCAGAAAATTGATAATTGTCGCTGACGTTATAGTATTGATTGCTCATATTGCGCCCACCAATCAGAGAAATTTGGTTATCGGCTATAAAGCTTTTGTTGTGCATACGACGGTTAATACGCTTCAAATCCAAAATCATGTCCATGGCACGATAATGTCGAAAGCGATATGGATTATACAGTTTGATGTCGATGTTGACGTGTTGATCAAGCGCGAGATAAATGCCTTCCATTTTTTTGGCATTGTTATCATCGACCAATAAGCGGACTTTCACCCCACGATCTGCCGCACGAATAATGGCGTGTAGTGCAAGCGCGCCAATTTTATCGTTATCCCAAATATAATATTGTAAATCTAAAGATTTTTCTGCTTTATTAATCAGATAGATACGTGCTGCTAGGGCTTCGAGCGGATCATACAGGACATGATAACCCGTAAGCTGCGGATATTTTTCGCGTAGCGGCAGTACAATTTTGGCCAAACTGGTTTGATCGGTTGGGGTTTCAAACGCCATCCGGATCGGATGTTCAATCTGTTTGGGCAGCGTGCTACAGCCTGAGAGTGTCAAAACGAAGGCGCAACTCAGCCACAAGACGTTGTGCCGAATATTTTGAAATGGAGCGGATGAGCTGCGGTTTGCCAAATTAAATTCCTTTTTAGCACGAGGAGCAAATAAGTTAAAAATAGGGTTTGAGTATAATTGTCAGCTATGAAAAGATAAATATGACAATACAGATATATGACGTGTGTGGGTTAAATGCGACATCTGGGTTTAGCGCAGCATTGAATAGCAGAAGTATGAAGTAATAGAGAATAAATATGTGGGATAACGATTCAGTCGTGTTGTATTTCTATATGGGTATGGCAATTTTGGCGCTGTGGGCAGTTTCGCAAGCATGGCGCAGTCAGGCCAATACAGAAACCATTCACCCGTTTAAGGCCTTTGTGCATTTGTTGGTATTTTATTTGTCTTACCTGTTGCCGCCTTTGGTTTTTTTTAGTGTCTATGCGGGTATTCAGGGCTATTACTCCATCCACGAAGCGATTTTTGTATTTTTAGTCAGTGCTGTGTTGAGCTATGCGCGTTTTATTGAACCGCATTTGATTCAAGTCAAAACTACCAAATATCAAATTCATGCAGATCGCCGTTTATTAAAGCCTGTCAAAATTGCTTTAATTGCAGATTTACATATTGGCTTGTTTTCTGGGCATGAGCGTCAATTGAAGCAAATTGTGAAAAAACTCAATTTGCAAAACCCCGATATTGTCGTTGTAGCAGGCGACTGGACTTATGAGCCTGAAAATAAATTGGTCGAAGAATTGGCGGTATTAAAAGAAATTTGTGCGCCTGTATATTCGGTAAATGGTAATCATGATGAGCAGTATCCTGGCCCGCCCATTCAAGAGCTGTTAAAAACGGCTTTAGAACAAAATAACGTGATTGATATTGAAGGTAGAATTGTCGAGTTTGATGAGTTTCGTTTGCTCGGTATTGGCGATTTATGGGCAGGTAAAACCGACATGCGCTATATGCCCGATTTACCTCAGGATAAGCCGTGGGTGTTGTTATCACATAACCCCGATACAGTGGATATGGTGCCAAAATTGCCGACACGTCCGTTGATGTTGGCAGGACATACCCATGGTGGGCAGGTTGAACTGCCGTGGCTGACCGATTATGTGATGAAAAAAGTATCTATTTTAGGGCATAAAAAGGGGTTATATCGCCATGATCATGCCGATGTATTTGTGACTGTAGGGACAGGAATGGTCGGTGTTCCTTTTCGTTTTGGTGTGCCGCCCACGATTGATATTATTGAATTATTGTAAGCACCGTCACCATCGCCTACATGAAAAAAACCAGCCGAGGCTGGTTTTTTGATGCAATTTTTGCGCTTAAATTTGATTGTTTACATCATCATGCTTGGTTTCTCGAATCATTAAAAATGCGATTAAAGACAAGATGGATGCTGCACTTAAATAATAACCAACTGCAGCCAAGCCATAAGTGGTGGCAAGTTTGGTGGCAATGAGTGGGGCAAACGATGCGCCAAAAATACCCGCCAAGTTAAAGGTGAGTGCGGAGCCTGTATAGCGTACAGATGTTGGGAAAATTTCAGACAATACTGTACCAATGGGCCCGTAAGTAAGTCCCATAATTGCCAAGCCAATACACAGGAAAATAAATACAATCCACGTGCTGCCTGAAGCAAGCATATCGGCAAAAAATAAGCCAAAAATTGCAGAGATGATGCACACTGCGATAGAGGTGGTTTTACGTCCAAATTTTTCGGCTAAAACGGCTGAGAGGGGAATAAAAGCAGCAAAACACAATGTGGCTAGTAGTTGAAGTTTTAAGAATTCTTCACGTGAATAACCCAGTTGTTTGGTGCCCCATTGCAAGGCAAATACCGTAGTCAGATAAAACACCACAAAGGTACAAATTGCAGCGATTGTACCGAGCACTAACATTTTAGCGTGTTTTTTAAAGACCTGAATAAATGGCACATTGACTTCTTTTTGTTTATTCAACACTTTTTGGAAGGCAGGCGTTTCATGCAGTTTTAAGCGAATCCATAAACCGACAATCACCAATAAGGCACTCGAAATAAACGGGATGCGCCAGCCCCATGTCATAAAGTCTTGCTCAGACATCAGCGCACCTAAAATAAGGAATGAACCTGTGGCAAGAATAAAACCAATCGGAGCGCCCAATTGTGGGAACATGCCATACCAAGCACGTTTACCTTCAGGGGCATTTTCTGTGGCTAACAGTACTGCTCCCGACCATTCACCGCCCAAGCCTAAACCTTGCCCTAAGCGACACAACGCCAACAGTAATGGCGCGATAATCCCAATTTGTGCATACGTCGGCAGTAAACCAATACAGACTGTAGAAATTCCCATGGTCAATAATGCCGCGACCAAAGTGGCTTTGCGTCCAATCCGATCTCCTAAATGTCCAAATAAAGCTGCGCCAATTGGACGGGCGATAAAGGCAATTGCAAAGGTGGCGAGAGATTGAATGGTTGCCGTCATTGGGTCAGTACTGATCGGAAAGAACAGATACGGGAAAATAATGACTGCCGCAGTGGCGTAGATATAAAAGTCAAAAAACTCGATGGTGGTACCGACCAAGCTTGCAGTCAGTACTCGAAATTTAGAATTTTGAGTCGGCTGTTCAGCGGCAGCAGTAGATGAAGATGCCATACAGGACCTTATGTAAAGTGAATTTTAAATGAAAGTGCAATTTGGAACAGACCGCACTGGCAGAAAAATAGTAGATACTTCTTGTAGTTATACTTTTTTGAACAAGAAGTCGGTTACAAAACTGCATCCATGAACACCATTCAAATCTGATCGTTTTATCTGTAAGACATGAGCGATATTCAGCGTTAAATCACATACAGATAAATTGCCAGAAAGTGTGCGCCTGCACCAATTAAGACAAATACATGCCAAATTGCGTGGGTATATCTTACGCGTTTTAAGGCATAAAACAATGCACCCACGGTGTAGGCAATGCCGCCAATTAGCAAAAAGGTCAGGGCTTGGCTGCTTAAATAGGCTTGCATATCGTCCATGACCAGAACGGCTAACCAACCCATCACCAAGTAGGCAATTAAAGAAATTTTATGAAAACGGTTGATAAATACCAGTTTAAATAGGGTGCCAATCAGGGCAATAATCCACAGGGCAATTAACAAATATTGTGCTTTTTGAGTAGGAATCGCGATGGATAAAAATGGGGTATAAGTCCCTGCAATTAAATAATAAATTGCGGTGTGATCTAACTTTTTATAAAAATAACGACGGTCTGCTGCGGTTGCCATGTGATACAGCATTGAAGCAGAAAAAAGCAGTACCATGCTTATTGCATAGGCCCACAAACCTAGCCATTGTCCCGTACTTAAATACGCACCTTTAATGATTAAAAGAATACCTGCAATAAATGCCAAAGCCGCACCAACACCATGGCTCAGATAGTTAATCCGTTCTTCTTGCAGGTCATAATCAGGCACTAAAGGGGCATTTAATTTCATGGCGAATCTGCTTTAATTTCTTTAATTATACAACTGTATCGTAATTCAATTTTGCTTTTAGGGTAATAACAATTAAACTTGAATTGTAATTTTTTCAGGTTTTTATTATGTCGACTTTGGCTTCTCCCTCTGTGCAGGAACAACAATTCTTAGAGGCTTTTCAGCAAGCCATTGATACACAAAAGCTTGATCGTGTGGTGCTGAGTCAATATAAAGGCGAACTGGAACAATTAGAAAAAATCACCTTACGGGTGATTCAGCTAAATCAAGACACCGTTTTAACTTGTTTGTATCGCCATAAAACGCAGGATATCACCAAAAACTATCCTTTGGCAGAAGCACAGATACAATTGAGTCACTTATTGGCAGATTGTAAACAGGCCAATTTATTTACGACAGATCAGGAAATTCAGCTAAAAAAGAACAAAAAGAAAGCCATGCTCAGCATTAGTAAAACAGCACCGACTATAGCGAAACCGAAAGAACCACAAGGACATGACCGAGAAAAGCAGCGTTATGTCGATCAATCCAGCCCATTTTTACAACACTTGGGGATTAGCGATGCCAAAGCGCAAATTATTCCGAGCATGGCGCGGAAATGGAAACAGATTAATAAATTTATTGAAATTTTTTCGGGTGCCTTGGCGCAAATCAAAATTTCGGAAAATACCTTGCGCGTGGTGGATTTTGGTTCAGGCAAAGGCTATTTAACTTTTGCGCTCTATGACTATTTGCAAAAGCAGCAATTTATTCCCTTTGTGACTGGGGTGGAACTAAACCCGAAAATGGTTGAGTTTTGTCAGTCGGTGGCGAGTGCTTCAGACTTTCAGCAGCTAGATTTTTTTCAGGGCGATGTGCGCACCTATCAGCCAGAACATTTAGATGTAATGATTGCTTTGCATGCCTGTGATGTCGCCACCGATTTTGCAATTCATACTGGTATTCGCCTGAATGCACAAATGATTATGTGCGCGCCGTGTTGCCATAAAGAGTTGCGTCCACAATTACAAAGCCCAAGCGTGTTGCAACCGATGCTGCAATTTGGCATTCATGCAGGGCAACAGGCGGAAATGTTAACCGATACCATCCGCGCTTTATTGCTCAAAGCCTATGGTTATGACACCAAAGTTTTTGAGTTTGTCGCTTTAGAACACACCAGTAAAAACAAAATGATTTTGGCAACCAAACGTCAAAATTGGAGTGAACCTGATCAAGCAGTTTTGGCACAAATTCGTGATTTAAAAACCATGTACGGTATTCAAAAACATTCTTTGGAGTTGTTGTTGAACGATCAGTGGGATCAACAGGGCATTGGTTCTAAGTGCTAAGCAAGATGGAACAGGATATAAAGATGCAAGATTATGAAATTCAATCGGGCACTTGGACACAATTTGCTGCAGAGGCCAAATCTATTCGTGAGCAAGTCTTTATTCAGGAACAGCGAATTGCGCCTGAAGATGAGTGGGATGCACAAGATGCAGTTGCCTTGCATTTTGTGGTCTATGCAACTGGACAGGCGATTGCAACAGCACGTTTACTGGAAAATCACAGTATTGGACGGGTCGCAGTGTTGAAATCACAGCGCGGTTTAGGTGTGGGACGTGTTTTAATGCAGCATATTATTCAGGTGGCAAAGCAGCAGCAACGTCCGTGGGTCAAGTTGTCTGCGCAGGAACACGCGATTCCGTTTTATCAAAGTTTGAGTTTTCAGGTTGAGGGTGAGTCGTATTTAGATTGTGGTATTCCGCATGTAGATATGCGATTGATATTTTAAACGAATTGTCGATAGTCCTGATTTTAATCGTGCAAAATAAAAATCGCCATGATGGAATGTGATCATGGCGATTTCTTTTTATAAACTGTATGAACAGAGCCGCTAGCGCATATTAATGTCCATGTGCGGGTGCTGGCTCATGGTTTTCAGGCATATTGGCATGTTCTGTTTCAGTCATACCGTGTGCATCTGCAGTTTCAGCAGCCAAAGCTTCACGTGCTTCACGATCTGCTTGTGCTTTTGCCAATGCTTCTTGTGACATAGCTGGCGCATTTTTAAAGGCGTGTTGCTGAGTATTCTGCTTTTGTTGCTGGCTAGGCATGTAGTCAGGTTCATTCGTGACCGCTAACCAGAAAATAAACATGAAAATTCCACCCAAAATACAGAAAATAAAGAGTGCTTTCCAACCCCAAGGTGATTTTTCAGGAGTAAGGCGTTCGGTCATGTGCATCTACCCAATTTGAATCTAAATCTTAAAATTATGTAACTTTATAACATAAAATGCATGAAAAACGGATTAAATTCTATTTATGCAGGGATATTCATTGTAATTTTGAGCAAATAAAAAGAGGGATGATATATCCCTCCCAGATTGCTTTAAATTTAAAGTTTAGCTTTAAATGCTTTTAGCACCTGCAGCAACACGATCTTGCAAGATTTTAGGTGGGGTAAAACGCTCGCCATATTCAGCAGTAAGTTGCTGTGCTCGTGCCAAAGCCTGTGTTAAACCATATTGATTCAAAAATTGTAAAGCACCACCTGTCCATGCAGGGAAGCCAATGCCAAAAATTGAACCAACATTGGCATCAATGACAGATTCTAAAACACCTTCTTCTAAGCAACGTAAGCTGTCCAGTGCTTGCACAAATAAAAAGCGATCTATCATCTCTTGTTCAGCGATTTCGGTATTTTGATACCAATGGCTTAACCCCGACCAAAGCTGTTTTTTACCCTGTTCAGGATAGTCATAAAAGCCTGCACCTGCAGCTTTGCCTTTACGCGAGAATTGATGAATCATGGTTTGAATGACTTCATCTGCACTCGACAGTGGTCGGTCTTTTCCTTCGGCTTGCAACGCCTTACGTGCTTCCTGTGCCACGTGTTCAGATAAGGTTAAAGATACTTCATCCTGAATGGCAAGTGGGCCAACAGGCATGCCTGCTTTTAAAGCAGCCATTTCAATTTTGGCAGGATGTACGCCTTCTGCCAGTAAGCGCAAGCCTTCCTGCACAAAAGTGCCAAACACCCGACTGGTAAAAAAGCCGCGGCTGTCATTGACCACAATCGGTGTTTTACCAATCTGCTGCACAAAATCATAGGCCTTTGTCAAAGTATCGGTAGAGGTATTTTTTCCTTTAATGATTTCGACCAATGGCATTTTATCGACAGGGCTAAAGAAATGCAGTCCAATAAAACGCTGCTGGTCTTGCGCCGCTTGGGCAAGTTCACTAATGGGTAGGGTTGAGGTGTTGGATGCCATCACACCTTGTTCTGCCAGAAAAACTTCGGCTTCTTGAGTGACTTGCGCCTTGAGTGCGGGGTTTTCAAATACCGCCTCAATAATCAAATCACAGCCTTGTAAATCGGCAGCCTGTGCCGTTGGATGAATCTTGGCTAAGACTTGTGCCGCTCGCTCTGCACTTATACGACCTTGTGATACTTGTTTATCGAGTAGTTTTTGACTGTAAGATTTGCCTTTTTCAGCTTGTTCGATGGATACATCTTTCAGAACAACCGTAATACCTTTGCTTGCTGTGGCATAAGAAATGCCTGCACCCATCATGCCTGCACCTAAAATACCGACTTTTTGAGTTTGATGTGGTGCAATGCCTTGCGGACGGCCACTGCCCGATTTAATCGCATTCAGCCCATGCCAAAAGGTGCCAATCATATTTTTAGAAATTTGACCTGTTGCGAGCTGGGTAAAATAGCGAGATTCAATGCGTAAGGCTGTATCGACATCAACCTGCGCACCTTCTACTGCTGCACTCAAAATTGCTTCAGGCGCAGGGTAACAGCCTTTGGTTTTGTCGCGTAGCATGGCAGGAGCAATGGAAAGCATTTGCGCGACAGCAGGTGTAGATGGTGTTCCCCCAGGGATTTTATAGCCTTTGACATCAAATACTTGTTGTGATTGAGGATGTGCAAGAATCCAGTCTTGGGCTTTGCTGAGTAATTCTGTTTCATTTTCAGCAAGATCATGGATTAAACCTAAACTTTGTGCTTTTTCCACACTCAGCTGTTTGCCTTCCATCAACAGCGGCAGGGCAGTTTGTAAACCCAATAAACGTACCATCCGCACAATACCACCGCCACCAGGCAATAAACCTAAAGTCACTTCGGGTAAACCAAACTTGGTTTTTGCATCACGAATTGCAATACGATGATGACAGCACAGAGCAAGTTCCCATCCGCCGCCGAGTGCCGTGCCATTTAAGGCAGCTACCACAGGAATACCACGGGTTTCAATATAACGCAGCTGTGCTTTTAGGTTTTCAATCATCTGAAAAAATGAGCTGGCATGCTCAGGCTGTACTTGAATCAACTCATCTAAGTCACCGCCTGCAAAAAAGGTTTTTTTCGCAGAGGCGAAAATGATTCCCGCCACTTGTTCGTCTGCTTTTAACTTTTGTACCACTTGCGCTAATGCATCTCTAAAGTCAGCATTCATGGTGTTGGCAGATTGATTTGGTGAGTCAAAGGTTAGAATGACAATGTTATCGGCATTTTTATAATAGTGAATGGCGCTCATTTTTATACTCCTTATACTCGCTGAATAATGGTGGCAATTCCCATCCCACCGCCTACACATAATGTAGCCATGCCGCGTTTTTTATCTTGTCGTTCTAGCTCGTCCAGTAAGGTGCCTAAAATCATGGCACCTGTAGCGCCAAGTGGATGACCCAAGGCAATAGCACCACCATTCACATTGACTTTGGCGGGATCAACCTGAAGTTCTGTAATAAAACGCAGAACCACGGCTGCAAAGGCTTCATTGACTTCAAACAGATCAATATCTTCAATGTTCAGTCCTGCTTTGGCTAAGGCTTTGCGTGCTGCAGGCGCGGGTCCTGTGAGCATAATGGCAGGGTCTGTGCCAACCAGTGCGGTAGCAAGCACTTTGGCGCGTGGTTTTAAGTTGTGTTGTTGTACCGCTTGTTCCGATGCAATCAAGACCAATGCCGCGCCATCAACAATACCTGATGAATTGCCTGCATGATGCACATGATTGACTTGTCCTGCTTCAGGATATTTTTGCAGGGCAATCGCATCAAAACCCATTTGTCCCATATTGGCAAAACTCGGCTTGAGCTGTGCCAAGCTTTCAGCCGTGGTCTGTGGTTTGATAAATTCATCTTGTGCCAAAATCACCACACCTGCCTGATCTTTGACAGGTACAATCGAGCGCTCGAAATGTCCCTGTGCTTGTGCTGCTGCGGCTTTGTGCTGTGATGCTGCTGCAAATTGATCGACTTCTGTACGGCTATAGCCATCGAGTGTGGCAATTAAGTCAGCGCCAATACCTTGTGGAATAAAATCACAAGCCATATTGGTTTCAGGGTCGAATGCCCAAGCACCACCATCGGAACCCATTGCCACGCGTGACATAGATTCCACACCACCTGCAACGATTAAATCTTCCCAACCCGAACGAACTTTTTGCGCTGCGAGGTTCACGGCTTCTAAACCTGAGGCACAAAAGCGGTTGATTTGTACCCCAGCAACATCATTGTCCCAACCTGCGGCAATCGCTGCGGTTTTGGCAATATCTGCACCCTGATCGCCAATTGGTGTGACACAACCCAAAACAATATCGTCTACTTGTGAGGTGTCTAGGTTGTGTCGTTGTTGCAATTCATTCAATAAGGTTGTGAGTAGGCGAATGGGTTTAACTTCGTGTAATGCGCCATCTTTTTTTCCTTTGCCGCGCGGAGTGCGAATAGCATCAATGATGTAGGCCTCGCTCATAATCAATCCCTTGTCGATAGTTTTCTTTATGATTGCTTTTGAGTGTAATCTGAAAATTTTGAAGTGCAATGACGAGAACGGTACAGGTCAGTGAGGTTTTTTGCTAATTGGGATGACGCAGTAATTTGGCAGAAAGATTGAAACTATAATAGAGCGATAAAAAAAGCCCTTGCGGTGTGCAAGGGCAATCGATTGGAATTACGAGTTATTGTGAATTGTCGATTCTAAATTAATGATAACCGTGCAACTGACGGTATAAACCAGGTGTGACGCCAGTCCACTTTTTGAAAGCACGGTGGAAAGTACTGGTTTCGCTAAAGCCAACTTGTTGTGCCACATCTTCAAGGGTAAGTTCAGGATTCAGCAATAGGTGAATCGCGGCATCACGGCGTAATGCATCTTTTACCCCTTGATAGCTTTTACCTTCTGCAGCCAAACGACGACGCAAGGTTTGTGGCGATAGGTACAGCATGGATGCAACATCGTTCAAGGTTGGCATTTCTTCGCCAATTTGGCTCTTTAACACGTCACGAATACGCGAAGTTAAAGAATTGGTGTTTTTGAATTTCACCAACAATTGCGCAGGCGCGGTTTTTAAGAATTCGTCTAAGGTTTCTTGGGTTTGACGAATTGGTAAATCCAAGTAGTCGGCAGCAAAGGTAATTTCGGTGCGTGGCATGTCAAATTGCATGACAGGCGCAAAGAACAGCGCATCGTATTCATCTGCATGTGCAGGACGTGGATAGCCAAAATGTACGCGCTCCAAAGGCAGGCGACGTTCAATCAGCCAAGATGCCAAGCCGTGCCAAATCATCAACATACTTTCAGTAATAAAGTGATCAGGATCCATAGCTTGTGGAATAGATGGTACCAAACGTGCTTCGTGTTTATCACGTTCTAAGGTAACCGACCAATCATCACCAAACAGTTTGTAGAATTGCGAAGAGAGTTCTAAGGCATCGCCCAGTGTTTTGGCGTGAATTACCAATTGGCACATGATCGCGAATGTACCCAAACGACGTGGCTGAGAATCAAAACCCACGTGTTCGTCTTGGGTCACCATCCACAACATTTTAATAAAGCGGGTATATTGTTCAGGTGAAATACGTGCTTTCGGTTGGCGCAGAAGTTCTGCCTCAATACCGACATGAGATAATAAGGTTTCGACATCCATGCCGAGTCGCTTAACACCCGTGAGCGCTGCATTTACAAAATGGATACTAATGGTATCTCTGCTCATGTTAAATCCTTCAGTCTCTTTTGTATTCACGTAAGCTTGACCTAAATGACGCTAAAAAATTGAAATTGGCAATTTACAATACCAATTTTACTTATTTTACATAATAAATTGCCGAAATGATCAAGGTAAATGGCTGAACATGACATTGTGTTACAGTTTTGCTGTTTATAAGATGAACGGAAAATCAGTAAAAATCGAGTAATCACAACAATGACACATGCACTGAGCGGTTTAAAAGTTTTAGATTTTTCCACCTTATTGCCCGGCCCTTTTGCCAGTTTGTATTTGGCGGATATGGGTGCAGAGGTGATTCATATTGAATCGGCAACCCGTCCTGACTTAATTCGTTTATTTCCGCCCTATGCCAATGGACAAGCGACTTCGCACAGTTATTTGAATCGGAATAAACAGTCAATTACTTTGGATTTAAAATCCCCCGAAAGTATTCAGCTTATTCACGATAAAATTGCCGAATTCGATATTGTATTGGAACAGTTTAGACCAGGCGTGATGCAGCGTTTAGGGCTGGACTATGCCAGCTTGGCAAAAATTAATCCGCGACTGATCTATTGTTCCATCACAGGTTATGGACAAACAGGCGATTATCAACAAAGGGCAGGACATGACATCAACTATTTAGCCTTGTCTGGCATTGCGGGGCATAGTGGGCGGCAAGCAGGCGGGCCACCGCCGCTCGGGATTCAAGTGGCCGATGTAGCAGGTGGATCATTGCATGCTTTGGTGGCGATTTTAAGTGCAGTGATAGAACGTCAGCGCAGTGGTTTAGGGCAGTATATTGATATTTCGATGACCGATTGCGCTGCGACTTTAAACAATATGGCCGCTTCAGCAGTTTTGGCGGCACAGGTTCCTCAATATGCTGAGCAATCTTACTTAAATGGTGGCACCTATTATGACTATTATGAAACAGCAGATGGCCGTTATCTTTCAGTCGGTAGTTTAGAGCCGCAGTTTATGCAGGGTTTGGCACAGATTTTAAACTTACCGATACTTTTGGAAAAAGGGGCATCTTTAGATCCGCAAGAGCGCTTGCAAGTCAAACACGCTATTCAAGATAAAATTAAAACACAAAGTTTTGCCACATGGCAGCAGGTATTCGCGCAATATGATGTCTGCGTTGAACCTGTATTCACTTTAGATGAAGCCTTACATTCACCTTTGGCACAGCAACGCGGTTGGACAGTAGAAGTTCCTATTCAGCAGAATGCCGAAAAAACTGAAACTCAGTTGGCGTGTCCAATTAAATTTTCACGTTCTCAAATGCGTTACGATTATATCGGGCAGGCTTTGGGTGCAGGGCAGTGGTCATCTCAGATTAAAAATCAGGATGAAGATGAAGCCAAGTCGTAATTTCAGGTAATCAATAATAGATCGAATAGATGCTATAGCAGAAAAAGTGCTAAAGCATGCACTATTTTGTGATAGCTCTATAAAAAGCCTGTAAATTTTGGCAAAGGCTTACAGGCTGTGATGTTGCAATGGCTTATCAATAAAATCGCTAATAAATATGTAAAAAACACATTTTGTTGATAGATTGAATCTCGCTATGCTGTCAGCCGTGATAATAGAAATGACTAGCTGTACGCCATGTATTTATATACTGATTTCGATCAGCAACTGATTAATGAACGTGTTGCACAGTTCCGCGACCAAACGGAACGTTATTTAGCAGGCAAATTGACTGAGGATGAATATCGTCCATTGCGTCTGCAAAATGGTTTGTATGTACAACGCTATGCGCCAATGTTGCGTATTGCGGTGCCTTACGGTCTGATGAACTCTAAGCAATTGCGTAAAGTTGCGCAGCTTGCCAAAGACTATGACCGTGGCTATGCGCACGTATCAACACGTCAAAATATTCAGTTTAACTGGCCTGCACTGGAAAATGTGCCTGACATGCTGGCAGAGCTTGCAACCGTACAAATGCACGCAATTCAGACTTCGGGTAACTGTATTCGTAATACCACCACAGACCAGTATGCAGGTGTCGTGGCGGGCGAAATTGCTGACCCACGTCCAACCTGTGAATTAATTCGTCAGTGGTCGACTTTCCACCCTGAATTTGCCTTCTTGCCACGTAAATTCAAAATTGCGGTGTCTGCACTGGAAGAAATTGACCGTGCTGCGACTGCATTTCATGACATTGGCGTCTATATTGTTAAAAATGAAGCAGGCGAAATTGGCTATAAAATTAAAGTTGGTGGCGGCTTAGGTCGTACTCCAATTATCGGTAGCTTTATTCGTGAGTTCTTGCCACGTGAAGATTTGATTGCTTACTTAGAAGCTATTTTACGTGTTTATAACTTGCATGGTCGTCGCGACAATAAATATAAAGCACGTATCAAAATTTTGGTAAAAGCCTTAACTCCAGCAGTATTTGCAGAAAAAGTTGAAGCTGAATTTGCACATACGGTGAAAACCTTAAAAATTGATGCAGAAACTTTGCAAAAAATGGATGAAAACTTCACGCCATTTGCTTATCAAAACTATGCCGATGAAGATTTTAGCGAGCTGTTTGCGCAGTATCCAAAATTCAAGCAATGGTTCAACATCAACACCAATGCGCACAAAGTACAAGGCTATCGTATTGTCACCATTTCATTGAAACGTGCAGGTGTTGCACCGGGTGACATGACGACAGAAGAAATGAATCTGATTGCAGATTTAGCCGATCAATATACCTTTGGTGAGTTGCGTACCACGCATGAGCAAAATATTGCTTTGGTAGATGTGCCACAAAAAGACCTGTTTGCATTGTGGCAAGTGCTCGATGCCAATAACTTGGCGCGCGCGCATATTGGCTTTATTACCGATATTATTTGCTGTCCGGGTGGTGATTTCTGTTCACTTGCCAATGCCAAATCTATTCCAATTTCAGAAGCCATTTCACGCCGTTTTGATGATTTGGATACCATTTATAATCTTGGCAAACTGGATTTAAATATTTCAGGTTGTATGAACGCTTGTGGTCATCACCACGTTGGTAATATCGGGATTTTAGGTGTCGATAAAAAAGGCGCGGAATTCTACCAAATCACTTTGGGCGGGCATGCAGACCATGATGCGTCAATCGGTGATATTTTAGGGCCATCTTTTGCTGCTGAAGTGATTCCTGATGTGGTGGAAGAAATTTTAAATACCTACTTAGATTTGCGTAGTGAAGGTGAAGACTTCATCGACACTTATCGCCGTGTCGGCATTCAACCATTTAAGGAGCGCGCTTATGCTTAATACTGCACTACCTGTGCTCGCAAAAGATGGCACGATTGCAGACAATACTTATCAAGTGATTGCTGAAGATGCAGCATTACCGCAAGGTGATGTGGTGCTCAGCGTTGAACAGCTTGATCAGTTGGCACAAATTTCAGGTAAAAAAGCCCTATATTTAACGGTAGATGCTTCGCCTGAAAACCATGAATTTCCATTGGCAGAACTGGATGCAATTTTTATTGAATTTTCAGGTTTTAACGATGGCCGTGGTTATTCTTTTGCGGCATTGTTACGCCGTCAAGGCTTTCAGGGTGAACTTCGCGCAGTCGGTGATGTCTTTAAAGACGTCTTAAATTATATGAAACGTGCAGGTTTCGATACTTTCGTGATTAAAGAAGGTAAAGATGTGCAAGAAGCTGCAGCAGGTTTGGCGGACTTTACCCATCCTTATCAAGCTTCTACCGCAGTGCCAAAACCAAATTATCAAACAGGTGCGTAATATATTGATGATGGATTTCATCGAAATGTAGATAGATTTTATCGAAATATCGCGGTTCACACATTTACAAACAGCCTGCCATGTGCAGGCTTTTTGTTTGCCTTAAAATGATCAAACGGCTTGTTTTATCGCACTTCTTAATGATTTAATTTACCGCAAAGTGCTGTAGTATAAGCACGCTGATGTAGCATCGCAGTCTTATGTAGGCGTTATTTTTACATTATCAAAAATCAATCAAGACGATAATTTGATGTGATTATCCTCTGATTTATTTTTCAATTTTTTCATGATGAAGTGATTTGTCTTTATGCAAAATTCTATCCGTATTGGTATTGCTGGTTATGGCAACTTAGGTCGTGGTGTTGAAACGGCGATTCATAAAAACCCAGATTTACAATTGGTGGGTATTTTTACCCGTCGTGCGCCTGAAAGCGTTTCACCATGTTTTGCTGAAACAGCAGTGTTTCACATGGATTCATTGTCAGATTTTCAAGACAAAATTGATGTGCTGATTTTATGTGGTGGTTCAAAAGACGACTTGCCACAACAAGGTCCAGTACTGGCGAGCCAATTTAATATTGTCGATAGTTTCGATACGCATGCACGTATTCCTGAATATTATGCATCTGTAGATGCACCTGCGACAGCGAACAAGAAAACTGCACTCATCTCAATTGGTTGGGATCCAGGCATGTTCTCGATTAATCGTTTATTTGGTGAAGCTTTGTTACCTGATGGCGAAACCTATACTTTTTGGGGTAAAGGTTTAAGTCAGGGTCACTCAGACGCCATTCGTCGTGTTGATGGTGTAAAAGCAGGTGTGCAATATACCATTCCATCTAATGAAGCTATTGAGCAAGTGCGTAGCGGTGCGCGTCCTGTATTAAGCACCAAAGATAAACATACTCGTGAATGTTATGTCGTACTTGCAGAAGGTGCCGATGCTGCTGCGGTAGAGCAAGCGATTGTGACCATGCCAGATTATTTCGCTGACTACAACACAACCGTAAATTTTATTGATGAAGCGACTTTAGCCAAAGATCACCAACGCATGCCACATGGTGGTTTTGTCATTCGCAGTGGCAATACCAGCGATGAACAAAAACAAGTGCTTGAGTTCTCATTGAAGTTAGACAGCAATCCTGAGTTTACCGCGAGTATTTTGGTGGCTTACGCACGTGCTTGTTATCGTTTAAACCAAATGCAGCAATATGGTGCAAAAACTGCTTACGATGTTGCGCCAGGCTTATTGTCAATGAAATCGCCTGAACAGTTGCGTGCAGAATTGCTCTAAACTTTTTAAAGCTATAAGCAAAAAGACGAATCAATGATTCGTCTTTTTACTTTTTGAATAAAGAAGGGTTAGGGAATGACTTTATTCAATCTACCTCAATCCCTCTTTACGAAATAGGGGTTGCAAGGCACTTAAAGTAATTCAATCGCGACCGCAGTTGCTTCACCACCACCAATACAGAGAGCAGCAACGCCACGTTTGCCACCTGTGCGTTTAAGCGCATGAATTAAAGTCAGGATAATACGTGAACCTGTAGAACCCACAGGATGCCCAAGCGCACATGCACCACCGTTGATATTCACTTTTTCAGGATCAAGCTTGAACTCATCCATTGGGCACATGGTGACCATGGCAAAAGCTTCATTAATTTCCCATAAATCTACATCTGCAACTTGCCAACCCGCTTTATCCAATACTTTTTGAATCGCAGCAACAGGGGCGATGGTGAACTCAGATGGGTGTTGTGAATTGGTGGCATAAGCCACAATTTTTGCTAATGGTTGTAAACCTTTATTTGCTGCATTTTCTGCAGACGTTAGGACTAAGGCTGAAGCACCATCTGAAATTGAGCTGGCATTGGCTGCGGTAATCGTGCCATCTTTGGCAAAAGCTGGACGAAGGGTTGGGATTTTTTCAATATTGGCATTAAACGGTTGTTCGTCTTTATCGACAACCACGTCACCTTTACGTGTTGAAACATGTACAGGCACAATTTCATCGGCAAAATAGCCTTCATTTACGGCAGTTTGCGCGCGTTTGAGAGAGCGAATCGCAAAGTCATCCATTTGTTGGCGTGTGTAACCTTTGCTATTGGCCATATCTTGTGCGAATGAGCCCATTAAACGCCCTGTTTCTGCATCTTCTAAGCCATCTAAGAACATGTGATCTTTCACATCACCGTGTCCCATGCGGTAACCTGCACGTGCTTTGGTCAGAATATAAGGTGCATTACTCATCGACTCCATGCCACCTGCAACAATGATGGAAGCAGAACCTGCTTTAATTGCATCGGCAGCTTGCATGACAGCTTTCATACCAGAACCACACAGTTTATTGATGGTCACTGCACCTGTAGAATCTGGTAAGCCTGCTTGACGCATCGCCTGACGAGCAGGGCCTTGCTTTAAGCCTGCAGGCAGGACGCAGCCCATAATGACTTCATCGATTTCTGTTGCTTGTACCCCCGCACGTTGAATGGCCGCTTGGATACTCGCCGCACCTAATTCTGGTGCAGTCACATTGGCTAAACTGCCTTGAAAGCCACCCATTGCAGTGCGTGCACCATTTACAATAACGATATCCGTCATTTTATTCTCCCAGTTTTTTATATGTGCTTTTGTCTAGATTTAATTCCAAGCAGGAATAGATCACTTCAGCAGTATAGGCAAAAAAAGATGAGAATAAAGTGACAATATAAAGATCATTTAGACTGCTCAGTTAACATCCATTGATGTCTTCAGCTCGAGTTTGCCCCATTTTACTAAGCACCAGTCGTTTGCTCGCGACGTGAGTAGAGCAGTAAAAGAAACTACCATTCGAGCCGATCGGCAAACCTTGTTGTGCATTAAAAGTTACACTGGGTATGTTTAAAGTGCCACGCCAATCCAAGGTACCGTATTTAAGTGCAGTTTTTTCTGTATAAAGAATGTATTCATTGTTGTCTATCTGACGATTTTTATTTCGATCAATAAAAATCATAAAACCCGTATTCCAGTTTTGCTTACTGCATTGGCTAAAGTCATGTGTTGGACAGATCACAACATTACTATGATGGGTGAAGGCATGGGAGCGTGCTATTTTCAGGCTGGACTGTAATGAATACTGAATTCGCTTGAGTTCTTGTCGTGCCATCAGCTGATGAAAATAGGGCAGGGCAATCATGACTAAAATCGCACTAATTGCTAACGTGACGATCAATTCAAACAGCGTGAAGCCGTTTTTGCTTATATTTGACATAAGTCTATACCTGTTATTGTTATGTTTTTTTATGATTAATTTGAGTAATTTGTTGTTTTATAGCGCTTTATCTGCTGTATAATAAATATTAAACAACTTTCGAGAAAGCTGTTAAAATAAAGCGCAAGAAAGATAAGCTATTCACAATAAAAAATTGAGTAGAAAGTTACCGAATTACAACGGAAATTGTAAGTAATTTTGTCAATAATTTACTTGATTAAAATTATCAAGCACTTGGAAAAGTAATAAAGTGTTTGTATGATTCAAAGTGACTAGCTTAAAAATAATACTGGGGTATAAGAAAGCCTATCTCAGGGTAGTCGAAAATTTAGGCTTGAGCTTGAACAACAATTGTTATCTCTGGAGGATAAATCCATGAAAATGAGTCGTATTGCATTAGCAATGCTCGTAGCTGCTCCTTTAGCTGCTGCAAACGCGGGCGTAACTGTTACCCCATTAATGCTTGGTTACAACTTTGTTGATACTGAACACAACAACGACAAGCTAACAGATGGTCCAGAATTACAGGACGATTTATTTGTTGGTGCAGCACTTGGTGTTGAACTTACTCCTTGGTTAGGTTTCGAAGCTGAATATAGCCAAGTTAAAGGTGATGTAGATGGTGCTGGTGAAGGCGCTGAATATAAGAAGCAGCAATTAGCTGGTAACTTCTATGCAACTTCTGACTTAATTACCAAAAACTATGACAGCAAAGTGAAGCCATATGTTCTTCTAGGTGCGGGTCACTACAAATATAAAGCAACTGGTGGTGATGCTGATTGGGCTGGTGAAAACGAAGGTACTATCGGTAATGCTGGTGTGGGTGCATTCTGGCGCTTAAACGATGCTTTATCTCTTCGTACAGAAGCACGTTCAACATATAACTTCGATGAGAAATTCTGGGACTACACAGCTTTAGCTGGTCTTAATGTCGTTCTTGGCGGTCACTTGAAGCCAGCTGCTCCTGTAGTAGAAGTTGCTCCAGTTGAAACCGTTGCTCCAGTTCAACCTGCTCCACAAGAGTTGACTGAAGACTTGAACATGGAACTTCGTGTGTTCTTTGATACAAACAAATCAAACATCAAAGATCAGTACAAGCCAGAAATCGCTAAAGTTGCTGAGAAGTTAGTTGAATATCCAAACGCTACTGCTCGCATCGAAGGTCACACTGACAACACTGGTCCACGTGCATTGAACGAACGTTTATCTTTAGCTCGTGCGAACTCTGTTAAATCTTCACTTGTAAATGAATACAATGTAGATCCAGCTCGTTTGTCTACTCAAGGTTTCGCTTGGGATCAACCGATTGCTGACAACAACACTAAAGAAGGTCGTGCTATGAACCGTCGTGTATTCGCGACGATCACTGGCAGCCGTACAGTGACTGTTGAACAACAAGCTCAATAATTTGAGTTAAGTTGAAAAAAACGACTCTTCGGAGTCGTTTTTTTATGCTTATTTTTTATGGAATGTATGGATCAGAGAGTGTCTGAAATGATCCACATTCAATGCGCTTTAAAAAATACTGTAAAAGTATGGTCTCGCAGAGTAATGGGTAAATAGAGTAGGGGCTGATAGTACTTAATATTTTGGTTTGTTGAATCCTAAACTAAGTCAAATTTTTATGGCGAGTTTATTGACAATTCATTTAAAAAATTCCTAAGCGTCGTCCCAGATTAAACTTTTCAGACAAGATACATAGACCTGATGTATATCAGTCAATCAAGTAGTTGATTAGCGATTATGAAAATCAACATTGAGCAGTTTGTGGCGTGATCTCTCGCCTTATTATCAATAACGAAAGTGCTTTAAATAAAATTTACGTAAATTTACACCATAAAAAACAGCCAAATGTTGGCTGTTTTTTTGAATCTTAGCTTCTTAAATGAAGTGCAATAGAAGAAGAACTTTTTTAGTCATGATCAGGGTGTAGTGGTTTCACATCCATATCCTGATATGCAATCAGTTTGGTTTTGTGTTTCCATTTATAGCCTAACCAAATGACCAAGAACAAAAGAATACCAATATAAGTCGATAAAACAGCGACCCATTCACCTTCAAGCACTGCTTGGTAGTTTTGCCCTAACACGACAATTGCACACAAAATAAAGGCAAACCATGGCGCAAAAGGAAAGAATTTGGCGCGGTAATCTAAATCTTCAAGTTTGTAGCCTTGTGCCAAATAGCCTTTACGGAAGCGATAATGCGATACAGCAATTCCGAGCCAAACGATAAAGCCACACATGCCTGACATATTCAGAAGCCAGTTAAATACTTGTTTTTCACCAATAAATGTTGTTAAAAAACATAGTGCAGCGATTGCTGTTGTGGCATACAGTGCATTCATTGGGACGCCACGAGCATCTAAGCGGGCAAAAGCTTTTGGTGCACTGCCTTTACGTGCCATATCAAATAGCATACGGGTCGATGAATACATGCCCGAGTTCCCTGCAGAAAGAATCGCAGTTAAAATCACCGCATTCATGACACTTGCAGCAAAGGCAAAGCCTGCTTGCTCATATAATAAAGTAAACGGAGAGAGCGCAATGTTATCGGTGGCGGCTGCTTGAAGTAAACGTGGGTCATCATAGGCGATTAACGTGCCAATAATGAAAATACACACGATATAAAACAACAAAATACGCCAGAAGATTTGTTTGATTGCAATAGGAATGGTTTTCTTAGGATTTTTAGATTCACCCGCTGCAACGCCAACCATTTCAGTACCTTGAAATGAGAATCCTGCAATCATCGCCACACCAATTAAGGCAGATAGTCCACCTACAAATGGCGCTTCGCCTTTGCTCCAATTGGCAAATGTAGCAACATCAGGGTTGAGCATGATTTTGACAATCATAAAAATACCGATAATGATGAATGCCACAATCGCAAGGACTTTGACCAGTGAGAAGAAAAACTCTGATTCACCAAATCCTTTTACGGTTAATGCGTTAATTGCGAAAACTACCGCTAAAAACAAGGCACTCCAGTAAAAGCCAGGAATATCAGGAAACCAAAATTTCATGATGAATTGTACCGCAACCAATTCAAATGCTACGGTAATGGCCCAGTTGTACCAGTAGTTCCAACCCAGTGCAAAACCAAAACCACCTTCGACATATTTACTGCCATAGGTAAAGAACGCGCCTGAAGTTGGATTATGCGTTGCGAGTTCGCCTAGACTGGTCATCAAAAAATAAATCATGACACCAATTAAGGCATACGCAAGCAAGGCGCCACCAGGACCTGCATTGGCAATGGTCGCACCTGAAGCAAGAAATAAACCTGTACCAATTGAGCCACCAATGGCGATCATGTTTAAATGACGCGCACCGAGCTTACGCTGCAGTTTTCTACTGTTGTGTGAGTCGCTCATCCTACTTCCTTTGTATTTTTCTGCGTGCTGGCAAACAGCACTTTAAAGCCTTGTTGATCTGCCTTGATTGTGCATTGACCGAAACTTTGTTCAATTAAGAGTGGATAATTCAAAAAGCGATTGGCCACAATCCAAAGTTCACCACCCGATTTCAGATGACGACGTGAAGTTTTACACAGGTTTTCACTGGCATCGTAATGTGTTTGAATGCCTTGGTGGAACGGGGGATTACTCACGATGGCATGCAAAAATAGCGGTGCATCTTCAACGCCTGTCACGGCTTTAATTTCAAGTTGTTGTGGATTGAGCTGATTTTTTTCAAACGTCATTAGCGTTGACGCTAAAGCAAAGGCATCGACATCTAAAGCAAAAATACGATTTTCAGGGTTAAGTTTGGCTAAGTAAGCACTGATCACACCCGCGCCACAGCCAAAATCTGCAATTTTTCCAGCAGTAACCTGATTCAAGTAAGGCAGTAATACAGCCGTGCCAACATCCAAGTGTTTTTGGCTAAATACACCCGGCAAGGCACAAATCTGTAAATCGCCTTTAGGTGTAGCAACTGTATAGTTTTTCGCCCAATCTGCTAAGGTTTTAGTTTGAACCTTGCAGTCTAAAATCAGCTGCCATAGTTGGCAGTGGCGGGCGCTATCTAGTTTGAGTGTTTTGCCATAAGGTTGTAATTGCTTTGCAGCCCGTTCAATTCCTGCTTTCTTTTCACCGACTAAAAATACGCTGCTGCCTTGTGGGAGTTGTGCGGCAATGGTGTGAATCAGGTAATTGAGCAGTTCCTTAGATTTCGGTACAAAAATAACAGCCTGATCAAATTCACCGACAGGCAATTCTGCACCAAAATGCACTTGCGCCTGTTGATTTTGAAAGTATTGATAGTCGTTAAAATTCCATGTCCAAACAGAAGCTTGGATTGAGTCACCCAATTCTGCGAGGAGTTGATCGGTCGGGGCATTGATCAGTAGAACGCGACCAGACAAATAGTCGTATTGTCTGAGTAAAACTTCGCTTTGGGGGTTCATGGTTCTCTCTCCAATAGAAAAACACTGTCCAAGTTCAGCTCAGACAGTGTTTTTTGGACATGCAATTACTTTTTAGTTTCAGGAAGCACAATATTTAAAATGAGTGCTGCAATACCGCCTGTTGCAACGCCTGAACTGAAAATATTACGGAATAATTCAGGTAAGTGTTCCAGAATTTGTGGCACTTGTGCAACACCTAAGCCTAAGCCTAATGAAATTGCAATAATCAGTAAGGCACGACGATCTAAAGCGACACCTGAAAGAATATTGATTCCCGAAGCGGCAACGGCACCAAACATCACCATCACAGCACCACCTAGTACGGCTTGAGGCACAGCCTGAATCACACCTGCAACTGCAGGAAGTAAACCTAAAATGATGAGTAGGGCAGCAATCCAAATGCCGACATAACGGCTAGCAACACCTGTAAGTTGAATCACGCCATTATTTTGGGCAAATACCGAACTTGGAAAGGTGTTGAAAATCCCTGCCAAGAATGAGTTAGCGCCATTTACCAATACACCGCCTTTAATGCGTTGTATCCATTGTGGGCCATCGACAGGTTGATTGGAGAGTTTAGAGGTCGCGGTAATATCACCAATGGCTTCTAATGACGTCACCAAATAAATAAATGCCAATGGAATGAATAAGCTCCAAGAGAAATCCAGTCCAAAATGCATCGGAGTCGGCACTTGTACCAGAGGGGCATCTTTCAGACCTGAAAAGTCGAGATGACCCATCATGCCTGCCATTGCATAACCAATCACCAAGGCAATTAAAATGGCAGAGCTTTTAATCCACGTGATATTGATGCGGTTCAAAATAATAATAATTGCCAAGACGGTACACGACATAATCAGGTTGTCGGTATTGGCAAAGGTATTATTGCTCATGGCTTGGTAGCCACCGCCCATACTGATTAAACCTTCTTTAATTAAGGTCAAACCAATGAGAAGTACCACAATACCAGTGACCAATGGGGTAATCAGCTTTTTGACCCACGGTAAAATTTGCGATACGCCCATTTCAATAAACGAACCTGCAATGACCACGCCAAAAATTGCCGCCATGACCGATTCAACAGGTGTGCCTGCGGCAACCATAGCAGAGCCAATACCAATGATTGGGCCAATAAAGTTAAAACTGGTGCCTTGCACAATGAGCAAACCTGCACCAAAAGGGCCAACTTTTTTACATTGTAAAAAGGTCGCGATGCCTGAAATGACCAAAGACATCGACAAAATCATGTTGGTATCTTCTTTTGAAACACCCAAAGCCAAGCAAATCAGCAAGCCAGGTGTAACAATCGGTACAATAATCGCCAATAAATGCTGGAATGCGGCTAAAAAAGCGATAAGTGGTTTTGGACGGTCATTCAGACCATAGACCAGATCAAGTTGGTCTTTTGGGGAGGGAGATTGGTTAAAATCAGACATAAGTCGTAAAGATATTGCAAAAGTGGCGCTATTCTAATCGAGTTACACAGCTTTACAAAATCAAAAGCGTGTTACTCATCAAAAAAAATTGTGTGTGTCAATAAAGTGTCACTATAAAACTTTAGTATTTTTCTGTATAATTTGCCCTCAAATTTATAGCGTATTGAATTTACATGTCAGATATTAAAACTCTCCGCAACATCGCAATTATTGCGCACGTTGACCACGGTAAAACAACTCTTGTGGATAAACTTTTACAACAATCGGGTGCACTCGGTGAACGAGCGGGCGAGATTGAGCGTGTCATGGATTCAGGCGCTATTGAAAGTGAACGTGGTATTACCATTCTTGCAAAAAACACAGCAATCAAATGGTTAGATAAACGTACTGATACTGAATACCGTATCAATATTGTCGACACCCCAGGACACGCCGACTTCGGTGGTGAAGTTGAACGTGTAATGTCGATGGTTGACTGCGTATTACTTCTTGTAGACTCTCAAGAAGGCCCAATGCCACAAACTCGCTTTGTAACGCAAAAAGCCTTTGCACGTGGTTTGAAGCCAATCGTGATCATCAACAAGGTAGATAAGCCAAACGCACGTCCAGACTGGGTAATTGATCAAGTATTTGACTTGTTTGATAACTTGGGTGCAACTGATGACCAATTAGACTTCCCAATCGTATATGCATCAGGCTTACGTGGTGTTGCTGGTCCTGCACCAGACGAATTAGCGGAAGATATGACACCGTTATTTGAAACAATTGTTGATATTGTTGAGCCACCAGCAGTTGATGTTGATGGTCCATTCCAAATGCAAGTCTCTTCACTTGACTATAACAGCTTCGTAGGTGTTATTGGTGTTGGTCGTATTCAACGTGGTTCAGTGAAATTAAATACACCTGTAACCGTGATTGACCAAGAAGGTAAAACACGTAACGGTCGTATCTTAAAAATCATGGGTTACCATGGTTTAGAGCGTGTTGATGTTGAATCTGCTTCTGCAGGCGACATCGTATGTGTAACAGGTATGGACGAACTGCATATTTCTGACACGATTTGTGATCCGAAAAATGTAGAAGCTTTACCACCGCTTTCTGTAGACGAACCAACAGTATCGATGACATTCCAAGTGAATAACTCACCGTTTGCAGGTAAAGAAGGTAAATTCGTGACTTCACGTAACATTCGTGAACGTCTAGACCGCGAATTAATTCACAACGTTGCACTTCGTGTAGAAGATACTGACAGTCCTGACCGTTTCAAAGTATCAGGCCGTGGTGAACTTCACCTTTCAGTATTGATTGAAAACATGCGTCGTGAAGGCTTCGAGATGGGTGTATCTCGTCCACAAGTGATCTTGAAAGAGATCGATGGCGAAATGCAAGAACCATACGAAAACGTGACTTTTGACGTAGAAGAACAGCACCAAGGCGCTGTGATGGAACAAATGGGTAACCGTAAAGGTGAGATGACCAATATGGAAGTAGACGGTAAAGGCCGTATCCGTATTGAAGCAACTGTACCTTCACGTGGCTTAATTGGTTTCCGTTCTGAATTCATGACCATGACTTCAGGTACAGGTATCATGACTTCAAGCTTCTCGCACTATGGCCCAATGAAAGCAGGTCAAGTAGCGAAACGTCAAAATGGTGTGTTGATTTCTATGGTTCAAGGTACTTGCTTGGGCTATGCATTGTTCAGCTTACAAGATCGTGGTCGTTTATTCGCTAAACCTCAGTTAGAAGTTTACGAAGGTATGATTGTAGGGATTAACTCTCGTTCAGACGACATGGTGGTTAACCCAACTAAAGCGAAGCAGTTAACTAACGTACGTGCTTCTGGTACTGATGATGCGTTGACACTAGTGCCTGCAATTGAATTCACGCTTGAGCAAGCACTTGAATTTATTGAAGACGACGAGCTAGTTGAAGTAACACCAAAATCAATTCGTATTCGTAAGCGTTGGTTGACTGAAAACGAACGTAAACGTAACCGCGATAAATAATAGAATATCGTGATCTAAAAACCGCTAAATTCGTTTAGCGGTTTTTTTATGACCAAATGTTTAAACACAAATTCGATATTGACCAAACTTTAAAATTACACAATGCTATAACTACACGTGCAATTTGTAACATAATATAATGTATACTGCGTCACAAAATAACGCTTAAAAAATACTGGAGAGTCGTATGAGCATTATTCAAGAATTTAAAGAATTTGCCATTAAAGGCAATATGATGGATTTGGCGGTTGGTGTCATCATTGGTGGTGCTTTTGGTAAGATTATTGATTCATTGGTTAAAGATGTGATCATGCCGCTTATTTCATGGGTGCTCGGTGGTGATGTCGACTTTACCAACAAGTTCCTGATTTTGGGTGATAATCCAAATAATATTCAAACCTTAACTGCGGCACAGGAAGCTGGTTTAAATATTTTTCATTACGGTAACTTCATGACCATTTTGATTAACTTCATTCTATTGGCATGGGTAGTGTTCTGGTTAGTGAAGTTAATGAACAAAATGCGCCGTAACCAAGAAGAAGAGCCAGCTCCAGAAGCAACACCAGAAGATATTGAATTATTACGTGAAATTCGTGATGAATTGAAAAAACGTCAATAATTTTAATCCTTAGATGAAGCAAAAAAACGGTGCAAGATGCGCCGTTTTTTTACTCTCTTCCTTTGGGAGATGAGCGGCAATACCGCGTAAGGGTGAGGGGGATAAACCACTCTTGTAAGAAGAGGGAGCTTTGGAAATTATAAATCACATCCGAAATTTAATTTCGAGTAAATGAAAACCAAACTGACTCTTCACAGGGCCATGTAATACCCGTTCTGCTGCAGTAAACACTAACTTATCAATCACGGGTACCAATTGTCCTTTTTTGACCTCACCCAATTCCCCACCTTTTTTGCCTGAAGGGCAGGTCGAAAATTGTTTGGCAATTTTGGCAAAATCAGCGCCTGATTGAATACGCTTTTTCAGTTGCTCACAGGTTTCTTTATTTTTCACTAAGATATGACGCACAATAGCGGTTCTCATACTTTCTTACCTCGTTTGCTTGTTGCAGCTTTGGTCGCAGTGAGTACTTTTTTCAAAGGCTGACATTCAGGACAAAATACCGAGGCACGCTGTCCCAGTTTTAAATTTTCTAGGGTGGTTTCACAGTTCACGCACATTTCACCTGCACGTCCATACGCCAACAAGGTTTGCTGGAAATAGCCATTTTCGCCCATCGCATTGCTGTAATCACGCAAGGTCGAACCACCTAAATCAATCGCTTGTTTTAAAATGCGCTTGATTTCAAGCACCAGTTTTTCAATCTGTTCCAAACTGAGAGATGATGCAGGTTGTGCAGGGTGAATACCTAAATTAAACAGACTTTCCGTGGCATAAATATTGCCCACACCCACCACGACATGGTTATCCATAATTGCAACTTTGATGCCAACATTTTTATTTTTGAGCTTCTGTGCAAGATAGTCGGGGTTAAAGGCATCACTCAATGGCTCAGGGCCAAGTGGATCAATCAGTTTGTGTTGCGAGCTTTCATTGAGCCATAAAATACAGCCAAAACGACGTGGATCGTGGTAGCGCAATTGTATATCTTCAAACTGAATAATCAGATGGTCGTGTTTGCGTAAATCTTCGTGCGCATCGCAAAGACGAAAACTGCCCGACATGCCTAAATGCCACAACATGCTGTCCTGTTCAAATTGCGCGAGAATGTATTTGGATCTGCGGGTCAATTGCAGAAGTTTTTGTCCTGTGAGTTTATGCAGGTTTTCTGGAATGGGCCAACGTAAGCTGGCTTGACGTACTTCTACATTCAGGACTTTTTGATCCAGCAGCGGCAATAAACTGGTTTTAGTGGTTTCAACTTCGGGTAATTCAGGCATGGTACAAATTCAATTCGCTTGTGGAAATTAAGCAGGCAAGGGCATAAAGTAATGCGCTTAATATTGGGAATAACCTATAGAATACAAGCCATAGCTTGCCACCGCAAAATTATTCAGTGAAAAGCAAAAGCTTACTTTGCAAAAACCATACAACACGTTATAAATAAATCATTTTTGAACATCTACTATAGGGAAAAACCATCTAGAAAAGATGGCAGATTCCGAGTTTCTACTTCTTTATTTTATGATTCACTTTTGGTGAATCGCACAGTATGAGGGCATGCAGCGTGACATTACTTTTTCAGCCGATTCAATTTGGCTCACTGCAACTTGCCAATAAAATTCTGATTGCCCCAATGTGTCAATACTCTGCCAATGAACAGGGCGAGTTGAGTTATTGGCACGAACAACAATGGGCAAATTATGCGTTGTCTGGGGCAGGCATGTGTATCGTCGAAGCTACCGCAGTGCAGGCTGAAGGGCGCATTAGTTATGCCGACTTAGGCTTATGGAACGATATGCAGCGTGCGCAGCTCAAAGCGCTCTTGCATAAACTTAAAAGTCTGTCTCCTATGCCATTTGCGATACAACTGGCGCATGCAGGCCGTAAAGCATCGACTGATAAACCTTGGCAGGGCAAAGGGCAGTTTGCGCCGAATGAAGAACATGGCTGGCAGACGGTATCGGCCAGTGAGTTGCCATTTCAGGCACATGAACATGCACCCCATGCATTAAGCCAAGATGAAATCCAACAGATTATTGCAGACTTTGCCAGTGCTGCTGTACGTGCGGTGGATGCAGGCTTTGACTTAATTGAAATTCATGCCGCACATGGTTACTTGTTGCATCAATTTATGTCTCCATTGTCCAATCAACGTCAAGATGAATATGGCGGTAGTCTGGAGCATCGGATTCGCCTAACCTTAGAAGTATTCCAAGCCATTAAAAATGCAGTTCCACAAGGCTATCCAATTGGGGTGCGAATTTCTGCAACAGACTGGATGGATGATGCAGATGGCTGGAATGTGGAATCTTCTGTGGGTTTGGCAAAGGCACTAGAGCATTTAGGTGCGGCTTATATTCACGTGTCTAGCGGAGGTTTGCATGTCGATCAAAAAATTGATGTGCATGCGGGTTATCAAACGCCGTTTGCTCATGCAATTAAGCAAGCTGTAAAAATCCCTGTAATTGCGGTGGGTTTGATTACTGAAGCGATGCAGGCAGAAGGTATTTTGCAATATGAACAAGCCGATGCAATTGCGATAGCACGTGCCATTTTATATGACCCACGTTGGCCATGGCATGCTGCGGCAGAATTGGGCGAAAAAATTGAAATTGCCCCGCAATATTTACGATGTCAGCCGCATGGGTTCCGTACTTTATTTGCGCCGTTTAAATCAACAGATACGGAAGTGGAATCCTAATATTTTATCTGCTTAAAATAAGTGAAACTTACACTATTTTGCCGTGCTTTATCGGGAGCTTCGGTGTAAGCTAAATCAGTAAAACCATGTCGATCATGGGCAACACTGAAAAAGGATGTCAGGGTGTTACTGAGTATTTTATTTCCCATTTGTGCTGTGGTGCTGTTGGGATATTTTGCCGTCAGAAGCCAATTTATTGAAACCAGTGCGATTCAGTTTCTAGGTCAATTTGTCATGAAAGTGGCGTTGCCTGCATTTCTATTGCAGGCATTGGCCAGTAAAAGTTTGTCAGAAATCTGGCATCCCGCTTATTTTTTAGGTTACGGTGGCGGTTCTATTCTGCTGTTTATCTTTGCCTTTTTACTGTATCGGCATTATTTTAATTCAAACTTAACCCATGCCAGTGTCTTGGCAATGGGTGCATCAATGTCAAATACAGGGTTTATTGGCACTGCTATTTTGACTTTGTTGATTGGCAGTCAATCGGCAATTTATTTGTCTTTAACTTTAATTGTCGAAAATTTAATTATTGTGGCATTGATGCTGATTTTGGCAGAACGAGGGCTACAATCTTCAGCGAAATCAGGTTGGCAGGTGTATGCCGAAACTGTGCAGCGCTTACTGAAAAATCCAGTAATTTTATCTATTTTATTGGGTATGCTGTGCGTATTGTTGAATTTCAAACTGCCGCAAGCTATTGCACAAGTGCTGGAAATGTTGGGCAAAACTGCTTCACCTTTGGCTTTATTTGTGATTGGTGGAAGTTTGGTCGGCATGCAAATCAAGTCGTTGAATTTGCAAAGTATTGTTTTGGTTGCATTCAAAGTATTGCTGATGCCACTCACGATTTTTGGAATTTTATGGGCATTAGATGTGAACCGAGAAATGCTATTTGTCGGGACTTTGCTTGCGGCTTTACCAATGCCAATTGCCTTTGGTATTTTCGGGCAGCACTATGGTTTACATGAAAAAGCCTTAGCCCCCTTGGTGTTGAGTACAGTTTTTGGTTTTGTGATGGTGGCGATTTTATTGACACAATCGGGTAAGTATTTATAGCAACGGTATCGAAGTGCTCAAATCATAAAAAAAAGTCTGTACCATGCTGATACAGACTTTTTTTAAAATTTCTCTGATTAATAGCCTTTATAAAGAAACTATCTTAACTTTTCTTAGCGGTTGCCTTGTTGGAAGCTTTGGCTTGATCTGCCATCATTTTTTCAACCACAGCCAATGATTCTTTGGCTTGCGCTACATTTTCCTGTGCCAGTGAGGCAAAAATCTTTTTCGCTTCAGGCAAGTTTTGCGGCACGATATTGCCATTCACAAACATATTGCCCACTGCCATGAGTGCAGGAATATAACCCTTTTGCGCCAAGTTTTGAATGCTTTGCAGCCCTTGCTTAATTGGTGCTTCATCTTTGTTTTTAAAGCCTGTGCTAATTTCGTACAAGGCTTTTGCATGTATGGCTTGATAATGATCTTTGGCAATTAAAGGTTGTAATAGTTTTAAACCTTTTTGGTCAGATGCTGCCGTATTTTCCGAGAAATATAAAACGGCTAAATCGACTGTGGCATCATTAAAACCCTGATTGGATGCCGTCTGTAAATATTGTTTGGCTTTAGCAGCATCCTGTTTTAAACCCAGTGCGCCAGTAAGATAGTTTTTGCCTAAAACATAACTCGCAACTGGGTAGCCTTTTTGGGCAGATTGCTCATACAACTGAATGGCTTTCTTTTCATTTTTTGCTGTGCCTTGTCCAGTTTGTGTCAAATAGCCTAAGTTATACATGGCTTGCGCATTGCCTGTTTTGGCAAGCTTTTCTAATTCCTGATAGGCATCTTTAACCTTGTTGGCTTGAATTAATTGTTCAATTTTGGCAAAAGCAGGATCGGTTGGAATGTTGCTATTTGCCATACTGATGCTGCTAGATAGGGCGATTGCACCCGCAATGAGTAGTTTTTTCATCATTTGAGTTGTACCTTGTTCTCTTTTACACATCATTCCGTTGATGTGCGTTTTGTTTTTACAGTGGTGCATTCATCATAAGTTGAAAAGTGTGAATGTAAATATAAAAAATGTGTACGAATGCTTTTTCATTGTCATTTGAAGGGAATCTTGCGACTCCCTTAACCTGAGCGGGTGGAATCTATTTTATTGCGGACGTGCAACATCGCCATTCAAATGTTCAGGCAAAGCCAATACTTGTACAGCTAACTCTTCCAAAGCACTTGGTTTGGCAACCACCAACGCTTTAAAACCTTCTGCAGTCGCTATGCTATTCACCACTTCCACATCATTATTCAGTTTGGCGGCAGGTGCAGGTGCTTCGCCTGAACCCTGAATTAAATGCAACCAATGTTTTGGTTTGGCTTTAAACCATAAACGTGCCACGACTTCCTGACCCAAATAACAGCCTTTGTCATAATGCACGCCATCTCGTTGATGCAAACGCAATTCCTGCGGTTGAAACACTTCTGCTGTTGAGGCTTGAATCCATGCCTGACCTGTTTCAATCGCTTGTAGTTGCCATGCGTTTAAATCAGTCACTTCAGCTGAAAATTCAGTTTGATTGCCCTGAATGGTTGGGTAAACCGTACCGATGGTTTCAAGCTGCATTTTTGAAAATGCACCAAACTTTTTAATGTGTTTGGCTAAATCTTCGGCTTGGTCGGCTGTGCTGATGATTTCAAAACATTCGGACGAGATTTTTTTAAGCCAGAAGCCAAACTGAACGCGTCCTTTTAAACTGCAAATTGCGGTATAACAGGTTGTATTTTCAGCTAATGTTTCGACATTGACTGTTACCTGACCTTGCAGGAATTTTTGTGCATCGACACCGTTTAAACTTAAAGCACTGAAAGCTAAATCGCGCATGAATAACCTTTCACATTGAAATCTAAGACTAAAGAATGAGGTCAATTTTGCGCTATTTTTCAAAAAAAAGCATTTTTAGGGCAAGAATTTTACTCAAAATGTAATTAAATGTTTCAAAAACCCCTGTTTTTATATTTAAGTGTATGAAATATATAGGATTTGGGAAATGGGTTTTTGGCAGCGTACAATGCTTTCGACGGGTGGAAACAATCATCCCATAAGATGTTGAGAACAATAGAGTAAGGGCGAATACCAGATGAATAACAACTACCGCAAACCACTGCAAGGCACTCAGCTCGATTTTTATGACGTGCGACAAGCCGTTGAAGATATCCAGCCAGGCGCTTATGCCAAACTTCCTTATACCTCAAAAGTACTTGCAGAACAGTTAGTGCGCCGTTGTGATCCTGCAATTTTAGAACAATCTTTAAAACAATTGATTGAGCGTAAACAAGAGCATGATTTTCCGTGGTATCCAGCGCGTGTGGTATGTCACGACATCTTGGGGCAAACTGCGCTCGTTGACTTAGCAGGTTTACGTGATGCAATTGCCGATCAAGGTGGCGATCCTTCTAAAGTGAATCCTGTCGTACCTACCCAGTTAATTGTCGATCACTCTTTAGCTGTGGAATATGGCGGTTTTGACCCAGATGCTTTCCGTAAAAACCGTGAAGTGGAAGATCGTCGTAATGAAGACCGTTTCCACTTTATTGAATGGACGAAAACTGCATTTGAAAATGTTGATGTGATTCCTGCAGGCAACGGCATCATGCACCAGATTAATCTGGAAAAAATGTCACCAGTCATTCAAAACCGTGAAGGCATTGCATTCCCAGATACTTGTGTGGGTACAGACTCACACACACCACATACCGATGCTTTGGGTGTCATTTCTGTAGGTGTAGGCGGTCTTGAAGCTGAAAACGTGATGTTGGGTCGTGCTTCTTGGATGCGTCTGCCAGACATTATTGGTGTGGAGTTGGTCGGTCAGCGTCAGGCTGGTATTACGGCAACGGACATCGTATTGGCTTTAACCGAGTTTTTGCGTAAAGAACGTGTGGTCGGTGCATATTTAGAATTCTTTGGTGAAGGTGCAGATAGCATGTCGGTGGGGGATCGTGCCACGATTTCCAACATGACACCTGAATATGGTGCAACCGCCGCTATGTTCTACATCGATCAAAACACCATCGACTATTTAACCTTAACAGGTCGTGAAGCAGATCAGGTCAAACTGGTTGAAACTTATGCTAAAGAAATTGGTCTTTGGGCATCTGAAATGACACAGGCAGAGTATCCACGTGTATTACGTTTTGACCTTTCAACAGTAACTCGTAACATTGCAGGCCCATCGAATCCGCATGCGCGTGTTTCAACTGCAGACTTAAAAGAAAAAGGCATTGCAGGTGTGGTTGAAAACCGTACTGATGGTTTAATGCCAGATGGTGCCATCATCATTGCTGCGATTACCTCTTGTACTAATACCTCAAACCCGCGTAATACTGTAGCAGCAGGTTTGTTGGCACGTAAAGCCAATGAGTTAGGTTTAGTGCGTAAGCCTTGGGTGAAATCATCATTTGCACCAGGTTCTAAAGCGGCTGCATTGTATTTGGAAGAAGCAGGCGTACTGAAAGACTTAGAAAAACTTGGTTTTGGTATTGTCGCTTATGCATGTACTACTTGTAACGGTATGTCTGGTGCATTAGACCCAGCGATTCAACAAGAAATTATTGACCGTGACTTGTATGCGACTGCTGTGCTGTCGGGTAATCGTAACTTTGATGGTCGTATCCATCCGTATGCGAAACAAGCATTTTTGGCATCGCCACCGTTGGTTGTGGCTTATGCGATTGCAGGAACGATTCGTTTTGACATCGAAAAAGATGCTTTGGGCACAGATCAAAATGGTAACCCGATTTATCTGAAAGATATTTGGCCATCTGATGCTGAAATTGATGCTTTGGTGAAAGAATCGGTTAAACCTGAACAATTCCGCCAAGTGTACATTCCAATGTTCGATTTGGGAGAGTCGGAAAAATCTGAAAGTCCACTCTACGACTGGCGTCCACAAAGTACTTATATCCGCCGTCCACCATATTGGGAAGGTGCATTGGCTGCGCCACGTACTTTAGCCAATATGCGTCCGTTGGCAATTTTGGGCGATAACATCACCACAGACCATTTATCTCCATCGAATGCGATTATTTTAGACTCGGCAGCAGGGGAATATTTGGCAAAAATGGGCTTGCCAGAAGAAGATTTCAACTCTTATGCAACGCATCGCGGTGATCATTTGACTGCACAGCGTGCAACTTTGGCGAATCCGAAATTGTTTAATGAAATGGTGGTACGTTCAGACGGCACAATTAAGCAAGGTTCTAAAGCGCGTGTTGAGCCAGAAGGCGAAGTAATGCGTATGTGGGAAGCGATTGAAACTTATATGAACCGTAAGCAGCCGTTAATTATTATTGCGGGTGCAGATTATGGTCAGGGTTCAAGTCGTGACTGGGCTGCAAAAGGTGTGCGTCTTGCGGGCGTGGAAGCAATTGTGGCTGAAGGTTTTGAGCGTATTCACCGTACCAACTTGGTGGGTATGGGCGTATTGCCACTTGAGTTTAAAGCGGGTGTAAACCGTAAAACTTTAGGTTTGGATGGTACGGAACTTTATAGCGTGATTGGTAACATTGCGCCACGTTCGACTTTGACTTTGGTGATTGAGCGTTCAACGGATGATGGTAAAAACCAAACGATTGAAGTGCCAGTAACTTGTCGTTTAGATACCGAAGAAGAAGTATCTGTGTATGAAGCGGGCGGTGTATTGCAACGCTTTGCACAGGACTTCTTGGAAGGGAATGTGGCTTGATAATGTAAGCTAAAGTTATTGATGTTAGTTGAAAAATACCCTACTTTCGAGTGGGGTTTTTATTTGAGAAGAAAATGAGTCATTATTTTGATATTGCCTATGCTGCTGTTAATAATCGTTTATGCTTAATTACAGGCGCAGGATTTACAAAGGCTATAACACATCAAAAAGCACCAACTTGGGAAGATTTACTTAAACAGTTATGTGGAATCTGTGATCCATCAGGTAATCTTGTAAATAAGCTATTTACTAGCACTTCTATTGGTTATTGCTCAGAATGTAATACAGAGCATAATATTGAAGTGTATAAGCCTATATTACCATTAGATGAATTAGCAGAAATTATTTCAAGAAAATTAAAAGACAAAGATCTTAATATTTATGAAGAAATAAAAAAAATTATTGAAAAGTTGGAATTGGACGGGAACTATAAAAATATAGAGAAATTTTTTAAAGAACATTCTTTTAGAGTAGTAACAACTAACTATGATAAATTAATCTTAAAGTTATGTGAAGAAGGAGAATGTCAGGCAATTTCGCCAGGGATGCTAATACCGCGCTTAAGTTCTAAAGTTAAAGTTTATCATGTTCATGGTTCAATTGACTCACCAACTAATATGATTGTTACATCTAATAATTACTTTAGGTTTATGAGTTCAGAGAGCTATTTTTCACAAAAATTAAGTACGTTACTTTTTGAGAATACTATAGTAATTCTTGGTTATGCTTTGAACGATAATAATTTAAAATCAATTTTCAATAATTATAAAGAGTTTGCTCAAACTACCATGTCATCACCAAATGTTATTCTAGTAACACGTCGTAAGATTGATAGGCATATTAAAGATTTTTATAAAAACACTTATAACATGCGTGTTTTAGATGGGGTTGAAATTGATAAATTCTTTGAAATTCTAAATTTACATATTCCTAAAGCAGAGGAATGTAAAGAAAGTTCAAAAGATGCTATTACTCGTGTCATGAAAGATGGTTCAACGCGGTTTTACAAAAAAGATTACCTAAGGTCATCAGATTCATTCTTTGAGATTTTCAATGCTATGATTTCATCTGGATTTAATTTTAGTTCAACAGAATCTCAAGAAAAATTTTTAGATGTATTTGAAAAGAAGAAACAGTTAACGGGGGAGGATGGAGCTTGGAGCCAATATACAGGATTAGCAAATTGGTTAACTTACTTCCTAACATGCATTGATATATCCAAATTTCATAACAAAGATAAGTTTATGGAAATCATTTCCCATTCTTTTAATACTATGAGTGAGGAGCTACTGTTAGGTTACTCATGGGAAGCTTATTCAATTTGGAAGAAGAATTGGGATGAAATTTTGGAACAGAATAAGATAGAAATTCAAAATTTTATGACGAAACAAGATAAAGCAATAGCATTTCTATAATTATATGAAATCATCCTTTGCCCAACTGCCCTCATCATCTGTCAAAATGGACAGTAGACAATCATCACAGAATAGATATACTGGATTGACCATTTCTAAACCACACGGAGAACAAAGATGGTAACTGCAGGTGATAAACCAGGAACAGGCTTCTATTTTTGTGTCCAATGCGGGCATCGCGTTTACTTAGAAATTGGTACAGACCGTCTACCACCGTGTACCAAATGCCATGGCACCCAATATAACAACAAGGTTGCCTAAGCTACACGACATAAAACAGCTGATCCTGTTTTAATCTAAAGCCCTATCACCCGATGGGGCTTTTTGCTATTTTAGCCATAGAAAACCCAAGGCAATGAGGTACAACATGGAAACAATACTCGGTTTATGTGTCGGCATTGGGCTAAGTGCTGCCAGTGGTTTTCGGGTTTTCGTGCCTTTGCTGGTCATGAGTGTCGCAGCACTCATGGGTTGGTTTGAACCCTTGAAAGGTTTTGAATGGTTGGCGATGCCTGCTGTTTGTCTAGCTTTGGCTGTAGCAACAGTCAGTGAAATAGCCGCATATTATATGCCGTGGGTTGATAACTTACTCGATACCGTTGCAACGCCTGCCGCCATGATTGCAGGTACACTCACCACAATGGCTGTAAGCAGTGGCGAAATGTCGCAATTTGCCAGTTGGGCTTCTGCCATTATTGTCGGTGGTGGAACAGCAGGTGTGGTGCAAATGAGTACAGTTGCGGCACGTGGTGTATCAACCGCAACCACAGGCGGTGTTGCAAATCCTGTGATTTCTACAGGAGAGTGGATTGGGGCTGCCGTACTTTCAGTGTTGTCCTTCATTGTGCCTGTATTGGTGGTTTTTGTGGTGCTCCTGACTTTAATTTGGGCAATTCGCTGGATTCGAGGCAAAAAGAAAGTTGTTGAATCCTCAACATAGGTTTTTGGGTCAGTTTGAAAATATTTTAAAAACAAGCATGGTAATAAATTTGATATTTGAGCTTTATTTGATGATTTAAGTGCATAAAAAATGTCTATTTGGAAAATTTTTTAAAATATGACTTAAAAAGTGATAAAAATTTTAAAAATTAATCAAAATAAAATCATTTCGGGGAAACAATCCCATCCTCAAATCACTACTATATATCTCAAGGGTGTGATGGGGATCGAAAAGAGTAGATTGCTACCAGTTGCGTACAACGTGCGTGTAGTACTTACCCAAAAGGTCTCGATTCGGCTTAGGACGCTATAAACCAGAAGTTTATAGGCTATAAGATCATGGCTTATCCAGCATGATAGTTGAAGTAAACCACAGTTGTTTTCCCTAACACCCTAAAGAATATTGTTAAAAATATAAAAAACAAAACAAGATCAAGACAATAAAATCCAGACAAAATAAAAACTTAAATGAATTTTAAACCATCTTTCAGCTACAAAACTCCCATCAAATTTTTCATTCAAATCTGTTAATTTGCAATAATCATCTACATCATAATTAGGTGTGATATGAGTGTTGATTACGATTTTTGGTGTCGCTTATTACTGACCTGCGCACTGATTAACTATGCCATTTTAATGCTGTGGTTTGTGGTGGTGATTTTTGCGCATGACTGGCTGCGACAGTTACATGGTAGATGGTTCAAATTGTCAGACGCAAGTTTTGATGCCATTCATTATGGCGGCATGGCGGTCTATAAAATTGGGGTATTACTATTGAATATCGCGCCACTCATCGCGCTGTATATGATGCGACCTTAATTTAAAACTCTATAAACAAGCAACCGCTTTAAACAGTACATTAAAAACACACGGTCATCGAAATAGAGGCGAAAAGCCCGCAATTTGAGGAGTTGGCAAACATGAATCAATTTAAACCTGCACTGATTTTAGGCGGTCTAATTTGTTTGGGGATGGTGCTCGCGGGTTGGATTTTGGGCAATAGCGCACTCAAAATTAAACAATATGAGCGTGTGGTTTCAGTCAAAGGTTTGTCTGAACGAGAAGTAAAAGCCAATGTGGCGGTGTGGCCAATTCGTTTTAGTACTGCCAGTCAAGACTTGGCCGCGCTGTACGACACCATGCAAAGCCAAACCTCCCAAATTCAAAACTTTTTAAAAAATGAAGGTTTTAGTCCTGAAGAAATCACCATTGCTGCTCCTGTAATTACCGATAAATACGCCCAGCAATATGGTGGCGATGGCAATGTTGCTTTGCGTTATACCGCACATCAAACCATTACGGTCTATACCAAAAATATTGATAAAGTGCGCAGCGCACAAAGCCGTTTGGTCGATTTAGGCAAAAATGGAATTGCCTTTGGTGGTGAAGATTACGGGCAACGTACCGAATATTTATATACACAACTAAATGACATTAAACCTGCCATGATTGAGCAAGCCACACAAAATGCCCGCAGTGTTGCAGAAAAATTTGCCGCAGATTCTGACAGTCGTCTAGGTAAAATTAAATCAGCCAATCAGGGTGTATTTAGTATTGAAGATCGTGACAGCAACACGCCATATTTGAAAAAAGTACGTGTGGTGTCTACGGTGGAATACTATTTAGCAGATTAAGTTTCGCAGACTAAGTTTGGCAGATTTAGCTTGGCAGATTTAGCTTGGCAGACTCAGCCAATTCAAAATCTAAATCTTTACACTAAAAAGTACATCGCCCGACTGAATTGACAGTTCGGGCTGTGCTTGATATTTTGCCCGCACCGCTTTGTATGCTGTATGTTCATGGCTTTAAACGACAACTTTATTTATGCACCTCCACAAGATCCCTTAGTAATTGTCTATGAAGATGACGATTTATTGGTGATTGATAAGCCCGCAGGTTTATTGTCGGTGCCTGGGCGTTTGCCCGAACATCAGGACAGCGCATATTTAAGAGTACTCGCAGATTATCCTCAGGCAAAAATTGCCCATCGTTTAGACATGGCCACCTCAGGTATTCTCATGTTCGCCAAGCATCGTGATGCAGAAGTCGCATTGAGTAAAATGTTTCAGGCGCGAACAGTAGAAAAAAACTACATTGCTTTAATTCAAGGCAAACTTGAAGGTGAGGGCAGTGTCGATGTGCCTTTAATTACCGATTGGGAAAACCGTCCACGCCAAATTGTGCATTTCGATTTAGGCAAGCCTGCGCAAACGCTGTATCAGGCTTTGGAATATTGTGCGGTTGAAGATATTACCCGTGTATTGCTCACCCCGATTACAGGGCGCTCACATCAGTTACGAGTACACATGCAATATATTGGACATCCCATTACAGGCGATAAGTTATATCATCCTGAACCGAAAAAAAGCACTTTAGGTCGGATGGCGCTGCATGCTAGTTATTTGGCTTTTACGCAACCGTTAAGCCAAATTCCTGTTGCAATTCGGGCACAGCTTCCTTTTTAGAGATTTTTGGATTCAATTTTTCTAACAGGCGCATATTTTTCCATTTTTTTGTGAAAATACTCAAAAATTGGGATAGTCTTCGTGCCGCTAACTCGCTAACGTATCCTTAGAGCTGTCGTTATTCATTTGCCTTGGCATAAATAAAGGATGTGAATAATTCGCTGTTTTAAAACTTTGTGTTTTTGAGTGTGGTGGGCTGTCAAAGCGGGTTAGAAAGCGTCTTTAAAAACTGAAGATGGTTTTTCAAAATATGGCAGACCAATGCGGGTGGGAGAAGTTATATGCTGTATATATTGGGTGCAATCATTATTGTTTTGGTGGTGATTATTTTTTGGCAATCTCAGCGCCGCCGTGAGTTGTCTGCCAGCATTCAATCTTTACAAAGCAATTTAGACCGCACTCGCTCCAATTTAGCGTCCGATGAGTTGGAAAGTAATGAATTAGAGCATCAGTTGGCTGTGCTACGCATTGAATTAGGCAGTTTAAAAGGTCGTTTAGAAACCTTGCAGCACTATCAACATATTTTAGACGTTGAGCAATATGTATTAGAACGTCGCCAACAAGTTGAAATGTTTGTAGAAATGGTTAAATCCGAAGCGGAAAATACGCGGGAGCAGTGCAAGCAACAAGTTGAAAAAGTCCGAGATTTTTTAGCCGAGCATGAGCAAAAAACCAAAGCCAAAATGCTTAAAACTGCACAAGATCAATTGGGTGCTTTTTATAACTTGGTTGAAGAACGTCAGCAACTCGAACAGGTTATGACCGCGCTGTATCATAAAATTGAAAATCAAACGCCTGCTTTTCAGTTGCCTGCGCAGCAGCTATTGGATGATCTGATTGAAGGCTATGGCTATAGTGATGCAGCACAACACTTGCAGCAAGTACGACACAAGATTCAAGATGCAGTCAAAAATCAAGAAGTTGCACATTGCGCCTTTGTCGATGAGCAACGCCGTCTAGCGGCAGTGACTTTACTGACTCAAGCATTTAATAGCAAAGCAGATTTGTATTTGGCGCAGCTGACTGAACAAAATCTGGCTGAATCGCTTCAAGCTTTGCAGGATGATTTTACTTTACTGAATCATTATGCCGCTGCATTTGGACACGCAAAAATTCTGGATTCTTATTTGACACTTCGACAAGAAGAATTAAAGTTTGCCGCTTTGCTGTTGGCATTTAAACAGGAAAGCATCTTGTCAGATGCCACAAATTAAACTGGCAGCAAATACTTAGAGTAATTGCGGTGTCTAAAAACAAGCTTTTGGGTGTTTCAGACTAAAGTCAGTGTATAACGAAATGAAAATTGAGTCCTTCGGGCAAATTTGTGCTATGTTGAATTCACTATTTTGTCACTTGCCAAATATATATTGGCTAAAAAGATAACAAGGATATTCGCATGACACGTGACTATGAACAATTCCCTGATGATGATAATGGCAATGTACTTTGGCAAATGCATGAAGATGGGGATGACCTGACAGAGCCACATGAGATTGAGTACTCCATCGCTTTTACCACACAAGAACAAGCTGAAAAATGTGCTTTGTATTTGTTGGCCGAAGAACAAAAAATTTCATTATTCCAAGATGAAGAATCTGACGCAGTTGAATGGATCATTACCATTTATGTTTACATGGAACCAGAGTATTCAGACATTGTCGATTTAGAGCAATGGTTCAGCAAAATTGCTGAAGAACATGGCGGTGAATACGATGGCTGGGGCTGTATGGCTTACGTCTACGATGATGAAGACGAAGACGATTACGAAGATTAAATCGGGTATCTGAAAAGCATGTGTTGATCACATGCTTTTTTATTTGTGATACATAATCTGCTGCCTAAAACTTTGGCGCTGATGACGTCATCATAAAAGATGCAGAGGTGCAAATATGGATATTGCAATGAAACGCGCTTATCTTGAAGCGACTCAGGCAGATGGAACACGGGTGTTGGTTGATCGTTTATGGCCGCGTGGTGTGAGTAAAGAACGCGCTCGTATTGACTTATGGCCCAAAGAAATTACGCCTTCGACTGGGCTGCGTAAATGGTATCATCAAAACCCTGAACAACATTGGGATGAGTTTCAGCAGCGTTATATAGCTGAATTAGCAGAGCAAGAAGAGGCTTTACAGGCGTTGTGTGAACTGGCACAGCAGCAAAAAATCACTCTGGTCACAGCAGCTAAAGATGAGCAGCACAATCATGTAGTGGTATTAAAATGCGTGATGCTGCAACGCTTAGCACAGTCCAATTAAAGAGTTTTATTTGATTATCCTTGTGCTTTATAAGGATTTTAAGTTTATGAAAATTCAGTAAAAAATGCTATAATATAGTTTTTGAGGTTTTTTATGTCTTTGCCAAATTGCCCAAAATGCCAATCAGAATACACTTACCAAGATGGCGACCTACTGATTTGTCCTGAATGCTCACATGAGTGGAAAGAAGGGGAACAGCTAGAAGAAACTGCTGCTGTGATTAAAGATGCAAACGGCAACGTGTTGGCAGATGGCGACACGGTGACTGTGATTAAAGACCTGAAAATTAAAGGTTCTTCGGCTGCTGTAAAAGTGGGAACGAAAGTGAAAAATATTCGCTTAATTCCAGATGCAGCAGATGGTCATGACATTGATTGTAAGATTGATGGCATGGGGGCTATGAAATTAAAATCTGAATATGTGAAAAAAGCTTAAGTTTAAGCAGATTTCAACAGCGCAGGCGACTTGAGTTGCCTGCGCTTTTTTATGGAGTTTATAAAAGTATTTTAGTATTCAAATTGAGCAACAATAACTTTAAGAGTGTACAAAATTAATACTGTTTTCTTGTGCCTAAGTCCTTTATATTTTAAGTGAAAAGAATAATTTTTAGGCAGTTTAAAGCCTAGCATCATTCAACAACACACTTCACCACTCATAAGAAAACTGGGGGCAAGTATGTCAGGATGGTTTGAGATTTCACAAGCAAGCAATGGTCAGTACCGCTTTGTACTTAAAGCTGGGAATGGCGAAATTATCTTAACCAGTGAACAGTATAAGGCGAAAGCATCGGCAAAAAATGGCATCGCTTCGGTACAAAAGAACAGTCAGGATGATGGGCGTTATGATCGACTGACATCTAAGAATGATAAGCCGTATTTTAATTTAAAAGCTGCCAACCATCAGATTATTGGTACGAGTCAGCTCTATACTTCTGAACAATCACGTGACAAAGGAATTGAGTCAGTGAAAACCAATGGCGCAAGCACCACGGTCAAGGATTTAACACAGGAATCGTAATTTTTTACATTAAATCTTGATGTTCAATTGCATTAGAAAAGCATGCTCTGGCGTGCTTTTTTATTGAGCTGAGTAGGCAAGGTGCTAAATTTAGCTTTGATTGAGCCGTTGAATTATAGATGACCATTTCAGGAGTTGCGAAGATTATGAATTTCAGATGCAATCTAAAAATATTGCTGGCGATCAGTGGTTTATTCGGTAGTGTTGGTATTTTTGCAGCACCGATCACTGCTGAAAAAACGATTGCTTCAAGCCAGTCGACTGCTTTGCAAGGACTGTATTTTCAGCATCAAGATTGGGAGTTGGCCTGTGATAATACAGGAACCTGCCGTGCCGCAGGCTACCAAAGCGATGATGATTTTGAACAACCGATCAGTATGTTATTGACCCGTCAAGCAGGTGCAAAGAGTGCTGTACAAGGGCAATTGCAAATTCAAGAAGATATTGCTCAAGCGACTTTATTTTTAAATGGACGCACTTTGCAACAATTAAACTTTCATGAAAGTATCGCCAATTTATCTGCTGCCAGTGTGCAAAAGCTGTTGGCGCAGGCGCGTCAGCATGTCGTGATCGAGTTAAAATATGGTCAACAACGCTGGAAATTGTCTGATGCAGGCATGAGTGCAGTGTTGCTAAAAATGGATGAATTTCAAAAACGTGTGGGTACAGACTCCGCAATATTGGCAAAAGGCAATCAAGCATCCACGCAGGTCTTAAAAGCGCAAGCGATGCCTAAAATTAACATTCTCATGCAGCCTCAACACCGAACCGCCAAAGCACAGGTGCTTACCGCGGCCAGTGCAGAAAAGTTATATCCAATTTTACAAAAAACCGTAGATCGTGAAGATTGTTATATGCTGTTTGAACCTGAACAAGCAGAACAGCAGATTCATATTTATCCCTTAAATCAAGATAGCGTGTTGGTTGAGGCAAGCTGTTGGCGAGGGGCTTATAATTGGGGTGTGGCTTATTGGGTTATGGATAAAAAACTGCAAAAGATACAGCAATTTGTAACTGATTCTGCTTCAGAATTTAGCAATGGACAGATTTTTGCCTATCAAAAAGGGCGTGGAATTGGCGATTGTTTCAGTCAAATTGAGTGGGCGTGGAATGGTCAGCAGTTTGTCAAAAGCTATCAATTCGATGCAGGACAATGCAAAGGTTTTGCAGGCAGTGCATGGGAAATGCCAAGCTTTGTCAGCAAGGTTGAATAGCCGATATTCACTAGGGGCTTTTGACATTTCATAAATGGCTTGCGCTGTAGGCTAAAACTGAGCAGATCAGGCATGAAACGCAAGTAATAGCGAGACTATTGCTAAGTTTCATAACACAATCTGAGAAAGTTTTAGCCACAGCCTTTCAGGGCGAGCATATTTTTTGCTGCTATTGCGTTATGTGCCAGTCATTTAGAATGACTAAATTTCCTGTCCCATGCCTTATATCAGCTAAAAAATATGCATCGCCGCAAACATAGACGAATTGTCAGCAGACCCTAATAAAAGCTGAAATTTTTTAGATGAAGCTTGAGTTTGATGGATTCAATGTTTAAGTCGTGTGCGCGACTAATTTTTCAATGATTTCATCCAGCTTTTTCAGACGCTTGATTTCATCCCACAAAGCTTTGGCTTCGGGATAATGTTTCGACATCATGCCGAGCCATTGTTTATAACGTCCCAGCATCCCAATTTCTGTTTTGGCAGGGCCGTGAATAAAGCGAATTTGTAGTTGCAGCAAATCTTGCCAACTCAGCAAAGGCAGGTCTGAATTTTGACGAATACATTGGGTCAAATCTGGGGTGGTGACCGCACCACGACCAATCATCAAATTTTCACAGCCCGATTCTAACTGGCATTGTTTGGCATCGGCATTGTTCCAAATTTCACCATTGGCGATGACGTTAATCTTCAAGGCTTCACGAATAGGACGTAGCTGATCCCAAAATGCGGGAGGCGTATAGCCATCGGCTTTGGTACGTGCATGTACTGTAACCCATGCTGCGCCTGCATCTTCAATGGCGTGCGCATTTTCTAGCATGAAGTTCCGATCCATATAGCCTAGACGCATTTTGGCAGAAACTGGAATATGAGCAGGAACGGCATCGCGAACCGCTTTAACCAGTTCATATACTACTTCGGGTTCATCAAGTAAAACTGAACCGCCACGATGCCGATTGACTGTTTTGGCAGGGCAGCCAAAGTTCATATCAATTGCAGGTGCACCCATAGCCGCAACTTTGGCTGCATTGGCGGCTAACATTTCAGGATTATTCCCCAAAAACTGAACATGCACAGGCGTACCTGCCGCAGTTTTGCCATTGGTGAGTAGTTCTGGGCAATAGGTGTGGTAGATATGGTCTGGCAAAATGCTGTCTGTGACCCGAATAAACTCTGTTACACACCAGTCAAAACTGCCTACAGACGTGATTACATCACGCATGATGGGGTCGGTTAAGCCTTCCATGGGTGCAAGAATCAGTTTCACAAGATGCTGCCAGTTCAAACAAAAGTGGAGTTATACGTTTTTTTCTGTGGGTTGTCTAGGAAAAGGGTTTTGAATTGAAGTGGTTGTAGCTAAGGTTCTGGTATTTAAGCTGTTTTATTTGACACAGTGATCTGTATCTCAAGTTTTATCTAGTCCATGCAGTTGATGTGCATCCTAGACTAGATCTTTTAATTGAGTTCTTACATCGTTAGAAATCATTTAAATGATTGGCTTAATTTAAACAGCCCATTCCCCCTCGACTATGCTATTAAATAATTGATCATCCTACACTTTGAATGAGCAAAATAAAAACACCTTACTTACTCAAAATCATTTCCAACACAAATTTAGAACCAATAAAACCGAGCGCCAATAAAAAGAAGCCAATAATGGTAAAGCGAATCGCTTTTTGTCCACGCCAACCAAACTTATAACGCCCAAGTAACAACGACCCATAGACAAACCAAGAAATAATACTAAAGGCAGTTTTATGTGCTAAATGCTGTGCAAAGAAATGTTCTACCGTAAAGAAACCAAAACCTAGTGCGACTGTGAGTAAGGCAAAACCTGCAATCAACATATCAAACAGCAAAGATTCCATATCTTGCAAAGACGGCAGCAAATTTACCCAAACCCGACGTTTTTGTTTGTTTTTCAGTTCGCGGTTTTGAAACCACATGAGCACGGCATGAATGGTCGCCATCAACAATACGGCATAAGCAGACAGCGATAAAATAATATGAATATCTAAACCAATCGAGTTTTGGTTAATAAATAAATTATGTTGGCTGAATGAAAAACCTGCAATTAAACCTACTGCTGCTACAGGAATACCAATCAAATTTAGCGCAATTACAGGTCGGTAACTGCTGAACAGCAAGCTCAATAACAACATTAAACCCGCAGTAAATGACATTAGGTTAAACACGTTGTAGTTGACACCCATCGGCGTCCACATATCGTTATACAACACGGCAGCATGCAGCAATAAGCCCAAACTGAGCAGAGAACGAATAAACCAGTGATTTGGCGCACGTTTAGACATTAAATGTGAAAATAAATACCAAAAAGAACTGGTATAAGCGATTAATGCTAAAATCGTATAAACCAAGGGGAGACTGATCATGTCAAACCTTTTTCAGGATGATGAATATTCATTTATATAAATTCGATGCGAACTACAGTATCCTATAGCATCTTGTGCATAAATTTTCTATTTTAAAGAAACATTTTTTTGCTAATGGCTATTTTAAGCGGAATTTGCAATGTTTGATACCTTAACAGAACGACTCACGCAGAGTTTAAGAAATGTTACTGGCTCAGGGCAGCTAACCGAAGACAATATTAAAGATACGTTACGTGAAGTACGTATGGCACTTCTTGAAGCCGATGTGGCGTTACCTGTAACTCGTGAATTCATCGCGAAAGTTAAGGAAGAGGCATTGGGTCAGGAAGTGATGACTCAGTTATCCCCTGGTCAGGCGTTCGTCAAAATTGTCTATGACGAACTCACAAAAATGATGGGCGAGGCCAATGAAAGCCTTGACCTTGCTGCCAAGCCACCGGTTGTGGTGTTATTGGCAGGTTTGCAGGGTGCGGGTAAAACCACCACTGCAGCAAAATTGGCACGTTTCTTACAAGAACGTCAAAAGAAAAAAGTGGCGATGGTGTCTGCCGACGTTTACCGTCCTGCGGCAATTAAACAGCTACAAACGGTTGCAGGCGAAGTTGGCGCAATTTTCTTTGACTCAAATGCCAATGAAAACCCTGTCGATATTGCCAACCGTGCCATCGAACAGGCAAAAATTCAGTTTGCTGATGTGTTAATTGTCGATACTGCAGGTCGTTTGCACGTCGATGATGACATGATGGATGAAATCAAGGCATTACATTCAGCGATTAAACCGACTGAAACCTTGTTCGTGGTCGATGCCATGACGGGTCAGGATGCGGCAAATACAGCCAAAGCCTTTAATGATGCCTTGCCATTAACAGGTGTAATCCTTACTAAAACTGATGGTGATGCGCGCGGTGGTGCAGCACTTTCAGTTCGTGCGATTACGGGTAAACCAATTAAATTCTTGGGGATGGGTGAAAAACTCGATGCCCTAGAGCCATTCCACCCAGAACGTGTTGCACAACGTATTTTGGGCATGGGTGACGTGCTGTCTTTGGTCGAAGAAGTTGAACGTAAAATCGACAAAGAAAAAGCCGAAAAAATGGCGAAAAAACTGCAAAAAGGCGGCAGCTTCAACTTTGAAGATATGCTGATGCAGTTTGAACAAATGAATAAAATGGGCGGCATGATGGGCTTCTTAGATAAGTTGCCTGGCATGAGCAACTCAGGTATTCAAGATGCAATTGCGCAAGCCAATCCTGAAAAGCAAGTGAAAAAGATGGAAGCGATTATCCAGTCGATGACCATCAAAGAGCGTCGTAACCCAGACCTGATGAATCCAAGCCGTAAAAAACGTATTGCTGCGGGTTGTGGTATGGATGTGTCAGAAGTGAATAAGTTGATCAAGCAACATGCACAAATGGCAAAAATGATGAAAAAATTTGCCAATCCATCGGGCATGGTAAAAATGATGCGTTCACTGGGCGGTTTACAAAAGCAATTCAGTGGCGGCGGTATGGGGCCATTGTTTGGTGGCAACGACCCAACCAAGAAATAATTGTTAAAAACATCTTAGAATCAAAGTGTTAAAAAAGCAGGCGCATAAAAATGCGCCTGCTTTTTTGTTGTTCTTTATTCGTAGATGACAGCTACACCGAAAGATTTATCAGCGTAGATGGAGCAATGTTTGGTTTTTAGTGCACTTCATGGGTTGCATATTGAATATAACGCTGCAAACCTTTGAGCAATAAATCTTGCTCGACTTGCGGTTGATATTGCTGCAAGAATTTGGCAAACAGCGGTGCATCGCCACCCGTTAAAATCAGTTTACGTGGTGACTGTCGAATTACATGCTCAATGGTGCTGAGCAAGCCGAGTAAAATACCATGATGAACAGCATCAATGGTGCTGCGTCCTGGGGTGAGTTCATCAAATGCAGCATCGGGAATTTTAATGCCTTTGGTGTTTTGAATCAGTGCATCACGTTGCAAATATAAGTTCGGTAAAATATAGCCGCCTAAATGCGTCAGTCCATCCGCCAAATCAATAGTCAGCGCCGTACCACAACTAATGACACAATAATTTTCTTGTGGGTCATTTGCCACGGCAAGCACTTGCAACCAGCGGTCTATCCCCAGTTGTTGAATATCATATTCACAATGCAAACCTGCATAATCTGCATGCACTTTGGCATAAATCACAGGCACTTTCAGGGTTTTTAAAATCAAGTGAATGCGTTGATTATTCTTCTGATCTTGTACCGATGACACGCCTACTTTATGCACATTCAGACTTTTAAAGTGTTGAATCAAACCCAGCAACAAATCGGCAGGAGATTGCAAATGCAATTCTGCTTCATGTTCGATGATGCGGTCTTGTTCTGTGACCCAATATTTCAGGCGGGTGTTACCAATATCTAGCCATAAATTTTTCATGAAGATGACTCGGCATGATCGATAGGGCGTAAACGTCCCTGATAAAAAACTTCAAGCCCTTGTGCCGTTTCAATTTGCACTGCGCCATCATCCTGAATGCCTAAAAAAGTACCCTGACAAGTACCTTTAAAATGTTCAAATTCAACTTGTTGTTGCATAAATGCGGCATGATGATTGAAGCGAGATGCCAAATTATAGCAATCGTGATTAAACCAGTCGCAGGCTTGTTGAATGGCAAGATAAAGCTCTGCGATCAGGCGCACACGATCAATAGATACCAAACCCAGTTCGGTTAAAGATGTGGTTTTTTGATCAATAACTGCTGAGCTGACAGGTGCAAGATTAAGCCCAACCCCAACAATGACTTGCTGTGCAGAAATTGGCTCAATTAAGATGCCGCCCCATTTGCCTTGCGGGCTGTATAAGTCATTTGGCCATTTTACTTGTAGATTCAGCGCCTGTAGACTCGGCATTTGCAAGATATTTAACGCAATTTCTAAAGCCAAACGCCCATTTACAGGTGTTCGTAAATTTAGCAATGTGCTTAAATAGATGTTCCCTTCGGGTGATACCCATTGCCGTTGACGTTGTCCTCGACCATGCGTTTGTCTGGTACTGCATACCAAGACACTCTGCACACCTTTTTGTGCAATTTCCCGTACATCATCATTGGTGGAAGTGGTAATCGGCTTCAGGATGAGTACTTCTGGAAGCTGTCCTGCTTCTGTGAGTTGTTGTTGCAGTTGTCGGGTTTCTACATCCATACGAATTTACAAATAGTGGAATATATTTATGGAGTTAATCATATATTTATTGATTGGTGCAATTGCTGGATTTGCAGCAGGGCTGTTTGGCGTGGGCGGCGGCTTAATTATTGTGCCAATTTTATATATTGTGTTCACTCAACTCAATTATGACCCATCGGTGTTAATGCACATGGCGGTGGGGACATCATTGGCAACCATTATTGTAACTTCGATCAGCTCAGTTACGGCACACCATAAAAAAGGTGCGGTGATGTGGCCTGTATTTCGTAATCTTGCGCCTGGTTTAATTGTGGGTGCATTTGTTGGTGCAGGTATTGCCGATTTCCTTTCGGGGCAAGGCTTACAATTATTAATTGGCGGTTTTGCACTGTGGGTGGCTTTTAAGATGTTTAGAGGCGCAAATATTGCGGTTGATCCTTCACATCATTTGCCTTCAACTGCAAAGCAAGTCATGGCGGGCGGTGGGATTGGCATTGCCTCTGCAATTTTTGGGATTGGCGGTGGCAGTTTAACAGTGCCGTACTTAAACCGTTACGGCGTGGTCATGCAAAAAGCGGTAGCAACCTCAGCCGCTTGTGGTTTGCCAATTGCGGTGGCGGGCGCATTAGGCTTTATGTGGTTTGGTAAGCAAGCCGAAGTTGCAGTACCCAATACCATTGGTTATATCCACATTTATGCATTTATAGGCATTAGTGTGATGAGCTTTATTACTGCCAAAGTTGGTGCGAAAGTGGCACATTTGTTATCGCCAGCGATGTTGAAAAAATGTTTTGCCTGCTTGCTGACCACCGTTGGCTGTTATTTTGTATATCAGGGTATGCGAGTATTTTTCTAAGTTGAGTCGCTATTTTCTTTGTTTTAAGCCATGTAAAATTGGCTCTAGCGCCATGAAATTGTCGGACAATGTCATGGCGTTGTGATCTGTTTCGCAGTAAAAAGAAAGATGCTTGTATCGGAGCTATGCTTGCAGTCGAAGGATGATCCTGAGATGTCTTAAATGAGAGTAGCTCCGAATTTTCATCACTGCATCTTATAAAAACAAGATAGGAACAGTATGCAACAACAAGAATCAGAAAGTTTATCGGAACAAATTGCCCGACACATCGCAGAACAGATTATTAGCGGTGATTTGGTTGAAGGTGAGCGTATTCAGGAATTGCGCATCGCCAAAGAACTGGACGTGAGTCGTGGTTCGGTACGTGAAGCGCTGTTGTTATTGCAACGTACTCATCTGATTGAAATTTTTCCACGTCGTGGTGCAATTGTGTCGGAAATGTCGGCACAGCAAGTCCGAGCTTTGTTTGACAGCAGCAGTTTGTTATTGGGTTATATTGTGCAGCGTATTGCGGACACGTGGCGAATGCATGAAGCTGAAGCCTTACAACAACTTTTGCTGCAACTGGCAGAGCAATGTCGCTTGGGCAATACTGAAAAGTTTTATGATTTAATTTTTCAATATCTGGCACGGCAGCCTGATATGGTGGGAAATTTATATTTAATGAAGTTCTATCAAGAGTTATTGCCATCGTTAAGACGCAGTTACTTTTTGACCTTAAATACTTCGCGTCGGGAGTTACAAGAATCTTTTGAATTATTTAAACTGGTGAGTGATGCAATTTTAAGCAGAAAATCACAACAAGCCACTTTATTTATGGAAGATTTTTGCCGACACTTGCGCAACTTGGTGTTGGAATCTCTGACCCGTATGAAACAGATCGAGCTTGCATGGGCAAGACGTTCACGCCGTTAATTGGGACATTATGCGTTTAAGCAGTTTAAAACTTTCTGGCTTCAAATCTTTTGCCGACAGTACGACCTTACATTTTAAAGCCAACCGTACCGCTGTGGTGGGGCCGAATGGTTGTGGTAAATCCAATGTGATTGACGCCATTCGTTGGGTGATGGGCGAATCTAGTGCGCGCCAGTTGCGTGGCGGCAGTATGCAGGATGTAATTTTCACAGGAACTGCCAAACGCAAACCTGTAGGTGTAGCCAGTGTTGAACTGCGTTTTGACAATACCTATGGCAAATTGGGCGGTGCTTATAACGCCTATAATGAACTGTCGGTACGTCGGCAGGTCAACCGTGATGGTAAGTCTGAATATTTTTTAAATGGAACCAAGTGTCGTCGTCGTGACATCACCGATATTTTTCTGGGTACAGGTTTAGGCCCGCGTTCTTATGCAATTATTGAACAGGGCATGATTAATCGTTTGGTTGATGCTAAACCTGAAGAAATGCGGGTGTTTATTGAAGAAGCGGCAGGCGTGTCACGTTATCAGGCGCGTCGTCGTGAAACCATGCTGCATTTGGATCACACCACGCAGAACTTGGCGCGTTTGGAAGATATTGCTTCAGAACTAAAATCGCAATTAAAAACCTTAAAACGTCAGTCAGAAACAGCAATTCAATACAAAGCGCTTGAGAGCGAAATTCGCACCATTAAAGTCGAAGTGTTGTCTTTTCAGTGTGAACAAAGTGCACGTTTACAGCAAGAATATACCCTGAGTATGAATGAGTTAGGGGAAAGTTTTAAATTGGTGCGCTCTGAGCTGACCACTTTGGAACATGACTTAACTGCGACCAGTGAGTTGTTTCAGCGTTTGATTCAGCAATCGACACCGCTACAGCAAGAATGGCAACAGGCAGAAAAGAAACTGGCTGAACTGAAAATGACTTTGGAACAAAAACAAAGTTTGTTTCAGCAAAATACCGCGACTTTATCGCAGCTTGAACAACAAAAAGCACAAACCAAAGAGCGTTTGCAGTTGATTGAATTGCAGCTAGAGAGTTTGGTCGATCAGCAAGAAAACCAACAGGAAAATCTACAGCAGCAAGATCATTTGGCGCAGCAGCAGAGCCAGCAATTTCAGGATTTAAAAGCACAGCAACAAACCCAAGCTGCACAATATGCCCAAGTCAAAGCGCAAGTAGAACAGCAACAACAAAAGCATGTGCACATGCAGGCGCAAAGTGAGCAGTTAGCCAAAAATATCAGCCGTATTGAACAGCAAAAACAAACCCTGACACAGCAGTTTGCACAAATTCAGCCGCAAGATCAGCAAGAGGGAATGCAACAACTGCAAGACGAAAAGACCCGCTTGCAGGCTGAAATGCTAACACTAGAACAGAATATTCAAGACAGCACTCAGCAACTCGCCACGTTGCAGACCAACTATAATGAGCACAAAGCACAGTGTGCGACCTTAAAATCTGAGATTCAGATTTTGCAGTCAGAACAGAAAAACCTCAATCAATTGCTCATTAAGCAAAGTCCAAAAGCCCAAACCGATGTGGTGCAGTTGATGCAAGTATTACAACTTGCAGATGTGGCGAAACCACATGCCAATTTAATTGAAAAGTTCTTGGCTAAATGGTTATCTGCGCAGGTGGTAGAAGCAGATATTGAATTTCAGGACAGCCGCGCACGTCAGCTAAAAATTCATTTGGCTGTAGATTCAAAAACATCAAAAATACAGCTTTCGGGGTGTGAGTCGCTCAGTGACTGGATTGCTTCACCGCAAAGTAGCTTGTGGCAAAGTGTCGCAATTACAGAAAGTTTATCGCAGGCTTTGGCATTGCAAGTGCAATTACAAGCAGGGCAGTCTATCCTTAGTTTAGATGGTTATCATGTGGGAGCAGACTGGGTAATCGGGCTGTTTTATGATGAAGCGGCACAGGCAGGGCAAGGGGCATTAAGCCATCGGATTCGCTTGGATGAAATTGAACAGGCGTTGGCGTTGCAACTGCCACAATATGAGCAAGCAGAACAGCAACTGCCTGAATTGCAGCAACAGGTAAAACAGTTGCAGCAGCAATTGCAGCAACAACAGCAACAGCTCAAACAGCAACAGCAAGCCTTGCAAACGCTAGATGTGCAAATGGCGAAAGCCGAAAGTGCGGCACGGGCTTTTGCAGTACAGCAACAGCAATTACAGCATCAATTGGCACAATTAGATGAGCAGCTTGAAGAAGATGCCATGCAAAAAGATGATCTGGAAATTGATTTGCATGCTTTGGCTTTTAAACTTGAGCAAGCCTTACCGCAGTATAAAATCTTGCAATTTCAGGTCGAGCAGCTGAATGAGCAGCTGGATAGTTCACAGCAACAGTTTCAGCAGCAGCAACAAGAAGTGGATCTGTTACGTTGTCAAGCGGTACAAACTCAGCAGCAAATTGAACTGTTAGAAAAAGATGCCACTTTCTTAAAAGCACAATATCAACAAATTGTGGCGCAAATGGAACAAGCCAAAAAGTTTGTCGATCCTGTTCAGTTGGAATTGCCTGACTTGGAAACTCAGTTTTCAGAGCAGCAGCAGCAGACTGAAAAGCTGCAAAAAACTTGGCAGGAATGGCAAGTGGAATTGAACAGTGTGCAGTCCAAACAGCAGCAACTGACCGAGCAACGGCAGCAGCAACAGCAGCAAGATGAACAATTACGTGCCAAACTCGAAGAAAAGCGCTTGGCATGGCAATCGGCAAAGTCGGACTATCAGCATTATTCTGAACAGTTAAAAGATTTAAACAGCGAGATCATCACAGGTTTGCAGATTGATGTCGCTGCGCATCAACAAAAACTGGCGAAAGCGCAGCAACAGTTTGATAAATTGGGTGCGGTCAATTTGGCGGCTTCGGAAGAATATGAAGAAGTATCTGCCCGTTTTGCAGAATTAAGCCATCAAATTGAAGACTTGGAAAATACCGTTTCGCAGTTACAGGCGGCAATGAAAAGTATTGATCAGGAAACTCGTAAACTGTTTATGAATACTTTTGATCAGGTGAATACCGAATTGCAGGAGTTGTTTCCTAAAGTCTTTAATGGCGGTGAAGCGAGTCTGAGCTTGGAAGATGACTGGCAATCTGGGGTGAAATTGATGGCGCGTCCACCGGGTAAGCGCAACAGTTCTTTGGCCTTACTTTCAGGGGGTGAAAAAGCACTGACAGCTTTGGCTTTGGTTTTTGCAATCTTCCGTTTAAACCCAGCGCCATTTTGCGTACTCGATGAAGTTGATGCACCGTTAGATGATGCTAACGTGGGGCGCTTTTGTAATTTAGTAAAAGAACTTTCTGAACAAGTGCAATTCATTTACATTACACATAATAAACTTGCTATGACGATGGCAACCGACCTCTTAGGTGTTACCATGCCTGAACCGGGAACCTCAAAATTAGTAACCGTAAATTTAGAAGAAGCCGCAGAATACGGCCTAGTCGCGGAGGCATAATATGGAAATCACCACAATCGTTGGAATTGTCATCGCTATTGTGATCATGGCGTTTGGTTTGAAAATGATTCTAAAAAAACCTGTAGATTCAGCGCCATCCTTAGATTCGGAACTGCAATTTAATGCAGAAAGCCAAAAACCGATTATTCCACGCCATGTACGTGACCAATTGCAAAGCGACGCTACGCCACCGCGTGTGGAGCCGACTTTAAAGGTAGATGAAGTTACGCAAGATGCGCCTGCCAAGTCTGAACCACAGGCTTTAACGGATGATGTCGTGGCTTCTTCAAGCACAGAAACTGACAAAGTTGAACCGAGTTTGCAGGCAAATACAGAAAATTCTGAGCTTGATCCATCCACAACGATATCGAAGTCTGAAGTTGCACAAGACACGCCAAGCCCGACAGCGACAACTTCAGAATATTCATTATCGGATGAAATTCAGCAAGTGATTGTAGAAACTGAACCGAATGCGCAGACTGTCGAGCAAAACAAAGCTTCGACTGAATACAGTCTGAATCAACACATTGAAACTGCCGAAATTTCAGAATTTAATGAAGAAAGCAGCATTTTAGATTCGCATTTGCATGAACAAAAAATCATGGATGAAGAAAGTGCCTTGGCAACCGCTGAATCTTTTATCGCGCTGAATGTCTTCCCTGAACGTCGCATACTTTCGGGCGATAAAGCCTTAAAAGTCTTGATGAAATATGGTTTACGTTTCGGTGAAATGTCATGTTTCCATCGCTATAACGAAGATGGCACTAAATTATTATTTTCAGTTTTACAAATTAATGATGAAGGCGCAGATGGTTTTGATTTAGAAACTTTATCGAGCGAACAAGTTAAAGGTTTAGCGTTCTTCCTCGCTTTGCCGCACAGCGATGTGCAAAATGCCTTTGATACCATGGTCAGCATTTCAGGACTGATTGCACGTGAAATTGATGGAACGGTCTATGACCAAAACCATTTAGAGTTTACTCCACAATTACGTGAACACTGGCGTCATCAGGCGATAGATTATCGTGCTGGTCAGGCAAGTCATGTCTAGAATTGCGATCTCGTACTGGGTATAAGCTACGTCAAGTGTTTGGCAAATGAACTGAGTGCAGTAGGATAAATTGCAACTTTGCAGCCGCATTTTTATAATGTGCGCAGCAATACAAGCTGTAGCATGCGCTACATAGAAAAAATTGAAGGGCGGAACAAGACCGCCCTTTTTTATGGTGGAAAATATGTCTGTAGATTTAACCGTCGTGGCGCAAATGCGTCAATTGATTCAACTGCTTGCCAAGCACAATCATGCCTATTATGTGATGGATCAACCGACAATTGCAGACAGTGAATATGATCAGCTTTTCCATCAACTAAAAGCGTTGGAACAACAGTATCCAGATTTAGTTCAACCCGATACACCGACCAATAAAGTCGGTGGCACACCTTTGGCAAAGTTCACCACGGTTACACATGCTGTGCCAATGTTGTCTTTAGGCAATGTGTTTAATCAGGAAGAATTATTTGCCTTTGCAAGACGTGTCGAAGAGCGTTTGCCCAACCAAAATATTGAATACGATGTCGAACTCAAATTTGATGGTTTGGCGATTTCACTTTGGTATGAACATGGTGTTTTAGTGCGTGGTGTGACCCGTGGTGATGGGGAAACAGGGGAAGACATTACCCACAACGTCAAAACTATCCGCAATTTACCGAAAGTTTTGAGTGCGACAGAAACGGCTATTCCTGAATTTTTGGAAGTGCGTGGTGAAGTGTTGATGCCAAAACTTGGTTTTGAAAAACTCAATGCGGCCAATACAGCCAAAGGTGAAAAAACCTTTGCCAATCCACGCAATGCAGCAGCAGGCAGTTTGCGTCAGTTAGACCCGAATATTGCGGCTTCACGTCCTTTAGCATTCTATGCTTATGGCATTGCGCAATGTGTGCCGCCTCATGGACAAAGCACCATGTCCGACAGTTTGGCATGGTTGGGGCAGTTTGGTTTTGAAATTGGCGAACGTCATTTTGTCTGCAAGAGCATTCAAGATGTTCAGGCGGCCTATGAGCAAATTAACCTTGAGCGTCCGAATTTAAGCGTTGAAATTGATGGCATGGTGGTCAAGGTCAATGACTTGAAACAGCAACAGCAATTGGGCTTTTTAAGTCGTGAGCCGCGCTGGGCGACTGCCTATAAATTCCCTGCAGTTGCCGCTTTAACCACCATTGAAAATATTGATTGGCAAGTGGGGCGCACAGGTACGTTGACGCCTGTGGCACGTTTAAACCCCGTTGCGGTAGGTGGTGTGACGGTATCCAATGTTACTTTGCATAATATTGGTGAAATTCACCGTTTGGATGTGCGTTTAGGCGATACGGTCAGTGTTTACCGTAGTGGTGATGTGATTCCCAAAGTTGAAAAAGTCTGGCCTGAATTTCGCCTTGCCGATGCGCAAGAAGTGCATTTACCTGAACAATGCCCTGTGTGTGATTCGCCTGTGGTGATGCCTGAAGGTGAGGCTTTGGCGCGTTGTTCAGGCGGTTTGTATTGTGCGGCACAGCGTATTGAAGCGATTCGTCATTTTGTGTCACGTAAAGCCATGGATATTGAAGGTTTGGGTGATCGTTGGGTGGAGTCATTACTGCATCTGAACTTGCTACAAAATGTGGCTGATATTTATCATTTACACGAACACCGCGACATTTTGCTCGGCATTGAAAAAATGGGTGAGAAGTCGGTTCAAAACTTGATTGACTCGATTGAAAACAGCAAAAAAACTACTTTGGCTGCGTTTATTTATGCCTTGGGAATTCGTGGTGTGGGCGAAACCACCGCGCGGATGCTTGCCAATACTTTTCAGACTTTAGAGGCTTTGCGTGAAGCTGATTTAGAAGCGTTAAAGAAAACTCCAGATGTGGGAGATATTACGGCAGAATGGATTTTGGACTTTTTCCAAGCGCCGCATAATTTAGAAGTGTTGGATCGTTTATTAGCTGCAGGCATTCATTGGGATGCTCCGATTGCACCGACACGTCAGCCTTTGAATGGTGAAAGTTGGGTGATTACAGGGACGTTGAGCCAAATGGGACGCGATGAAGCGACTCAGTTGTTGCAGGCTTTGGGTGCACGGGTGAGTGGTAGTGTTTCGGGTAAAACCAAATGTGTCGTGGCGGGTGAGAAAGCTGGCTCAAAGCTGGAAAAAGCCGAGAAGTTGGGTGTGCAGGTCATGAATGAAGCTGAGTTTATTCAGCTGATGCAGGAATATGGTGTGCTTGAATAAGCATCATCCTACATTTTATCCACTAATAGGTACAAAGGCACTTCAACGATGAAGTGCCTTGGTTTTTACTGAGAGAAGTCGAAGGTTTAACGTTTCTTCACAATGCCATCATCAATGAGTTGCTGAAAATGTTCGACTAGACTGGTTTCAATATTGCGGTAGTGCATACCCAATTCATGCTGACTTTTTTCCGCATTAAAATAAATTGGGTAGCCCATATTCAGTTCCACAAATTTACGGGGAAAACCAAGTAGAGGGCCAAAGGCTTTAAAGGCAAATTTAGGTAACTGATTGCGTGGGAAAGGGTATTTACGTCCAAAGTGCTGCGCTAAAATTTTGCCCATTTCCAATAAGCTGAGTGTGCCACCGCTAATAATATAGCGACCTTCAGCAGCAGGGTTGAATGCGGCCTGAATGTGAGCATCGGCAACATCACGCACATCGACAATGCCATTCCACATAGCAGGGACACCTGCCAAGGTCATACCGTTGGCAAACTGCAATAACACTTCCACGCTGCCCGATTGGGTGTTTTTGGTCAACGATGGGCCAAGCACCAAAGCAGGGTTGATACAGACCAAATCCCAGCGGTTTTGTGCCTTTGCCATTTCCCAAGCTTTGCGTTCGGCTGCCACTTTTGAATAAGGATAAGGCTGATGCTCAGGGCTGCTGCTAGTATTCCAGTGACTTTCATCAAAGCGATTATTGGCCGTATTTAAAATATCAATCGCATCGCCGTAGGTTGCAGCAATACTTGAAGTCACCACTACACGCTTTACCGATGCAGTACGATTAACGCTGTTTAATACATTTTTGGTGCCTATGACGGCAGGTTCAATAATGTCTTTAACTGCATCTTTATAATTGGTGACCACAAAAGGCGAGGCCATGTGCAGCACGATTTCACAACCTTGCATGGCGGCATCAAAAGCACCTTCTTCAAGTAAGTTGGCTTGGAATAATTGTAAGTTGCCTGTGCTTTTTGCCGCGATATCAGTCAGATGTTGAAAACTGTGGGTTTTATTCAGATCACGCACCGTCGCGTGTACGGTATGTCCTTGTTCAAGCAGGTTTTTAATGACCCAACTGGCAATATAGCCTGTTGCGCCTGTGACTAAAATGGGTGCAGATGTATTTAGATTTGTCATTATTTTAAGAAAGTGATGGAACTCGTTACTATCATAAAGCAGCTGGGTTTTAAAATCCGCTTTTTAGGCGTTTTTTACGATACTTGAGCGTCAAAGTATGGTTTCTTTCAATATTTACAAAATGATGCAAAATCATTGTATTGTCATTTTTAAAGCTAAGTTTTGCCAAGCAGTTGTTTTATATATGGGAATTTTTAAGTTATATTGCAAATGCGTATGTTTCTCATTTTAATTTTATAAAAATCATGGGTTTACAATAATTAACTTTTGCAATTTTTCCTGAATGTGTCCATAATGACTGGATTAAGAAAGGGAGTACAGCAAATGCGTGGCAATCCAGAAGTCGTAGACTATTTAAATATGTTGATTGGTGGCGAACTGGCTGCTCGCGATCAATACCTGATTCATTCGCGTATGTATGAAGATTGGGGTTTAAGCAAAATTTTTGAGCGCATTGACCATGAAATGCAGGAAGAAGCGCAGCATGCCGATGCTTTAATTCGTCGTGTATTGTTCCTTGAAGGCACTCCAAATATGCAGCGCGATGACATCGACGTGGGTGAAGATGTGGTGTCTTGCTTAAAAGCCGATTTAAAACTGGAATACGAAGTACGTGAAAAATTGGCGCAAGGCGTAAAATTGTGTGAAGAAAAAGGCGACTATGTCAGCCGTGATATGTTGCGTCAGCAAATGACCGACACAGAAGAAGATCATACGTATTGGTTGGAAAAACAATTACGTTTAATTGAATTGATTGGTTTGCAAAACTACATTCAATCGCAAATGTAATCTGATCAAAGCAAATTAAGCCAAAACCCGATTTATGATAAATCGGGTTTTTTTATAGATCGGCTTTTATATTTAGATTCGTTTTGATTGACGTATCTTGGTGCTTTGCAGATGTTGATTGAGCCGATTCAGTATTATACTGAGGTGATTTTCTAACTAGCGAGCAAGCCACGTGCAACAACAGATTTTATTGATTACAGGCTGGGGCGGTGGTACTGCACTATTAAATCCGTTACAGCAAGCCCTAACAGCACAAGGTTTTCGGGTTGAGCTCATCAATATTTTTAACGCTGCTGATGCACAGGTCATGCAGCAACAGGTTGAATTTGCACGTCAGTTTGATGTAATTATGGGCTGGTCACTGGGTGGGCAATTGGCAACGCTACTGGTCGATGCGATTGCCAGCCAATATGCAGGATATAAAACCTTAATTACCATTGCATCCAATCCGTGTTTTGTTGCACAAGCCGATTGGGATACCGCTATGCCACAAGCCACGTTTGCCCAGTTTAAACAATCTTTTGCACAAGACCCAATTCTGACCCTAAAGCGTTTTGGTTTTATGGTGTGTCAGGGTGTCACTAGTAGTAAAACCGACCTATTACAATTACAAAGTTTGGTTCAGCCACAGCCGCAATCTTTGCTTCAACACGGTTTGGATTTATTGGAAAACTTAAACTTGGTGACTAAGCTTAAAAATTATACAGGTCTGCAGTATCATCTTTTTGCCGAGCAGGATGTTTTAGTTGATTGCAAAGTTGCAGCTAAACTGCAAAATTTAGCTGCAAAGTTTTTAAGCGTAGATGTTTTGCAAGGCTCGCATGGGCTGCCATTGTTCCATGCCGATGAGTTGACTAGCAAAATCTGCCAATATTTACAGAAAAACCCGCCAACAGGTCCATAAGTGACAAATCTCGCAATTTATTTTATCTGTAGACAGGTTTAAGATTTAGCACATCAAGTTTTTTACAAGATCAAGGATGATGGTGGGATGACAGAACAGATGGATTTGGCTTTTGATCGTGAACATCTTTGGCATCCTTACACCTCTATGACTCAGCCCTTAACAACCTTTAAGGTTAAGCGGGCATTTGGCAGCACCATTGAACTTGAAGATGGTCGCCAGTTGATTGACGGCATGTCATCGTGGTGGTGCGCGATTCATGGCTATAACCATCCTGAGCTGAACCGTGCTGTGACTGAGCAACTCGACAGTATGGCGCATATCATGTTTGGTGGATTGACCCATCGTCCTGCTATTGAGTTAGGACGTTTGTTGCTCGAAATTACCCCACCGAGTTTAGATAAAATTTTTTATGCAGATTCAGGCTCCGTCGCCGTTGAAGTGGCGCTGAAAATGGCTGTGCAATACTGGACTGCACAAGGCAAAACTGAAAAAACCAATTTTATTACCACCCGTTCTGGCTATCATGGCGATACATGGAATGCCATGTCGGTTTGTGATCCTGTTACAGGGATGCATCAGGTTTTTGGCTCAAGTTTGGCGCGTCGTTATTTTGTATCTGCACCACAAACAGGTTTTGACCAAGAGTGGAATCCTGCCGATATTGCAGAATTGGCGCAAAGTTTGGTAGAGCATCATCAGCAGATTGCCGCCATGATTATTGAACCAATTGTGCAAGGTGCAGGCGGCATGCGTTTTTATCATCCTGAATATTTGCGTCAAGCCAAATTGCTTTGTGAGCAATATGATGTGTTGTTAATTTTTGATGAAATTGCCACAGGTTTTGGGCGTACAGGCAAGTTGTTTGCATGGGAACATGCTCAGGTCGAACCCGATATTATGTGTATCGGCAAAGGGCTGACAGGCGGTTATATGACTTTGTCTGCCACATTGACCACGAAGCATGTTGCAGAAATGATTTCGCAGGGTGAGGCAGGTGTGTTTATGCATGGCCCGACCTTTATGGCAAATCCACTGGCTTGCGCGGTTGCAGTAAAAAGTACCCAATTATTATTAGAACAAGACTGGCAAGCCAATATTCAACGTATACAACAGCAACTTGAACAGCATTTAACACCATTGGCTAATTTGGCATGGGTGCAGGATGTGCGAGTTTTAGGTGCAATTGGTGTGGTAGAACTTAAACATGCTGTCGATATGCAAAGCCTGCAACAAGAATTTGTGCAACGTGGTATTTGGGTACGTCCTTTTGGTAAATTGGTCTATGTGATGCCGCCGTATGTGATTACAGCAGCAGAACTAAATACTTTATTGCAGCAATTGGCTGAGGTGGTGACAGGTATGCAAGGAGCGAGCGCATGAGTTTACTCGATCACTATGCAGAACAGCTTGATCAGCTTCGCCAACAGGGCAATTTTCGTCAATTTCGCAGCAATCAGCAGCAAGGTAAAACAATTGAAATTCAGCAACAGCAGATGCTGAATTTATCTTCCAATGATTATTTGGGTTTAGCCACTGACTTGCGCTTACGTGAACAGTTTTTTGATGAAACACCGAATGCACAGCGTTTAATGAGTGCATCTTCATCACGTTTACTGACTGGAAATTTCCCTGCCTATGAACAGCTTGAAGCCACATTAACGCAATTATTTCATGGGCGAGCTGCCTTGCTGTTTAATAGCGGCTATCACATGAATATTGGTATTTTACCTGCATTGGCAGATGCGAAAACCCTAATTTTGGCCGATAAACTGGTACATGCCAGCATGATTGACGGCATTCGTTTGTCATCTGCAAAATATTTGCGTTATCGGCATAATGATTTGGCACATTTGCAGCAATTGCTGATGCAATATCATGCTGATGACAATTATGAACGCATTATTGTGGTGACTGAATCCATTTTTAGTATGGATGGTGATGAAACTGATTTAGCCGCATTGGTCGCGCTGAAACAGCATTTTGCCAAAGTCATGTTATATGTCGATGAAGCACATGCGATTGGCGTACGTGGGCAGCAAGGTTTAGGTTGTGCCGAACAATATGGCGTGATTGATGCCATTGATTTTCTGGTTGGGACGTTTGGCAAAGCCGTTGCTTCAGTTGGGGGATATTTGATCTGTGATCCGATTATCCGTGATTACCTGATTAATCGAATGCGCCCGCTAATTTTTAGTACCGCACAGCCACCTATTTGTATGGCGTGGACGCAGTTTATGCTGAATCAGATTGTGCACATGCAGACACAGCGTCAGCATTTGGCTGCTTTGAGCTTATATATGCAGCAGGGGATTCAGGCCAAAGGTTTTACCTGCCCATCGACTTCGCAAATTGTACCTGTGATTATTGGCGACTCTACTGCAACTGTAAGCAAAGCCCAACAGTTACAGACTGCAGGTTTTTATGTGATGCCTGTACGTCCGCCGACTGTACCGCAAGGCAGCTCACGACTGCGGATTTGTTTAAATACGCAATTTGAAACGGCAGATTTAACACAGTTACTGGATTTGCTTTGAGTGTGCGTATGCGTATAGATAAGGCACAAGTGGCACAGCGTTTTGCCCGCGCTCATCAGAGTTATAAAACGCATGCCGTGGTACAGCAGCAAATTTGTCAGCAGTTAATGGCAAAAATGCAGCAATATATTGTACAGCAAAAGTTGTCAGATCAACCTCAGCCTTGCTTTGAAAACGTCTTGGAAATCGGCTGTGGTTCAGGGAATTTAACCGACTTGCTACTGCGTGAATTTCAAATTCAACAGCTGACTTTAAATGATTTATATGCCGAAGTGTTGCATGCGTATCTGCATCATCCTCAAACAACTATCACTCAAATTCATGGCTTAATTGGCGATATAGAACAGCTCGATTTTCCGCAGTCTTTGGATTTAATTTGTTCGAGTTCGGCTTTGCAATGGGTGGAAGATTTTGGAGCATTATTGCGCAAGGCGAATCAAGCGTTAAAGCCGCAAGGGTATTTGTGCTTTTCGACGTTTGGCCCTCAAAACTTGACTGAAATTAAGCAATTAACAGGTCAAGGCTTACATTATTTGAGTATGGATGCGTTACAACAACAGCTTAAACAGCAGGGCTTTGAAGTATTACACTGTTTAGAGCAGCTTGAATCATTAAGTTTTGAACATCCCAAACAGATTTTGCAGCATTTAAAAGCCACAGGTGTCACGGGTACAGCACAAGGGCAGCGTTGGAACAAAACGACTTTAACCGAATTTTATCGGGGCTATGAACAATTTAGTCAGCAACATAGTTCACAGCAAAAAAGTTACACGCTCACGTATCATCCTATTTATTGTCTTGCACGGAGAATGCCATGACAGCTCAAGTTTATTTTGTGAGTGGTATTGATACAGGGATTGGCAAAACCTATGCCACAGGTTATTTGGCCAAGACCATGAATGAACAGGGTATTCAGACCATTACCCAAAAGCTGATTCAAACGGGCAATCAAGACGTTTCAGAAGATATTGAGCAGCATCGTAAAATTATGGGCAGTGAATGGTTGCCTGAAGATGATGACAAACTCACCATGCCTGAAATTTTTAGCTATCCTGCTTCACCGCATTTGGCTACACAAATTGATGGTCGTGAGATTGACTTTGCTAAAATTGAGGCTGCGACTGCGCAACTGGCAGCAAAGTATGATGCAGTATTATTAGAAGGTGCGGGTGGACTCATGGTGCCGCTGACCACAGACCTACTCACCATCGACTATATTGAGCAAAAACAATATCCTGTTATTTTGGTGAGTTCTGGGCGTTTGGGCAGTATTAACCACACTTTGCTCAGTTTGGAAGCTTTAAAAACACGTGGTTTGAATTTACATGCATTGGCATATAATTTGAACGATGAATCACAAGACCCTTTAATTTCGCAGGATACTGCCAAATATTTAAAAAATTATTTGTCAAAAAGCTTTCCAAAAGCACAGTGGATTGAAATTCCTGTATTGCCAAATATTTAATTTTTATTATTTTTTGTCCAACAAATTTGCCCAATAAAAAAGCCACACATGAACGTGTGGCTTTTTATCAATTTGGCGTATTTCAGCTTTTAGAATTTTTTAAAGCTTTTATTGCCAAACGGTTTGCGTGGTGCATTTTCGTCACGGCGTTCACGGTTGCCGTAGCTGTTACCATCCTGACGTGGTTCTCGGTTGCCGTAGCTATTGCCATCTTGATGACGTTCACGGTTGCCATAGCTGTTACCATCTTGGCGACGTTCACGGTTGCCATAGCTGTTGCCATCTTGGCGACGTTCGCGGTTGCCATAGCTGTTACCATCTTGACGACGCTCACGGTTGCCGTAACTGTTACCGTCTTGGCGTGGTTCGCGGTTGCCGTAACTGTTACCGTCCTGACGACGTTCACGCGGTGCAAAACCTGTGTTTTGTGCAGCTTCTTCGGTGTCACGACGTTGCTGACGCAAGAAACCACCACGACGAGCCGCCAATGGTTTTTCCTGCATACGCTCATTGCGACGTTTTGCCATGCCGTACAAACCTGTGCCTTGACGTGGTTTTAACTCAACCGCTTTGGCAAGGTTATCGATGTCATTTTTATCCAATTCCATCCAGCGACCTGTACGTAATTCACGCGGTAAAATTACCGTGCCGTAACGGGTACGCAATAGACGGCTGACTTTCAGACCTTGTGATTCAAAAATACGACGAACTTCGCGGTTACGACCTTCTTTTACCACCACTTGATACCAGCGGTTAATACCATCACCGCCAATTTCAGAGAAAGATTCAAACTTGGCAGGGCCATCATCTAGCACTACACCGCGTAGCATGTTGTTTTTCAGTTGTGGTGTTACTTCACCCATCACACGAACCGCATATTCACGTTCAATTTCGTTCGATGGGTGCATTAAACGGTTGGCTAATTCACCATCGTTGGTGAATAGTAATAAACCTGTCGAATTAATGTCTAGACGACCAACCATCACCCAACGATCATTGGCAATTGCAGGTAAGTTATCAAATACAGTCGGGCGTTGTTCAGGGTCGTTGCGTGAGCAAATTTCGCCTTCTGGTTTGTAGTAAATCAGAACACGACGACGAATTTCATCTTCAATTTGGAACTGAACTTTACGACCATCGATGCGAAGCTCATCACCTGGTTCGATACGTTCACCCACTTGGGCAACTTGGCCGTTGACACTCACACGACCAGCGGCAATGACTTCTTCCATATAACGGCGAGAACCCAAGCCTACTCGTGCGAGTACCTTTTGCAACTTTTCACTCATGACAGCATAACCTTAGAAATGATCATCAACAGTTTACCTATTCAAGACACAGACGCAGATGCATCGAGTGCCATGAAAGCTTCCTTGGCATCCTGTAGGGGAGGCAATTGACTTAAGGAATTCAAGCCAAACGCATTTAAAAATTGAGGCGTTGTAACCAACAACGCAGGTCTTCCTGGGAGTTCTCGGAAACCTGATTCTTTAATCCAGTTCCAATCAAACAATGTGCGTAAAATTTGACTATTGTTTGATACTCCACGAATTTGTTCAATATCTGCTCGGGTCACAGGTTGGTGGTAGGCAATCACCGCCAGTATTTCTAGCAGTGAGGGCGAAAGTCGGGTCGGACGTTCAGGCCACACCTGTGTAATAATTGTACGATACTTTGCCCGCACCTGAAAACGGAAACCTTGTGCGGTTTCGATCAGTTCAATCGAGCGACCATGTTGTAACATGGCCAATTGTTGTAAAAACTGGCGTAATTGCGCTTTGCTATATTTATCTTGAAAAGCTTCTTTCAGACGCGCTAAAGACACAGCACTGTCACTGGCAAAAATAATTGCTTCGAGTTGCATCAGCACTTCATGCTGTTGTTCGCCTTCAGACAAGCTCGAAATTATGGGTTCTGGATTCATGCCTGCGCCCCTTGAATGCTCAATGGTGCTTCAATCCCACTGCTGATAATGCACACTTTTTGCTGGCGAGTCAGTTCTAAAATCGCCATAAAGGTCACAACCATGCCCATGCGTCCCTGACTTGGTTTTAGCAACGCATCAAAACTCAGTACTTCACCCGATGCGAGTTTGGCTTCAATAAATGCAATCCGTTCTTCAAGTAAAACAGGTTCTTGCAAAATTTGATGGGTGACAGGTTCAGGACGATTAAAAATGCAGAACAAGGCATCACGTAATTGATCGGCTGCATAGCCGACATTATTGACTGCGGTATGCCCTAAGCTAACATTGGTAGCAAAAGTATCGCGTTCTAAAACAGGCATTTGCCCCAAGCGTTCAGCTGCTTGTTTGACTCTTAAATAGGTTTCTAAACGGTCAATCAGCTCTTGTTTTGGGTCTTTTTCAATGCTGCTGATACTGGCAGGTTTAGGCAACAATAGGCGGGATTTTAAATCGGCCAGTAATGCCGCCATCACCATATAATCGGCAGTCAGTTCAATATTTAGCGATTTCATGGCATCCATATACGACAGATATTGCGATGCAATCGGGGCAATATCTAACTGAAGTAAATCGAAGCCATTTTTTTGAATCAGGTAAATTAAAAAGTCGAGTGGTCCTTCGAAATGCTCTAACAGAATTTCAAATGCTGCAGGAGGAATATACAAATCCTCAGGAATCGACTCTTGCCACTCATCTAACACACGAATGTGTTGGGCAGGTTCCATCGCATTGTGGAGGGATTGATTCATTACAGTGTTGGGCCACGCGAATTTTCAAAAGCATGCAAATGCTATTTCCGCTTCAGATAAGAAGGAGATGGAGAAATAGCTCAGAATTAATAGCGGTTAGTCTAAAGGATATCGTGATTGAAATAAATCTGTTCTACGACCAAATATCAAAAAAAGCCTAAAATAAATCGGGATTGAGGGAGATTTAAGGCAAGTTGTAAAAATTAACTCATTCAATCTTTAAGTATTTATTTCTGTTTTATTCTGTAATGCGTATTCAATCATTGCCATGCAGCTGTCTTGTAAACACAGATTACGAGTTTGCGATTGCGCTAAAAGTGCTTTACATAGTGCTGCATCTAAAAAGTAAGTATAAGAATCGGGAGGTTCAGGTATTGTTGCTGTGAATGCAGTTTGGGAACACACGATTGCATCGGAATCTAGCGTCCACGGACGTTGCACATAAATGTGCATCTCATCCGAAAACTGCTGCAAATTTAACAATACCTGAAATAAAGTCATGGGTTTAATTCGTGCAAGTAAGGCTTTTAAACCGTAGTGCTGTCAATCGCTTTGCAGGTGGTGAATGCTTATTCAAAAGCACTCACATCTCCCACACCACGACGCACAATTTGCGGGTTGTCGCCCGATAAATCAATAATACTGGTGGTGCTAAGTGTGCCTAAGCCACCATCAATCAGTACATCAATACGTTTGTTGAGTTGTAGATCAATCTCGTATGGATCATCTAAAGGGTCTTCTTGCCCCGGTAAAATCAGGGTGCTGGTCAGTAAAGGTTCGCCTAATTCTTTAAGCAGCATGCGACAAATGGGGTTGCTTGGAATACGCAAACCAATGGTTTTTTTATTGGGATGCGTCAAGCGACGCGGAACTTCACTGGTCGCAGGTAAAATAAATGTGGTGACCGCAGGCGTATTGTTTTTCAGCAGACGATACATGGCATTGTCCACTTTGGCGTAGGTGGCAATATCCGATAAATCGGCACAAATAATGGCGTATTGGTGTTTTGCGCCTAAACCACGAATTTGTGAAATGCGCTCCATCGCGTTTTTATTACCAATTTGGCAACCAATCGCATAAGCAGCATCGGTTGGATAGACCACCACATCGCCTGCGCGTATGCGTTCAACCGCTTGGCTGATTAGACGCGGCTGTGGATTTTCAGGATGTACTCTTAAATGCAACATATGAATTCCTCAGTAGCGTAAATGTGACGTTAGGCTCATTATGAAAGGGGATTGATGTCACTTGCAATCATTGCCTTGTGCTTTATTACATTTAATCCAAATTTTTTCGTTCAAACTCTGCAATTTGTAATGTTTTGCCACCTCGGGTGCAGTAACAAATACATTCAATAAAGCGTTTTGCATCGCGTGGTAATTTGGCTTCTCCGTTAAAATAACGCTGCACTTGGGCAAAGACATTGTCTTTAAATGTGCGGCCATCTCCACCTTCACCGGTCAGGTTATCTAAAGATACACGGAATTTTCGTCCAAACGCTTGAGCAAACAGCCATTCAATGGCTTGAGGTTTAATTTCAACCTGTTCAAATAAGGCTTGTTGTTCCTGAGTACGACCATCGGGAGCATACCAATAGCCTAAGTCTGGCAGTAAACGTCGTTGTTCGCCTGCGATGCTCCAATGGCTAATTTCATGTAAAGCGCTATTAAAGAAACCATGTGCAAATTGAATACGTGCAGGCTGTGTTGCCGTGGCAGGAAAGTACTCAGGTTCAAAATCACCTTTGACCAAGTTCACATTTAGGTGGGAAAACCAGTGATTAAAGTGTAAGATGAGCCAGTCCACCTGTTCCGTTTCTGTATTGAGTTTTGCCCAGTCCGAGAGTTGCACTTGGGGGTGCGAAGTGTCAGAATTGGTGGTTGGAAGTGTGCTCACAAGTGATGAAAAATTCACTTCTGTTTGCGGCTGCAACAGATGCATGACTGTGTTACCCAAAATTGGTCTGTCTAAATAAGTACAAAATTGTATCTTAATCTTTGACAGAGTACTGATGAATTTGTAGAATTGCCGCCTTAATTATGTCAGCAAATACCTTTCCGGCACAGATTGAGCCGTTTAAATGGGCTGAACAGGGCTTTACATGGTCAGGTAACCTGCCATTGTCTCGCTTTGCTCGTATCGCCCGTGAAGCTGTTGGATCAATTGATGATCAATTGGTTAACATAGACTGTAAGCTATCAATGGATGCGTATCATCGCATTGTATGGCTAGATGGTCATATTGAAACGAGAGTTCCAATGGAATGCCAACGCTGCTTGGGTTCTGTAGAAATAGACCTCGTTTCAGATTTTCATCTAGCTCTTGTGGATGATGAGTCACTGATAGAGCGCTTGGATGAGGATGCTGATTTCATTGTATTAGGTGAAAGTGAAGCCACCACCAAAGGCGATTATGATTCGCCTGCGACGGCTAATTTACTGTCACTTATAGAAGATGAATTGTTATTGTTGTTGCCTTTATCTCCTAAGCATGACGCTTGCGAGCATAAGCATCAACCTGCCATTCAGAACATTGCCGAAGAAAAACGTGATAATCCGTTTGATGTTTTGGCAAGTTTGAAAGGTAAACTTAACTGAAAATTATGTTATAATTTTTAGTTAAGACAACTCAATTTGTTCTGATCCATTTTTTCGATCTTTGTAAGGAGCCATCATGGCCGTTCAGCAAAACCGTAAAAGTCGCTCTCGCCGTGACATGCGCCGTTCACATGACGCTTTAACCGAGAATGCATTAACTGTAGACCAAGCTACTGGTGAAACTCATCGTCGTCACCACGTAACTAAAGATGGTTTCTACCGTGGTCGTCAATTATTCGCTAAAGCAGATGCTGAATAATTGGTGATGTATTAAGCGTCAAGCTTAGTAGAAAAAATGGGAGCGTAAGCTCCCTTTTTTTGTGCCCGATTTTTGTTGTATTTGGCAATTACTAAAAACAAAATTAAGTGTTAAATTTCCGCTCCATAACTGAGCTTACATGAGAAGGTGTGGGTTGTAGCTGCAAAAAACTACAATTTGCGCATCTTAATTAAAGGATTTTTTATGTCTGCTAAACGACTCGAGCAAGCAGCTCAAGCCACTAAAACTGCATTTGTCTTTCCTGGTCAAGGCTCACAAAAAGCCGGTATGTTGGCTGAGCTTGCAGAACAGTTTAGCGGTGTGCGCGAAACATTTGCAGAAGCCTCTGAAGCGATTGGCTTTGACTTATGGCACATTGCACAAAGTGGTGAAGGTTTAGACCAAACAGAATTTACTCAGCCTGTATTACTCACTGCAAGTATCGCTTTATGGCGTGTGTGGTTAGAGTTGGGTGGTGTTGCACCAAAATATTTGGCAGGACACTCATTGGGCGAATACAGCGCATTAGTAGCTGCAGGCAGCTTGAGCTTGGGCGATGCCGTTAAACTGGTAAACTTGCGCGGCAAATTAATGCAAAACGCTGTGCCACAAGGTCAGGGCGCAATGGCTGCCATTTTAGGCCTTGAAGATGCCAAAGTGCTTGAGCTATGTGAACAAGTGAATGTGCAAGGTCGTGGCTCGGTAGAAGCAGCCAACTACAATGCACAAGGGCAAGTGGTTATTGCAGGCGATAAAACTTTAGTCGAAGCAGTAATGGCATTGGCCAAAGAAAATGGCGGTAAAGCCATTGTCCTGCCTGTATCTGTACCTTCACACTGTTCATTGATGAAACCTGCTGCCGAACAGTTTGCACAAGCTTTGGAACAAACTGCCATTGAGCTACCGCGTATTCCTGTAATACAAAATGTCAACGCTGGAATCGCGGCAGATGTTGCGCAATTAGGTCAGGCACTCACTGCGCAATTGTACCAATCGGTGCAGTGGACACAAACCATGCAATACCTACAAGATCAGGGTATTGAATATATCGTGGAATGTGGCCCAGGCAACGTATTGGCGAATCTTGCGAAGCGTTTACCGAATATCGAAAAAGCATTCCCACTCGACACACAAAGTCGTATGGAAGATGCACTAAATGCCATTTTAGTGGCAGAAGGGAAAATTGCATGACACAAGAACGTAAAGTTGCATTAGTCACAGGTGCAAGCCGAGGGATTGGTGCAGCCATCGCTCAGCAACTCATTCAAGACGGTTTTTTTGTGGTAGGTACTGCCACTTCTGAAGCGGGCGCAGAAAAATTATCGGCAAGTTTTGCAGAAAACGGTGCAGGTAAAGTATTGGATGTCCGTGATGGTGCAGCCATTGATGCATTGGTTTCTGAAATTGAACAAAGCTATGGTTCAGTTTTGGTTTTAGTTAACAATGCGGGCATTACCAAAGATAATTTGTTACTGCGTATGTCAGAAGATGATTGGGATGACATTCTCAACATTCACTTAAAGGCAGTTTACCGTTTATCTAAACGTGTCTTGAAGGGCATGACCAAAGCACGTTTTGGACGCATTATTAATATTAGTTCTGTGGTAGCACATTTTGCGAACCCAGGACAAGCGAACTATTCTGCGGCAAAAGCCGGTATTGAAGCATTCAGCCGTAGCCTTGCCAAAGAAATGGGCAGTCGTCAAATTACAGTAAACTCGGTTGCTCCGGGCTTTATTGCAACTGAAATGACAGATCAGCTAAGTGAAGAAATTCGCAAAAAAATGAGTGAGCAAGTGGCATTAAACCGTTTAGGTGATCCACAAGATATCGCAAATGCAGTGAGTTTCTTGGCTTCTGACAAAGCTGGTTACATCACTGGTACAGTGTTACACGTAAATGGTGGTTTATACATGAGCTAAGCTCAAGTATAAACTTTCAAAATTTTATAGATTCAATTAAACTAACGGCATTAAAAACGCCACAAGCAATGAGGAGAATTCCTGTGAGCGATATCGAACAACGCGTTAAACAAGCGGTTGCAGAACAACTTGGTCTTAAAGCTGAAGAAATCAAAAACGAAGCATCTTTTATGGATGACTTAGGTGCTGACTCTTTAGACTTAGTAGAGCTTGTAATGTCTTTCGAAAACGATTTTGACATCACAATCCCAGACGAAGATTCTAACGAAATCACAACAGTTCAATCAGCAATCGACTACGTAACTAAAAAACTTGGTTAATTGTTGATTTCAGCTCTGCTGAAATGAAAGCCACCGCAAGGTGGCTTTTTTATGCGCTGTCGTTTTTACAATCGAATATGAAAAAGGCGCATTTTGTTAAATGTGTGATGTAGCTTACATTTTGTTACCAGGCTAGTGTCTAATCACAACCGAAGTCGCTTATTTTTTTAGTTATAAATGAATGAGAACAGCAACGTGCTTATGTAAGTGAGCGACGCTTTATAATAGCAGAAAAAAAAAGGAGTACCTCATGGGTCTTTTTGATTTTGTAAAAGGGATTGGTAAGAAAAATACAGCACCTGCAGAGCCACAAGCTGCACCAAGCACACCTGCAGAACCATCAGCACAAGAAATTGCCAATAAACTTTTGGGGCATGTGAAAAGTTTAGGCTTACCTGTGACAGGTTTATCGGTGAGTTATAACGCAACTACTGACTTAGCGACAGTGCGTGGACAGGTCAACAGTCAGGCAGATCGTGAAAAAATTATTCTTGCTGTGGGTAATATTGACCATGTTGCGCAAGTGGATGATCAACTCACCGTTGCAACCCCAGAACCAGAAAGTAAGTTCTATACAGTAAAATCAGGCGATACCTTATCTAAAATTTCCAAAGAGTTTTATGGGGATGCCAACCAATACAACAAAATCTTTGAAGCCAACCGTCCATTACTGAAAAATGCCGATGACATTTTCCCTGGTCAAGTGTTGCGTATTCCTGCATAAATGTGAGCAGCCTGAATAAAAAAGGCGCGTGATGCGCCTTTCTTTATTTTATTTTTTGTCATTTTTGGGGGGGTTAGATTATTGTCCTATTCTCATAATGAATAAAAGAAGTAAAAAAACGGCTTTGTTTTATAAATATTTTGTAAGATGACGATTTTTAAAGGTTTGTAGAAATTTTAAAAATAAATAAATTAAACAAAATCAAATTTTTAGGTATTTGTACAACCTAGCCATTAAATACTAGATCGTATCTATAAAAAAACCGCCATGAATGGCGGTTTTCTCAATGACAACTCATGTGTCGCACAATGACAGCATATGTATCGCGTGACGCAGCGCTGTATTACCAGCTCAATGCACCGCCAGTCTGGTAATCGGTTACACGCGTTTCAAAGAAATTCTTCTCTTTACGCAAGTCCATCATCTCAGACATCCATTGGAACGGGTTGTTTACGCCAACAAACTGTTCAGGTAAACCGAGCTGACTTAAACGACGGTTACAGATGAATTTCAAATATTCTTCCATCATACCTGCGTTCATACCCAATACACCACGTGGCATAGTGTCACGCGCATATTCAATTTCAAGCATCGTGCCTTCAAGAATCATTTGAATCACTTCTTGCTGGAATTCTGCAGTCCACAAGTGTGGGTTCTCAATCTTGATTTGGTTAATCATGTCGATACCAAAGTTCAAGTGCATAGATTCATCGCGTAAAATGTATTGGAATTGCTCTGCAACACCGTTCATTTTGTTACGACGACCCATCGACAAGATTTGGCTGAAACCGCAGTAGAAGAAAATACCTTCAAGTACACAATAGAATGCGATCAAGTTGCGTAGCAAAATTTGGTCGTTTTCAGGTGTACCTGTTTTGAAAGTAGGATCACTTAAAGATTGCGTGTACTTCAAGCCCCATGCTGCTTTACGCGCAACCGATGGTACTTCGCGGTACATATTGAAGACTTCGCCTTCATCCATACCTAAAGATTCGATGCAGTACTGGTAAGCGTGAGTGTGAATCGCTTCTTCAAAGGCTTGACGCAAAATGTACTGGCGGCATTCAGGGTTGGTAATGTGGCGATAAATTGCCAATACCAAGTTGTTAGCAACCAATGAGTCTGCAGTAGAGAAGAAACCAAGTGAACGCATAACAATGGTGCGCTCATCTTCAGTTAAGCCATTTTCAGACTTCCACAGCGCGATATCGTGGTTCATGTTGACTTCTTGTGGCATCCAGTGGTTTGCACAACCATCTAGATATTTTTGCCATGCCCATTCGTATTTGAAAGGTACAAGCTGGTTTAAGTCTGCACGACAGTTGATCATGGCTTTATCATCAACCTGTACGCGAGATGCACCCATTTCCAGTTCTTCAAGACCAGGTGCAACGTCCAATTGATCTAGAGCGTTAGATGCTCTTGCCAACGGATCGGTTGAATCTGTTGCTCCACTTCTAGGGGCTGCAGCGGGTTGTGCAGTTGCCACAGGCGTCTGTGGTTGCTCTGCATGAGATACCATCTGCGTATCATGCGCTTTTTGCGGCTCGACGGGCGCAGACTTGTGTTCAGGAGCAGCCGGTTTTTGCGAATCATCTTCGAAATCGTCCCAACTTAGGATAGACAAGGGATTCTCCTTAAGTATAAAAGGTGAACCCATTTGAAATAGAAACAAGATTATAAACCTGTCTCTATTTCAATACCATTTCATATATTATGGAAATGAATGGGGGTCCTATTCCTTTAAAAAGTTTAACAAATTTTGGTCAATCGGAAAGACAACAAGATGGTCATTCAAATCAACACAATGCCTAAAATCATTCATGATTTCATCAGTCGTTTTAGCTGTATTTAATAGCCATATCGACTTTTGTAATCTTTCATGCTCATATTTCCCAAGGGTTTGATAAATTTTGGAATAATTTGAGCGTGGTTTATTGTGTAGATCGTAACTTAAGCACATGTAATGCATAAAAATCTCCTGTTACTTGAGTAAAAAACAACTGAAAATTAACTTTCATTTTTAAAACTCCTAAAAACATAGTTTTAGATTAAATGTAAGAATTAACGGTTGACTCCAAACTCAAAGTAAACGAAGATTTGTTTACTTTCTTGAACGAAAGTTTTCAGTCAACCGTGTTCTCGGTTATCTGAGATTAATGGAGGGGATACGTCAATATCCCCAACATTTTTCTCAAAATTTTTTCTAAATTTCCAATCACACTTTATCTTTTGTAATCTTCAATCTAGATTTGATTTTGTATTGCTACATAATCAAAATAAGTAATTTGCCTAAAGAGAAACTACTTATTTTGCTTTCGCTGTTGTTTCACCGCTTGCAACCAAAAGTAAGCAATTGGTGCATAAAACAATACAACAAAGGAAATCAGCAAGACCGCCAGTCCTAACATATAGTTGTGGGTCATGTGTGGCATGGTAGTTTCCCTAGATATTATTTTAAATGGAATCTTCTATGGCTTTGAGCAATCTTAATTCAAAGATTGCTCAAATAAATTTGTTTAAGCTTTAACCGCTAATACAAGAACTGTAAAAGTGATCATAAAAGCTATTAACAAAACCATAGAAGTATTATTTTCCATTACTGACACGCCTCACAATCAGGGTTGTCAATGCTGCATGCTTGTGGCACTGGCGCTGCATTTGCAAAGTCGTCTTCCTCTGCAGGAACTTCAGGTTTAATTTCCTGCGCTACCGCTGCAACAGGCGCTGCCGTAACAGTTGCAGGTTTTACTGCATTCAATGCACCTGTGTTAATGGTCGATTTCTCTGCAGATGTTGCACCCAATGCACGTAGGTAATAAGTCGTTTTCAGACCACGTAACCATGCCATTTTATAAGTCAGGTCAAGTTTCTTACCGTTTGCACCTGCAATATACAAGTTCAACGATTGCGCCTGATCAATCCATTTTTGACGACGTGATGCTGCATCTACAATCCAGCGTGGTTCAACTTCAAACGCAGTCGCAAAAATCGCTTTCAATTCTTCAGGAATACGTGAAATTTTTTGTACTGAACCTTCAAAGTGTTTCAGGTCATTCACCATCACAGAATCCCACAAATCACGCTCTTTCAATGCACGAACGAGGTAAGGGTTGATTACTGTAAATTCACCAGACAAGTTCGATTTCACATACAAGTTTTGGAATGTCGGCTCAATAGACTGAGAAACGCCACAAATATTTGAAATGGTTGCAGTCGGAGCAATCGCCATCACGTTTGAGTTACGCATACCATCTTTTTGAACTTTGGCACGTAAGCTGTCCCAATCCAAACGCTGTGTACGGTCTACTTCAAACATACGTTCTGGACGTGATTTCGCCACAATGTCTAAAGAGTCAATTGGCAAGATGCCTTGATCCCATAATGAACCTTTAAATGTTTCGTAAGTACCACGCTCAACCGCCAAGTCGCTAGACGTTTGAATCGCGTAGTAGCTGATCACTTCCATAGATTCATCGGCAAATTCAACTGCAGCATCTGAACCATAAGCCAAGTTCATCTCATAAAGCGCATCTTGGAAGCCCATGATGCCCATACCTACAGGACGATGTTTCAAATTTGAATTGCGTGCTTGTGGTACAGCGTAGTAGTTGATGTCGATGACGTTGTCGAGCATACGTACTGCAGTTTTAATAGTACGTGCTAATTTTTCACGGTCTAATACACCACCTTGAACGTGTTGCACAAGGTTGATTGAACCCAAGTTACATACCGCAATTTCATCTTGGTTAGTATTGAGGGTAATTTCAGTACATAAGTTAGATGAGTGCACTACGCCAACGTGTTGTTGCGGTGAACGTAAGTTACATACGTCTTTGAATGTGATCCACGGGTGACCTGTTTCAAACAACATTGACAACATTTTGCGCCATAAGTCCTTCGCACGAAGTTTTTTATGCAGCATGTTAGTTTCTTTGGCAATGCTTTCGTAGTACGCATAACGCTCAGCAAAAGCTTCGCCCGTCAAGTCGTGCAAGTCTGGTGTTTCAGATGGCGTAAACAATGTCCATTCTGCATCTTCAAAGACACGTTGCATGAACAAGTCAGGTACCCAGTTGGCTGTGTTCATATCATGGGTACGACGACGGTCATCCCCTGTGTTTTTACGCAGCTCTAGGAATTCTTCGATGTCTAAGTGCCAAGTTTCTAAGTACGCACATACCGCACCTTTACGCTTACCACCTTGGTTGACCGCAACAGCTGTATCGTTAGCAACTTTAAGGAACGGAACAACACCTTGAGATTTACCGTTTGTTCCTTTGATGTATGAGTTCAAGGCACGTACTGGCGTCCAGTCATTGCCTAAACCACCTGCCCATTTAGACAGCATTGCGTTGTCACGCATTGCACCATAAATGTTGTAAAGGTCATCAGAAATTGTAGTTAAGTAACAGCTTGATAACTGTGGACGTAGCGTACCTGAGTTAAACAGGGTAGGCGTAGAAGCCATGTAGTCGAAGCTAGACAATAAGTTATAGAACTCGATTGCACGTGCTTCACGGTCATCTTCATTAAGCGCCAGACCCATTGACACACGCATAAAGAACAATTGTGGAAGTTCAAAGCGTACGCCATCTGAGTGAATGAAATAACGGTCAAATAAAGTTTGCAGACCTAAATAGGTAAACTGGTTTGAGCGTTCAGGCTGAATCGCTGCAGCAAGTTTGGCAAGGTCAAACTCAAGTAAGTCTGCAGAAAGCAAATCAAGTTCTACACCTTTTTTCAGGAAAGTTTCTAATGCTTCGCCTTCAGGTGTATCTGTTGCTAAACCTAAAAATTCTAAGCCTGTTGCGACCAAGTCATTACGCAATAAACGCGCAGTCACATAGGTATAGTTCGGCTCTTGCTCAATACGGGTACGAGTCGCCATCATCATGGTGGTTGAGATGTCAGACTCTTTTACACCGTTGTAGAGGTTTTTCACGGTTTCATCAATGATGGCATCTACATCAATGCCTTCTAAACCTTCTGCCGCTTTATTTACGGTTGCTTTTAACGCACCTAAATCTAGTGGTTTAAGCTGACCGTTTGCATCAGTCACTTGTAACGTCGGGTGATGGTTTTCACCTGCTTGCTTACGCGCTTCTGAGCGTTGTTCACGGTAGATGACATAAGCACGAGCAACTTTTTGCTCGCCTGTACGCATGAGCGCAAGTTCAACTTGGTCTTGAATTTCTTCAATGTGAATAGTTCCGCCAGACGGTAAACGGCGGTTGAATGTGTTCAACACCATTTCAGTCAGTTGTTCGATCCGATCATGAATGCGGCTTGAATCGGCGCTTTGTTGACCTTCTACAGCCAAAAACGCTTTGCCAATTGCAACTGCAATTTTTTCAGCATCAAAAGCGGCAACATCACCAGTGCGTTTAATCACTTGTAATTGACCAGGGGTTGAGGTGATTACGCTCATGTCAGCATAGCTCCATTGTCATCTATTGTTATGTTTATGGACCATTAAACTGGGCAAAATTTAGGCCGCAGTGATTGAGGGATAAACACAAGACTTAGTGGTTTAAAATTGAATTGAACACAAGATACGGGAAAATTGAGGGTAGATCAATATTGACTTTTTCTTTTAAATTTTGACTATTTTAGGATTCAAATTTATCTCAAAAATACCGAATTTTGTCCTTTCGGCTATAAGCCTTATCAGACAAGGGCATAGCATAGCAAAGCTCGGAAAAACTGCTTATAGATAACCTTGTGGATAACTTTAAAAGTTGTGAGATAATTTTTCCAAAGGCGGCAAAGGCTTGATCTAGTGCAAAAAATACCCATTTTGTAACTTTATATTTCTTAAATCTGTTTGAAAATCACCAAAACTAGAAAAGTGCTATAAATTCAATGCTTAATAAAAATATAACAAAATAATACGCAGATGTATCAGTTTGGTGAACAGTATCTTGTTTACAATGTAAACGTGTGTATATTGCAAATTATATCAAGACCTATCTCTCAGATTTTAAAAGGATAGGTCGAATCCAATAAAGGGACAGGTTATGAGTCAAGAAGAAAAGTTACCAAAAATTTTAATTGTTGAAGATGATGAACGCCTTGCACGACTTACGCAGGAATACTTAATTCGCAATGGTTTGGAAGTTGGGGTAGAACCAGATGGCAACCGCGCGATTCGCCGTATTATTGCCGAGCAGCCCGACCTTGTGGTGCTTGATGTGATGTTACCAGGTGCCGATGGTTTAACCATTTGTCGTGAAGTTCGTCCACATTATCATCAACCGATTTTAATGCTGACTGCGCGTACTGAAGATATGGATCAGGTGCTAGGTCTGGAAATGGGTGCAGATGACTATGTTGCAAAACCTGTGCAGCCGCGTGTGTTGTTGGCGCGTATTCGTGCTTTATTGCGCCGTACCGACAAAGTGACTGAAGATGAAGTGGCACAGCGCATTGAATTTGATGATTTAGTGATTGATAACGGTGGCCGTTCTGTGACTTTAAATGGTGAATTGGTTGATTTCACCAGCGCAGAATATGACTTGTTATGGTTATTGGCTTCAAATGCAGGGCGTATTTTATCTCGTGAAGATATTTTTGAGCGTCTACGCGGCATTGAATATGATGGTCAAGACCGTTCAATTGACGTGCGTATTTCACGTATTCGTCCAAAAATTGGCGATGATCCTGAAAATCCAAAACGTATTAAAACTGTGCGCAGTAAAGGTTATTTGTTCGTTAAAGAAACCAACGGCATGTAATACGCTTTTTTCTGAGTCAAATACTGGCTCACATATAAAATAAGTCACATAGGACGGATTTTGTGCTTAAACACAGTATATTCTTGCGCATATATGCAGGATTGGTGATCTTAGTTGCAGTAGTTGCCATTTTGGCGTACTTATTGGTGCAAATCATCAACTATCAGCGTGCGCAAGAATATCGTGAGTCTTTAACTGATGGTATGGCTTATATTATTAGTGAAGGGATTGCACGACAGCAAAACGAACAGCAAAAGAAAGACTGGATTTCTGATGCATCCGATTTGCTGGAATTGCCCATCTACTATGTGCAGGCAGACAAAGTAGATTTGTCGCGCGCAGAGCTTAGACGGATTAAAGAACGTAAAGCGGCTGTGCGCTATAATGCCGAAAATATGATTGCCTATATTATTTTGGGTATGAAAGATGATCCAAATCATTATTTATATATCAAGGCAGATAAAATTACAGAACGGCAAATGAAAGCTTTGCCGATTTTTGTTTTAGATTATTTGGTGTATTACCCAGGTCAGGAAAAAGAATATCTAGCCAAAATTCAGCAGCACTTTTCTTATCCGGTCAATATTAAAAATATTCAGGAACTGCCACTCGATTCTGAACAGATTGGGCGTTTAAGACTCGATCACAGCATTATTTTATATCGTGACAATGCCACCGTGCGTGGTACAACCATCTCGATTGTGTCACCGATGCCAAATTCACCCTCAGAAGTCTTGGTTTTAGGGCCTGTGCCGTTATTTAACTGGATGCCATTCCAGTTGGCAGCAGGCATTACCTTGCTCAGTATGTTTATGTTGAGTTTGGGGGTTTATGGTCTGATCTTGCCTATGCAGCGTAAGATTCGCCAAGTGAACTATGCCTTAAACCGTACTAAATCGGGCGATTTAAACATGCGTTTGCCTGTAGATGGCACAGATGAAATGGCAAGTTTGGCATCTAGCTATAACAGCATGTCTGACCATATTCAGCGTTTGATTGAAGCGCAGCGTGAACTGATGCGCGCTGTATCGCATGAGCTGCGCACGCCTGTGGCACGTATTCGTTTTGGTATGGAAATGCTGGCAGAAGAAGATGATTACGAATATCGCTTACAGCAAGTCGAAATGATTGATAAAGATATTGAGGCTTTAAACACCTTGATTGATGAGATCATGACCTATGCCAAACTTGAACAGGGCATGCCATCTTTAGAAATTGAAAAGATCGTTTTGGTTGAAGTGCTAGAGCAGGTGGCTACGGAAACAGAAGCATTGAAAACCCAAAAAGATATTCAGTTGCTTGCACCACCTGTGACTTTGGAAGTGGAAGCTGAACGCCGTTACTTGCACCGTGTGGTACAGAACTTGGTGGGCAATGCAGTCCGTTACTGTGACCATAAAGTCTTGATCAGTGGCGGTATTAACGAACAAGGCATGGCCTATGTTTGTGTGGAAGATGATGGGCCGGGGATTCCCGAACAAGACCGAGAACGTGTATTTGAAGCCTTTGCTCGTTTAGATGACAGCCGCACCCGTGCTTCAGGTGGTTATGGTTTAGGTTTGTCTATTGTAAGCCGCATTGCTTATTGGTTTGGTGGCAAAATTGAAGTCGATCAGAGTCCGAACTTGGGTGGTGCACGTTTTATGATGGTTTGGCCTGCCAAACGGTTTAGTAAGGCAAGAAAAAAAGCCGCAGCAGAGAAAGAAAAAACCACCGATTCATTGACTTGAATTGAGTGCACCAAAACTAATTTTAGACATAAAAAAACCAGTGCAATTCAAGGCACTGGTTTTTTTTAATTGCTTTTTTATCTCTATGCAGATCAATCTACAGCTTAGTGCGATTCTTTATATAGCTGATCGGCCTGTTCAAAACGGTCTGTCACTTCATGACTTGGCGCTTTGCCCAATAAACTCACTACGACAATCGCAATCCAAGAACAGACAAAGCCCGGAATAATTTCATAAATACCTGTATCTGCCCAAAGGTTTTTCCAAAGAATAACCATAAGTGCGCCGACAACCATCCCCGCCAATGCACCATTTAAAGTCATGCGTTTCCAGAACAAAGACAAAATGATTAGTGGACCAAATGCTGCACCGAAGCCTGCCCAAGCATAAGAAACCAATCCCAAGACTTTTGATTCAGGATTACCCGCCATCCAAATAGCAAGCAGCGCAATCATGAGTACCATGCCGCGTCCGACCCACACCAATTCATTTTGTGAGGCATTTTTACGCAGGAACGATTTGTAAAAATCTTCGGTTAAAGTACTTGAACAGACCAAAAGTTGACAGCTTAGGGTACTCATCACAGCAGCTAAAATTGCAGCCAGTACCACACCTGCCACCCACGGATTAAACAGGATTTTGGTCAGTTCCATAAATACTGTTTCAGGGTTGGCATTGACCACACCTGCCAGTTCAGGATGTTGCTGGAAGTAGGCGATACCAAAAAAGCCCGCAGCCACCGCACCGCCTAAACATAGTGTCATCCATGTCATGCCAATACGACGTGCATTCGGAATAGACTTGACTGAATCAACCGCCATAAAACGCACTAAAATATGCGGCTGTCCAAAATAGCCTAAGCCCCATGCCATGAGGGAAATGATCGCGACCCAGCTTAAATCACTGACTAAATTCAGCGCCTGCGGACGAGCCGCTTCTAAAGCAAGTGTGACTTGGCTTAGGTCAGAAAAGCTGAGTAGGGTAATGATAGGGGTCAGCAAGAGCGCAAAAATCATCAAGCCAGCCTGAATGGTGTCCGTCCAGCTGACTGCCAAGAAACCACCAATAAACACATAGCTGATGGTGGCAATAGCACTAATCCACAATGCAGTGCTATAAGGCAGATCAAACATACTTTCAAATAAGCGCGCACCTGCAACCATGCCCGAAGCACAATAAATCGCAAAGAAAATTAGAATTACGCAGGCAGATACAATCCTTAAAATTTTTCTTTGATCATTAAAACGGTTAGAAAAATAATCAGGCAAAGTCAGTGCATTGTGCTGTACTTCGGTGTGTACTCGTAAACGACCTGCCACCAAAAGCCAGTTTAGCCATGCGCCAATAATCAGACCAACGGCAATCCACATTTCAGACAAACCTGAAAGATAAATGGCACCGGGCAAGCCCATCAGCAACCAACCACTCATATCGGATGCGCCTGCAGAAAGTGCGGTGACAAAACTGCCAAGACGACGACCACCTAAAATGTAGTCCGAGAAATTTCGAGTCGCGCGATAAGCCAATAAACCAATGACAATCATGGCGACAATATAAAACAGGAAAGTAATAATGGTGGGGTTGAGTGCGCTCATACAGTATCCATTTGGGTTTTGGACAGTCGATTAAAATACAGACCGCTGCTAGATGTGAGTCACTCAATTTGGTGAGTGCAGAGATCTCATCTGCGGTGCTGATTTCATCAAGAAACGCGAAATTTAACCATACATTAAAAAATATTTCAGATTTTTTTCTGAATGGGCATAAAATAGGCAGCTTGAAAGCTGCCTATCATCTTGATGTTTATCTGATTTGCTTATGGATTATTGCGACCCATAATACCACGAATGGTATTCAGGACATCTGCAGGTAAGACCACAGTTTTGGCATTGTTCGATTTCGCCATATCTTGCATGGCTTTTACATATTGCTCACCCAATAAGTATGCCACAGGAATTTCTTTATCACCTACCGCAGAGCTGACCATTTCAATGGCACGTTGAGAAGATTCTGCCAATACAACTTGCGCTTCTGCATCACGACGTGAAGCTTCCAAACGACCATCGGCTTCTAAAATAGCCGCTTGTTTTTCACCATCGGCTTTGGTTACGGTAGCACGACGCTGACGTTCTGCTGCAGCTTGTTCTTCCATAGCTGCCTGCATGGTATGCGATGGTTTAATATCCTGAATTTCTACAGTTTTAAGGGTAATTCCCCAGTCTGAAATATCATCAGAAATGGCTGCTTTGAGTTTGGCTTTGATGTGATCGCGCGAAGACAAGGCATCATCCAAATCCATTTCACCCACAATAGAACGCAATGAGGTTTGAACAAGGTTTTGAATCGCCCAAGTATAGTTTTCAATGCCATACACTGCTTTTTCAGGAGTCGTGAGATTAATGTACGCTACCGCATTCATGAGCAGAACTGCGTTGTCACGGGTAATGACTTCCTGAGATGGAATATCTAATACAATATCTTTGGTGGTGACTTTATAGGCCACTTCATCGACATAAGGAATGACGAAGTTAAGTCCCGGTGCAAGCGTGGTGTGGTATTTACCCAGACGTTGCACAATCCACTTATAACCTTGCGGAACAATTCGCACGCCTTTAAAAATGGTAATTCCAACAAAGGCTAAAATCGCTAAAACAATAATAGATCCACCAGACATTTTAATTTCTCACTTTTTCGTTGTCATGTGCGCTGTGATGCGGCTGCACCACCAAATCATTACCCAAAATATCAATCACGCGAATACGATCTCCCACTTGCACAGGGCTTGCGGTGCGGCAGTTCCATTCGTCTGAACCAAGTACGGGCATCGGGAAACGGACTTTAATTTGATCATGTTCTAAGTTGGTTTGAATGACCATGCCAATTTGTCCAATAGTGGCTTCGCGTGACAAGCCTGCTTTGGTTTTATCGGTAGATAAGGGTTTGATAAATTTAAACCACGCCAAGGTACACAGTACCGACAAGATAATCCACATCACCAATTGGGTAGTGGTACCCATCATGGGGAACATCCAGTATAAAATACCGACCATGACTGCCCCAATGCCAAACCATAAAGCGGCAAACGCAGGCAAGACCAGTTCTGAAAGCATTAACAGAACGCCTAGTACAAACCAGTGCCAAGGTTCAAGAACGAATTCCATACATCTACTCGCGTATTTTTTACGATTGGTTAATTCTAATTGCTTAGAGAAACGCATCGACTTAAAAAGATGTGCTCTCATCACTTTAACAGATCAATAAGTTTATGAATATTAAAAAATCACTGAATCCTAAAATTTCGGACGCGGTGCAGGTTTCAGCGCGGCAGGTGATTTTTTAAAGTTATTGATGGCTTGCAGAATTGCTTTGACCTGTAATTGTGCGGCTTTTTCACCTTCTAAAATGGTTTGGTTACTGGCTTTTAAATCTAGAGTACCAATATGTCCAACTTTAGGTTGAATCACGATATTGGCCTGCGCCAATTCCTGATTGATGCTTTGCTGCCCCATAATATTGAGGGTTTGATCGAGTAAGCCCCACATGCTGACAGGTTGATTGCCTGTTGGACGTGCAGAAATATCCACTGCAATGACTAAGTCGGCACCCATCGCTTTAGCCGTCTGTACGGGAATTGGGCTGACCAAGCCGCCATCCACATATTGTGTTCCGCCAATGGTGGCAGGTACAAAAACATTCGGAATACTGCAAGAGGCACGTACGGCTTGACCAGCATTGCCTTTAATAAAGTCGGCTTTACGTCCATTATCTAAACGTGTGGCAACGGCAGCAAAACGAATTGGAAATTTTTCAATCGGTTTATTGGCTACGTGTTGATTGACAAAGTCTTGTAACTTTTGACCTGCAATAAAACCCTGACGGTTTAAGGTTAAATCACGAATGTCGGATTCTTTAAAGGTTAGGGCAATATGTTGGAGCTGATAAGGACTTTTACCACTGGCGTATAAACTGCCGACAAAGCTGCCTGCACTGGTGCCTGTGACAATTTTGGGTTTAATCCCGTGAGACTCTAAAACTTTAATGACGCCAATATGTGCAAAACCTTTAGCACCACCGCCACCCAGCGCCAGTGCAATTACAGGTTCACGTGCTTGGATAGGTGTGGTGCTTGGCGGTGTTTTTGTTGTTTTGTCGCAGCCAGCCAAAGTTAGAGCTAGTACGCCCACTAAAGAATAACGAATCAGTTGCATATCAAATCTAAATTTAGATCAAAGAATATTGCGCCCATCTGAACAAAAAATAGAAACTTTGACTAGCCCTTTTTCAAAAGCTTTTGTAACGGTTTTGCCAACCAATGTGGATTTTTAGCCGAAAACTTGCCGTGATATTGCGTATAAATTGCATCTAAATCTTGAGCATAATCGCCCGTAGGATGAAACACGCCCAAAATATGAATGGTTTTGTGTGCATAATCAAAAGAGAACATCACAATTGGGATATTGGCGCCGTAGGCAATATGGTAAAAGCCACTGCGGATATTTTCGGCTTGTTTACGTGTGCCTTCGGGCGCCATACCAATCCAGATTTTTTCTTTTTTTCGTACAATCTCAATAATATCTTGGGTATGTCCTTGAGGAGAATGGCGCACCACAGGAATTACCCCAATCCAGTTTAAAAGTGGCTTGAGTGGGGTTTCAAATAAAGTGTGCTTACCAAAAATAGTAATTTGAATACCTAAACCGAGTAGGGCGGTAAAACCATGCCACGCATCAATATTTGACGTATGCGGTGAGATAATAGCAACTGCTTTGGGCAAGTTGGGAAATTCGCCCACCATTTGCCAGCCTTGCGCCAAAAAAATATTTTTAAATAAAGCACGACTGCTGGCTGTTCCACGTTGTGGAACTTGGTCGGGTAACTGTGGAAATTGCCGTGCACTGCGTGCAAAAGGATTGGTGATTTTCATGAATGCGATGTCATCCTGACGTGCGTGATTAACAACAATAAATACCCAATATCATGACGCATGAATCTAAATCTATTCAAGATATTAGACTTTCGCTTTGTCTGATTCATTGGCAAAATAGTCGAAATCTGAATGTGAAAGTGATGAAAAATAACAATCCATTATTCAAAATTTTAGTGTAGTACTGCGTTTTTTTGATCTTTTGCCCATATCTAAATTGAGATGCTATGCCCAATTTGCGCCAAACTTATTTGTTGTTATTTTCTCTGTATTGGGCGCAGGGCTTGCCTGTTGGTTTTATGACCCATGCCTTGCCTGTAGTTTTACGTGCGCAAGGTGTGTCTTTGGCACACATTGGCGGTTTTGGTTTGTTAATGCTGCCGTGGTCAATCAAAGTTTTTTGGGCGCCATTGGTAGATCGCTTTGGACATTCATATTTTGGGCATTATCGTAGCTGGATTTTGCCGTGCCAGTGGCTGAGTGTTTTGGTGCTGATTGGGCTGTCCTTTTTACCGATTGAGTCCTTAAATCATCCTATATATTTGTGGGTATTTTTTGTGGCTTTGCTCAGCATGAATTTGGTCGGTGCAACCCAAGATATTGCCACCGATGGTTTGGCGGTCAATATTTTACAAGCCAAACAGCAACATTGGGGTAATACCTTTCAGGTGGTTGGTTCACGACTGGGCTTTATTGTGGGTGGTGGTGCAATTCTGTGGGCATTGGATTGGCTAGATTGGCAAAAAACTTTCTTAATTTTAGCGGGATTGGTGTTTTTAAATACCTTGCCAATTTTAATGTTTAAAGAGCCACAACATGCTGCTAAACAAGTGCTTGTTCAAGCTCAAAGTAAAATGTCATTTCACGCACGTCTTGCTGCGATTCGTGAATATCTGCGCTATTTTGTGGAAACGCCTGTACTGTACGCATGGCTATGGGTGTTACTCAGCTTTAAAATTGCCGATGGTTTAGCTGGCCCTTTATTAAAACCTTTAATGGTAGATTTAGGCTTAAGCTTTTCTCAAATTGGCATTTATGTGACCATGTTGGGAGCAATGGCCGCTTTGTTGGGTGCAGGCATCGCAGGGTTGATGCTGAAATGGTGGTCTAGAGCGCATGCCCTCATCATTTTTTCTGTGCTTAAAATTTTGAGTTTAGTGGCCTATGCTTATTTGGCTGAATTGTATGAACAGCAAGTTGATGTGGCACACTGGCTGATTTATAGCATTAATGCTGCGGAAGATTTTTGCTCTGCCATGTTACTTGTAGTGATGCTAACCTTGATTATGCAGTACAGTCGTAAACAATATGCAGGGACTGATTTTACATTTCAGGTTGCGATTATGGCGACTGTGAGCGGGGTACTTTATACCCTGAGTGGAATCTTAGGCGATGCTTTAGGCTACGCGAATTATTTACTGTTGATTTGTATTGTTGCGATTCTATGCTTTGTACTGATCTGGAAATGGGCAAAGCTTGCGAAAAGCGTTCAATCATCAGCACTTGAATAACAAGGTAGATCATCAAGACAGGATGACAGACCTAAACCACGTTAAAAAGTCATTGCGTGGAAAAAATAAAAGCGACCTTTAAAGAGTCGCTGGAGTATAAAAGGTATCCACATTAAAGCCAATACCGACCTCGTTTTTGTATTTTCAAAAATTATTATTTGCGCTTTCAGTGCTTCTCTTCGGCAGCGCAGGCAGTATAACGTTAAATTATGACAATCCTGCGACAATTTAAGTCGCATAGAGGTGTGTTGCAGCTAAAATCAACATATTCTAGCTGCGATATGCAGTATTGATTGCCAGTGTCCATTGTTGGTGATTACAACGCGGACAGACTTCATTGGCGTGTTCAAGTAAACGGACATGCCCACAATACATGCAGGCATAATACGTGTTTGGAGTTGTGCGGTTCACGGGTTGGTAAGCTTTAGGGAATAAGGGTAAACCATAGCGTGTGGCACCGCCATGAAAAAACAACATGCTGAATTTTCCATCACTTTCTAGTAAGCCAACACGTACTTGCCCTAAATGCTCCACGCCTTGTTGGCGCATTTCGGCAAAGAATTCATCATGCGACATTTTACCGTACTTAATTTTTTCTAAGACCAATTCACCATCTTCTACAATATATAGCGATTTACCTTCAATCAAATCTTCAAAGGGTTGGTATTTCATCATGAGCCATGTGGTCAGGCGATACATCCCAATCACCACTGTCATCACCACCAAGGCATGTACCAAGGGTAAATCTTCAGTGAACATAGGGTCGCCCGCAATAGAACCGAGCGATAAAATAATGGCCAATTCAAAAATAGAAAGCTGGCGTACTCCGCGTTTTCCTGTGAGGCGTAAAAATAGAATAATCATGCCAAACATGAGTGCAGCACGAATCATTAATTCTGCAACAAATGTCCATGTGGTGTCGTGAATGAAGATGGTGAACCAATCCATAGATTGTCTATTTTGTTATTTTGATGCTTGATACTATGCTTAAATTGAGTGGGTAAAATAGTGGTTTTGAGTAAAGAACTGCAATTATTTTAGTGGTTTAGAAACATAGAAATTTGTTATATTGCCTAAAAACTATAAATACAAAAATAATGAATCAGAAGATGAATTCACAACTATTACAATTTGCCAAATCTATGCGTCATGCTGCTACGGATGCTGAAAATTTGCTGTGGCAACTACTTAGTGCAAACGCTTTATGGTGCTCAAATTTAGACGTCCGTAGATGATTGAACCGTATATTGTAGATTTTTACTGTCATGAGATTGGCTTGGTCATTGAGTTGGGAATAAGCAAAATTGGGAAGTTATAAAAGACTTGATTTTTATCTTTTGATTGTTATTATGAAGTATAGGTGTCCACCTTACTTACACACGAGTAAAAAAAGACAAATCAATTCTTATATTGAGTAACCAAATCTTCTTAAATGTTTTCTTTATTTTGTTTCGTTATTAGATTCAAAAGTTTAAACGTGTGTCCAATTTTGATTCTAAGAAACAATTTTAAGGATAAACATGTCTACTATTAGCACATTAGCTTTTGAAATCCAACAAGCTATTAAATCTCATAATATAGAGATTAAACGTTCTCATATAAATGAAATAGTTGCAGCACTTTTTGGTTTTAAAAAATTTAATAGTTTAAAACTAAGTTCTTACCCAATTTATATAGATTCAATAGATGATCAATTGAATGCAGAGTTGTTTGTAGAACGTTGTGGGGGAATTAAATATATCACTTACTGTAGCCCCAGTGTTTCAAAAATATATTTCAGATTATCATTTTTTATATTTAACAGCTGAAGAAATTAGTAAGCTTGTTCGAGAAGCCCTAGATGATGAATCAATACGAAATAATGTACTAACCCGCCTAAAAAAAACTTTTATAGAGTTTCCTGAATATTCGATTTATCCATATTTGATTGCACAATTTTATAGTGATTGTGAAAATGATTTTGATGAACAAAATAAAGATATGAACTATCTGTATCATAGATATTTGCAAGGTCAAGAAATTAGTCCAACTTGGAAGCCAGACTTAGATTATTTTATTCAAGAAAAAGAACAGAATGATGAATATAAAGAGAACTATGTAAAGTATTTGAAAATAGCTGCTGATTTAGGAAGTTTTCCTGCTCAGCTAGAACTTTACCAATTTAGAGATAATGATGATTATGAAGACGTTGATGAAGATATAGAGAACTATAGTTATTCAACTTATCCATCAGATATAGAATTGGCATTAGCAAAACGTGGTGATGAAGGATGCCTGAGAGAAATATTCGATCGAATCGTCTGTGATAGTTTTGATGAAATCAAAGAATTAAAAGAGAATAATTTGATTGAAGCATGGAAATGGCAAAAATTTGCTCAGTATCTTGGTTATGATTTAGCAAAAGGTAATTACAAGACAGAAGCAATATATGATCAAGGTAATATTTTCGCAGCTGAAAGTGGTCGCCATGATATACATTTACCTAAATTAAAATTAGAGCAAGAAAATATAGTTAATCAAGAAGTGAACAAGCTAATTCAATTTTATGCAAACTTGGATGAATTTAATTTTACTCGTTATTTATATGATTCTTCTCATATCAATTGGGATGATGAGTTTGATTGGGAAGATGACTAAATAAAAATCCCCTCAATTGAGGGGATTTTAGATCAAACTAACAACACATTAAAGCGCTGCAATCTGCTCCATATTCGCTTTAATTTTCGCTAACTGATCTGCAAATTCAGCAAGTTTCACTTTCTCGCCTTCAACCACAGCCGCAGGGGCTTTCGCCACAAAACCTTCATTTGCAAGTTTAGTTGCAATTTGGTCATGCTGCTTTTGAACCTTGTCTAAGTCTTTTTGTAGACGACCCAATTCTGCTTTCGGGTCAATCAAACCCTTCATTGGAACGAATACAGACACGTGACCGACTACAGAAGAAGAAGACAATGGTGGTTGTTCACCATCTGCCAAGAAGGTAATGCTTTCAACTTTCGCCAATGCTTTAAACAACGGTTCAATACGAGAAATTTGTGCTTTTTCTGCTTCAGTCGTGTTCTGTAAAAGTACAGGCAATAAACGTGCATTACCTAGACCCATTTCACCACGAATGTTACGCACCGCACCAATCAAACCTTGTAGCCATTGCATATCTGCTTCGGCTTGTTCGTTGATTTTGGCTTCATCTGCAACAGGGTAGTTTGCTAACATAATGGTTTCGCCACCCAAGCCAATCATTGGCGCAAGGGTTTGCCAAATTTCTTCAGTTAAGTACGGCATGATTGGATGAGCAAGACGTAAAGAAGCTTCCATCACCGCAAGCAATACACGACGAACTTCGGCTTTGCGTTCTTCAGAAACAGACTCATCATTCAGAACAGGTTTGGTTAGCTCTACATACCAGTCGCAGTATTCATTCCAGATAAAGTCATAAATCGCTTGCGCAGCCAAGTCTAAACGGTAAGTTGCAAACGCTTGATGAACAGCTTGCTCTGCCTTTTGTAAACGGCTCACAATCCACTGTTCAGGCAATTCCCAAAGGTCTTGACGTGCCTCTTGACCAACCGTTTGACCTTCAACATTCATCAATACAAAACGGGTAGCATTCCAAATTTTGTTGGCAAAGTTACGATAACCTTCCACACGTTTCATATCAAACTTGATGTCACGACCTGTATTTGCCAATGCGCAGAAGGTAAAACGAACCGCGTCTGTGCCATAAGCCTGAATCCCTTCTGGGAATTCTTTGCGGGTCGATTTTTCAATTTTCGCTGCTTGTTTCGGGTTCATCAAACCCGTCGTACGTTTCTGTACTAAAGTTTCAAGATCAACACCATCAATCAAGTCTAATGGGTCAAGCACGTTGCCCTTAGACTTCGACATTTTTTGACCTTCGCTGTCACGTACCAAACCGTGAACGTAAACTGTTTTGAACGGTACTTGTGGCGTGCCATCTTCATTCTTCATGAAGTGCATGGTCATCATGATCATACGCGCCACCCAGAAGAAGATGATGTCAAAACCTGTCACCAATACATCAGTGGAGTGGAAGGTATTTAAGAAGTAGTTTTCTGCATCTTTCTTGGCATCACCCGTCCAACCTAAGGTCGAGAATGTCCAAAGTGCAGAGGAGAACCATGTATCCAGTACGTCTTCGTCTTGGTTTAATTGAACATCGGCAGAGATATTGTTTTTCGTACGAGCTTCTTCTTCGTTGCGACCTACATAAACATTGCCTTCAGCATCGTACCAAGCAGGAATACGGTGACCCCACCACAATTGACGCGAGATACACCAGTCTTGAATGTTGTTCATCCACGCCATATACATATTGCTGTATTGTTCAGGCACGAACTTGATGCGACCATCTTGCACCGCTTCAATTGCAGGCTGCGCCAACGGTGCAATTTTGACATACCATTGGTCGGTCAATAATGGCTCAACAATTACGCCCGAACGGTCACCGCGAGGTGGTTTCAAGGTGTACGGTTGGATTTGATCTAACCAACCTTCGCTTTCCGCTTGTTCAACTAATTTTTTACGTGCTTCAAAACGCTCTAAACCAATGTAGTCTGCAGGTGCAGGAATGGTTTTAGAAATTTGTTCGCCTGCTTTCGCAATATATTCAAACTCAGCCAATACTTCAGCATTTTTGTTGAAGATATTGATGATTGGCAATTCGCAGCGTTTACCCACTTCATAGTCATTGAAGTCGTGTGCAGGGGTAATTTTTACACAACCTGTACCGAATTCTTTATCGACATACTCATCTTTTACGATTGGAACGGCACGACCTGTAATTGGGAGGATGATGTTTTGACCAACAAGGTGCGAGTAACGCTCATCATCAAGGGCAACCGCAACCGCAGTATCACCCAGCAATGTTTCAGGACGAGTGGTTGCCACTACAATGTGATCTTTACCATCGTGAGTGCGTAGTGATTTATCTTCAAAGAAATATTTGAAGTGCCACAATGAACCTTGTTCTTCTTTATCCGACTCAACTTCTAAGTCAGAAAGGGCAGTTTGTAATTTTGGATCCCAGTTTACAAGGCGTTTGCCGCGGTAAATTAAACCTTCTTCGTGTAGTTTCACGAAAACTTCTTTCACCGCATTCGATAAGCCTTCATCCATAGTGAAGCGTTCACGTGACCAATCTACCGAAGAACCTAAACGGCGGATTTGACGGGTAATGTTACCGCCAGATTGTTCTTTCCATTCCCAGACTTTTTCGATGAATTTTTCACGACCTAAGTCATGGCGGCTGATATTTTGCGCGCCCAATTGACGCTCTACTACCATTTGTGTGGCAATACCCGCGTGGTCTGTACCCGGTTGCCATAAGGTATTTTTACCCGACATACGGTTAAAGCGCGTGAGGGCATCCATAATGGCGTTGTTAAAACCATGACCCATGTGCAAGCTACCTGTGACGTTTGGCGGCGGAATCATGATACAGAATGATTCGCCTTTTTCAGACGGCTTAAAGTAGCCGTTTTCTTCCCAAGTCTTGTACCATTTTTTCTCGATCTCGGTAGGATCGTAGGTTGTAGCAATATTTTGCGCTGAATCAGTCATAGTAAGAACAGGTTAAAAGTGAATAAAAAATTGCAACTATTGTAGCAAAAAAATTGCCCGCTAAGCGAGATTCAACTCAGCCAAACTTATCGCAATTGGCAGTTGGGCAAACTCATCGTATGATGGGCGACAAGTATGATAAAAACTTCAAGTTCTCCGTTGCCTGTAACACTGTTTTAAACTGGGTTTAAGCAATGGATTTTAAAATAGATGAAAACACATCAATGCGGTCAAAATAGGCAAGTTCAGTTATGACTTATGCTGTATCTTTAAAATTAAAACCAGAAACATATCAAAGATTTCAACACATTCATCAACAACTCAATGCAGGTGAATCGGAAAGTTTATCTAAAGCTTTGGGGGCGGTACTGACCGATATTTCTTGTGAAATTATTGAGCAACTTTTTGGTGAATTGTCACGTTCTAGTCATTCACTGGATGGTGAATCTGAAAAAATTATTCAGCAAGTCATACAAACCATGCAAAAATATATGCCATGGTCGGTGTCGTTTTTTGGCAATGAACGCTTAACGCCTATGGTGAATTATCTGGCAAGCATGATGTATCAGCAGGAAGGGCAAGGTTTTGTGACTTATCCTGTCGATAGTATTGTTATGAAAGAAACGTTGGGTTGTATTGAGCAAATTCGGCAGGGCAACAGTGCATGTATTGCGCCTGCATTTAAAGGGTTTACTCAAATTATTGATCAGGGCGTGGGTTATTTAATTCGTGATCCGAAAAAAATGCTGAAATTTAATTTGGTGGTCGATAAAACTTTAAACGGCGTGATTCATTTGACTACGCAACTGGGGTATAAACGCCTAGAAAAAATGGGTGCGCAATTCGATTTGGAAAGTGCAGAGATATATTTAAACCATTTTCTTGGGTTTTTGCAGCATCCTGCAAAACCTAAGACTTAAATGTTGATGACTTAAATTTTTAAATAACGCGGACAAACGGTTATGGCAAAACGGGAAAACTTGGAACATAAAGTGGTGTGGATTACAGGTGCATCTTCTGGCATTGGTAAGGCATTGGCAAAAGAGTGTGCTTTACAAGGTGCACAAGTGATTTTAACCGCACGTCGTTATGAAGAACTTGAAAAAGTACGCGTGAGTTTGCTGAATCCTGAACGTCATCTTTCTGTATGTGCAGATATTACCAATGAAAGTCAGGTGTTACATGCGTATGAACAAGTTTTGGCACGTAAAGGACGCATTGACTGGCTAATTAATAATGCAGGTTTAAGTCAGCGCGCTTTAATTGCTGATACGACCATGCAGACTGAACGCACCATTATGGAAGTGGATTATTTTTCTCAGGTCTTTCTGACCAAAACTGTCTTGCCGACCTTTTTACAGCAAAAACATGGTCGCATTATTTTTGTATCTAGTGTTGCAGCATTATTGGGTACGCAATATCGCGCGTCATATTCTGCAGCGAAAAGTGCCATTCACATGTGGGCGAATAGTTTGCGTGCCGAAGTAGCGGAGCAGGGCGTACAGGTTTCAGTTGTTTTCCCAGGATTTGTGAATACCAATGTGTCTTTTAATGCGTTGAATGGTGAAGGCAAACCACAAGGACATCAAGATGAAGCCATTGAAAATGGTTTAGATGCCGATGTTTTTGCTAAAAATACAGTTAAAGCACTCATGGCAGGCGATGAATATATCGTGGTCGGGGGTGCTAAAGAAAAACTGGGCGTGTTGGTGTCGCGTTTATCGCCAAGTACTTTATATAAAATGATTCGTAAAACCAAAGTGAAGTAATTTTTAATCAAAGTGACTTCAAAATAAAATAATAAAAACAAAAAGAAGGATGAGCCATGCGTTTAATAATGAAAGGTTTTTTTTATCAGCGCGTGGCTTTTCGCTTTCTTAGGGATGACTCAAACGACATTTGCCAAATTACAAACAAACGATGATTCGTTGTGTAAACAACCTGAATATATTGAAAAGATTTTACGACAGCACACAAATACAACCACAGTGAATGAGGACTTTTTGGCTTGTGCAGATTTCCCCAATGTTACTGAACAAACTTTAATTGCTTATGCTGAAACTCAGACAAAAGATGATCAACCTGTAGATGATTATCAGCTGACTTTTTTAACCGTAAATAGTAAAACGCAAAAGCTTCATTCAATCTATCACGTGAAAGAGCTTTTGCCTTCAGATGCAATTGAACTGCGTTCTATCCATTTAGATTTGGCGCCGTATCAAGTTTCTGAAAGCTTAAGGGCAATTGGTTTAAGAAGGAATTATGCAGGACGTTCAAGTGCCAATCCTTTTTCGGCGCAAGTACTCGATTTATATGATTTACAACATAACAAGAAAATTTTAAACGGCTTAATCGTAGCGCGCTATCAGGCAGAAACCGATACACGTTGTAATGCCAAAGTAATAGAAAGCAAAGCTATTTTAATGATCTTGCGAAATACAACTCGACAATATTTTGATATGCAATTACGTGATCGTATTCAACATTATGAAATGTCGGGCGATTTAGAAAATTGCAAAGAAACTAAACGAGTGTCTACTCAACAGCGTTTCACTTTAAAATTTGATGGTCGGCAATATCAAATTCCTCAGCCTTCTCGAGATCAGTATTTATACTAAATTCTTTACAAACGCTGAAAGATGTACTCAGCGTTTTGCAGAGAATTGACTAACACTATTTTGAACCGCCGTTCCATAAGCAAAGACTTCGACCATGCCGCCTTGCATCCCCAATTCTGTGGTGCTTAAACGCAGCCCCATAATATGATTTGCGCCCATTTTTTCAGCTTCTAATTTTAAACGGACGATGGCTTCACGACGCGCCCGCTCGACAATACTTTCATAACTGGTCAAGCGCCCGCCAAAGAAGTTCTGAATATTGGCAATCACAAACTTAAAATAATCATGAGAAATGACCACATTGCTGTGTATCAATTGCCCAAAATTGGGACTGGTCTGGAAGCGGTTATTATCAAGCTGAATATAACTTAAACGCAGTTCTTGCTCGGCTAAATATTTGAAATGTTTGCGTTCGTTGTGTCGCCCAAAACCAAAGCCTACGGCAAATAAAATCGCAAAGACAACAATTTGCAGAATTAAATTATCCATGTGATGTTATTCCTGTTCAATAATCTTTGCTTTAGTGTGATGCTGGAAATGGGTCTGGAAGTTTAGGAATATCTGCCTCGACCACCACTGCTGTACCATAAACAAACAATTCCGAAGCACCTTGAGCGATATTTGAAGTAGAAAAGCGAATCCCAACAATAGCATTGGCACCTAAACCACGTGCTTTAGCAATCATACGATCCATCGCTTCTTGGCGTGATTCTTCTAGTAATTCGGTATAAGCCGTTAATTCACCACCGACAATATTTTTGAGTCCTGCCAAGAAGTCACGCCCCACATGCTTACTGCGTACGGTGCTGCCATAGACCACATCAATTTGCCGTGAAATACGATGACCTGGTACAGATTCAAGATTACTAAGCAACATAAGATTCTAATATTTAAAAACAAGACGTATTGAAGATATGAAATGTGCTTGCAAAAAGCAATAAAAAAGCCCACCGAAGTGAGCTGATTTAGTCTTTATATCTGAGCTGTTAAGCAGCAAATTTAAGGTAGACGCAAAGACTTATTGCGCTTTACGTTCTGCCGATGATGCAGATTGTGATGTGGCATCTGAAGTATTGGCTTTCACACCGCCACCCAAAGATTTATACAACTCCACCTGATTGTTCAAATTGGCTTGTTCCAACAACAATAAACCTTGTTCTGCTGCATAAGACGTACGCTGTGCATCCAACACGGTTAAATAGTTGTCAATGCCTGCGCGGAAGCGTGCATTAGATAATTTATAAGTGGTATTGGTCGCATCAACCAAGCGTTTTTGTGCCGCTAAACGATCACCAATATTTTGACGAACTGCCAAAGCATCATTCACTTCACGGAATGCAGACTGAATTGATTTTTCATAGTCAGCCAAAGCAATTTGTTGATCCGTTTCTGAAATTTTGATGTTGGCTTGGCGTGTGCCCCAATCAAAAATTGGCAAGTCGATGCTCGGGCCTACTGCCCAAACAAAACTGCCCGATTTAAACAAATCACTCAAGTCAGTTGATGCATAGCCTGCATTGCCCGTGAGGCTAATGCTTGGGAATAAACGTGCTTTTGCTGCACCAATATTGGCACCCGCAGCCGACAGTCGATACTCTGCAGTACGAATATCAGGACGGTTATTCAGCAAGTCACTTGGTAAGCCAGCGCCAATTGCGGTAGTTTTGGTAATGTGCGTCACACGCTGCGTTGGCAATAACGCACTTGGAACTTGTTCGCCCACCAACAAGTTCAGCAAGTTTTGTGCTTGCGCGACTTGGGTTTTGTAGTTGGCGACATCATTACGTGCAGTTTCAACTGAAATTTGTGCCTGACGGACAGGTAATTCACTATCAATGCCGACATCAAAACGCTTTTTGTTGAGGTTATAAGACTCAAGCTGTGTTTTTAAGGTTTGGTCTGCCAGTTTTAAATTGGCATTGGCAAAAGAATAGTTGAGCCATGCTTGCGCCACCTGACCAATCAAGGCAATTTGTGTGGCATCACGCGAGCTTTGAGTTGCCAAGAAGTTATCTAATGCATTGTCTTTTAAGCTGCGTACACGACCCCAAAAATCTAGTTCGTAGGCAGTTACACCTAAACCAACGTTATAGCGTGTGTGTGTGCCTAAAGCAGTACCTTGGTCTTGACGCAGTACGCCACCGCTAGCACCAATGGTAGGTAACTGGTTGTTTTCGGTAATTTGATAGGCTTGTTGGGCACGTTGGATATTCAGCGTCGCTGTGCGTAAATCACGGTTATTGTTCAATGCCATATCCAAAACTTGTAATAAGCGTTGATCGGCAAAGAAATCTTTATAACCTTGTTCAGCCACTGAAGTACCCGATGCAGCAGCAGTATAGCTGCTTGGAATACTTGCCTGAGCGACGGGCTCTGGCCCACGCATACTTTGACAAGCTGTCAAAGCAAGCGCGAGGGCAGAAACCGCAATACCACGGCCTGTATGCGACCATAAGTTTTGCATCACGATACATGCTCCTGATTATTTTGTTGTTTTGGTTTGTATTTAAAGATACTTCTAATCCAGACATAGAATACAGGAATAAAGAAGATCCCTAACAAGGTTGAGCTAATCACACCACCTAACACACCATAACCTACTGAGTGTTGGCTACCTGCACCCGCACCTGATGAAAGTGCAAGCGGCAATACACCAAAACCAAAGGCCAAAGTGGTCATAATGATTGGGCGTAAACGCATTTTTGCAGCATGCAAGGTCGCTTCAAACAGGTCTTCACCTTTTTCTTGTAGCTCTTTGGCAAATTCCACAATCAAAATCGCGTTTTTGGCTGATAAACCAATCACGGCAATAATTGCCACTTGGAAGTAAATGTTGTTGGATAGGTTCGGGTTTTTGAACAAGATCATGCCCCCGAAGGTGAGCAATAATGCTCCGACAATACCCAACGGTACCACCAACAGCACCGAGAATGGAATAGACCAGCTTTCATACAAGGCTGCCAAACACAAGAATACAATCAGTAATGACAGTGCATAGAGGAATGGTGCCTGATCGCCCGATTCACGTTCTTCAAGTGATAAACCTGTCCATTCATAGTCAAAGCCGTTTAAGCCCATAGATGGAAGTTTTGCGACAATTTCTTCCATCGCTTGCATGGCTTCACCAGAGCTGATACCTGGCGCAGGTGCACCCTGAATGTTCTTGGCAGATACGCCGTTATAGCGTTCCAAACGAGGTGAACCATAAATCCATTCACCTGTTGCAAAGGCAGAGAATGGCACCATTTCACCACGGTTGTTGCGGACATACCACTTGTTCAGGTCTTCAGGCATCATGCGTGAATCAGATTCGGCTTGTACATAGACTTTTTTCACACGACCACGGTCAATAAAGTCATTGATGTACGAACCACCCCAAGCCATGCCCATGGTGCTGTTGATTTCAGCAATGCTGACACCTGCCGCACCTGCTTGCGCTTGGTCAATAATAATACGGTACTGTGGTGTATCTTCCTGACCATTTGGACGTACGCCCATTAAGCGAGGGTCTTTAGACGCTTCACCCAACACAATGTTACGTGCCATGGTGAGTTTTTCATGACCATTGCCCGCAGCATCTTTCAGTTGCAAGTTAAAGCCTGAGCTGACACCCAATTCTGGCATAGCCGGAAGCTGTAATGGCATGATGTAAGTGGCATCTTTCACAATCATGTTCAGTGCCATACCACGCTGGATAATTGCACCAATTTGAGATTCAGGGCTTGTACGCTCACTCCAGTCTTTTAACTTAATGAACGCCATACCTGCGTTTTGACCAACACCTGAGAAAGAGAAGCCTGAAACACTAAATACCGACTGCACATGCTCTTTTTCATTTTCTCTGAAAAAGTTGGTCATGCTGGTCATAGTGGCATCTGTACGTTCCAAAGTTGCATTTGGTGGGAGTTGTACCAATGTCATCACCACGCCCTGATCTTCATCAGGCAAGAATGATGATGGTAGTTTTTGGAACACTAACACAATAATGCCCAGTACCACTGCATATAAAACCCCCGAGAAGATTTTATGATGCGTCATGCGGTTAACACCACCTTGATATTTAACCGAGAGCTTATCGAAACTGCGGTTAAACCAGCGGAAGAAACGCGCAAAAATACCGTTGCTTTCAGGCTTGTTTGGATCGTGTTGTTTAAGAATCGTGGCACATAGGGCAGGGGTAAAGGTCAACGCTACGACCAGTGACAACACCATTGCAGTCACAAGCGTAATTGAGAATTGACGATAAATAACGCCTGTAGTCCCACCAAAGAATGCCATAGGTACGAATACCGCAGACAATACCGAGGTAATCCCGATCAGTGCGCCTGAAATCTGTTTCATCGACTTTTCAGTCGCCGCCACAGGGTCAAGATGTTCTTCGACCATGACACGTTCTACGTTTTCCACCACGACAATTGCGTCATCGACCAATAGACCAATCGCCAGTACCATGGCAAACATGGTCAGGGTGTTAATCGAGAAGCCAAACATATTGATCACGGCAAAGGTACCCAGTACCACCACAGGTACGGCCATAGTTGGAATAATTGTGGCGCGCCAGTTCTGCAAGAACAGGAACATCACAATAAAGACCAAAATGATCGCTTCAATTAAGGTTTTAACAACACTCTTAATTGAAAGTTCAATAAATGGCGTGGTATCAAAAGCCAACTCATCCTTTAAACCCGCAGGGTAGTTAGGACGTAATTGCTTAAGGCGTTCTTCTACAGCAGCAGCGGTATCTAGGGCGTTAGCACCTGTAGATAATTTAATTGCGACACCGCCCGCAGGCTTGCCGTTGTATTTAGAAATAAACTGATAGTTGTCTGCACCAAGTTCAATTCGTGCCACATCACCCAAGCGCACTTGAGCGCCTGAAGCGGTATTTTTTAGAAAAATATTGCTGAATTGTTCAGGTGTTTGCAGCAAGCTTTGCGCAGTTACTGTAGCATTCAAAGCCTGACCTTGAATTGCAGGTGCGCCGCCCAATTGACCTACCGCAACCTGTGCGTTTTGGGTACGAATCGCTTGAGCAATATCACTTGGTGTGACTTGCAAGCTCGCCATTTTGGCAGGGTCCATCCAAATACGCATCGCGTATGAGCCACCAAAGACTTGTACTTCACCCACACCTGCAACACGGCTCAGCGGTTCAGAAATGTTAGAGTTAACATAGTCTTTAATATCATCGGCAGACAGGCTTTCATCAGGTGAATAAAAAGCGAGAACCTGTAAGAAGCTCGCTCCTGATTTGGTCACTTTCACGCCTTGACGTTGCACATCATCAGGCAAGAGCGCCGTAGCAGATTGCAATTTGTTCTGTACTTGAACCTGTGCAATATCTGGGTCGATACCTTGTTCAAAGTTTAACGTAATGGATGCAGAACCGTTCCCCGCACTGTTGGATGAAATATAGCGCAGACCATCCAAACCGTTCATTTGTTGTTCAATAATTTGCGTTACTGTGTTTTCCACAGTTTCAGCAGATGCACCCGGATAGGTTGCAGCAATGGTGACCGTTGGCGGTGCAATGGTCGGATATTGGGCAATTGGCATATTGGTGAGGGTAATAATCCCCGCCAACATGATTACCAATGAAATCACCCATGCAAAAATGGGGCGATGAATAAAAAAGTGAGCCATTAACGTCTACTCCTTATGTATTTGAAGTAGCTTTTGATTCAGTTGCTTGGGCTTCTGAGGCTGGTTTGGCATCCCCCGATTTTGCTGGTGCAGCAGGTGCAGCTTGAGGAGCAGCGCCTTGCGGTTGATACGGCTTAGCGACCACTTGCTGTTCAGGTTTTACTTTGGCAATACCTTCGACAATCACTTTATCGCCAGTTTGCAAACCTTCAGTCACAATCCAGTTGCTGCCTTGCGTACCAACTGTGGTCACAGGACGCGGTTCAACAATACCTTTGGCATTCACAATCATTGCCATTGCCTGACCTGTTGGGGTACGGCTAATCGCAGCTTGTGGAATTAAGATTGCGTTAGGAATCACACCTTGCACAATTTGCGCAGTGGCAAACATACCCGGCAATAATAAATGATTTGAATTTGGGAACACGGCGCGTAAAGTCACGGTGCCTGTTTCTGGGTTCACGCTGGCATCAGAAAAAGCCAAACGACCTTCAACAGGGTAGTAGCTGCCATCTTCAAGTTTTAATTTTACTTTGGTGTTGTTGCTGCTATTTAAACTACCTTGACTCAATTGCTGACGTAAACGTAGTAACTCTGCGCTGGACTGATTGATGTCTACATAAATTGGGTCTAAGCGTTGAATCGTCACCAACGGTTCCGCCTGACTAGCCGTAACCAATGCACCTGCAGTCACAGTAGAGCGGTTAGTTTGCCCTGAAATTGGGGCACGTACAGTCGAATAGCCTAGGTTAATTTCGGCATTGCGTACTTCTGCTTGAGTCGCAGCAACATCGGCTTCGGCAAGTTTTACCTGTGCCACAATGTCATCATATTCTTGTTTAGAGATTGCATTGCTGCCTACCAACTGACGGTAACGACCTTCTTTAATGCGTAACACATTCAATTGCGCTTGCTGGCGGGTGAGTGCTGCACGGCTACTGTCTAGACTGGCACGGTTGGTACGTGAGTCAATTTCATAAAGCGCCTGACCCTCACGCACGTAGCTGCCTTCGGTAAATAAACGTTTCAGAACCACACCACTGGTTTGTGGGCGAACTTCTGAAATTTCAAAGGCTGTGGTACGTCCAGACAGTTCTACAGACTGTTCCACGCTTTGTGGCTGTGCCACCAGTACGCCAACCTCAGTCGGTGGCATTTGCTGAGCTGCACCTGCTTGCTGTGCATCTTTTGGATCTTTGCTACAACCCACAAGTGCTAAACTTGTGGCTAATGCGCAAGCAGTCAGGGCAGGAGCCCAAAGCTTTGCAGACATCATTCTTTCACCTCTATTAGATTTTTATCTAAACTTATATATTGGTTTGTCTTGCAGATATTGAGCGCAAAACAGATACCACAATGTGATCCAAATAAAACTTATGCTCCAACCAGAGAGGACATCTGAAGGATAGTGCACTCCCAGATACACACGGGAAATGCCCATCAGCAACATCCACAACCATGCACATACAGATAAAATTTTATGCGCTGGATGTTGCAAACTCAGGTAAATCACCAAACAACCTAAAGTTGCAGCATAGAAACTATGGGCGCTTGGAAATGATGTGCCAAAAGTTTCCACTAAATGCAATGCTCCAGGCGGGCGAGGTCGCGCGAATAGGTATTTGAGCAGCCATGAAAGCGCAATACTTACGACCAGTCCTACACTGATAAAAACAATTTTTGTGTATTTTTTATACCATGCCAAATAGAAACACCATAGGCAGGTTAAAAATAATACAAATGGCATGCCACCTAATACAGAAAGTGTGATTGCCAATTGATTCAAATGTGCGGTGCGCTGGGTACTTAAAAATTCCACACTGGCAACATCAAATTGTTGCCAACTTGGAATGTTTAGCACTAACACACTGATTATAAATAGTAAACTACCGAGATAAAGCAGTATTTTAGGCATGCTAAAAATCCCTGTAAGTTTAACCGATTTGAGCACGGTTGATGAATGGAATAAAGTGTACTAGTCAGTACACTTTATTTCAAGCCAATGTAAATGAGAAGAATTTCTTTTTTTGTTACTTTGTGCGCAATGTAAATGTGCACTAAATTTTAGCATTTCGTTCAGTATTTGAGGATGAATCGTCATCCACTGTAATTGGTTGTTTCGGTGGCCAAAAGAAATCACTTGGACGGGTTAAGAAGTGAGTCAGCACCAATTTTGCCAAAGGTTTCCACTGTTCAAAACGTACCCGACGCGCACGCAATGCCACAATAATGGTTAAAGTAAAGCTGACAAATAAGTTGGTTAAACCAATTAGCAGTACGCCTAAAAAGGACACAATAATCAGGCCAATTTCAGGTGAGCCATTAATATTCATTAAACCCTGAATAAAGTTGGCAGAAGCGAAGGCAATGTGGCGAATATCAATCGGTAAACCCAAAATATAACCCAGTGTGGCGGTACTGCCGAGCATAATCCCGAACAGGAAATTACCTGCCAAAGCCCCTAAGTTTCGTTCTATATAATTGGCAAATATATTGAGACGTTCTTGCCCGAGTAGCTTTTTTAAATGCAGATGGGCTTTTAGGCGTGGCCCGACTTTACGATACACGGCCATGTTATCGAAATAACCTGCAATCAAACCAGACAGAAATAAAAATACCCCTGCAATGGCGGCATGTGGAATGGCAAGTGAAGTAAACGGATTCAAGTCGTGCAGCATATTGGATGCTTTGGCATGTGACATCAACGGTTCATGCAACATGGCATCCCAACTAAAAGCAATTAAGGCTGCGACTGGAATGGCAATCGAGATATTGCCCAAAATGGCGACGAACTGCGTGCGGATAATATTAATAATTAAGGCAGCAAGTTCGGCAATTTGTGCCATTTTAGAGCCTTTACGATGCTGTACCGTAGAAGCCAATGCTGCAGCAGTCATTGCGGGTTGTTTGGTGGCAACAGTAAAGTGCAAGACATGAATCAGCATAAAACCAAATGAATAAATCATGCTGTTGATGATGGCCTGCATCATCGGAGCGAGCACTAAACGCGAGGCGAGGGTTTTTAAAGTCGCCATCGTGGCAATTAAAACACCTGCACCTGCCGCAGCTTTATACATGCCCCAAAAGCCGTCTTTGTCGGTACTTACATAATGCTCACCCGTTTTACTAGCATTTTCAGTGACTTGTAAGGCAATTAACTCACTGTTTTCTGCAAGCAAGGAGCGTACACTGCGTTCGCTATACAATGCCGCAGTTACATCTACCAGTAATTGTCCTGCCGAAACATAACGGACTTTGTCTTGCGCCACGATTAAATTTAGCAACAGCTCAATCCGCTCTAAACATTGTTCCAGTAAAGACAATAAATAAGTCAGGCTGATACTGACGCCAGTACGTTTAGTCGCACGACGAATTTTACTGCTGACATCATGACATTGGTCAATCATTACCAAAGCTTGAGAGGCATCGGGTGGTTGAATGGCACTGATTTGATCGTGTTGTTGATCGGCAACTTTATAAAGCTGAATAAACTCGTTGATTTCGCGGTTTTGTGCCAAAAAAGGTGAATCATATTCACTTAGTTCAGGATAGGCACTAATAAATTCAGGATATAAACCAATGCCGCTGACCCGATATGACAGCACTGTTAGAGCTTTAATAATTTCACTGCGAATCAGGCGTTTTTGTGTTTGTCCGCCATGTCCGCGATTCAGTAAAGTAAATAATTGCTGCCATTCGGTATCTTCAATATTGTCGAGCCAGTATTTATCACTACGTAGTGGAAAAACTCGACGGACTAAATCTTGCAGTTGGCTTTCATCATTAATCAGCGGTAAAAAGTGCGCGCCCAAACGCTGAAACAACTGATTCCAAAAACCATCGAGCGATAAAATTCCCGTGTCGGCATATAAACTGGTTTGTTTGTATTGATTGATTAGACGTAAAACAAAATGTTGCAAGGTTGAGCTGGCATCGGGTGTCAGCAGCAAGGCTTGTAAGAAAGCTTGAAACTTTTGATGAGTTTCTTCTAAATCTTGAGTGTCACTAGGACGGATACGATTGACCAGTTCAATCAGCAGATTTTCATCCAGAACAGCTTTTGGTGTATCCAGCTGTTCTTGCATTTTTCTAAATAAATCGTTGAGTTTTATATGCATAAGCTGCTTAAATTATTGAATGCGATGTAAAGCCAATAAGGCTAAATTCTTTAAGGCCTGACGATACTCCGAGTCTGGCAGTGCTTCTAAAGCGGCAATAGCGGCTTCTGTTTCTTCTGTGGCACGTTGGCGGCAATAATCGAGAGCGCCAGAGGACTGCACAATGGCAATAACCTGATCGAGGTCAGAAGTACCACCTGTCGCAATACTGCGACGAATAATTTGGTGTTGTTCGCCAGTGGTATTTCTTAATGCAGAGATTAAAGGCAAAGTTGGTTTGCCTTCCATTAAATCATCGCCAATATTTTTACCTAATGTTTCAGCGTCTGACGTGTAATCTAAAATATCATCAATAATTTGGAAGGCATTGCCAAAGTGTCCTGCAAATAAACGCAACGGCTCGCGGTACTGTGGCGTGCCTGTTAAAATTGCTGCACCTTCGGTGGCAAGTTCAAATAAACGTGAAGTTTTGCCGTGAATAATGTCTAAATAAATTTGTTCTGTGGTGTCGGGTTGATGCTGTGCCTGTAATTGTAAAACTTCACCTTCGGCAATTTCACAAGTCCCTGTAGAAAAGTCTTTCAGCAATACCAAATCGTTTAAATCGACCAATAAGTCAAAGGCGCGGGAAATTAAAAAGTCACCGACTAAAACCGCTGTTTGGTTATTCCAAGTGGCGTTAGCAGTAGGTCGACCACGACGTAAACCAGACTCATCCACCACATCATCATGCACCAAAGTTGCGGTATGCAGCATTTCAATAATTGCAGCCAGTTTACGTTGACGCTCTAAATCTTCTGCACCACAAGCTTTGGCAGCAAGTAAGCACATAATTGGACGCATGCGCTTACCGCCAGCTTCGACCACATGCTTACTAACCGCCATCACTAACGCGACTTTAGAGGTAATCCCTTCATTAATAAATGTATCCATCGCGGCAAAATCAGAAGCAACAGGGGCGAGAATGTCTTGCTTAAAGTCGATGGTCATGTGAAGAGAAACCTCAATAATATTGAATGACAACTTAGTTGAATCAGTTGTAACTTATGTTACAGCCAAGAAAACTGCTTAAGTCTGCGAAAATAACGCAATGAATGCAATAGTTAGGCACCTGCCAAATGCTGTAATTGTTAATTCTACTAGAAAACGAAGTCAATAACTTTGTGGGTAAATTCAGTTATTTGCTCAAGTTGGGCCTGATTTTAACAAGCACAGCAGTTTACGCCAACACAATCTGTCTATATTGATTGATCCATTGAAGATGGATAAGGCTACAAAAGTCATTTACGCGGCTGGGTATTAAACAATCAACCTTGTTGTGCAATAATTGCCGTAAATGGCTTGTTGTTTGTGCGAATATCGCTTAAAATCCTTGCCCTTGAATAACCCCCAGTGGCGTTCGTTTTAAGATCGATATATCCCTTTATCGGCACGACGACACGGGCATGTTTGGAGTACATTATGTACGCAGTAATCCAAAGCGGTGGTAAACAGCACCGTGTTGTTGAGGGTGAAACCCTTAAAGTTGAATTATTGAAAGCTGAAACTGGCGCAACTATTACGTTTGATGACGTATTAATGGTTGTAAACGGTGACAACGTTCAAATCGGTGCTCCAGTTGTTGCTGGCGCTAAAGTAACTGCAGAAGTGGTTGGTCATGGTCGTCACGACAAAATCCGTATTGTTAAAATGCGTCGTCGTAAACACTACCGTAAGCAACAAGGTCACCGTCAATGGTTTACCGAGTTGAAAATTACTGGTATTGCAGGCTAATCACTAGGAGTAAATAGACATGGCAACTAAAAAAGCCGGTGGATCGACTAAGAACGGTCGTGATTCGAATCCTAAGATGTTAGGTGTTAAAGTTTACGGTGGTCAAACTGTAACTGCTGGTAACATCATCGTTCGTCAACGTGGTACAGAATTCCATGCTGGTGCAAACGTAGGTATGGGCCGTGACCATACTTTATTTGCTACTGCTGACGGCGTAGTAAAATTCGAAGTGAAAGGTCAATTTGGCCGTCGCTACGTATCTGTTGAAGCGTAAGCTGAAATAGTGAAAAAAACCCACAAGTGATTGTGGGTTTTTTTATGCTTGTATGATGAAGAATAAATGCTAAATGATAAATTTTAGTTCTTCATCATGATGGATAAATTTCTACATTTTATATTAATAAGCATACAAAACTTCTTATTTTCTATCATATTAGCGCCAGAAATTGGTTTAAGATGGGACATCCAAAACATTGCGATTGAGCAAATATAAAAAGGTGAATCTATGAATATGCTTCGTAAAACGATGTGTGCTGTGGCATTGGGTGCAATCACTTTAGCGCCAATCATGAGTACTACAGTGTTCGCTGCGCCAGTGGCAGCATCGGAGCAACAAGCGACAGCAAACCTTGTTAAACAATTAAATGGCATTAAAAGTTTTACTGCCAATTTTGAGCAAACCACAAAAGTTAGCAACAATGGCAAGGCTTTGCCAAACCGTGGTTTATCGGCACAGCACATGAACCAGAATTTTAAAGGGGTTATGAAAGTTGAGCGTCCGGGTAAATTCTTTTGGGAAACCACCAGTCCAGCCAAACAAACAATTGTGACTACGGGTAAAACCGTATGGATTTATGACCTAGACTTACAACAAGCTGTACGCCAAAGCCTAGATGATCAAGTGGCAAATACGCCTGCGTTGTTGCTTTCGGGCAATACCAATCAAATCATGCAGTCGTATCGTGTGACCCAGCCGAATAAGTCAAAGACTTATTACACCTTATACCCAAAAAGTGATGATGGCGTATTTCAGAGTTTAACCATTAGTTTTGGTGCGCGTAACGCGCCAACCTTAATGATTTTACAGGACTCATTGGGACAAACCACGCATGTGCGCTTTAATAATGTAAAAGTCAATGCGGCGATACCAGCCTCAACTTTTAATTTTACTCCACCAAAAGGCACGGACATTATTGATCAATAATTGAATGTTTTCATACATTCTTTTAAAAGCATAATTTGTTATTCCTTATCCTAGCCTTCTCCCACAGGGAGAAGGTTTTCAGCTTCAGCATAGCGGAAATTTATTTGAATATTCTTCCCGAGAAATCCACAATTTCTGTGGATAAATCTTGGGATAATTCACATTTTGCAGTATGCAGGATATAGACTGAGTCATCACAGATCATCATTTTGCACTAATGATGTGTTATCAATATTTTGATTTATAATGAAAAAATAAAAATAATCATACAAAAATATGAGCATTAATTTTAAGCAACTTTATCCCCCGATTATTCCGTTACACAACTGCTCTAGGATTGAACAGCGAGAGTTATCTATAGTCTTGACTAATTCAATTGAAGCAATTTTATCGCAAGATTTGTGCAGGTTTGCATTTCTAATCATTGGACTTTATGAATCGTGGTAGAAGGGGAATTTAATGCAATATTTAAAATCACAGGTGTTTTTGGGTGCTGTCGCTTTAAGTTCGGTTCTGTTGTTGACTGCATGTCAGCCAAAGAGTGAGGCAACTTCTAAAACCGAAACTGAGCAAGCTGCGCCTGCATCTGTCACAGCCGAGATTCCTGTGATTCAAGCTAAAGTGGTGGCGCTTAAATTGCCACAACAGCAAATTTGTGATGAAGAAGGCTGTACTGCTTACGATATTCAGACAGTAAAAACCAATGTGGCGTGGATTGATGAATATTTTATGCAGCGTTTGCAAAAGGCAGACCCAATTGCATTTTCTGAAGCTGCGGCATCAACTGCAACGCCAAAGGTAGAAGAAACCGATCCTATGCGACTGAGTCAGAGTTCGAGCTATGTGCGTTATATCGGGCAACATGCCAATTTAGCGACGTTTAGTTTGCAAAGCTATAGTTACCCTGCGGGTGCAGCACATGGTATTCATCACCAAGAATTTGTGACTTTTGATTTAAAACAGAAAAAGCGTTTGGCGTTGCAAGATATTATGCTGCCCAATACGGAAGCCAAAATGACAGAAGAATTATTTAACCATAATTATAACTGGCTAGATGAACATGATATTTCCCGTGAAAAGTTTAAACTGAGCGATAATTTTTATTATGGCGCCAATGGTTTGGTCTTTGTCTACCCGTTGTATGAATTGGCATCTTATGCAGAAGGTATGCCTGAGTTGATTCTGCCTTACTACGCGACAGAAAAATTAATAAAGTCTGAATATTTGCCAAGTTTGCCGCAGTATCCTAGCCAATAAAATTGCACAAAAATACGCAGAGATTGCTGTAATAAGGTGCAGCCGTGAATCGGGTTACTGTATTTTTTAACCCGAAGCGCTTACACTATAGCCAGTTTTTTTCTTATTCCAAGATTGGCTATGATTGACCCGAAATTACTCAGAAATAATATTGAGGCTGTAAATTTAGCCTTGGCAAAACGTGGTGTGCAATTAGATGTGGCAGAGTGGGCAGCACTTGAAGCACGTCGTAAAGAATTGCAATCTAAAACCGAAGCATTACAGGCAGAGCGTAATTCGGGCGCAAAACAAGTCGGTCAGATTAAAAAAGCAGGTGGTGATGCTTCTGAAATTATGGCTCGCATGGCTGCTATTGGCGATGAAATCAAAGCCGCTGAAGTGGCTTTGGCAGAGTTACAAGATGAGTTAGAAGCTAAATCATTGTCTATTCCAAACTTGCCAGATGAGTCTGTGCCTGAAGGTAAAGATGAAGCTGATAATGTGGAAGTATTGAAATGGGGCACACCACGCCAGTTTGATTTTGAAATTAAAGATCATACCGACCTTGGCGAAATGATGGGTGGTTTGGAATTTGAAACTGCAACCAAATTAACAGGTTCTCGTTTTAGCGTTCTGAAAGGGCCATTGGCGCGTTTACAACGTGCGATTACACAGTTCATGTTAGATACGCATACTGTTCAAAATGGTTATACCGAAGCGTATGTACCGTATTTGGTCAATGCAGATTCATTGCGTGGTACTGGTCAGCTGCCTAAATTTGAAGAAGATTTGTTCAAGCTACAAGGTGAAAAAGAATACTATCTAATTCCAACTGCCGAAGTTCCAGTAACCAACTTTGTGCGTGATGAAATTATTGATCCTGAACGCTTGCCATTAAAATATGCCGCTCATACCCCTTGTTTCCGCAGCGAAGCAGGTTCTTATGGTCGCGATACTCGTGGTTTAATCCGCCAACACCAATTTGATAAAGTCGAAATGGTGCAGATTGTAAAACCAGAAACCTCAATGCAGGCTTTAGAAGAATTGACTGGACATGCAGAAGGTATTTTGCAGGCACTTGGTTTACCGTACCGTAAAATTATTCTATGTGGTGGCGATATGGGCTTTGGCGCAACCAAAACCTATGACTTAGAAGTTTGGGTGCCAAGTCAAAACACTTACCGTGAAATTTCATCATGCTCAAACATGGGGGATTTCCAAGCGCGTCGTATGAAAGCACGCTACCGTGCCGACCAAAAGAAAACTGAATTTGTGCATACATTAAACGGTTCAGGTTTGGCGGTAGGACGTACTTTATTGGCTGTTATGGAAAACTATCAACGTGCCGATGGTTCGATTGAAATTCCTGCAGTATTACGTCCGTACATGGGCGGTTTAGAGTTTATTGACTAAGTTGAGTGCAGGTCGACTTAGGATGAAATTGCTTACAATCAGATTTAAATATTGAGGTTTAGTGTGGATATTTTTCCAATCTCGTTAAAGTTGCAGCAGCAACCTTGTCTGATTGTGGGCGGTGGGCATATTGCTTATCGCAAAGCGGTGTTACTGGCTAAAGCGGGCGCAAAAGTTGATGTGCTTGCCCCTGAAATTGATGTCAATTTATTGCAACTGGTGCAACAAAGTCAGGGGCAGTATGTACAGGATGTTTTTAGTCCATCTACTGCGTTACGTCACTATCGTTTGGTGATTGCTGCAACGGATAACAATTTGGTCAATCAGCAAGTTTTTGCAGCTTGCGAAGCCGAAAATGTGCTGGTCAATAGTGTTGATGATCCACCACATTGCCGTTTTATGGTGCCTGCCATCATTGACCGTTCGCCTTTGGTGATTTCAGTCGCGAGTAATGGCACATCGCCTGTATTGTCACGTCAAATTCGTACACAACTGGAAAGTACCATTCCGCATGGTATGGGCAAACTGGCAGAGTTTTCAGGTCAGTGGCGTGCCGCAGTAAAACAGAAAATTGTAAATCCAGATGAGCGCCGTATTTTTTGGGAGGAGCTATATGCCAGTCCTCTTAAAGAACAGGTGTTCAACGACAATCTTGACGCTGCAAACCAAAGTATCCAACAGGCTTTAGCGGAATGGCAAACACCGAAAGGCGAGGTGTATTTGGTTGGTGCAGGGCCAGGTGATCCTGAGTTACTGACCTTAAAAGCCTTGCGTTTAATGCAGCAAGCCGATGTGGTGATTTATGATCGTTTGGTGTCTGCACCTATTTTAGAATTGTGTCGCCGTGATGCCGAAAAAGTCTATGTCGGAAAAGCACGTTCTAACCATGCTGTACCGCAAGAAGGCATCAATGCATTATTGGTGAAATATGCACAAGCAGGTAAGCGAGTTTGCCGTTTAAAAGGTGGCGATCCGTTTATTTTTGGGCGTGGCGGTGAAGAAATTCAAGAATTGTATGAAGCAGGTGTGTCATTTCAGGTCGTACCGGGCATCACCGCAGCCTCGGGCTGTTCGGCTTATGCAGGCATTCCACTGACTCATCGAGATTATGCGCAAAGTGTGCGTTTCCTTACTGGGCATTTAAAAGAAGGTTCGCCTGAATTGCCGTGGTCAGAATTGGTGTATGAACACCAGACTTTGGTGCTGTATATGGGCTTGGTTGGCTTAGAAAGCATTTGTGAAAAACTGATTGCACATGGACAACGGGCGGATATGCCTGTCGCCTTAATTTCTAAAGGCACGACCCCTGAACAAAAAGTGGTGGTGGGGACGTTGGCGGATATTGCCAGTAAAGTCGCACAGCACCACATTCAGGCGCCTACCTTGACCATTATTGGTGAAGTGGTCAATTTACGTGAACAGTTGAAATGGTAATGAATCTCCCCCAACCCCTCTTTTAAAAAGAGGGGAGTTCCTACATTTTCTAAAGGGAGCTGGGGAGGGATTGTGAAAAGTAGAGAAAATTTGTGATCCACGTTGTTTTATATGAGCCTGAAATTCCAGCCAATACAGGAAATATCATTCGTTTGTGTGCCAATACAGGTGCGCAATTACATTTGATTAAGCCATTAGGTTTTGAGTTGGATGATAAAAAGCTGAAACGTGCAGGTTTGGATTATCACGAATGGGCACGTATGCAGATTTGGGACAATCTTGAGCAATGCTTGGCTGATTTAGACAGCAAAGGCGTGGGTTTAGATGCGATTTATCCATTAACCACCAAAGGCACAGAAACACCACATACTTCGGATTTAAACCGACCTGTTGCCTTGTTGATGGGGCCTGAAACACGCGGTTTGCCAGAAGCCGTACGCATGTTGTTTCCGCAGCAGCACTGGATTCGTTTACCCATGGCAGAAAACTCACGTAGTTTAAACTTGTCCAATGCAACGGCTGTGATTGTGTATGAGGCATGGCGTCAGCAAGGTTTTAAAGCATTGCTCTAATTTGAGCATCAATTCATTTCAAATTTGATCCTATCTTCATCGTAATTGTATGCATTGATAGATAAAAAGCTGAGACAAAATTGTACTTAGCTTTTTTATTTTCGCTATTTTGCTGCTTTAAAGCTGAAACCCATTTGAGGCATAAGAAAAGGCGCATAAAGCGCCTGATCTTAAGAGGTTGAGATGCTATTTGTCTTAGCGATCATCAAACTCATTGTGCTGCGGAGCAGGGTGTTTAAAGCCTTTGGTTTTATAACCGAGGTATAAAACCCCAAACATCGCCCACCATAAGCCATACTTCAATGAAGTTTCATCGACTTCGAGCCATAAAGCAAAGACTGCAATAAAGCCGCACAACGGTACGATCACAAAATTGAGAATGTCTTTAAAGCCTTTGGTGCGACCATCACGTAGCGCATAACGTGAAATCACCGATAAATTCACAAAGCTAAATGCGGTGAGGGCACCAAAACTGATTAATGAAATGACAAAATCCAAGTTCATAAAACCAGCAGTTAACGCCACAGCACCTACAATTAAAATATTGTATGAAGGTGTATAGCTACGTGGGCTGATATGACCAAAGATTTTTTTGTTGATCACGCCATCACGACCCATCACGTACATTAAACGCGATACGCCCGCATGAGCCGAAATACCCGATGCCATTACCGTTACAATAGCAAAGGCAAGCACATATGACTGGAACAACGAGCCGCCGACCAAGAGCAGAATTTCTGGCTGTGTTTCAGCAATATTTTTAAAGTAGCTGCCTGGTTCATTCGGGAAGAAAATCTGCATGAAATAGGTGCTGACAATAAAAATCACACCCGCAATCAGCGCAGTTAAGAACATTGCCTTCGGTAAGGTTTTTTCAGTGTCTTTGGTTTCTTCTGCAAGCGAGCTGAGTGAGTCAAAACCTGTAAATGAAAAGCAGAGTAGGGTTGCACCTGTAATCAATGCGCCTACCGAAGTCAGTTCATTCCAGAAAGGTTCTAAGCTCCATAACTGATAGCGTTGCTCGGCAGTGATTGGACCATCGGCATTGAAACCTGCCTGAAGTTTGGTGTACATCATCCATGTAAATACGCCAATGACCACCAACTGTACCAAAACGATCATACTGTTAAAGTTGGCGACAAAACGCGCACCACGCAAGTTGACACCCGTCATAAATGCCGTGAGTACCACTACCCAAATCCAGTGATTCACATCAGGGAATAAGGCTTCCAGATAAATCACCGCCAAGATGATGTTGACCATTGGCGAGAGTAAATAATCTAGCCAAGATGACCAACCCACCATAAAACCAACGTTGGGGTGAATCGATTTTTGTGCATAGGTATACGCCGACCCAGAAGAAGGATAACGACGAATCATATGACCATAACTTAAAGAAGTTAAAAGAATGGCAACCAGTGCAAAAATATAAGATGTGGGTACGTGAAAATGACTTTCTTCCGATACTAAGCCGAAAGTGTCGAATAACGTCATCGGTTGAATGTAGGCTAAACCAATAATAATAATGTGCCAGAGTCCTAGCGTTTTTTGCAGTTTAGCTGCCGATTGAGTCCCAGAGATATTTGTCAACGGCGTTATCCTCTTAATCGTTGATCAAGGATCAGTCATGTTTGTTCAGGATTGTTTGAGACGAACAATCCCCCCTACATAAAAAGTAAAAACGCGCCAATCTACTCCATAATGACGCGCCTTGTCAGTATCTTTGCTTTCTTTTTTAGCAGAAAAAACGCCATATTGATGAAAAAACATCAGACGCAGCAGTCTACCAATGAAAAGCCCGATGTTTAGAAAAACATCAGGCTAGATTTTCGGCTATGTTCGCCTATTTTGTAGGAATTACCAAGCCTTTTTTAAGATAGCTTTGAGTTCTTCTAAATTGGCTTCTTTCGGGTTGTAAATAATCGAACCATCGTTCAGGGCTTTTTCAGCGACTTCATCTAATTGTGCTTCGCTGACTTTACCAGTTTCTTGTAAAGTGCGTGGCAATTTGGTCAGTGCATATAAGCGGTCACGAATAGCTAAGAGTGTCGCAATGGTTTTATCGGCACGTAAATGTGCAGGGGTTTGCGCATAGACGTCTGCGCCTGCCAACGGTAATAGCAGCTCGGCAATTTTATCGGCATTGACGTCTTTGTTGTATTCCAACACGTATGGCAAGAATAAATTCATGCACAGTCCATGTGGCAAATGTGCCACAGCACCCAACGCATGACCTAGGGAATGCACTAAACCAACCATGGAATTTGAAAATGCAATGCCCGCCATAGTAGATGCTTGTGCCAATTCCAAACGGCCTTGTTCATCGCTTGGGTTGTCTAATACATTGAACAGGTTATTGCTGATTTTTTTAATTGCTGCAGTGGCATAAGCATCAGAAATTGGGTTGGCTGCCATGCAACTATAAGCCTCAATGGCGTGCGTCATGGCATCCATAGCCGTCATTGCTGTTAAATGTGGTGGCAAAGTTTGCGTCATACGCGGGTCTAAAATGGCTGCATGTGGCATTAAGTAATACGATGCAAATGGCATTTTGACGTTCTTTTCTGTGTCGGATACCACCGCAACCATAGTCACTTCTGAACCTGTTCCAGATGTGGTTGGAATCACAAAAAAAGGTTTCAGTGGGCGTGGTAAGTTATGCGCACCTGAATATTGCAATAAGTCATCACCGCCCTCGCTGACTAAAATATTGGTGGCTTTAGAAGTGTCAATGACTGAACCGCCACCCACCGCGATAATGGCATCACAGTTATTTTCACGGTACAACTGTGCCGCACGACGCACTGTTGCCACACTTGAATCTTGCGGGACATCATCAAAAACATAGCCAATCACGGCATCGGTAGATTCAAAAGCCGCTTCAATCGGTGCAAGCAAATTGTTGGAACGCACACCTTTGTCGGTAATGATCATTGGACGCTGCGAACCGAGTGTCGCCAATTCAAACGGAATATGTTCAAGCGCTGCATGACCTGCAATGACTTTGACTGGGCAAAAAAATTCGTAATAAGGCTTCGCCATGTTATGCACTCCGTTTGAAATAAGATTGGGCAACTTTTAGATAGATATTGGCTGCACCTGATAGTTTTTCTTTTAAGCTGAGTTCAGTCGGATATTGTTTTACCGCCAGTTCTGCCAGTAATTTAGGCAAGATCAGTGCTTCCATTTTATTCAGGCAACGTACCAAGCGAATTGCATAAGACACATCACCATCAGCAATCATGCGGTCATGCGCAAAGGCCTGTGCGGTACTTTCCTGAAATGAAAACACTAAAAATGCATGATTTAAGTGTTTGAAGGTAATGGTTAAATCGGGTTTTTGTGCCGTATTCTGTAACAGTTCTAATTGATGATCTGCAGTGACTTTGGCAACAAAGGCTGGACCATTCGGAAAAACTTTCATAGACAACACAAAGTTGCTGGGGAATTTTGCAACTTCCTGTTTAATTTCTTCATCGACCTGACTTGCCATGACTAAACCTCTGCCAATCACATCCATCATGAGTTTGACATAGGCCAGTTGCAAAGCGGGTTTCACAGATTTAGTTGAAATCACGCGCTGAATCCCTGTGTTATAAATCATTATTTAGAGTAAATACTCTATTTTATTTCTTATTGAAAAGAAAGCCATTTATACGTGAATGACTTGAACGTCATTAAAGTAACCGCTGTTTTGTAAAGTTTCAATGATATCTGCGCAGAAGTTTTCAAAATGTGGATAGTCATTGACTAAATCCATCACACGTACCATTTCCAAACCTGCATAGCCGCAAGGGTTGATACTTTGAAAACCAGTCAAGTCACAATCAATATTGAGGGCTAAACCGTGATAACTACGGCCTTTACGAATTTTAAAACCGAGTGAGCCAATTTTTCGTTCATTGACATATACCCCTGGTGCATCTGCTTTGGCATAGGCTTCAATACCGTATTTTTTAAGCAGCTCAATCATCAAGTTTTCAGCATAAGATACCAAAGTACGGACATTCCAGCCTAAACGGTTCAGGTCAAACATGAAGTAGGCGACCAATTGGCCTGGGCCATGCCATGTGACTTGACCACCACGATCAGTCTGTACCACAGGAATATCTGTCGCCATTAAAATATGTTCGGCTTTGCCTGCTTGCCCTTGGGTCAGTACATTCGGATGTTGCAAAATCCAGAGTTGGTCAGGGCTGTCTGCATCACGTTGTTCAGTCCACTCTTTCATTTCCTGAAAGCGTGCTTGATAGTCAGTCAGGTCATGATATTGACGAATAATCAGGTTTGGCCGTTGTGCAGTATCCACAGTGATGCAGTCCTATCCATAAAAGCAAGAAATTGATTTTATTATACGAAAATGTGGCGGTAGTAGGGGATTTGTGGATTGAATAAGATTTTGTCGGTACAGAAACAAAAAACACGCCCGAAAGCGTGTTATTTGAAAATCAATCTACAAAATTACAATGCAGTTTTAATCAGTGGGCAAGCTGCCAAATCTGCATAAATGGCATGCACTTGTTCCAATTCTTCAAAACGCAATTGTGCTGTAATTGAATGATACTTGCCTGTGCGTGATGGGGTAATGCTGATGCTTTGTGCATCAAACTCAGGGAAGTGCTTCACTAAAATTTCAACCACAGCAATACGCAGTTCATCACCCGCGTCACCAATGAGTTTAATTGGGTAATCCATTGGAAACACCCAAAGATGCTCTTGTAGTTCACGAGATGGGGTACGGTTGAATAACGTCATAAGCGTGTGTCTCTATCTCTATATCAAACGCCTGCATAGGGCAGGCGTTTTTTGTCTTGTTGAATAAATGAGGCTGAATTTAAAAATTTCAATAGCTCATTTATGCAGCAATCTTAGTCATTTTCCAAGAACGAGCGTAAGTGTTCAGAACGAGAAGGGTGACGAAGTTTACGTAAGGCTTTGGCTTCAATCTGACGGATACGTTCACGGGTCACATCAAACTGCTTCCCAACTTCTTCCAAAGTATGATCGGTTGGCATATCAATACCAAAACGCATTTTCAGAACTTTGGCTTCACGTTCAGTCAAGTTTTCAAGCACTTCACGGGTCGCTTCTTTTAAGCCTTCAGAGGTTGCCGCATCAACAGGTGAGGTGATGTTGCTGTCCTCAATGAAGTCACCCAAATGTGAATCTTCATCATCACCAATTGGCGTTTCCATAGAAATCGGCTCTTTGGCAATTTTCAGAACTTTACGAACTTTAACTTCATCCATTTCCAAGCGTTCGCCTAATTCTTCTGGAGTCGGTTCACGACCCATTTCCTGAAGCAATTGACGCGATACACGGTTGATCTTGTTAATGGTTTCGATCATGTGTACTGGAATACGAATGGTACGCGCTTGGTCGGCAATAGAACGGGTAATCGCCTGACGAATCCACCATGTTGCATAAGTCGAGAACTTATAACCACGACGGTATTCGAACTTGTCTACCGCTTTCATCAAGCCGATGTTACCTTCCTGAATCAAGTCTAGGAATTGTAAACCACGGTTGGTGTATTTTTTTGCAATCGAAATAACCAGACGCAAGTTGGCTTCAACCATTTCTTTCTTCGCACGACGGGCTTTGGCTTCGCCTACTGCCATACGCTTAGAAATTTCTTTGATGCCTTTAACATCTAAGCCTAACTCTTTTTCAATGTCGGCAATTTTTTGTTGGAACGCCAAAATATCTGGACGTACTTTTTCCAAATAGCCTTTTTGGTCGGCAGGTGCTTTGGCAATGTGCTCGTCTAACCAAGCAAAGTTAGATTCCTGACCTGGGAATGAGGTACGGAATTGAGTACGATCCATACGACCACGACGCACCGCATAACGCATCACTTCACGTTCAGCAGTACGAATTTGTTCATGTGTACCACGAATCATTTCCGAAATAATATCGAATAAACGTGGCGTAAATTTAAACATCATGAATACAGTCGCTAAAGCTTCTAAAGCCTCTTGAGCTTCGGCACTTTCACGACCATGTTTTTCAATGGCAGCAATTTTTGCAAGATAAGCCTGTTCCAATTCACCAAAACGCATTCTTGCAATTTCTGGGTCTGGACCTGAATCTGCTTCAGATTCTTCTTCGGCTTCAGCTTCTTCTTCCTCATCGTCATCATCAAGTTTGACGTCTTTGGTTGGTTTGTTGCTGGTGTCTTCTTCTTTGTCTAAATCGGCTTCGTCTTCTAAAACTTCTGGAATTTCTTCATCGGTTTCAGGGTCTAAATAACCTGATAAAATATCGGCAAGGCGACGTTCGCCTGCTTCATAATCTTTATATTCTTGCAGTACCACTTGCACTGCGTTTGGCCAGTAGGCAATCGAGTGAAGTACATCGCGAATCCCTTCTTCAATACGTTTCGCAATGCTAATTTCACCTTCACGCGTTAACAGCTCAACCGTACCCATTTCACGCATATACATACGCACAGGGTCTGTGGTGCGACCAGGCTCATTTTCTACAGAGGCAAGTACCGCTGCAGCTTCTTCTTCAGCAACTTCGTCGGCAGCTTCCGCATTATCCTCGAACATTGCATCATCAGATTCAGGCGCACGTTCATGCACAGGAATACCGACGTCTTGAAGCATTTGAATAATGTCTTCAATCTGCTCGCTTTCTGTGATTGAGTCCGGGAGATGATCGTTAACCTCAGCGTAAGTTAGGTAACCTTGCTCTTTGCCTCGGCTAATCAGAGCCGCTACTTGCGAAGTAGGGGAATTCATATCGCTCATCTTTGCTTACTCTTCGTTGAATCTGTGGCAGTGAAAAACCGTGCATGATAGCACAATTCGCTTTAAATAGGGGGTGAATTGATCAATCAAGCATGATTTTAAAATGATGTTTGAATGAAGAATGTGATAGGAATATGGGGCTTCATTACTGTTTTTCAAGTCAATTTCCTTTTTGCCCGCAAAATATTTTTATGATTGGGGCGAATCTCAAATAATGATACTAACTTGTTCATAAATACACAAATTTGCCGCAATGTTGCAAGCTGTCTATGTTGCAGTTTTTTGAAAAAAATAAATAAAACTTGACAATATTTATAAAGGCAGATAAATAGCGGCTAGACCCTTCACATTTTTTCATTCTGAGGTAGTTTTAGTGTCTTCTACAGATTTTGAACTAGATGATAACTACGGTGATGATGATGTTAATTTCGATGAGGCATCAAACAAAATAAGCGCGAAAGAATCTTTAGAAAAGCGCCGTTTGATTGATGATTTACTCGCACAACGTCGTTTGGAACGTGAGCTCAAAGATTTTGATTATGATTTTGACGATGACGACGATTTTGACGATGAAGATGACTAAAATCAGGTACTGTATCTGGCATTGAAAATGCTATGCTACACCCCTAAATTGACACCGATGGATTTGAAATGACTGCTTTAGATTTAGACCTGTTAAGTGAATATCTAGATGGTGACCAAAACGAGTATGGTCTAGACTTCGCTGCAACGCATGGTTTCTTGTGTGCCATTGCAGTTGGACCTCAATTTGACCCATGGTTAAATGAATTGTTTGAAGGCAACCAAAAGAAAGTGCCTGCTGAAATTATTGCGCAAATTCAGGCTTGGTTAGAAAGCATTCGCCAAAGTTTAGCCAATGAAGAAGGCATTGAGTTTCCATTTGAAATTGAAGAAGCAGAAGTTGATTCAAGTTTGGGTGATTGGAGCGTTGGCTTTGTCGATGCGATGTTCTTAAACGAAGAAGCATGGTTTACGCCTGAATTTGAAGAGCAATTGGTTGATTTAACTTTGCCAATGATGGTGTTTAGCGGCATTGATGAAGAAAATCCACAAATGGAATCTTTCCGTCGCAATGGTCAGTTAATGGACGAAATTGCAGAAGAAATTCCTGAAAACCTGAATGAATTATATTTGATGTACCACACGCCTGATTAATGGCTTGGTTTACATATTGTGTAATATGTAATCCTCATAAAAAAAACGCACTGCGCAAATCGCAGTGCGTTTTTTATTATGGCGCTTCAATGATCATGTTACCAATTAGCGTGTCGCACGATCCCAAGCATCTTTGACAGCAAATTTAGCTTGTTCCCACGTTAAGCGTGAACTGCCTTTAATTTGCCCCCATTTGCTTCTTAGATCGGGCTCAACATCTTCGAAACGTGTGTGCGTATCATAATGTGGGCGGTTTTCATAACCAATGCGATAGGCATTTTGATAGTCACGATCATAATCTAAATCATGATAATGGTTGCGTGTTTCTGTAAAGTAGGTTGTATTTAAGCTATTGGTACGCCAGTAAGCTTCTTCTTCGGTAGGGTTCACAACTTCTGCTGCACCTTTACCTGCCAAACCACCCACTACAGCGCCTACAGCACCACCGACCACAGCACCTACTGGACCACCCAGCGCACCTACTGTTGCACCAGTAGCCGCACCGCCAACAGCACCTAAACCAGTACCGACAGGGTGTGCACCAGGTTCTCCTGTAATTGGATCGGCATTTAAGCGATCACGTTCTTCTTTTGGTAAGTTCTTAACCACATCACGGTCAATTTTTTCATTGCGTTCAAAATCTGACATTCGAATCACCTTTTTATCTTTGTATGCGTTATAGCGTTCCTATATTCATAAATCGCTATGAATAGGCTTAATCTACGCTGCTACAATGTAGGCTTATAGCCTATTCAGAATGCATTTCAGTTACAGCGCATGTCAGACGTAAATTTATGTGTGATATATCAGCCTGATGTTGATTTTAAGTGTTTGATGTTGCGGTTCAGTGTGAAATACGTACTTTAGGTAAGCTTATAAGTACTTTTTTTGATAATAACGGTTCGCATACCAACCATAGGCAACATGAAAAACTGCACCATGAATCGCAATCAAACACAGCATCACCACCGCAGCCAGTGCTAGTCCTGCTTTATCTGCAGCTTTTAAAATGGCTTCTGCATTCGGATTCATCAGCACCAAGAAAAACACAAAGAAGCTACCAATAATAATTGCCACCGCACTTGAGCCCCAAACCAGTTGAATTTTTTCATCACTGCTCGGTAAGCGTTGTTCTTTTTTGACAAAATGTCCTGCGCTAATGAATGCTGCGGCAATTAATGCAGGGAGCAAGGTCAAGCCACCTAAGTTCAGACCAAAAATCAATACGGTAATGAGTAAGACCAGCGTAATACTGTAAACCGCAGCAAAAAATAATAAATATGGTTTCATGTCTGATTTTCCCCAAAAAATTGATTCAATTGCGCAGCAACACAAGCATTAGTCACGCATTTTACGGCGATGCCTACGGTATAAAATAATTGCGATGACTAAGAGCACCAAGCCTATAATGACATGGCTGACCTGACTGAAAATTTGCTGCATCAATTGTTGGTTTTCACCAAAATAATAACCCACGCAAGCTAAAAAAGTGGTCCAAATAATTGTGCCTAAACCACTATAAAACATAAATTTCCAAAATGGCATGTGGCTCATGCCTGCAGGAATACTGATGAGAGAACGAATAGCGGGAATCATGCGCCCAAAAAATACAATCCGATGTCCATATTGTTCAAACCAATGCAGGGAGTTTCGGACGTCTTGTTCTTTAATCCATAGATATTTACCGTAGCGATTGACCCAGTGGTAAATACTTTCATGTTTGCAGCGATAACCTACCCAATATAACACTGCCGCTGCGAACAACGAGCCGATACAGCCTGCAATGATGACACCCAATAGCAGTAATTGCCCTTGCGATGCAGAATAGCCTGCAGAGGGCATAATAATTTCAGAAGGAACGGGTGGAAAAACATTATCCAGAAACATTAACAGGGCAATACCAAGGTAGCCCAGTTGTTCCATAATGGAAATAATCCATTCAGTTAAGTTCATGCAGGTTGTGCTTTAGAAAAGTGCTTCTATCCTAAGCAGTATTGGACGAACAGTAAAGTCTTGCGCAATTTAGACTTAATCAAGCTCTGCATGGGTCAGGGTATAGATATATACACGTCTTAAGCTATATGCCACAAGTATAGGAATGGCACAGAGCAGGGCGTAATTCAAGAAATGCGCTTGTAGATGATAGCCAACAAATGCCGCAATAATACCGCCTAAAATTGCACCTAAAGCCACAATAAAAGTATGAGATTCATGTTCCAAACCATCTTGCATTGTTGCGCTATGCGTAGCAGTCACAGATTTTACAGGCGTAAAACGTAGTGTGTGCATTGAATTTGAAATTGTTGTTTTAGGCATAGCGTCACTCCTGATTGCGGCATATAAATTTAGGAATACATAACGATCCTTGAATTTTGGGTTATGGGAGATGTTGAGTTTGTGCTGAACATCTGCACCAATATAGCCACAGATTTTGTGGCTTATTTTGATTGAATGCTATCACCCAATCTGGGGATATTGCGCAATGCTTGGTAAACAAGCGTTGTATTTTTATGTTCTATGTAATCTTGCGTGAAGCATATATGTAGACATAAAAAATCCCCATACTGGATGAGGACTTTTTCAATATGATTAGAGTGGTCGATACAACATCAACATGGCTTTTGTTAGACCTTGTTGATGTGTATGAGCCTGTACGGATTACAGACGTTTACGTTTAGCTGCGGCAATTTGTGATTGGCGCATACGGAAACCTTCTTTTTGTTTCTCACTGGTTTTATCAATACAGTACACACAAGATACACCGTGTTCATAGCTTGGTAATTCAACTTCTTCAGGCAGTAATGGCCAACCGCAAGCATGACATTTGGTGTTTTGACCTTCTTGCATACCATGTGTCACCGCAGTACGGCCATCAAATACGAAACATTCACCTTCCCATAAGCTTTCATCTGCTGGTGTTTCTTCTAAGTATTTAAGTACGCCACCTTTTAAGTGATAAACCTCAGTAAAACCTTCTTGCAACAATAACGAGGTCGATTTCTCACAACGAATCCCGCCTGTGCAGAACATCGCAATTTTTTTATCTTTATGCTGTTCTAGGTTTTGTTTCACATATTCTGGAAATTCACGGAACGTTTCAGTTTTCGGGTCAATTGCGCCCTTAAACGTTCCTGCTTTGTATTCATAGTCATTACGGGTATCAATCAGAATGACATCGTCACGGGCAATCAGTTCATTCCATTCTTTCGGGTCTAGGTAGTGACCGACTAAATCACGTGGTTTTACTTCTACACCCAAAGTCACAATTTCTTTTTTCAGCTTGATTTTCATTTTACGGAATGGCTTTTCAGAGCTGTGCGACTCTTTGTATTCCATTGTAGTAAAGCCTTCATTCAACAGAAATTGGTGAACTTGATCAATCGCGGCACGATCACCCGCTACAGTTCCATTAATGCCTTCACCTGCCACAATAAGAGTACCGCAAAGGTTGATTGAATTTACCAAATCTAATAAGCGTTGTTGAAGATCGGCAGGATCTGCAACTTCTTTGAATTGATAAAGTGCGGCAACAACCCAAGTCGTGGTCGCTGGCTGTTCTACAGGTGCAAGCTGTTCTACAGTAGCGTTCATGGAGTACTCCAATAGATGAAAGACAAAAATTTAAGGCGCATATTCTAACCTGCTTTGTGTGAATATGCGAGAAAACCGAGTGCGGTACATGGTTTTAAAGCACGACACAACATTTTAAAAATGTAGCAGAACGGGGTATGATGCCACTCGTTTCAAAGAAGAATGTTGTGTTCATGTTGATGCGCCAACAGGTGTTGTTAAATATTGGAGTGTTGTGTTGAGTAAGGATCGTCAAATTGCCACTTTAACCCCGTGTGCAGGTCGTTGTTCTACGGTGTTTGGTGATGCTGTCTGTCGAGGTTGCCGTCGCTTTAACCATGAAGTGATTCAATGGAACAGTTATACGCCTGAACAACACACTGCCGTTTGGCGTCGTTTAGATGCACAGCTTGATCAGATTTTAGTGCCTATGTTGCCTTTTGCTGACTTGCGTCATGTCGAAGGGTTTATCCGCTCTAAGCGTGTGCGTTTACGCGATGATGCTTCAAAAGGGCGTAAGCTGTATCACGCACTGAAAATTTGTGAAAAAAATCGACATTTTACCGATGAAAGCGGCTTGGGCATTCACTACAAAGAAGTGCGACCTCTGTGGCAGGAATTTGAGCGTCGCGTGTTGGCACTTGCAACTGCAAGTTATGATTTTGCATTTTTAAGAGCTGATGGTATCAGCCATAGCTTATTGCATAGCTTGCACGATGACTAATTTGTAAGTCTTGCTATGGGGTCTGTAAAGAGTAGATGACTTTATTGAGCCATAAAAAAAACTCGCAAAATCTGCGAGTTTTTTATTTTGTACAGGAGTGGCTTAAGCCACTTGTACAGGAATACAGTTTGCAGTGTGGCTCACGGTATTGTCTGGGTTTGCATAGACCAAACGTGGTTCGTGTGCATTGGCTTCTGCTTCAGTGAAGTCACCAAAGGTTGCGATAATAATAATATCGCCTACATCGGCTTGGTGTGCAGCACCACCATTGACTGAAATGATGCCTGAGTTGTCTTCACCACGAATTGCATAAGTTGTGAAGCGCTTACCATTGGTCACGTTCCATACGTGGATTTCTTCATATTCACGAATGCCAGCCAAATCCATGAGTGTTCCGTCAATTGCACATGAACCTTCGTAGTGAAGTTCTGCATGAGTTACAAAAGCACGGTGGATTTTGCATTTTAATAAACGAGATAGCATGGTGAGCGTCTCCTTAGTGGACCTAAGATTTTATCTTATGGTTGAATTCAAACACTGCTTGATGGATGTCAGTTCCGAGCAGAAAGCGCATTTTGCTCTGAAAATTGCGACATGGCAAGTGTGATTGTTCAACAATTGTGGATTCATCAGTTCGGTTTATAGGCATTGATTTGATTCATGGCTTGTTGTACTTCGCCATTGACCAGTAACTTGATACGACCTAATGCATGTGCAAGTGCATCATCCATTAAAGTTTGCTCGCTACTTGGTGCTTTGCTCAGTACATGACCAGACACGCGTTCTTTTGAACCTGGATGCCCAATACCAATGCGTAAACGATGGAAGTTTGGACCTGTGTGCGGCACGATGTCACGTAAACCATTATGTCCACCATGACCACCACCCGTTTTTAGGCGAATGATCCCTGGGTTCATATCCAGTTCATCATGAGCAATCAGCATTGCTTCAGGTGCAATTTGATAGAATTTGGCGAAGGGAACAACACTTTGACCAGAACGATTCATAAAGGTTGTGGGTAATAACAGACGAACGTCTTGACCTTCGATATTACCACGTCCGCTGATCCCGTGAAATTTAGGATCGGCTTTTAATGTAATGCCATATTGATCTGCAAGGCGTTCTACAAACCAGAAGCCTGCATTATGGCGGGTTTGGGCATACTCTTTACCAGGGTTGCCCAAACCAACAATCAGTGAAATATTAGCCACTAATTATACCATGAACACTTATGCGCGTTTGAAGTCAGCGTGCATAGGTGTGTTTTTAGCAGGGTGACGTTGTAACGCTTGGATTTTCACGTTTTCAACTTTGTCGCCTACTTTGATTTCTACAACTTCTTCAAAGAAAGCATTGCTTTCTAAAGCTTTTACAAGCTCACGAAGTTCTAAAGTGATTGTTACAGGCTCAGCGTCGCCACCATAAATGATAGCTGGAACTAATGCAGCGTGACGAAGGCGGCGGCTCGCACCTTTCCCTTGGTTAGCTGCTTCACGCGCTTGAGCGTTTAATACGAAGTTTGCCATGATAGACATCCTTATTTTGAGTTTAAATAAACTAGATCTGCGACCAATCTAGTGATAGAAAACCCTGCCAAGTGGCAGGGCTTTGAAAATTTAGCGCTCTATTATAGATAAGAATCGAACATTGCGCTAATAGATTCTTCGTTGTTAATACGGCGAATTGTTTCTGCAACCATACTTGCTACAGATACTTGGCGAATTTTACCAAGTGCTTGAGCTTCTTCTGAAAGAGGAATGGTGTCTGTAACAACCAGTTCATCAATCACAGAATTTTTCAGGTTTTCAATCGCTTTGCCTGAAAGTACAGGGTGGGTAGCATAAGCAACAACGCGGCGAGCACCAAAAGTTTTAAGTGCATCGGCAGCTTTGCATAATGTACCTGCAGTATCCACCATGTCATCTACAATGACACAGTCACGATCTTTTACATCACCAATCAAATGCATCACTTGTGATTCATTCGCTTTTTGACGACGTTTATCGATAATTGCAAGATCGATATCACCCATTTGTTTTGCAACAGCGCGCGCACGAACCACACCACCAACGTCTGGTGAAACTACCATGAGATTGTCGTGTGACTGTTGACGCAGGTCAGCCAATAGCGCAGGCGTACCATAAATGTTGTCTACAGGGATGTCGAAGAAACCTTGAATTTGGTCTGCGTGCAAGTCAATCATCACTACACGGTCAATCCCTACAGTGGTGAGCATATCTGCAACCACTTTAGCGGTAATTGGAACACGTGTAGAACGAGGACGACGGTCTTGGCGGGCATAACCGAAGTAAGGAATAACGGCAGTAATACGACCTGCACTTGCACGACGCAACGCGTCAGCCATCACCAAGATTTCCATGAGGTTGTCATTGGTTGGCGCACAAGTAGGTTGTACGATAAATACGTCTTTACCACGGACATTCTCGGTAATCTCTACAGCAATCTCACCATCAGAGAAGGTAGAAACTGATGCAGCACCTAAAGGAATGTGCAAGTGGCTTACGACTTTTTGAGCGAATTGTGGATGCGCGGTTCCACTAAAAACGACAAGATTGGGCATGAAGCACCCTTGGCGGTTGGTGTATGTAAGAATAGATGGCAGGGGTAGCTGGATTCGAACCAACGGATGCCGATATCAAAAACCGGTGCCTTACCACTTGGCGATACCCCTAATGCGGCAGAACTTTAATATTTTTACTGCGTTCTGTCAAGGTAAATTAACAGGATAGCGGTAATATTGGGGGTTCTGTCTAATGCGAGAAAATGGCAGGGGTAGCTGGATTCGAACCAACGGATGCCGATATCAAAAACCGGTGCCTTACCACTTGGCGATACCCCTAGATTTGATCACTGTAAGATGGCAGGGGTAGCTGGATTCGAACCAACGGATGCCGATATCAAAAACCGGTGCCTTACCACTTGGCGATACCCCTAATACAGTAATCTACAGGTGAAAGAGATGGCAGGGGTAGCTGGATTCGAACCAACGGATGCCGATATCAAAAACCGGTGCCTTACCACTTGGCGATACCCCTATTGTACTGTGAAATGTCGTAATGGAGATTCATCTAAGCTGTTCACAACGTACGCAGTACATGGTGAGTGTGCCAAAATGTCGTCTACATTCATTTCTGCAGTCACTTCAGTAAAGACACAAGCACCTGTACCTGTAAGCTTTGCTTGACCAAATTGGTCTAAATAACGCATTGCTTCATCAACTTCGGGGTATAAATTTCGTGCCACAGGCTCAAAATTATTTCCAAAGTCAGATGGCTTTATCTGATAGCCGCAGAATTTAGTGGGCTTCGTGTTTCTTGTCAATGTTTTTTGTGAAAAAAGTAGTTGAGTGCTGATAAAACAGTCAGGTTTTAACACAATATATTGTTTTGGGGCTAAGTCTATGAATGTTAACTGTTCACCAATGCCTTCTGCCCATGCATTACGACCATGCACAAAGATCGGTACATCTGCTCCGAGCTGTAAACCAAGTTCAGCTAGTTTTTGAGTATCCAAGCCACATTGCCAAAGTTGATTGACTACAATTAAGGTGGTTGCGGCATTGGATGAACCTCCGCCAAGCCCTGCACCCATAGGGATGTGCTTCTCAATTTTAATATTTAAACCTGTGGCTTGTTTCGCGTAGGGTTTTAAAATTTGCGTGGCTTTGTAAATCAGGTTTTGCTCTAAATTGACACTGTTTAAACCCTGAATTTGAATGCTTTGAGTATCATTGACTTCAAATTCTAGCCAGTCGTATAAATCAATCAGTTGAAAAATAGTCTGCAATTCATGGTAGCCGTTGTCACGACGCCCAGTAATGTGCAAAAACAGATTTAATTTGGCAGGTGAGGGTACACGAATCATGGCGAAACTTGGCAAGTGATTAACGATTTTGGATGAGCATTGTAATATGGTTTTCTTGCCCTGATTCAAGTGCTTGTTTCAAAATCAGACGGTTTGGCAAACTGGCACTGTCGTTATAGCTCAAATCGACCGTCCAACCATCTTCAATAAATTGAGTCGGGCGCTGTTGGGGGTCTTTTTGAATTTGGGCATTGACCGTTGCAGGTCGGGCTTGTACCCAATCGACCAAGTGGGTGATGGGCGCTTGCCAACCTGTGGCTTGTTCTAACAGTTCTTCAGGACTTTCGGCATAAATTATCCCTGTTTTGGCACTGTTGAGGGTGACTTGTCCTGGTTGTCCGCTAATTTGCGTTTTACCAACGCCCAAAATGCCGCTCAGTTCAATATCAAACTGCTGTTGCTGCTGTACCCAAGTAAAAAAGGCACTGCCAGATTGCTGCGGAGTGCGCACACCAATTTTGCCTTGTAGGTTAAATTGATTTTCGGCTTCAACTTGCTGTGAAATGTTGGCTGGTTTTTGTACGAAAGGCTGACAACCTGTCAGTACAAGGCTACTGGTGGCAAAAAGGGTTAATCCTAATTTTGAAAATAAACGCATGAATCTTTTAACTCTTTTTAACTGGCTGCGGTAACAATAGCGAATTTAATTGTTGCAATTGCGGATCATTCGGATGATTTTGTTGTAATTGTTGTAACACTTGGCTGAATTTTTGAATATCGCCTTGCATATACAACGATTTTGCATAACGTGAGCCAATCGCGGCACTATGACTCAGGGCGTAAGCTTTTTCTAAAGCTTGTGCCGAAGCGGTGTAGTCATTTTGCAAATAGCTGACATAACCTAAAGTATCTAAAATAGAGGCCTGTTCAGGTGCAAACACAAGTGCTTGTTCTACATAGCGACGTGCTTCATCCAAACGGCGATTTTGCAGTGCAAGGGTATAGGCGTAGGCATTTAAATAGGTTGGGCTGTTCGGCTCAATTTCCAGTAACTTGGTGAGCAGTTGATCCAGTTTGTCTTTTTCCTGATGTGCATCGAGCAGTAAGACTTCTGAATAGATCAGGTCAGGATCATCGGGCAGGTTTTTGATGGCTTCATCTAACAAACGCAGAGCTGCTTTTTTATTGTCCATGCGTTTTAAAATATCGGCCTGTGCCTGATATAAAAAACTGGCATGCTGCGGATAGTTGACCCGTTCCTGCGTTAAAAAGCGCAGGGCATCGTTCAGTTTATCTTGCTGGGCAAAAATACTGATCATGTTGCGACGTGAAACCGTATAAAGGCTACCATCTACCAAACGATAATAGGCTTTGGCTGTTTCAAAGTGCTGTTTACGTTCGGCATTGACTGCCAAATAGAAATAGGCTTCGTTTTGATATTGGGCTGAATAGCGCAACTCTACTAAATATTTTTCGGCTTTTTCGTATTGTTTCAAGTCAATACTGGTCAAACCTGCAATAAATAAGGCTTCATCTTCCGTAGGCCATTTTTTTAAAATAGCTTCTAGCTTTGTTAGCGCCAAAGTTGCTTCATTTTTTTTGACCAAATATTTGGCTTCGGCTAAACGGACTTCAAAATTATTTTTGTGTTTACGGCTGGATTTTGCATACCAAGCTGCCGTTTCTTCTTCATTGCCAAGTACGCTCAACAAATTGGCTTTCATTAAAATATAGCCAGTGACTTTCGGGCGTTTGCGCAACGCTCTGTTAATGGTGTCGAGCGCGGCTTGATATTGTCCATTTTGCGCTTTTAAACCTGCAATCAATACCAAAATAGATGGATTGTCTTTGGCTTTGCTGGTGCGCAGGGCTTGAATCAGAAATTCACGGTCTTCTACAGATTCAGGGGAAATTCCCGCCAAAATTTGTTCTAAGTCAGCCGTGGCATCAATATTTAGAATTTTATCTAAGGTTTCTGCAGCCAAGTCATATTCATGCGCTTTGAGTGCAATGTGCGCCAAATAAAACAGTGCAGGGACATCGGATGGTTCTTGTACCACCCAATGTGTTGCAATATCTAATGCGGCACGTAGGTCATTTTGTTCAATGGCAATATTCAGGGCGCGTTGTTTAATGGAAGTCGAATTGTTCTTAATTGCCAAGACCGTGTAGTTGTGTAATGCAGTTGGAATATCGCCATAAGCCAAGGCAAATTCTGCCACCATGGTTTGTTTTACCGCATTATAATTTGAATTTGCATGATAAATTTCTTCAGATGCTCTAAGATGAGCAACTGAAGCCATGCTACCGACCAGTAAGAATGTGGTAGAATATTGCTTAATTGTCGCGCCGTATGGTCGGCTATTTGTTTGACGCAATTTTTCTTGATCCAAGTAATGCTTTTTATGACACCGTTATTGCACAATAGCATAAATTTAGCGAAATGATGATCTGATATGTCTTTCTTTGCATTGGGTGTCAACCATCAAACCGCCTCTGTAGAGTTGCGCGAGCAAATTGCATTTAACCCAGAAAAGTTAAGTGCCTTACTTGCTGAGCAAAGCCAACATCCCGAACTGAATGATTTGGTGGTGGTGTCTACCTGCAACCGTACCGAAGTCTACGCCATGTCTGAACATCCAGAACAGGTGTTGGATTGGCTTGCACACGTCAATGGTATTGATGCGAAGCAATTGAGTCGTCATGTTTATCGTTATGAAAATGCACAGGCGGTGTCGCATTTAATGCGCGTAGCCAGTGGGCTAGATTCACTCATGTTGGGTGAGCCGCAAATTTTAGGTCAGGTCAAAACTGCGCTGTCTTTAGCCAAAGACTCACATACGGTTTCGCAACAACTCAACCGAATTTTTGAATATGCGTTTTATGCTGCCAAACGGGTACGTTCAGAAACTGCCGTAGGCAGCCATGCTGTGTCGATGGGTTATGCGGTAGCGCAACTGGCGTTACAAGTATTTAGCCATCCTGAAAAACTAACAGTGATGGTGGTGGCTGCAGGCGAAATGAATAGCCTTGTGGCGAAGCATTTGGCCGAGATGGGCGTCGCTAAAATTTTAATTTGTAACCGTACCCGCGCTCGTGCCGAAGCTTTGGCACAAGAAATTGCGCATCGGGTTGAAGTTGAAATTATTGAATTTGATCAGTTAGCGGCCAATTTACACCGCGCTGATGTAATTTCAAGCTGTACGGGTAGTTTGCATCAGGTGATTGCTTATCCTGAAGTAAAAGCAGCGTTAAAGAAACGTCGCTATCAGCAAATGTTGTTGGTCGATTTGGCCGTACCACGTGATATTGATCCTAAAATTGAAAATTTGGATGGCGTGTATTTGTACGGGGTCGATGACCTGCAAAGCGTGATTGATGAAAACTTGGCGCAGCGTCGTCAGGCGGCTGTGGAAGCAGAGCTAATGGTCAATCAGCTTGTGACTGAGTTGGTGACCCATCAAAAAGTTCAGCAAGCAGGTGCGACCATTCATGCTTACCGTGAACATGGCGAAAGCTTGCGTCAGGAAGAATTAAATTTGGCGATGGCGCGTATTGCCAAAGGTGAAGATGCTGCACAGGTTCTGCAGGAATTTTCCTATCGTTTAACCCAAAAACTGCTGCATCCAACTTCTATTTTATTGCGTGAAGCAGCCAAAGGTGATGAGCCTGAATGTTTTGAGTTTATGCAGGAAAATTTAGCAGCGACTGCCAAACATCGTCGCAAATAAGCAAGATTAACGTGATTCACAAAAAAGATTTTTGATGATACAAACTTAATCTAATCAGATCGCTTATTCCTCTAACAAGGTCAGCGATCTTTTTTTATCAATTTCATAAATTTGATGTTTCAAGCGCTTCATTTCTTCAATGCTGCTGAATTTTTTGGAGCGAATTTTTTGCTGTAAGCAGTCGTATTGCAATTTGGTCGAAAAATCCTGCGCCAATTTATCGACGTGTTCAGGAGAAGTCGTGTAATCACTGACATTGGCTTGTTGTAAAATGCGCTGTAATTCATAGTGATACGCTGAGCATGCACCCAAAATATAATATTTGGCTTGTTCAGGATCATCGGGTAGATCATCAAAAATAGTATTTAAAATATTTAAGATTTGGTGTAGCAGATGATCATTTGGAATCAGCGCACGTAACGGTTCAAAGTGAATATACAAATACGGGTGATTGATTAGAATCGCAATCACATATTCTTCGGCATCGACTTTGGTGCTAAAACTCAAAGATGCATCGTTATTGGTCTGTGCCTGCCATTTACGGTTAAAGCCTAACTTTTCACGGAAAAACTGTTGCAGCAAATAGCGATAAGAACCCGTTTTGGGCAAAAGTTCGGTCAACTGCCGCAGTTCACCCATGACCTGACTTTTGCCTTCAGGGGTACTGATATTATGGTTTTGGGTGAGATGCGCAAAGACAAAATCTGATAGCAAAGGTGCTTGATCTAATAAACGTCGGAAATTTTCGATGCCTTCACGACGAATAAGTGAGTCAGGGTCGTGCTCATTGGGTAAAACAAAGAACTTCAGTTCACGTCCATCATTGAGCAAAGGCAGTGCAATTTCCAGTGTACGACGTGCGGCTTTTTGACCTGCGGCATCGCCATCAAACGCGATGGTAATGCGGTTGTTTTGGCGGAATAGAATGTTTAAATGATCGGTATTACTGGCTGTACCGAGTGTCGCTACAGCACCATGAATGCCGTATTGCTGCAAGGCAATCACATCCATATAGCCTTCGACCATTAAATAATCTTGGGCTTTTTGTTTGCGTCCTTCATATAAACCATAGAGCAATTGGTTTTTATGAAACACTTCCGAATCGGGCGAGTTGATGTATTTGGGTTTGATTTCATCATTAAGTGCGCGACCACCAAAGCCGACCACACGTCCTTTGCTGTCACGGATTGGAAAAATCACCCGATCACGTAATAAATCGAAGTCACGTCCCTTGTCACTGGTACGAATTAAGCCTAGCAGTTTTAAACCTGCAATGTCTTGCGGAAAGGCTTTTTCTAAATGCTGCCAATCTTCGGGTGCGTAACCCAAGCGCCAAAACTGCAAGGTTTGTGCGGTTAAACCACGTTTTTGAAAATACTGTTGCGCGGCAGGGCTGTGCGGCAATTGCTGCTCATAATATTGCGCTATATTTTCTAGCAAGTCGTATAAGTTGCCTTCTTGTGCAGGTGTGTCCTGCATGGTGTCCCATTGCTCAAAACCTGCAAACGGGTCGGCATTGTTTTGAAATTCCGAGTTTGCGTATTCAGCACTTTGAAACTCGGCAAAAGGATCAAAGTCGATGCCAGAAGCTTCAAAAGTATGTTCGCTTGATGTGGTTTGAGCTGCAGAAGTTTCATTCTGGTCTTTTGCTGTTGGTTTGGGTTGAGCTATCGGTGTTGGCTTTTTGGCTTCACGTTTATAAGAGAGTTTTTTATTGTCGTGCTGATCTTTTGGGAGTTCGATGCCTGTTTGACTGGCCAAGTCTTTCATGACATCTACAAAATTGCGGTTATCAATATCCATTAAAAAACGGATGGCGTTACCATTTGCCTGACAGCCAAAGCAATGATAATACTGCTTGTCACGGTAAACGTGAAAAGACGGGGTTTTTTCCTGATGGAACGGGCAGCAGCCCGAATAGGTACGACCAGTTTTTTTTAATTTCACGCGCTGACTAATCAGATCGACAATATCAGTGCGATCTAAAATTTGATCAATCGTGTGCTGTGGAATGGCCATACGGTTTTGTCTGTTATCTCTTGGTAGTGAAAGGTTCGCCGAACAGGTTGAATACATCAGACTGTGCTGATTGACTCAATGAGTATTCTCTTTTGTATCTTTTTCTAGGACAGGAAACAAGCCCATAAAAGAACAAAGGGCAAGTATCATAACTTGCCCTTTGCATTTTTCAAAACTGAAAAATCAGTCGGAATGGTTTTATTCAGTGCTGTCGTTTTGAGATTTTGGACGATCGAGCAAGCCAAAACTCAAACGGTTGGTGAGGCTGCGTGATGGCTCTGCTTGTGCTTTAGTATCTGACTGTTGTGTTTCAGTGCTGCTTTGCGCTTCACGTCCGAAAATACCCAAAGTTGCACGGTTAATCCAGCTTGCGTCATGACGGGCAGCACGTAAATTCACGCTACCATCTGCTTTAACCAAATTTGGATAGTTCAGTTTCAACACATCAATATATTGCTTAGCTGTGGCTTGATCGCCCAGTTTGCCATAACCATAAGCCACCGTTGCCAACGCTTCTGGAATTTGCGGAGTTTGCGGATAATGCTCAACTACCCACAATGAACGCTCTACTGCAGCCACCCATGCTTTACGTTTAATGTTATAACGTGCCGCATTCATTTCGGCTTCCGCCAGTTCCTGACCAATAAACTGCATGCGCTGTGCAGCATCTACCGCATAAGTGCTTGATGGATAGCGACGGATAAAATCGACAAAGTTTTGATAGGCCAGTTTTAAATAGCTAACATCACGGTGTGATTGCTTGAGCGAGGTATAACGCAACAAACCATCATAGTTTTGTTCCATATTCGCCACACCACGTACATAGTAGGCATAATCGGCTTTAGGATGCTGCGGGTTCATGCGGATAAAACGATCTGCAACAGCAATTGCGCCTTCATAATCTTTTTGCTGGAATTTTGCATACAACAATTCAAGCTGCGCTTGCTGCGCATAATCACCCGTTGGATAATAGGTTTCTAAAGCTTCAAGATGCTTAACGGCATCGGTGTATTGACCACGATCCAGTGCTTTTTCTGCTTTTTCAATATAAACCTGTTCGCTAGATTGCGGACCAGTATCGACCACTTCTTTTTTTGGATTGCTGCTACAGCCCACAATTGCAGACGCAACGCCGAGTGAAAGAGCAAGCATTGTTATTTTATAACGTGGTAGCGACATAAAAATTCCTCTGTTAATACGGGCAATGAGCTACAATTGCGCTATTAAACCACTTTTGTCTGAATGAGCAAATGAGTCAAGCACAATCTACCCATTCCAATTTACCTGAAACTGAGTTCAATTTACTTGAAGATGCTGAGGATGCAGATAACCATACTTCAGACTCAACTGCAACACGTTTATCGTTGCAATTTCAATTGGATGACAGCCACTTAGGACTACGCATCGACCAAGTTGCAGCCATCATTTGGAGTGAATTTTCACGTGAAAAGCTAAAACAGTGGCTCAAAGACGGTCATTTGTTGGTAAATGGTAACACGGTCAAACCTAAATATAAGTGTGAAGGTGATGAGCTTCTTACCCTAGAAGTCGAGCTTGAAGCGCAAACCCGCAGCCTGCCTGAAGATATTCCACTGGATATTATTTATGAAGATGATGACATCATGGTGATTAATAAACCTGTGGGCATGGTGGTGCATCCGGGGGCGGGAAATAGCTCTGGAACTCTGGTAAATGCCTTGCTGCATCATTATCCAAAATCGGCAGAGTTAACTCGTGCAGGTTTGGTGCATCGTATTGATAAAGATACTTCGGGTTTGCTGGTGGTTGCCAAAAATATGGAAGCACAGTTTGCCTTGACCAAGCAACTGGCGAAAAAGTCAGTTTATCGTTTATACGACTTGGTGGTGTACGGCAACATGATTGCGGGAGGCACTGTCGATGAGCCGATTAAACGCCATCCTGTAGATCGAGTGAAAATGGCTGTTTTGCCGGGCGGCAAAGACGCCGTCACACATTACAATGTTAAAGAACGCTTTCAGCATTTCACTCGTGTTCAGGCGCGTTTGGAAACTGGACGTACTCATCAAATTCGTGTGCATCTAAGTTATATTGGTTATGGTTTGGTTGGCGATCCTGTTTATACGCCACGTGTACGTGTGCCAGCAGGCGCATCGGCATTATTAAACGATACCTTGCGTAACTTTAAACGTCAGGCCTTACATGCCGTCAAACTCGGTTTGGTGCATCCACGTACTCAAGAAGAAATGATGTTTGAAGCGCCGTGGCCTGAAGACTTTAAACAATTGGTAGACGTGTTACGCAGTGAAAATGCTGCCTATTAATTGTTGCATAGACAGCATTAACAAGATCAACTCAGATACGGCAATGCCAGAAAACGACTAAGGATAGATTTATGCAATTTGTTCAAGGATTACCTGCAGGTGTGTATGTTGGGCAAACCCGCATACAACATGTGCAAGCTTTAGCGACAGACTGTGCCGATGTATCTGGTTTTAATCTGGCGCTGCATGTGCAGGATGATGCATGGCGTGTGCAGCAGCATCGTATGAGTTTACTGGCAGAGTTTGCTGAATATGGGGTCGATAAAATGACGTGGATGACGCAAACACATAGCGTGTTGTGTCAGACCATTAATGAGCAAATCACTTGTGAAGCTTTAGAAGGCGATGGTTTGGTCACTCAGCGTAAAGCGCATGCTTTAATGATGATGACCGCAGACTGTTTACCTGTGGTTTTGGGCAATGCCGAAGGCACTGAGGTTGCGAATCTGCATGCAGGCTGGCGTGGTCTTGCCAACGGTATTATCGAAAACACCATCGTCGAAATGCAAAGTGCTCCAACATGGGCGTGGTTGGGTGCGGCTATTAGTCAGCCGTGTTTTGAAGTTGGGGCTGAGGTGAAACAGGCATTTTGCGATAAATATCCTGAATTAGACACGGCTTTTATTGCAGGGCAGCAGCAAGGTAAATATCTTACTGACTTGTATGCGATCGCGCGTTTTATTTTGCAGCAGCATGGTGTTACAACGGTCTTGGGCGGTGATCAGTGCTCGTATCAACAAGCCGATGATTACTATTCTTACCGCCGTCAAGCACGTACAGGACGTATGGCAACATTCGTGTTTATGCAGGCTTAGTGTTAAACTTGACTTAATTATTTGGTTTTAAACATTCTCATGTCAGTGACTCATTCAACATCTTCTTGCGCTGCTATTCGTGTGGCGGTGGTTTATCACAGTCCTTATGGTCATACTGCTAAGGTGGCACAGCATATTGCACAAGGTGCTGCGCAAATGGATGCTCAGGTGACTTTGATGGATGTGGCTGAAATTGAATGGGATAGCCTAGATCAAGCCGATATTATCATTATGGGCTGTCCAACTTATATGGGCAGCATTACTTCGGCTTTAAAACAGTTTATGGAGCAATCGTCTAAGCGTTGGTTGGCCAGAACTTGGCAGGGCAAACTGGCGGCAGGTTTTACCAATGGCGGTGGTTTAAGTGGCGATAAACTGGCGGTGCTGCAACAAATTAATTTATTTGCGATGCAGCATGGCATGTTGTGGTCAGGTTTACCGTTTATGCCGACAGGGCGTAGTCCACACGATATTAACCGCATGTCGAGCTTTTTGGGTTTAATGACGCAGTCTGATAATGCCAGTGTTGAAGTTACGCCACCCGAAGGTGATTTGGAAACTGCAGTCAAATTTGGTAAATATTTGGTGGAATTAAAACTTAAAGACTAAGCATTTTTAGTTTTACAACTTCCATAAAAAATGCTCGATGTTGATCTCGAGCATTTTTTATGGGCGGAATGTGCAAAATTATTTGTGCATCAAACGTGCTTTATCACGCTGCCAATCGCGGTCTTTTTCAGAAGCGCGTTTATCGTGCAATTGTTTACCTTTCACCAAAGCAATTTCAAGCTTCGCTAAAGGGCCTTTCCAATAACATGCTAAAGGTACGCAAGAATAACCTTTTTGATTGACTGCACCCATCAACTTCTCAATTTCACGTCGTGAAAGTAAGAGTTTGCGGGTACGGGTCGCTTCAGGCACTACATGCGTTGAAGCCGACAAGAGTGGTTGAATTTGTGCACCAAATAAAAAGGCTTCATTGTCACGAAACAGGATATAACTTTCGGTAATAGTCATACGTCCTGCGCGCAAAGATTTGACTTCCCAACCTTGCAAAGAAAGTCCTGCTTCAAATTTTTCTTCAATAAAATAATCGTGGCGTGCACGTTTATTCTGTGCAATTGTTCCGCCCGTATTTTTTTTAACTACAGTTAGCTTCGCCATATTCAATTACTTCCAAACTTATGACTATTGTGCCTCAAACCAAGGCTTGCTGACAAATCAAAATCATCACAACTGTTGGCTAAACTGCTTTGATATTTCATAATTTGGTAGACTTTAGTTCACTAAAATTTTTTGTATTTGTTAAACTAACTTTGACAAAACCAACTAGAGCATAATGGATGTCTAAAACTCGCGTAATTTATCCGGGCACCTTTGACCCGATTACTAATGGTCATATTGACTTGGTGACACGTGCTGCAAAAATGTTTGATGAAGTCGTGGTCGCAATTGCCATTGGACATCATAAAAATCCAATTTTTACTTTGGAAGAACGTGTGGAATTGGCACAGGCATCTTTAAAGCATTTGCCTAATGTTGAATTTGTCGGATTTGATGGTTTATTGGTTAATTTTTTCCGTGAGCAAAATGCGACTGCAGTTTTGCGTGGTTTGCGTGCTGTTTCAGATTTTGAATATGAATTTCAGTTGGCAAATATGAACCGTCAATTAGATGCGAAATATGAAGCGGTATTTCTGACTCCTTCAGAGCAATATTCATTTATTTCTTCTACATTAGTTCGTGAAATTGCACGCTTAAAAGGTGATGTGACTAAATTTGTTGCACCTGTTGTGGTCGAAGCCTTTGAGCGTAAATTACGACAAGGTTGGTAGCGTGTCTTTATATATTACCGATGAATGTATTAACTGTGATGTCTGTGAACCTGTATGCCCAAATGAGGCAATTTATATGGGTGAGCTGATTTATGAGATTAATCCAGCATTATGTACTGAATGTGTAGGACATCACGAGCAGCCGCAGTGTCAGTTATTTTGCCCAGTCGATTGTATTCCGCTCGATCCAGAGCATGTAGAAACACAGGAACAATTGCTGGAAAAATATAAAAAACTGATTGCTCAAAAAAGCGCAAGCAATTAACTTATAATTTTGCTAAGATGCGCCTTCGAAGTGAACCAGACGATCGCTGCTGTGGAGGTCTCCGTGACTGAAACAGGGGAGGAAAGTCCGGGCTTCATAGGGCAGGGTGCCAGGTAACGCCTGGGCGGCGTGAGCCGACGGAAAGTGCAGCAGAGAGTAGACCGCCTTCATATGGTTTCTTTTTCGGAAGAAATTGAAGGTAAGGGTGAAAGGGTGCGGTAAGAGCGCACCGCATGGCTGGTAACAGTTCATGGCATGGTAAACCCCACCAGAAGCAAGACCAAATAGGAATCCTGAGGTACGGCCCGTACTGGATTCGGGTAGGTCGCTTGAGCGTATGAGTGATTGTACGCCTAGAGGAATGATCGTTCTCGACAGAACCCGGCTTATCGGTTCACTTCACCAAATTTTAAGCAATTGATGCGTGATAAGGCTTGACGTTACCTAGATTACAGCAGATAATGCGCGCACAGTTTTTGGCTATGTAGCTCAGTTGGTTAGAGCACCGCACTCATAATGCGGGGGTCACAGGTTCAAGTCCCGTCATAGCCACCATTTTTCAGACCACGTTCACTAACGTGGTCTTTTTTTGTTTAAAATTTATTTGTGCAATCTATTTGAGCTGTATCCAGTTGAATCTGCATTTGTAGGTTTTGAATCTGTTGCCAATTGGCTTGTTGATCAGAGTGAGCAAAAATTTTGGCATCGACCTGATTTAATTTTTTTAGCGAAATGTGTTGTGATGCACAATAACGCCCTACAGCACGCTCATAAGCCAGTTGTTGCTGCGCTGCAGCATTCAGTTGATGCGCCGTTAAAATCTTTTGCTGTCCTTTGGCATAAGCAACCAAAACACGTCGGTCTGCGATGCTATAACTCATTTTAGAATTGATAAATTGCGCAACATCACGCCGTACGCCGTTGTAATCTACAAAAACAGGTGAAACCAAAGCGCAGGAACTTAAGCCAACAACAAGGCTACTCAGTATTATAGACTTCAAGATCATGGTTGAATTTATTCTCTTTTTTCTGTGTGACTTGATATAGATTTTGCTGCAAATATTTAAGAATCTCCGTAAGAAAATAGTAATTTGATTAAAATTAAACAAATTGCACTGTTTTTGCTTAAACTGTGAGCGTTTGTAAATTAAAATACTTGACGATGCAGGGCTAAGTTTAGATAATGCGCACACAGTTTATGGCTATGTAGCTCAGTTGGTTAGAGCACCGCACTCATAATGCGGGGGTCACAGGTTCAAGTCCCGTCATAGCCACCATTTTTATAGACTAAGCTCTCAGCTTGGTCTTTTTTTATGTCAAAATTTTAGGCTACTTTTTGCAGCATTGGTTTAATGGCAGGTACAAAAAAACCAAGCCGTAGCTTGGTTTTTTATATCTTTGTTTAAGCAATGCTTTAGCGTTAAATCCCTGCTTTCCAACCATTGACGAGCGGATAGCGACGTTCACGACCAAAAGCGCGTGAACTAATACGTGGTCCTAATGCACCTTGGCGACGCTTGTACTCGTTGCGATCAACCAATTGAATGACTTTCTCGACCATCGCGCGTTCAAAGCCTTTGCTAATGATGTCTTCTTGGCTCTGATCTTCTTCAATATACGCATACAAAATCGCATCGAGCACTTCGTATGGTGGTAAAGAATCTTGGTCTTTTTGGTCAGGACGTAATTCTGCTGAAGGTGGGCGCGTGATCACACGCTCAGGAATCACAGGAGTATCGGCAATACTGTTACGGTATTTAGCCAGTTCAAACACAATGGTTTTGTACACATCTTTGAGTACCGCATAACCACCGACCATATCGCCATAAAGCGTGCAATAGCCAACTGCTAACTCAGATTTGTTACCTGTAGAAAGCACGAGGTTACCAAACTTATTCGACAGACCCATTAAGATTGTGCCGCGGGCACGGGCTTGTAGATTTTCTTCTGTGGTATCGCTAGGGCTGTTACCAAAGAAAGGATACAGCGTTTGCATAAAGCTATTTACGATCGGGTGAATTTCGGCAATACCAAAAGTCACGCCTAAAGTTTTGGCTTGCTCTGCAGCATCTTCCACACTAATTTGCGCGGTATAAGTGTACGGCATCATTACCGCTTGTACCTTATCTGCACCAATTGCATCAACCGCAATAGCAAGAGTGAGCGCTGAATCAATTCCGCCCGACAAGCCAAGAATTACACCAGGGAAGCCAGAGCGTTGCACGTAGTCACGGGTTGCGAGCACTAAACCTTGATAGATTTCTGCAAGGGTGTCTAAAGCTGGGCTAATTTCGGCAGTTTTAAAGTGCTTCTGTGCAGCGTCATATTCTGCGTAGAATAAACCTTCTTGGTAGGTTGGGGCTTGTAATGCAACATTGCCTGCTTGGTTAATCACAAAGCTCGTACCATCGAAGATTAAATCATCTTGACCGCCAACTTGGTTTACATACACCACATTGAGATGTAATTGTTTTGCCAGTTCGGTCATGGTCTGTACACGATGCTGCGGTTTACCCACTTCATAAGGCGATGCGTTCAAGACCAATGCAGTTTCTACATTCAACTGTGCCAATTGCTGCACGGTTGGCAAAGACCATAAATCTTCGCAAATCAAAACGCCAAATTTATGACCAAGGTATTCAAAAACTAAGTGTTGATGACCTTCATCAAAATAGCGTTTTTCATCAAATACAGCATAATTTGGTAAATTTTGCTTGTTGTAAATACCTAAGATGTTGCCATCTTTCATGACGGCAGCCGAGTTAAAGCGCTGACCATCTTCAGTTTCATTGACAAAGCCGAAAACTAAAACAATATCTTTAATTTCACGTAATTGTTCAAATGCTTGTTGTGTGCGTTGATTCAAGCTTGGGCGCAGTAATAAATCTTCTGCAGGGTAGCCCAAAATTGAAAGTTCAGGAAAAATAATCAAATCTGCATGTTGTTTTTTCGCTTCATTTGCTTGTTCAAGCATTTTTTGCGCGTTTGCTTCGAGATTGCCAATGTGTGGAGAGAACTGTGCAAGGGCAATTTTAAAAGATTTCATTTAAATTAAGTCCTATTCCTATAGGTGTAGAATACACGTAAGTGGCTGATGATTATTGTTATAAAAATTTCAGCGTAGTGTATTGTGGATTAAACGACTGCCGAAAGGCACAAATAAAAACCATTTATTATCTAACAGATAAAGATCTTATTTTGCAGTGCAAAAATGGAGACTTTTGCTATTTTATCTTAATTTAGAATAGATGCTAGCATCGAATACACTTTATTGTCTTGTCTGCAAGAATATCATTGAAATGTGACAGAATTTTTATGCTATTTATTTGAAAAGCATTATATTTTTAGGTTGTATGATGCATGTGTTTTTCGTGAAATAAGCATGTACCAAGATGAGTGAGCTAAGTCGAGCGGTGCGGGCTGTTTAAAATAATATTGTCTATTTTTTTAAGAAAAATATCTTTGGCAATTTCACCTTGTTGCTCAATGTTGTAAGCAAAAAAAGGTTTCGCTTCAATTAAGCGATAATGATATGGATTGTAACGCTTAAAACTCAAAAAATACGCGGTTTGCAATACCGCACCACGCAGTAAGACATTGATGTGATGTTGATGCTGTAAAATGTGCGCCATCTCATGAATAAAGATCGCTTGATAGCCACGGTGTGCTTGGCTGTAGTCGGCTAGATAATGCCGATTACGCACATGAATATAGCCACAGGGGGCCATAAAAATGTGCTGTGGCTGCCAAGGCAAATAAGGATGGTTCATGACTTTGACTTGGCTGTAGTCAATCAGATTGCCAAACACAGATTGGCACAACTGTATTTCCATTGCAGTTAGGCTTCGACATCTAAACTGATCTAGTTTGAGCAGTCGCATCAATAAGCTGAGAATGAATAAATGCAGTTGTAGCATGGAAATGAGTCGTAAGTGGCAGACATCAAAAATATAGCCTAAATCCGCAATGATCTAAATTTTATTTTACGTTTTGGTTGTGGTTTAGGACAAACCAAACAGAAATGAGTTTGGTGAGCTAAATAAAAGCAATAAAAAAACCACCCGAAGGTGGTTTTTTTGTCGTGTCGTTTTACACGCTACAACGCAGACCGAATTAACGGTTGATGTCGCGTTGAGTGTGGCCAGTGTAAAGCTGACGAGGACGACCGATTTTGTAAGGACCGCTGTGCATTTCTAACCAGTGGCTGATCCAACCAACTGTACGTGCAAGTGCGAAAATTACAGTAAACATTTCTGTTGGGATACCAATCGCTTTAAGGATGATACCTGAGTAGAAGTCTACGTTAGGGTATAAGTTACGCTTGATGAAGTATTCATCAGATAACGCAATACGCTCAAGTTCCATTGCAAGAGCGAGTTGTGGATCGTTGATACCTAAGTCGTTAAGTACTTCGTCACAAGTTTGCTTCATTACAGTTGCACGTGGGTCATGGTTTTTATAAACGCGGTGACCAAAGCCCATAAGTTTAACTTCTTTAGTCTTCACTTTTTCCATGAACTCAGCAACGTGTTCTACAGAGCCGATTTCATCAAGCATCTTAAGAACAGCTTCGTTCGCACCACCGTGAGCAGGACCCCAAAGTGCAGAAATACCTGCAGAGATACATGCGTATGGGTTAGCGCCAGTAGAACCAGCTAAACGTACAGTTGAAGTAGACGCGTTTTGTTCGTGGTCAGCGTGAAGCGTGAAAATACGATCCATTGCGCGAGCGTGAACAGGGTTTACTTTGTAATCACGGTCTGCTGGTGTAGCAAACATCATGTACAAGAAGTTTTCTGCGTAGCTTAAGTCGTTACGTGGGTAAACAAATGGTTGACCAACAGTGTACTTGTAGCTCCAAGCCGCTAAAGTAGGAATCTTCGCGATTAAACGAATCGCTGTGATTTCACGGTGGTTAACATCTTCGATGTCTAAGTTGTTGTGATAGAACGCAGATAACGCACCAACAACACCTACCATGATTGCCATAGGGTGAGCGTCACGACGGAAACCGTTATAGAAACGTTTTACTTGGTCGTGAACCATAGTGTGGTTACGAACTTTAGCGTCAAAATCAGCTTTTTGTTCTGCAGTTGGAAGCTCGCCATTTAATAATAAGTAGCAAGTTTCTAAGTAGTCAGCTTTAGTCGCTAATTGGTCAATTGGGTAACCACGGTGTAAAAGAATACCTTTGTTACCATCAATGAACGTAATTTTAGACTCGCAAGACGCTGTTGCCATAAAACCAGGATCAAAAGTAAAGTGACCTGCCGCCAACACATCCTTAACGTCAATTACATCTGGGCCTAATGTGCCGCTGTAAATTGGTAATTCAATTTCTTTTCCATCAAGCTGTAATACGGCTTTTTTGCCAGTTGCTTCAGACATTCAATAGATCTCCTGTCCTGGTGAATGTTGATCTGACTCGAAGTATCAATCTTTTAATGCGCAAGTCAGACGGATTAAAAATTAGCTCTAAGATTAGAGAGTACTGAAATTTTGTCAATTATACTTATGGATTAAGCAGACGACTGTTTATAGAAAAAGCCGAAAAAATTCCAGTAAAAAAATCAATAAAATCACAGCACAGCCGCCGTATCATAAGTCAAAATTTGTCGGATGTGCAGAAAAAAATCATCAATACGGATTAATTGTAAGCAATTTTAAATACTAGTTTTGATGTGCTATTTCTTTAGCAGGATTCAGTCCAATACTTAAATTTATCTAATTCTCATAACTTACACGTTTTTACATACACGGTAGGGTGGTCAGATTGTTTGTAATAGGCAGTAAGTCTGGTATTTAAATTCGATATTGATTGATCAAAAAATGACTGATTAAACTCCTGAAAATAGCCATGATCCATCATATTTTGAGTGGGAAATGATGAAATCTTTGTGAATAAAGCGCGGTTATTTATCCATACAGATACAAAAAATACTGGATAAGTTATTCATTCGCATGATGATTATCATTTTTAATATTTATTTAGGTGTGGTGTTTAAAGTAAATATAAGTTGTATAAATAGATTGAGGTATGTGCCGACATTAAAGTTTAATCCATGATCAGGTGTACCTTGACCAAAGCAAAGTGATGGGCTGTCTGGATCTAAGAGTCTTGTGTTGTGGTTGTAAATTGCTGCAAACAGTGGAGTACACACATATATAGTGCTGCTACTTATATATAAGTATGTGAAAACCCGAAGAACATCTGAAAAACAAAGTACAAATTTATCTTTAGTCTAAATATTCTAAAGCCACTGATTGTGTCATCAAGAGTTTTCACTTTAATAATTTATTTAAAAACATAGATTTATGTTTGATTGTGTGGTTGTGGATGGTAGTTGGTTTGTCTTTATACTTGTTAATGATTCTTATTTAAGGGTTTTTTAGCCAAAAAGCCGAGTAGAGTTGTTTGTATTTTAACAGTTGACGTTTTATAATTCAGTGTCGTTTTAAGGTTAGGCATGAATTTGCCTAACAATGCCAGCTTTCCTTCGAATTTATTCCAACAAACTCCGGATGGAGTTTTTACTTACAGGATGCCCGCTGTGAAAAGCAACAGACCTGTCAATTTGTCCATGGGTCAAGTTTTAGAAGTAAACTTAAAATCGCCCGTGGCTATTGCATCAATTCTACACCGTCTTTCTGGTGTCATCGTATTTTTACTCGTACCGGTACTTTTATGGTTGTTAGACAAGTCTTTGTCTTCACCTGAAGGTTTTGCTCAAGTTCAAGAAATTTTTAACGGTTTCTTTGTGCGCTTTATCGTATGGGTATTTGTAGCCGGCTTAATCTATCACTTCATTGCTGGTGTTAAGCACTTACTTGCTGACCTTGGTTTTGCAGAAGAACTGCAAAGTGGTCGCATTGCAGCTACTATTTCATTGATCTTGTCTGCTATCGGTATCGTTGCAGCATTTGTATGGATTGTAATCTAATGAAAAGTGCTACAGGTTTAACGGGTTCAGGTTCTCGCGATTGGTTTATCCAACGTATTAGTGCTGTTGTTCTTGCTGTTTATACCGTTGTGGTATTTGGTTGGATTCTTCTTAACGGTGGATTCAACTTTGAACAGTGGTACGGCTTTATGATGACATTACCAATGAAGATTATGTCTTTATTGGCAGTCTTATCTCTTGTTGCACATGCTTGGATCGGTATGTGGCAAGTATTCACTGACTATGTGACTACTCGTCAAATGGGTCCTTCAGCTTCAGGTTTACGCCTAGTGCTGACTTCAGCAGTGATTATTGCTGTTTTTGCATACGCAATCTGGGCAATCCAGATTTTCTGGGCGAATTGATAGGAAAATATCATGGGCGCGATTAACCCTAAAGAAGATTATACAAATATTCCACACCAATTCTTTGACGCAGTCATTGTTGGTGGTGGTGGTTCAGGTATGCGTGCATCTTACCAACTTGCTCAAGCAGGTTTGAAAGTTGCGGTATTGACTAAAGTATTCCCTACACGTTCACACACTGTTGCAGCGCAGGGTGGTATTGGTGCATCTCTTGGTAACATGCAAGAAGATAACTGGCACTACCACTTTTACGACACGGTAAAAGGTTCTGACTGGTTGGGCGACCAAGACGCGATTGAATTCATGACGCGTGAAGCGCCACAAGTGGTTTATGAATTAGAACACTTGGGTATGCCATTTGACCGTAACGCAGACGGTACAATTTACCAACGTCCATTCGGTGGTCACTCTGCAAACTACGGTGAAAAAGCAGTTCCACGTGCATGTGCTGCAGCTGACCGTACAGGTCACGCACTTCTTCACACGCTTTATCAAAGCAACGTGAAAATGGGTACTCAATTCTTCGTAGAATGGATTGCTCTTGATTTGATCCGTAACGAAGCTGGCGATGTACTAGGTGTGACTGCAATTGACCAAGAAACAGGTAAAATCGCAGTATTCCAAGCGAAAGCGACATTGTTTGCTACAGGTGGTGCAGGTCGTGTGTACCGTGCATCTACAAACGCATATATCAACACTGGTGACGGTCTTGGTATGGCTGCGCGTGCAGGTATTCCATTACAAGATATGGAATTCTGGCAGTTCCACCCAACAGGTGTTGCGGGCGCGGGCGTATTGTTAACGGAAGGCTGTCGTGGTGAGGGTGGTATCCTTCGTAACGATTCAGGCGAACCGTTCATGGAGCGTTATGCACCAACTTTGAAAGACTTGGCGCCACGTGACTTCGTATCACGTTCTATGGACCAAGAAATTAAAGAAGGTCGTGGTTGTGGTCCAAACAAAGACTACATCTTGCTTGATATGACGCACTTAGGTGCAGACACAATCATGAAGCGTCTTCCATCTGTATTTGAGATTGGTAAGAAATTCGCGAACGTTGACTGTACTAAAGAGCCAATTCCTGTTGTGCCTACAATCCATTACCAAATGGGTGGTATTCCAACCAATATTCATGGTCAAGTGGTTGTTCCAGAAAGCCGTGAAACTCAAGAGTTGGTTGCGAACTACAACGCAGAAACTGATACATATACAACCAACGCGGGTGACCGTGACTTTGCTAAACCAGTAAAAGGTTTCTATGCAATTGGTGAGTGTTCATGTGTATCTGTACACGGTGCAAACCGTTTAGGTACAAACTCATTGCTTGACTTGGTTGTATTTGGTAAGGCTGCTGGTCAACACATCATTGAGTATGTGACTAAGCAACATGATGGTGAGTACGAACCACTTCCAACAACTGTACTTGAAAATACTGTGAACCGTATTCGTAAACTTGACGAATCGACTTCAGGTGAAAACGCTCAAGAAGTTGCTGATGCAATTCGTAACATCGTTCAAGACCACGCAGGTGTATTCCGTACTTCAGCATTGCTTGATGAAGGTGTGAAACAAATTCTTGCGCTTGAGCCACGTGTTCGCAACATTCATTTGAAAGACAAATCTAAAGTATTCAACACTGCACGTGTAGAAGCATTAGAAGTTGAAAACTTGTATGAAGTTGCTAAAGCGACACTAATCTCAGCTGCTGCACGTAAAGAATGTCGTGGTGCGCATACGGTTGTAGACTTTGAGTTACCACCAGATCACCCAACTTATTCTTATGGTCGTCGTGATGATGAGTGGATGAAGCATACTTTATGGTTCTCTACAGATAACCGTCTTGAGTACAAACCAGTACGTTACAAGCCGCTTACTGTAGCTGCTATTCCACCTAAACCACGTACATTCTAATTGGGAGAAGTAAGATGAGTAGAGGTACTCGTACATTTAATATCTACCGCTACGATCCTGATAAGGATAAAGCACCGTACATGCAAACTTTTAAGCTTGAATTGACTGATAAGCACCGTATGTTGCTTGATGCACTTCTTGAATTGAAAGTACAAGACGAATCTTTGACATTCCGTCGTTCATGTCGTGAAGGTATTTGTGGTTCTGATGGTGTAAACATCAATGGTAAAAATGGTTTAGCGTGTCTTTGGAACCTAAACGATTTACCAGAAGTGATCACAATTCGTCCGCTTCCAGGTCTTCCTGTAATTAAAGACTTGGTTGTAGACATGAATCAGTTCTACGATCAGTATAACAAGATTCATCCGTTCTTGATCAACAACCAACCTGCGCCACCAAAAGAGCGTTTACAATCTCAAGAAGAGCGTGAGCATCTTGATGGTTTGTATGAATGTATTCTTTGTGCATGTTGTTCAACTTCATGCCCATCATTCTGGTGGAACCCAGACAAGTTCTTGGGTCCTTCAGCGTTGTTGAATGCATATCGTTTCATTATCGATTCGCGTGATACTGCAACTCAAGAGCGTTTGGCTCGTCTTGACGACCCATTCTCTTTGTTCCGTTGTAAAGGTATTATGAACTGTGTATCTGTATGTCCTAAAGGCTTGAACCCAACTAAAGCAATCGGTCACATCCGTAACATGCTTTTAGATATGGCTGGCTAATAGACTGCGTGATCAGTTGAAAAAAGCACACCTAGGTGTGCTTTTTTTTGTGCCAAAATTACGATAAAAGTCGTGTGATAAGTTGCTTGTTTTTGATGAGTACGTAAATGAAAAATGTTGCATGCAAAGAAGTGATTAAAAAGTGAGTATTTGATATTTTTTAGGTATAACTGTTGGATAAATAGACAAAAACAGCATTTAGCCGACTAAAGTTGCACACAATTGTAATCCAGTGCTGCTATTTTGTTGTAAAGCATGGGCAAATGCCAAGTTTAGCTGCAATATTTATTTTTAGATGTTATCATGTAACGTGTAAGTGAGAGGGCAGATTGAGAGATGTGCTCTCTTTTATTTTATCTGAAATAGCGGTGTTGGACTTTGGTCTAAATTGCATCTGTTTTTTAAATAAAGCACCATATGTTAGATGAAAATAGAATCAGTGTATTTCGCCAATTTATAGGAGGTATGTGTCAAAAAAATCAATTGCATTTCTGAGATCATGTTACGATTAACAAATGACTATATCTGAAAAATGTTGAATTTTTGTACATTTTATCAACATTTTAAGTGGAAATGATGTGTTATTAAGTCAGGACTATTGCAGAAAAGTCGTATTAGAAAAGCTAAGACTGAGCACTTATTTTTTCTAAAACGATTTTGCAAAAAATTGCTCGGCTTGGGTCGAGTATATAAATGAGTGATGATGCCAATGAGGGCGTTATGATTCATAAATGACATTGGGTTTTCCTAATGTAGTGATAACGCCTCATGACATATGTCAACTGGGGACTAATGTCATGTTACCAATTTGACATTATCAATCATGGGTTTTGCTTAAAAAGCATCCTGGAAAATGTTTTTGCAATAGGAAATGGGTCCACAAATGCAAGAAGTTGCTGACGCACTGCGTCTTGACACTGAACTTTCCGCTGATAGTGCAGCGTATATTGAAGAACTTTACGAGCATTATTTGACGTCACCGGAATCAGTCGGTGCTGATTGGCGCGAATATTTCGATAAATTCCCGAAGGGTGATCAACCACACAGTAATGTACGTGAGCAATTCCTTTTATTAGGTCGTAATTCAAATCGCGTTCAAGCCATTGTTCAAGGGTCAGTGAGTTCTGAACATGAACAACGTCAAATTGGCGTGTTGCAACTGATTGCTGCTTACCGTAACCGTGGTCACCAAAAAGCAAAATTAGATCCACTAGGTTTGGCAAAACGTGAAGACGTGCCAGATCTTGATCTTGCTGCACATGGTTTAACCAAGTCTGATTTAGATACTGTTTTCCATACAGGTAATTTGGAAATTGGTAAGTCTGAAGCAACACTAGGCGAAATGGTTGATGCCATGCAGGCGATCTACTGCGGTTCAATTGGTGCAGAATACATGCACATTGTTGATACCAAAGAAAGACGCTGGATTCAACAACGCTTAGAAAGCGCACGTGGTAAGTTCACATTTACTGCAGATCAAAAGAAACACGTTCTTGAGCGCTTAACAGCAGCTGAGGGTCTAGAAAAATATCTAGGTAATAAATACGTTGGTGCGAAACGCTTTGGTGTAGAAGGCGGTGAATCATTTATCCCTATGGTGAATGAAATCATTCAACGTGCGGGTGCTGTTGGCTGTAAAGAAGTCGTGATTGGCATGCCACACCGTGGTCGTTTGAACCTGCTTGTGAACATCATGGGTAAAAACCCTGCAGACCTATTTGGTGAGTTCGAAGGTAAGAGCTTGCATAAAAAAGGTTCTGGCGACGTAAAATATCACCAAGGTTTCTCATCTAACGTGATGACTCCGGGGGGTGAAGTGCACTTGGCACTTGCGTTTAACCCATCGCACTTAGAAATTGTTGGACCTGTGGTTGAGGGTTCTGTACGTGCGCGCCAAGTACGTCGTAAAGACATTGGTGGTGATGATGTATTGCCATTAATCGTTCACGGTGATGCCGCATTTGCAGGTCAAGGTGTTAACCAAGAAACCTTCCAAATGTCACAAACTCGCGGTTATACCGTAGGTGGTACAGTTCACATTGTGATTAACAACCAAGTTGGTTTCACAACATCTGACCCACGTGACGCACGTTCTACTGAATACTGTACTGACATTGCAAAAATGATTCAGGCGCCAATTTTCCACGTGAATGGCGATGATCCTGAAGCGGTGATTTTTGTATCTCAATTGGCACACGATTTCCGTCATACATTCCGTAAAGACGTTGTGATTGATTTGTTCTGCTACCGTCGTCGTGGTCACAACGAAGCTGACGAGCCAGCAGCAACTCAGCCAATGATGTATCAAGTGATCAACAAAAAGACTACAACACGTACTTTATATGCTGACCAATTGGTGCAAGAAGGTGTGTTGGATCGTGCTGCGGCAGATCAAATGGTTGAAGACTACCGTTCTGATTTAGAAGCGGGTAATCACGTTGCGAATGCGTTGGTACTTGAGCCAAATACCAAAATGTTTGTAGATTGGTCTCCGTACTTAGGTCACGATTATACAGACGTTTGGGATACGACTTTCCCTGTTGAGCGTTTGAAAGAACTTGGTCAAACCATGCGTAAACTTCCAGAAGGTTTCGTGATGCAGCGCCAAGTTGCCAAAGTGATTGACGATCGCTTGAAAATGCAAACAGGTGAAATGCCACTGAACTGGGGTGCAGCTGAAACTTTAGCTTATGCAACTTTGTTGGATGAAGGCTATTTAGTTCGTTTGACTGGTGAAGACGTAGGTCGTGGTACTTTCTCACACCGTCATGCGAAATTGCACAACCAAGTCGATGGTAAAACTTATATTCCGTTATGCCATATCAAAGAGAACCAACCACGTGTTGCAATCTACGACTCTTTATTGTCTGAAATGGCAGTATTGGCATTCGAATATGGTTATGCAACGACACTTCCAAAGAGCTTGATCATTTGGGAAGCACAATTTGGTGACTTCGCAAACTGTGCTCAAGTGGTGATTGACCAGTTCATCTCATCTGGCGAAACCAAATGGGAGCGTGTATGTGGTTTAACGATGCTTCTTCCACACGGTTTTGAAGGTCAAGGTCCTGAGCACTCATCTGCACGTTTAGAGCGTTTCTTACAGCTTTGTGCGGAAGAAAACATGCAAGTGATGACACCAACAACACCTGCACAGATTTTCCACGCTTTACGTCGTCAGGCGATTCGTCCAATCCGTAAGCCAATGATCATCATGTCGCCGAAGTCTTTACTTCGTCACAAGTTAGCAGTGTCTAACCTTGATGAGCTTGCAACTGGTACATTCCAGACTGTGATTGATGAAATTGACAACATCAACAAATCAGACGTGACGCGTTTGGTATTGTGTGGTGGTAAAGTGTATTACGACTTGCTTGAAAAGCGTCGTGAATTAGAATTGAACAATACTGCAATTGTTCGTATTGAACAGTTGTACCCATATCCAGAACAACGTCTTGCTGAAGTTCTTGCTTCTTATCCAAACGTAAAAGAATTAGTTTGGACTCAAGAAGAGCCGAAGAACCAAGGTGCTTGGTTATTCATCGCGCCACGTTTATATGATGACGTAATGAAAACTGGTAAACAGATTCGCATTAGTTATGCGGGTCGTGAAGCATCTGCAGCACCAGCGTGTGGTTCACCATATTTGCATGCAAAACAACAAGCTCAGCTCATCAATGACGCGCTTGCGATCGTAGCTGAATAACAGGAGATTCGAAGTAATGGCAACCGAAATTAAAGCACCGGTATTTCCAGAGTCAGTTGCAGACGGTACGATTGCAACTTGGCACAAACAACCAGGTGAAGCAGTTTCACGTGATGAGGTGATCTGTGATATTGAAACCGATAAAGTTGTTTTGGAAGTAGTCGCTCCTGCTGATGGCACAATCTCTGCAATCATCAAAAACGAAGGCGATACAGTTCTTTCTGACGAAGTAATTGCTCAATTTGAAGCGGGTGCTGTTTCTGGCGCTGCTCAAACTCAAGCAGTTCAGTCTGAAGCACAAGTAGAGCAAGCTGCGGCGAAAACTGAAGCAGGTGCTGCACCAGTTGTTGAGCGTGCACAACCAGTTGCTGACCAAGCACCAGCAGTACGTAAAGCGTTGACTGAAACAGGTATCAATGCTGCAGACGTTTCTGGTACAGGTCGTGGTGGTCGTATCACTAAAGAAGATGTTGCAAATCATCAAGCTAAACCTGCTGCTGCAGCTGCGCCATTAAGCGTTGCGGTAGGTGAGCGTATCGAGAAACGTGTTCCTATGACACGTTTACGTAAGCGTGTTGCAGAGCGTTTACTTGCAGCGACTCAAGAAACTGCAATGTTGACAACATTCAACGAAGTGAACATGAAGCCAATCATGGAAATGCGTGCACAATACAAAGACGCATTTGAAAAACGTCATGGTGCACGTTTAGGCTTTATGTCTTTCTTCGTGAAAGCTGCAACTGAAGCATTGAAACGTTACCCAGCAGTAAACGCTTCTATTGATGGCGAAGACATCGTATATCACGGTTACTACGACATCGGTGTTGCGGTTTCTTCTGACCGTGGTTTAGTGGTTCCTGTATTACGTGATACAGACCGCATGAACTACGCTGAAGTAGAAAACGGTATTCGTGACTATGCTTATAAAGCACGTGACGGTAAGCTAGGTATTGAAGATATGACTGGCGGTACATTCACCATTACTAACGGTGGTACTTTCGGTTCATTGTTATCTACACCAATTCTAAACACGCCACAAACTGCAATTTTGGGCATGCACAAAATCCAAGAGCGTCCTATGGCGGTAAATGGTCAAGTTGAAATCTTGCCAATGATGTACTTAGCGCTTTCTTATGACCACCGTTTAATTGATGGTAAAGAAGCTGTAGGTTTCCTTGTAACAATCAAAGAATTGTTAGAAGAGCCAGCTAAACTCATCCTTGACCTTTAATTCTAAAGAATAAATCAGTGGGCTTGGAGCGATCCTCTAAGCCCATTTTTGGAGATAAAAATGTCTCAACAATTTGATCTTGTTGTTATTGGCGGTGGCCCAGGTGGTTATGAAGCGGCAATTCGTGCGGCTCAACTTGGCTTTAAAGTTGCGTGTATCGAAAAACGTATTCACAAAGGTAAACCATCTTTGGGCGGTACATGCTTAAACGTGGGTTGTATCCCATCTAAAGCATTACTTGATTCTTCACATCGTTATGAAGATACGGTTCATCACTTGGCTGATCATGGTATCACTACAGGTGAAGTACAGTTTGACCTTGCGAAGCTATTAGCACGTAAAGACAAAATCGTTGACCAATTAACTGGCGGTATTGATCAGTTATTAAAAGGTAACGGTGTTGAGTGGTTAAAAGGTACGGGTAAATTGCTTGCAGGTAAAAAAGTTGAGTTCGTTTCTCATGAAGGCGAAACTCAAGTTTTAGAGCCTAAGTATGTGATTCTTGCGACTGGTTCAGTTCCTGTAAATATTCCTGTTGCTCCTGTAGATCAAGACATTATTGTTGATTCTACTGGTGCATTAGAATTCCCAGAAGTGCCTAAGCGTTTAGGTGTGATTGGTGCAGGCGTAATTGGTCTTGAACTTGGTTCAGTATGGCGTCGTCTAGGTGCAGAAGTTGTTGTATTTGAAGCAATGGATGCATTCTTACCAATGGCTGACAAAGCTTTGGCAAAAGACTACCAGAAACTATTGACTAAGCAAGGTATGGATATCCGTATCGGTGCGAAAGTTTCAGGTACTGAAGTTAATGGTCGTGAAGTGACTGTTAAATATACCCAAGGCGGCGAAGAAAAAGAACAAACTTTCGATAAATTGATCGTTTGTGTAGGTCGTCGTGCTTATGCTGAAGGTTTATTGGCAGATGACTGCGGTATTAAACTGACTGAACGTGGCTTAGTTGAAGTAAACGATTGGTGTGCAACTTCTGTTGAAGGTGTATATGCAATTGGTGACTTGGTACGTGGTCCAATGCTTGCACACAAAGCAATGGAAGAAGGCGTAATGGCAGTTGAACGTATTCACGGTCATGCTGCACAAGTTAACTATGACACAATCATTTCAGTAATCTACACACACCCTGAAGCGGCGTGGGTTGGTTTAACTGAAGAGCAAGCGAAAGAAAAAGGCCACGAAGTGAAAACTGGTCAATTCGGTTTCGCGGTAAATGGTCGTGCTTTAGCAGCAGGCGAAGGTGCTGGTTTCGTGAAGTTTGTTGCAGATGCAAAAACAGATCGTTTATTGGGTATGCACGTGATTGGACCTGCTGCGTCTGACATCGTTCACCAAGGTATGATTGCACTTGAGTTCGTATCTTCAGTTGAAGATTTACAATTAATGACATTTGGTCACCCAACCTTCTCTGAAGTGGTGCATGAAGCCGCTTTAGCTGTAGATGGGCGTGCGATTCACGCGATTCAGCGTAAACGCAAATAACACTAAAAAGAGCGGCTTAGGCCGCTCTTTTTGCATTTGATGGTTGTATTTATGGGAATAATCATCTAAAAGTAAAGAGCATAGGAAAAACACCACACAAGGAAAGCAATATTAAAACGCAGGTTTGATATTGGTGGTGATAACTGAATAAAAGAAGTAGTAAAAGGTTAGTCAATGAATCTACATGAGTATCAAGCAAAAGCGCTATTAAAAAAATATGGTATGCCAGTACAAGAAGGCATTTTGGCAACTACAGCCGTAGAAGCCGTGCAAGCTTTCGAGCAACTGGGCGGTAAATTTGCGGTGATGAAAGCTCAGGTGCATGCAGGTGGTCGCGGTAAAGCGGGCGGCGTGAAGGTCGTAAAATCTGCACAAGAAGCAGCAGACTATGCCAACCAAATTCTAGGAACACGTTTGGTCACCTATCAAACCGATGCCTATGGTCAGCCTGTAAACAGTATTTTAGTGGCTGAAGATGTTTATCCTGTAGAGCGTGAACTGTACTTGGGTGCAGTGGTAGATCGTTCTAGCCGTCGCGTCACTTTTATGGCCTCTACCGAAGGTGGTGTTGAAATTGAGAAAGTGGCAGAAGAAACCCCAGAAAAAATTATTAAAGTAGAAGTTGATCCTTTGGTGGGATTATTGCCATTTCAAGCACGTGAAGTGGCCTTTGCATTAAAACTCAAAGACAGTCAAATCACGCAGTTTGTGAAGATTATGACAGCGGCTTATCAGGCATTTATCGACAATGATTTTGCCTTATTTGAAATTAACCCATTGTCTGTACGTGAAAATGGCGACATTTTATGTGTCGATGCCAAAGTCGGTATTGATTCCAATGCGCTGTATCGTTTGCCTGAAGTCTTGGCACTGCGCGATAAAACACAAGAAAATGAACGTGAATTGCGTGCATCAGAATTTGACCTGAACTATGTTGCTTTAGAAGGTAATATCGGTTGTATGGTGAATGGTGCAGGTTTAGCGATGGCGACTATGGATATTATTAAACTCTATGGTGGTCAGCCTGCGAACTTCTTGGATGTAGGTGGTGGTGCAACCAAAGAACGCGTAATTGAAGCCTTTAAAATTATTTTGGCAGATCACTCGGTTAAAGGCGTACTGATTAATATTTTTGGTGGAATTGTACGTTGTGACATGATTGCGGAAGCAATTATTGCAGCGGTTCAGGAAGTAAATGTGACGGTACCTGTAGTGGTTCGCCTAGAAGGGAACAACTCGGAACTTGGTGCAAAATTACTCGATGAATCAGGATTAAAACTTATTTCTGCAAACGGCTTGTCTGATGCCGCAGAAAAAATTGTTGCTGCAGTGAAAGCTTAAGGAGAATCAGGATGAGCGTATTAATTAATAAAGACACCAAAGTATTGGTACAAGGTTTCACTGGTAAAAATGGTACTTTTCACTCAGCACAAGCACTTGATTATGGAACTAAAGTGGTGGGTGGGGTAACGCCAGGAAAAGGTGGTCAAACCCATTTGGAATTACCTGTATTTAACACCATGAAAGAAGCTGTACGTGAAACAGGTGCAGATGCATCGGTGATTTATGTGCCTGCACCGTTTGTTTTAGATTCGATTGTAGAAGCAGTCGATTCTGGAGTAGGTTTGATTGTGGTGATTACGGAAGGTGTGCCAACCATCGACATGCTCAAAGCCAAGCGTTATTTAGAAACCAATGGCAATGGTACACGTTTGGTGGGACCAAACTGCCCAGGTGTGATTACACCAGGTGAATGTAAAATTGGCATCATGCCAGGGCATATTCATCAACCAGGACGAATTGGCATTATTTCACGTTCAGGTACTTTGACCTATGAAGCTGTGGCACAAACCACCAAATTAGGCTTAGGGCAATCGACCTGTATCGGGATTGGTGGTGACCCGATTCCAGGTATGAACCAAATTGATGCTTTAAAACTGTTCCAAGACGACCCAGATACCGATGCGATTATTATGATTGGTGAAATTGGTGGTACAGCAGAAGAAGAGGCTGCGGAATATATCCAGTCGAATGTCAGCAAACCTGTGGTGGGTTATATTGCAGGAGTGACGGCACCTAAAGGTAAGCGTATGGGACATGCGGGTGCAATTATTTCAGGCGGTAAAGGCACTGCGGAAGAAAAATTTGCAGCCTTTGAGCGTGCTGGAATTGCTTATACGCGTAGCCCTGCAGAACTGGGTTCTACCATGTGGCAAGTCTTAAAAGATCAGGATTTGCTTAAATAAGTCAAATTTTGAAGAGCTTGATTTTATTCTGCGCTCAATCCCCAATATTGGGGATTTTTTATGTTGAAAAATTAGCCACATTTGAGAGATAAAGTATATGATAAGAGTTAATTTGGTATTGCTTTGTTGCATAAATATGTAAGCATCTGATTTAAATAAATTTAATTTTGTATCAAAAAATAATCAAAACTTTTAAATCATATAGTTATGAAATCTTTGTGCGACAAAGCCGTTCAAGTAATTTTTTGCATCTCGGGAAATTATTTTTATTGTTGTACAAGCTGTATAAACAGCTGATTCAAATAAAAAAATACGCAATGATTGGGGTGATCATTGCGTATGAAAAACGAATCTGCTTTCACAGCTTCGATAACGGAGAAATGTTATGAAATTAGGATTGCTCCTAAAGCATGTAAGTATACTAAACTGAGAATGAATACTATTCCGCAGTATTCAGGTTACGTGATGTTAAATCACGTAAGTAATAAGTGTTTTTTGTGAGTCGAGTCAGCTTGTGTTGATTTTTCACTCAAATAAAAAGTCTCTTATTCATGTGAATAAGAGACTTTAAAATATTTGTATCTACAAAATGCTTAGAAGCGGAATACACCCAAGCCAGCTTTCACTTCATCTAAAGTTTGCTGGGTAATATCACGGCATTTGTCGGTGCCTGTTTTCAAAATATCCATAATGTAGTCAGGATCTTTAGCAAGTTCGATACGACGTTCACGGATCGGCCCAATCAATTCTTTTAGAATGCCTTCCAAACGCTTTTTCACCGTACCATCGCCCAAACCACCACGACGATAATGCGCTTTCAGTTCTTCAAGTTCTTCTTTGTTGGTATCGAAGGCATCTAAATAAGTAAATACTACGTTGCCTTCAACCTGACCTGGGTCTTCGATACGCAGGTGATTTGGGTCGGTGTACATTGCATTGACAGCTTTTTTAATGTCTTTGTCTGTGGCATCTAACACAATGGTATTGCCCAGTGATTTTGACATTTTCGCTTTACCATCAAAACCAGGTAAACGTCCGACATTTGACAACAATGCCTGACATTCAGGTAGCAAGTCATGACCAATTTGACGATTCACCCGACGCACAATTTCATTGGTCTGTTCAATCATTGGAATTTGGTCTTCACCTACAGGAACGACCGTTGCTTTAAATGCAGTAATATCGGCTGCTTGAGCTACAGGGTAGCACAGGAAACCTGCAGGAATATCACGCTCAAAACCACGCATCTGAATTTCAGATTTAATGGTTGGGTTACGCTCCAAACGTGCCACAGTCACGAAGTTTAAATACAACATGGTGAGTTCGTTTAATGCAGGCAGGCAAGATTGCACGCAAATGGTGGTTTTTGTTGGATCAATCCCCACCGCTAAATAATCGGTTGCTACCTCAATAATATTACGACGGACTTTTTCAAAGTTATCGGCATTGTCAGTTAAGGCTTGAGCATCGGCAAGTAACAGGTGTTGATGATGTGAGTCTTGTAAACCTACACGTGAACGTAAAGAACCCACAAAGTGACCTAAATGTAGTTGTCCAGTTGGACGATCGCCTGTCAAAATCACAGGACGATTATCTTGATTACTCATTTTTTATTCCAAGTCGTATCTACGACATCTATGTACCGATGAATTGCTACATTGTAAGGCATAACATTTTTCAATGTCACTTCCTTAAGTGAGTTGAATAGAATTTGCTGTAAAAAATTTTGCTGTAAAAATTAATGAAGTAAATACAGACCCTATATAAATTCAGTTTTAAAATAACTTGAAAATCATATAAGGATAACAACGCAATGGCGAGCAGCTTATTACTTTTATTAGATGACATTGCAACAGTTTTAGATGATGTGGCAGTTATGAGCAAAATGGCTGCAAAAAAAACCGCAGGGGTTTTGGGCGATGATTTGGCGTTGAATGCGCAGCAAGTCAGTGGTGTACGTGCAGAGCGTGAGTTGCCTGTGGTATGGCGTGTGGCTAAAGGTTCATTCATCAATAAGCTAATTTTAGTACCGCTCGCGTTATTAATTAGTGTCGTTGCGCCGTGGTTAATCAATCCTTTATTGGTGGTTGGTGGTCTATTTTTAAGTTATGAAGGTGTGGAAAAAATCATGCACACCTTACAACACAAAAAAGCCCAAACGGCTAAAGAAGCGCAACTTGAGCTAATTCAAACTGAGCAAGACCTTGCGGCTTATGAAACCGAAAAAATTAAAGGTGCTGTGCGTACTGACTTTATTTTATCGGCGGAAATTGTGGTGATTTCTTTGGGGACTGTGGCTGCGGCAGGCTTTCTAACCAAAGTGACAGTATTAAGTTTAATTGCGATTGCCATGACGGTGGGTGTCTATGGGTTCGTTGCGTTAATTGTCAAAATTGATGACATTGGTTTATATCTCACAGAACAAGCTGCCAATTTTAAACAACGTATTGGGCATGGTTTACTGGCATTTGCTCCAGTTTTAATGAAGACATTATCTGTAGTTGGCACTGCAGCGATGTTCTTGGTTGGTGGGGGAATTATCAATCATGCTATTCCTTTTGTGCACCATTTCACAGAAGATACGGTAGAGTATGTACAAGACATCCCAACGATGGGCAGTATTGTAGGTTCAGTCACGCCAATGTTGATGAACCTTGTCGTGGGTATTTTGGCAGGCATCTTGGTGGTGATTGTGGTCGCACTTGTTCAAAAAGTGTGGTCAAAGTCTAAATCGGCTTAATCTATTATCAGAGTTTAAGAGAAGGATAAGAATAATGCGTTGGAAAGGTCGTCGAGTTAGCACGAATGTAGAAGACCGCCGTGGTGGCGGTGGAGCAAAAGCGGGCGGTATCAGTATTTTGGGCTTAGTGGTGGCCTTTGTTGCATGGAAGTTCTTTGGCATCGATCCGCAATCGGCTTATCAAGCGACCAAGCAAGTCACCTCACATGCGCAAAGTGCTGAAACTAAAGGTTTAGATAATCCAACTCCTGAACAACAAGAGGCGATGGAGTTTGTGGGCACTGTTTTGGCCGATACAGAAGATACGTGGTCACAAGTGTTTCAGCAGCAGTTAAATAGCCAATATATACCACCTAAACTGGTGTTATTTACAGGTGTGGTCAATTCTGGCTGTGGTACGGCACAATCGGCAATGGGGCCATTTTATTGTCCTGCCGATCAAAAAGTATATATTGATACTTCATTCTTCCAAGCCATGCGTCAGCAAATGGGCATTGGTGGTGAACAAAATCAGACTGAATTAAGCCGAAATGATCAGGCGGGCGATTTTGCTCAAGCCTATGTGGTGGCGCATGAAGTTGGGCATCATATTCAGACCATTTTAGGGATTTCAGAACAAGTGCATAAAGCACGTCAGCAAGTCAGCGAAGTACAGGGTAATCAGCTTTCGGTACGTCAGGAATTACAAGCGGACTGTTTATCGGGAGTGTGGGCGCATCATAACCATCAACGTACTCAATTCCTCGAACAAGGTGATATTGAAGAAGCAATGGATGCGGCACATAAAATTGGCGATGACTATTTACAAAAACGTGCACGTGGGCAAGTCGTGCCTGATAGCTTTACGCATGGTACCAGTGCACAGCGCGTACAATGGTTCCAGACTGGCTTAAAATCAGGCTTGATCAGTGATTGTGATACATTCAATGCCGCAATTTAACTGACTTAAAAATCAAGTTTTATAAACAAAAGGAGTGCTGCCAGTCGCTCCTTTTTTATAGGCTAAATGAATGCGAGTGGATAGATGCAAACAACGTTAAGCCGTAAACCGAGTGATGAATTAGCACACATGATTTTGAACGTGGTGTGTTTGATTCCAGCAGGTCAGGTTGCGACCTATGGGCAAGTGGCATGCCTAGCGGGTCTGCCCAAACATGCACGTTTGGTCGGTTATGTCCTCAGGCATTTATCGGCAGAACATACTGTGCCGTGGCATCGGGTGATTAATGCGCAAGGAAAAATTAGCCTAAGCAAACTAAACGCCCAAGGAGAAAATATACAAACTTTAAAATTACAGGAAGAAGGGATTGTGGTAATTGCAGAAAAGGTGAATTTAAAACAATACCAATGGCAGAATTAAACTGAGCTGCTAAATCGAGCGTTTAATATTGAGATATGGTGATACTGAGAAAATTTGCTGAATAGAGTGCTGCAAATAAAAATTTTAGAACAAACAAAGAAATCTAAATGAGAGGGGAAGTTCCTCACTTCCGTAGAAATGAGGAACACGCAATCTTATTGACGTACAACCAATACAGGTGTTGTACCTTCACTTAGGATGCTTTGCGCAACGCTACCTAAGAATAATTTTTTCAAGCCAGTGCGGCCATGTGAACCAATCACGATAAGGTCAGCATTTAAGTCTTTTGCAGCATTGGTAATTTCGCGTGCAATTACTTGACCTTCAAGTAGTTTAGTTTCAGCTTCAACACCTTGTTCAGTGAATTTTTGCTTTGCTTCTTCTAAAGTTTTTACGATAGAAGCGCGAGCGCGTTCAATCAAGTCATTGGTTTGGTTTGCAGTGATGTATTCTGCAGCAATATACGGGTCAAGTGTAAGTACTTGTACCACAGTGATTTTACTACCAAATGCTTTTGCAAGTTCAGCAGCTTTTGCAACAGCGGCAAAAGAAGTTTCAGAACCGTCCACTGGTACGAGGATGTTTTGGTAAGCCATGAGTGTTTCTCCTTATTGTAATTTCAATACTTTAATAAAATATTCGCTCTGAGTCCTGTCTTATCTTACGCTGAATTCATATAGAATAAAACCCAGTAATTTCATAAAGATAATTGAGTGCTGTAAGTCCTTATTTCACCTTAATTTAGCATGAAATTATGAAGCTGTGCTTTCAATTCAACTAAAGTTTTAGTCATTTTTTGTTTGCGTGTTTGTCAAAAAATCGATCAGTTGATTGACATCATTACTCTGCAATTGTTCGCGGATTTTCAGTAAATATTTTTCATCAAAATCATACAGTTTTAGCGCCAAAAGTTGAGCAATCTCTGTTTCACTAAAGCGGTATTTAATTACTTTGGCAGGCACACCTGCCACAATAGCGTAAGGCGGTACATCTTGCGTAACCACTGCACCTGTCGCCACAATTGCACCTTCGCCTAGTTCAACACCTTGCATAATCATGGCGCGACTGCCAATCCAGCAGCCATCGCCAATTGTGGTATCACCTGCCGCAACAAAACTGCGAGTATCAAACGGAAAAGCCGAAACCCAGTCACTGCGATGCAATTGATTGCCACCCATCATAATCACGCATTCCGCACCAAAACAGACAAAATTGCCAATATGTAATTGATCAATTGGCTTGTCTGCTGTTGCAGGTTTGTCATGTAAATAACGCACCACACAACGTTCAAAACCCTGATCCCAATAGGCTGAATAATAAGAGTAATTGCCTTTGATGTGGATGTTGGGGTTTTTCACAGTTTTGGAGATGAACTCAAATTCGCACCAGTGTTTAACAGGGGAATTAATCAGCGTTTCGGACATCGTTTTTTCGTGTGGAGAGATGAGGGGATTATATCTGAAATTTTGAACCTCTCCCTAGCCCTTTCCTAGAAGGAGAGGGAATGTTCAAAATATTAGTTGACCACTACACTTTAGTGATTTGAAAGCTTAAAGTATCTATCTTAAAAAATTCCACAAATACATAAAAACATTTTTAACACTGTTTGGAAATAAGAATCCCCAAATAGCAAAAAAGAGTGATGATGCCAATACGATACTGACAGGACTGGTTTGTGTATTGATAAAGAGTCCCCAGACTGGAATTAAAATCAGTCCTAACACAGCCCCAGAAAGCGCATAAACAAATGCATGAATGATGCGATTTTCCATCTTATTTTCCTCTATTTTTATCGCAGTATAATCTATAAGCTCGGCTGTATGATTTATAGGCAATAAAAAACCCCTCAAAGAGGGGCATCGCGTGTAGTCATCTTTATTAAAACTTAAAGATATTCTACATTCACAATTTCATATTCCACTTCGCCTTGCGGAGTGACAATTTTGGCTTCATCACCTTCATTTTTGCCCAACAAACCGCGTGCAATAGGCGAATTCACTGAAATTTTATTGATTTTAAAATCAGCTTCATCATCACCTACAATTTTGTAGGTTTTTTGCTCTTCGGTGTCTAGGTTTTCAATGGTCACAGTCACACCAAAAACCACACGTCCGTTTTGTTCCAATTCTTTAACATCAATTACTTGGCAAGCGCCTAATTTACCTTCGATGTCTTGGATACGACCTTCGCAGAAACCTTGCTGTTCACGTGCGGCATGGTATTCAGCATTTTCTTTTAAATCGCCATGTTCACGCGCTTCTGCAATCGCTGCAGTAATACGTGGACGTTCAACCGATTTAAGTTGTTGTAATTCTTGCTCTAAAGCGTGTTTACCTTCAGGCGTCATAGGATAACGTTGCATGTTGTCCCTCTTTAAAAATATTGAAGTCTATAAATGAAAAAAGCCCGCCACCCGAAAGGTGACGGGACTTTATTGAAATGTATTAACCTACAGTAAGATCTTGCAGGCGATATACATCCATTGGTAATTTAATCGCTAAGGCTTGGCATACAGCATCTGCGCCATTCAAGGTCGTGGTGTAATACACTTTACCTTGCAATGCAGAACGACGGATTGAGAATGAATCCTGCTGAGCTTGTTTGCCTTCAGAAGTATTGATGATGAGGTGAATCTCACCATTTTTCAAGCGGTCTACAATGTGTGGGCGACCTTCAGTCACTTTATTCACACGTTCACACTCAATACCTGCATCGGTGATGACTTTATGCGTACCACCCGTTGCAACAAGTTTGAAGCCAAAATCAGCCAATTGTTTTGCAATACGCGCCACATGCGGTTTATCTGACTCACGTACAGATAAGAATGCATGTTTTACTTCGCCTTCAGTTGGGATTCCTGGTAAGCGATCATTCGAGCCTAACACAGCTTTATAGAATGCTTCACCAAAAGTTTTGCCCACACCCATCACTTCACCTGTAGATTTCATCTCAGGCCCAAGCACAGGGTCTACACCAGGGAACTTGTTGAATGGGAACACAGCTTCTTTCACAGAGAAGTGTTGCGGAATAATTTCTTTAGTAAAGCCTTGTGCTTCTAAAGATTGACCTGCCATACAACGTGCTGCAACTTTAGCCAATGATTCGCCAATACACTTAGAAACGAACGGAACAGTACGTGATGCACGTGGGTTCACTTCTAAGATATAAACGTCATTGCCTTTCACTGCAAACTGTACGTTCATTAGACCAATAACGCCCAACTCTTTTGCCATTGCAACAGTTTGACGACGCATTTCGTCCTGTACTTCATCTGACAATGAATAAGGTGGAATTGAACATGCTGAGTCGCCAGAGTGAATACCTGCTTGTTCGATGTGCTGCATAATACCGCCAATCACCACATCTTTACCGTCAGATACGCAGTCTACGTCAACTTCAATCGCATCATCCAAGAAACGGTCTAACAGTACAGGTGCATCGTTAGATGCTTGAACTGCATCACGCAAGTAGCGTTTCAATTCTTCTTCGTTATACACGATTTCCATTGCACGACCACCCAATACATAAGATGGACGAACAACGAGCGGGTAACCCACTTTCGCTGCTTCTGCGATACCTTCTTCAGCAGATTTTACAATGCTGTTGTTAGGCTGACGCAATTGCAGACGTTGAATCATTTGCTGGAAACGCTCACGGTCTTCTGCACGGTCAATTGCATCTGGTGATGTACCAATAATTGGCGCACCTGCCTCTTCTAAAGCGCGTGCCAATTTCAATGGAGTTTGACCACCGTACTGTACGATAATGCCTTTTGGCTTTTCAGTACGTACGATTTCAAGTACATCTTCCAAAGTAATTGGTTCAAAGTACAAACGGTCTGAAGTGTCGTAATCGGTAGATACTGTTTCAGGGTTACAGTTCACCATGATGGTCTCAAAACCATCTTCACGCATTGCAAGCGAAGCGTGTACACAGCAGTAATCGAATTCGATCCCTTGACCAATACGGTTTGGACCACCGCCAATCACCATGATCTTGTCTTTCGCTGAAGGATTCGACTCACACTCTTCATCGTAAGTTGAATACATATATGCTGTGTCAGATTCAAACTCTGCAGCACAGGTATCTACACGTTTATAAACTGGGGTTACGCCCAAGTTCCAACGGTGTTTACGGAATTGCTTTTGTGAAATACCCATCAAGTTCGCAATACGTAGGTCAGATAAACCTTTACGTTTGAACGAACGGATGTTGTCAGCGTTTAGATCACCAAAACCTAAAGTTTTGATTTCATTTTCAGTGTTCACGATGTCTTGAATTTGAATTAAGAACCAACGGTCAATTTTGGTCGCTTCAAAAACTTCGTCCAAGCTAAAGCCATGACGGAATGCGTCAGCCACGTACCAAATACGCTCAGGACCTGGAACTTTCAATTCAACTAAAATCTTGTCGCGTGCGCCTTCAGCACCCACTTCAATTTGTTCGTCAAAACCACAAGCGCCAGTTTCTAAACCACGAAGGGCTTTGTTTACAGATTCTTGGAAGTTACGACCAATCGCCATGACTTCACCTACAGATTTCATCTGCGTGGTTAAAGTCGCGTCTGCTTGAGGGAACTTTTCAAAGTTGAAACGTGGAACTTTAGTTACAACGTAGTCAATTGATGGTTCAAATGCCGCAGGAGTGGTACCGCCTGTGATGTCATTTTTCAGTTCATCAAGGGTATAACCCACAGCCAATTTCGCTGCAACTTTTGCAATTGGGAAACCAGTGGCTTTAGATGCAAGTGCAGATGAACGAGATACACGTGGGTTCATCTCAATCACAACCATACGACCAGTATTCGGGCAAATACCGAACTGAACGTTAGAACCACCTGTTTCTACACCAATTTCACGAAGTACCGCTAAAGATGCATTACGCATCAATTGGTATTCTTTGTCCGTCAAAGTTTGCGCAGGAGCAACGGTGATTGAGTCACCAGTGTGCACGCCCATTGGGTCAAAGTTTTCGATTGAACATACGATGATACAGTTGTCGTTTTTATCACGTACAACTTCCATCTCATATTCTTTCCAACCAATAAGTGATTCATCAATCAATAATTGTTTGGTTGGAGAAAGATCGAAACCGCGTTCACAGATTTCAAGGAATTCTTCTTTGTTATATGCGATACCGCCACCAGAACCACCCATGGTGAATGATGGACGAATAATCACAGGGAAGCCAAAGCGAGATTGAATCTCAAGTGCTTCTTCCATAGATTCAGCAATTGCTGCTTTTGGACACTCAAGACCAATTTTGCGCATTGCTTCATCAAACAACTTACGGTCTTCGGCTTTTTCAATCGCGTCTTTGGTTGCACCAATTAATTCAACATTGTATTTGGCTAAAATACCGTTGGCATCTAATGCAAGCGCACAGTTCAATGCAGTTTGACCACCCATGGTCGGAAGTACTGCATCTGGACGTTCTTTTTCAATGATTGCTGCAACAGTCTGCCAAGTGATTGGCTCGATATAAGTTGCATCTGCCATTGCAGGGTCAGTCATGATGGTCGCAGGGTTCGAGTTTACCAAAATAACGCGGTAACCTTCTTCACGCAGCGCTTTACATGCTTGAGCACCAGAATAGTCAAACTCACAAGCCTGACCAATAACAATAGGACCAGCACCAATAATTAAGATGCTTTTAATATCCGTACGTTTAGGCATTATTTCGCTCCTTAATTACTTCTTAGCGGCTTCAATAAGTTCGATGAAATGATCGAACAAGAGTGCGCAGTCATGTGGACCTGAACTTGCTTCTGGGTGACCTTGGAAGCTAAATGCAGGCTTGTCTGTACGATGAATACCTTGGTTTGTGCCATCGAACAATGAACGATGCGTTGAACATACATTGCTTGGTAAGGTGCTTTCATCTACCGCGAAGCCGTGGTTCTGAGAAGTAATCATCACTGTACCAGTTTCTAAGTTCTGTACAGGATGGTTTGCGCCGTGGTGACCGTGCGGCATTTTCATTGTTTTTGCACCTGATGCAAGTGCAAGAATTTGGTGACCTAAACAGATACCAAATACAGGAATATTCGTGGTTTCTACAATTGTTTTTACAGCTTCAATTGCGTAGTCACATGCAGCAGGATCGCCAGGGCCATTTGACAAGAAAATGCCATCTGGGTTTAACGCAAGGACTTTTTCAGCAGGGGTTTGTGCAGGAACAACGGTTAATTTGCAACCGCGGTCTGCGAGCATACGCAGGATGTTGGTTTTGACACCGTAATCGTATGCAACCACATGATATTTAAGTTCAGGTTGAGTAAAGCCTTTGCCAAGTTCCCATGAACCTTCAGTCCATTCAAAACCTTCAGGGTCGCAGCATACTTTTGCAAGATCCAAGCCGTTTAAGCCGCCAAATGCACGTGCTTTTGCAATTGCTTCTTCTTCAGTGATATTTTCACCAGCAAGAATACAACCGTTTTGCGCACCTTTGGAACGTAAAATACGGGTCAATTTACGGGTATCAATATCGGCAATTGCAACAACATTGTGTTGTTGTAAGTATTCGCCTAAAGATTGAGTAGAACGGAAGTTACTGTGTAATAAAGGCAAATCACGGATAATTAAACCGTTTGCCCATACTTTATGAATTCGACCTGACTCAACATCTTCATCATTGCAACCAGTGTTCCCAATATGTGGGTAAGTTAAAGTCACAAGTTGTTGTGCATAACTCGGGTCGGTCAAAATTTCTTGATAGCCAGTCATGGCAGTGTTAAAAACGACTTCACCAGTCGTGCTTCCCGTTGCACCGATAGACGTACCTTTAAAGATTGTACCGTCGGCGAGGGCTAAAATGGCGGGGGTGCTCAAACCAAAGCTCCTGAACTAAAACCACAAAAATAGGGCTGTAAAAAAGCGAGTAGACGAAAAAAAAGGAAGGTCAATATTTAAACCTACCCTCCTATGTCTGCTCGCTTGAACTTAACATTGCATTATACGCATGAACTCGCCAAAAGTCCATTGTGAATCTAACGAATATGTAAGATAAAAGACTTGCTTTTTTTGCTAGGTTTATGTTTTAGCGTGTAGTCCAAATGTAAGCAATCTACGATTGTTAGACAATCCAAAACCCATTTGAGTCTAAATTGCCTTATGCTTAATTTATAGACAACAACGACCTTGGGTAAAAGCGAATGACTGAACAAGATAAATCAGCCACTGAACCACAAAACAGTGCAATCAAAGCAGTAAGTGAAGGCGCTGAAAAGCTTGAAAAAGTAACGCATGATGCCAAAGAGCAGGTGCTTGATGTGGTTGCAGAAACGCAAGAAAAACTTCAAGCCGAAGCAAAACAACTCAATGCCAGCGTGCAAGAGCAATTGGGTCAGTTAAAGCAAGATGTGTTGCAAAAAATTGAAGCTTTAAAAGCACAATTTGGCAGTTCACCTAAAGATTTGGGCGAATTAAAAGACTTTGTAAAAACTGAATTTAGCGCAATTATTGAAGATCTTTCTAAACTTGGTAAAGAGTTGAAAGAAGATGTCAGCAGCATTTCAGTGAAACACAAAGACCAATTGGCTGAAACGTTTAAGCGTTCTAAAGAGCACACACTAGAAGCGTGGAAAAAAGTAAATCCATCAAAAACTGAAACTAATGATGAAACTGATCAAGCATAATCCAGTTTAATCTGTTGCTGATTCAGCCATAAAAAAAAGTGAGGTCATGCGCCTCACTTTTTTATTTAAATTTCTTGCTCAAACCAAAAACTAGTTGTTTCAATCTAAACTACTATTAATCACAGTTAGAACTGATGTAGCCAATCGCGCTTATTGTGAAAATCGGCGGCAGGGCTGCTGTGTTGCATGGCATAAAACTGCTCGCCCTGACTGGTTTTTAATACAGCTGTGAGCCCAATAAACAAATCTGTCCATTTCAGTTTATGTTTCAGTATAAATTCGGTTAAATCCAAACTGACATTTAAACCGTAATGCGTACGTTTTAGCTGATTCAACTCAATATCATAAGCGGCCACAGGTGGCATTTGCTCAGGATAACGATATTCTTCAAAGGCATAGGCTTGCCAAGCTTGAGAAGGGGAGAGATTGATTTCACGATAAAAATCTTCGCCCTGAACGCCAATGAAAATTTCAAAGCAGGTCTGTTCCCACAAAAAGTCCTGACGCGGATGTGAAGCCACCAATGCAGGCCATTCGACCCATTGATTCGGATCACGCAGCCAATAACCTACATTTAAGCTAAACGGACTTTGTTGTTCAATTGCACCGACCAAAGAAATCGCTTGAAACTGACGATCAAAGGCGCTGAGTTCGTAACTTGCCATATAAGCTTAGTTAGACAAATGAGCGTGACGAACTAAATTTGACAACTTGGCATTTTGTTTTGCTGCTTTTTTATAAAGTAAAGCAATTTTACCAATTGTTTGTACCACTTCAGAACCTGTTGCTGCAGCAATTTCAGTAATTACAGCTGCACGTACTTCACGGTCTTCACCACCAATTTTAACTTTAATCAATTCGTGATCGTTTAAAGCACGGTTGGTTTCTTCAATTACATTTTCAGTCAAACCTTGACCGCCAACCATCACTACAGGGTTAAGTGCATGACCAATTTGACGTAAACGCTTGCGTTCCTGAATAGAGAGAGCCGCCATAAAGATAACCTAATTTTAAAAACGGCTTAGTATAACAAAAGCCAATTTGAAACGCTGTAAATTCTATGCAAATAATCCGCGATCTTGCAGCAGTACAAAAATATCAAAATTGAACATTTGCTTAGGTTTATCCATTAGTGATGAGTGTGGTTTTTTATGCCACAGTACAGAAATAAGCGATGGATTTAATAGAAAAAACTTGTCAGTTATTGGCATTTAGATACAGATGTCTACTGCAAGCTTGCTAATTTTCACGTACAATCGCAATTTAGATGGCTATTCGTTACTAAGAGAGTTATGGCAACACGCATTACCAACCAAAAGTTATCCAAAAGTAGTCGTGCGTGGATGAGAGAGCACCTAGATGATCCCTTTGTGAAAAGAGCGCAAAAAGAAGGGTATCGTGCACGTGCTGCATACAAACTACTTGAGATTCAAGAAAAATATAAACTGATCAAACCTGGCATGACGGTGGTGGACTTGGGAGCAGCACCAGGCAGTTGGTCGCAAATCGCAGGGAAACTTGTCGGCGACAAAGGTTTGGTGATCGCTTCCGATATTTTGGAAATGGACGCATTACCAGATGTGACCTTTTTACAAGGTGACTTCCGCGAAGAAGAAGTGTTCGAAAAATTGTTAAATATTTTAAACGGACGCACGGTAGACGTTGTAATTTCCGATATGGCCCCCAATACATCAGGTAATAAAGCTGTAGATCAACCGCGTCAAATTTACTTATGCGAGTTGGCGCTCGATTTTGCCAACCGTGTATTGGGACCCAATGGCCAGTTTGTGGTCAAAGTGTTCCAAGGTTCGGGGTTTGACGAATTTCGTAAACAGGTCGTGGACAGTTTTGATGTTCTAAAGACAGCAAAACCCGCTGCTTCACGGGCGCGTTCCAAAGAAGTATTCCTTATTGGACAAGGACGTAAAAAAGCGTCTAAATAAAGTTTACTTGCCAAGCCGTTAAAAATTGTGCATTTTGTACGTTTTTAATGAATTGTCTAGCTGATCTTCAGCTTTTTGAATGAAAGGTCACCCAGTAACGGGCATGATCAAATTAGATTGATATGGGAATAAAGCTTTGAGCGATCTCTTCAAGAATGCCGTATTGTGGCTGATTATACTTGGTGTGCTGATTCTAATTTTCAGCAACATCAATAACAGTGAAAAGCCAACTGCAATGAACTATTCAGAGTTCGTTACAGCGGTGAATGCTGGTCAAATTAAGCAAGTCACAATTGATGGCGAAAGAATTAGTGGCGAAAAAGTCAACGGCTCGTCCTTTGAAAGCATTCGTCCAGCAGTTCAAGATCCTGAACTGATGCCGAATCTGATTAAAAACAACGTTGTTGTTGAAGGTACTGCACCTCAACGTCAAGGTTTGTTAATGCAACTATTGATCGCAAGTTTCCCTGTACTTTTAATCATTTTGTTATTCATGTTCTTTATGCGCAACATGGGTGGCGGTGCAGGTGGTAAAAACGGCCCGATGAGCTTTGGTAAATCTAAAGCCAAAATGTTGTCTGAAGACCAAATTAAAGTCACATTTGCCGATGTAGCAGGTTGTGACGAAGCAAAACAAGAAGTGGTTGAAATTGTAGATTTCTTAAAAGACCCTGCTAAATTCAAGCGTTTAGGTGCAACTATTCCTAAAGGTGTGTTGATGGTAGGTCCACCGGGTACAGGTAAAACCTTATTGGCCAAAGCCATTGCAGGCGAAGCCAAAGTTCCATTCTTCAGCATTTCTGGTTCTGACTTCGTTGAAATGTTCGTGGGTGTAGGTGCTTCTCGTGTTCGTGATATGTTTGAGCAAGCTAAACGCCATGCACCATGTATCATCTTTATTGATGAGATTGATGCGGTAGGTCGTCACCGTGGTTCAGGTACAGGTGGTGGTCACGATGAACGTGAGCAAACACTTAACCAAATGCTTGTTGAAATGGATGGTTTTGAAGGCAATGAAGGCATTATTGTTATCGCTGCGACAAACCGTGCCGATGTACTGGATAAAGCTTTATTGCGTCCAGGTCGTTTTGACCGTCAAGTAATGGTTGGCTTGCCAGACATTAAAGGTCGTGAGCAAATTCTGAATGTTCACTTGAAAAAACTGCCTTCAGTTACAGGTGTAGATGTCAAAGTCTTGGCACGTGGTACACCAGGCTTCTCTGGTGCGCAATTGGCGAACCTTGTGAATGAAGCTGCATTGTTTGCTGCCCGTCGTAATAAAAATACGGTGGATATGCACGACTTTGAAGATGCTAAAGATAAGTTGTATATGGGCCCTGAACGTAAGTCGATGGTGCTGCGTGAAGAAGAACGTCGTGCAACGGCTTATCATGAAGCAGGTCATGCGATTGTTGCTGAAATGCTGCCGGGTACAGACCCTGTGCATAAAGTAACGATTATGCCGCGTGGCTGGGCATTGGGTGTGACATGGCAATTGCCTGAACATGACCAAACTAGCCATTATAAAGACAAAATGCTGAACGACTTGTCTATCTTGTTTGGTGGTCGTATTGCAGAAGAAGTCTTTATTAATCAAATGTCGACAGGTGCATCGAATGACTTTGAGCGTGCGACTAAATTAGCACGTGCGATGGTGACCAAATACGGTATGTCTGACAAGTTAGGCGTAATGGTCTATGAAGATGATACACAACAATCATTCATGGGTAGTTTAGGCAGCCGTACCATTTCTGAAGCCACCCAGCAACAAGTGGATGCTGAAGTTCGTCGTATTATTGATGAGCAATATAAAGTTGCCCGCGATATTTTGGAAAATAACCAAGACATTGCCCACGCAATGGTAAAAGCATTGTTGGAATGGGAAACCATTGATCGTGACCAAATCCGTGACATTATGGAAGGTCGTGAGCCACAGCCACCGAAGGTGTATATTGCAGACAATCCTGTGATTGATGTAACACCAACCGATGGTCCAAGCACACCGCCACCATTACCAGCGAGCTAATCAGCTCACATGATGTTAAAAAAGAGTCTTTGTATAAAGGCTCTTTTTTTTATTCGTGTGGTTTATGTGCAGTTGTGACCGGAATATTGAGGTCTGTTGACGCTCATCGAAAAGAATTCCACATCTTTAAAATTAGCCTTGTTAAAATAAGCTTTTCAAATTGAAAGGAAGACCAGCATGCAGCTAATGCCATTACCCAAACGTGTATTGCAATGTGGACGTTTGCGTTTAGATTTATCTCAGCCGCATGTGATGGGAATTCTAAATGTGACACCAGACTCGTTTAGTGATGGTGGGCGACATAATGAAAAAGATGCTGCTGTGGCGCGTGCTTTGGAAATGATAGCCGAAGGTGCAACCGTGATTGATATTGGCGGTGAGTCTACACGTCCGGGGGCAAGTCCTGTGAGTGTAGAAGAAGAAATTCGTCGTGTGGTTCCTGTGGCGGAAGCCTTATCTACTTATGATGTAGTGCTTTCGATTGATACGTCACAGCCTGAAGTGATTCGTGCTGCCGTAGCTGCGGGGGCGCATATCTGGAATGATGTACGTGCGCTGACCCGTCCAAATGCGTTGCAAACAGCTGCTGAGTTAAATATCCCCGTGATTATTATGCACATGCGTGGTGAACCGACCACCATGAACAATTTAGATCAATATGATGATGTCACTGCAGATGTGATTGCAGAATTGCAGCAACGTGTCGCTGATGCTTTGGCGGTAGGGGTCAAGCCTGAAAATATCATGATTGATCCAGGTTTTGGTTTTGCGAAAAATGCACAACAGAATCTGAAATTGTTAAATGAGTTGCATCAACTTAATGGTATGGGGTATCCAATTTTATCGGCATTGTCCCGTAAACGCTTTATTGGTGAAGCTTTGGGTGGGGCAGAGCCAACACAGCGTGCAGTTGGTTCTGTAGCGGCACATTTACTCAGTATTCAGCAAGGTGCTTGTATGGTGCGTGCGCATGATGTGAAAGCCATGTCTGACGCCATTAAAGTCTGGCAAGCAATGCAGTTGGCAAATTAATCGCAGTATGCAAATTGGGGCGAAGCTAGAATTAAAGCCCTGCTTATGCTATATAGGCACGCTTGAATCTCTGTATTTTTGAGTGCCTGTATGTTTGCAGATTTACTTCTCCCGATGTTTGATGATGAGTTTTATCCTGATATTTTAGTTGCTGAGTTAAAACAACTGATTCAACAGTTTGCAAAACACGTGTCTAAATCCAATTTATCTGAAACCGATATTTATCATTTTGCAGATCAGACCGTGCAAGCCATTAATAAAATGAAACCACAATTTGAAGATCTGGATTCAGATTTGGACGATACCGCAGCAGATTATATTGCTGAGGCGATGATGATGGTGCTGCAAGATCAAGGCTATTTCGAGATTGAAATGGAAGAGTTGATTGCAACGAGAGAGTGGTGATAGGTCACTCTCTTTCAGCTTTAATTTATGGGTGATTCAATAAATCATCTAAAACATCATCCAAATGGCAACTTTGCTGTGTATGTAGTTCTGCAATTTCCCGAACATTCAACGTATATAGCCCATTATGTTCATTCGGCTGTGCAATTAAATTGACCCAAAACTTTGTATTTTGTTGCAGCAAAGTTTTGAATTGCTTTTTATCTTCAGGATTTTGGAAATTTAATAAATATAAATTGTTGCCTAAGCTGCAACGACGTAATTGTAATTCTTGATTTTTATATTGCACTGTTCCTGCAAAAACATCATAAAATTCTGCATCAGTTTCAATTGGGTTTACGGATTCGGTTGCTGACTCAAGGCTGGGATTTTGTGCATGGCTTGCAAAACTGAGCAAGCAGCATAAACAGATCACCCATTTGAAAGAGAAGATAAAGCGTTGTAGAGACATTTCAAATCATCGGCACATAAGTGTTATCGTTTTCAATATTATATTTTTTAGGCATAAAAAAACCAGCTTAATGCTGGAGTTCTTTATTTGCACCATTTGAATGATTTGATTCATTAAAATGGTGCCCGAGGCCAGACTCGAACTGGCACGCTTTGAGGGCGGGGGATTTTAAATCCCCTGTGTCTACCGATTTCACCACTCGGGCATGTGCGCAATAATAGAGGACGAAATAAATCTTGGCAAGTAAATTTATTTACAATTGCTTTCTTTTCAATCAATTCAACTTATTAGCTTGAAAAAAGTTCGGTTTGCAGTATATTTCTGCTGTTTGTCATCAATATTTCATGAATTTGAGATCAAAGCGAAATCATAAATTTCTATGTTGAGCGCTCAAGAAAAATAAAAGGAATATTCATGAACATTCGCTTAACTCGCCGAGAGCTGATTCAAAAAAGTTTGGCTGGTTTTGGGGCGTTGTCATTGCCAGTCGCATTAACTGCATGTGGTGATGACAATGAAAATACAGCAGAAAATGCATTAAAGGTGCAGTTTTTGCATGGTGTCGCCAGTGGTGATCCGCTGCATGATCGTATCATTTTATGGACACGTGTAACGCCAAGTGACATGGCAGCATGCATTGAAGTGGTTTGGGAAATTGCCAGCGATGAGGCGTTTAAGCAATTGGTAAATACTGGCAAAGTACAAACCAGCGCAGCGCAAGATTTTACTGTTAAAGTGGACGCAGATCGTTTACAGGCAGGGACTAAATATTATTACCGTTTCCGCTTTGGTAATACGGTTTCTGCTATAGGACAGACCAAAACCTTGCCACAACGCAGCGATCAAGTGAAATTTGCGGTCTGTTCTTGCTCGAACTATCCCGCAGGTTATTTTCATGTGTATAAAGAAATGGCACAGGAAAACAATCTGGATGTGATTATTCACTTGGGTGATTATATTTATGAATATGGACAAGGTGGCTACGCGACTGACGATGCAAAACAGTTAGGACGTACCTTTGCTGCAGACAATGATAAAGAAATTATCAAGTTAGATGATTATCGTAAACGTTATGCTTTATATCGTACCGATGCTGATTTGCAGACTGCTCACCAACGCCATCCATTTATTGTCATTTGGGATGACCATGAACTCAGTAATGATACTTGGGAAGCGGGTGCAGATAATCATCAAGAAGGTGAAGGCAGCTTTATAGAACGTAAAATTGCGGCATTACAGGCTTATTTCGAGTGGATGCCAATTCGTCCAGTTGCAGAAAATGATCATTTGAATATTTATCGCCAGTTTGATTTTGGTGGTTTGGTGAATTTGATGATGCTGGATACGCGTATTTTGGCGCGTCATAAGCAATTAGATTATGCTAACTATATGACGGCAGAAGGTATTGATGCTGCTAAATTTCAGGCAGATTTATTTAGTGATCAACGCACATTGATGGGTGGAGTTCAACGAGAATGGTTGCAAAAGCAGTTGGGGCAGTCTAGGGCTACTTGGAATGTTTTGGCTCAACAAGTGTTGATGGCGAAAATACTGATTCCACAAGAACTGTTATTGCCTTTAGCGAAAATCACCAATGGTGATCAGCAACCTGAAACACTTGCACAAATGAAGCAGAAAATTACAGAATTGGTCACGCTGAAATTGCGTTTAAAAGCGAATGATCCAACTTTGACAGCAGTAGATAAGGCACGTTTGTATGCGGTTGCACCTTATAACCTCGATGCTTGGGATGGTTATGCCTACGAGCGAGAAGTTGTGTATGGGACATTGCAGCAACTTGGGAAAAAAACAGTGGTGTTGGCAGGTGATACTCACAATGCTTGGGCTGCAACCTTGCATACACATGAAACAAATCATGAGGTTGGGTTGGAATTCGCGACCAGCTCGGTATCATCGCCCGGAATTGAGTATTACTTAAATGTGCCTGCAGACGAAATGGCAGCGTTGGAATATGCCTTTCAAGAACTGATTGATGAACTGGATTATTGCAACTTAAATCAACGTGGTTATTTAACGGTGACTTTTGATCGTGCGCAAGTGGTTGCAGATTGGAAGTTTATAGATACGGTTAAGGCACGTGAATACAAACTCGATGATACGCGTGGTCATCAACAGAAGTATGGTGTAGACTTAAAACCAATCATTGATGTCGCTAAAACTGCTTAAAATTGGTGTGATATTTACAGAAAACCGAGTCTAAGTTGCTCGGTTTTTTTTGATGATTAAGCGGAGGTTTTTAATCGAGTTTATCTTGAATATAACTGTCTAAATCTATGTATTTAATGCTTTTACATAAATTGTGTTCAACCTGCATCAGTTGTTGATGTAACTGAATTGCATGTTGATATTGCTGATTCAATTGGGCAAAACGAGGGCTATTTTTATTGGAAAAATACATCCGATATTGAATTTTAGCAGCTTGACGATATGACCAATACGCAGCACGGCGAAATTGCGTTAAGCAATATTTTTGTTCAAGGCTTATGTGGTCACGGAACATATTCTCTTTATAGAAACGTACAAAACCAAAACTGATGCAGAAAAAGAATAAAATCCCTTGCAGAATTGCACTCTGAAAATAGGCGAAATTTACCGCTTGTAGCAGAATCAATACTGCTATTTTTATGGTGGCATGTTGCTGTAGTTGATACCACGATGCCGAACTGTGTTTAATTTGATACAACACATAAGGTAGAAGCAGCATAAAACCTAACATGATGGCTAAAATCGCCAATGCCTTGGCTTGAAAGGCATCGTACTGCGGTGCAAAGTTTTGAATCCCGTGCGCCAGACTGATTGAAATAGGAATAAAAATCAGGCAGGCCAAGACCCATGGAATCATTTCTTTCCAATCATCCAGCATGCCTTTGCTTTGAATAAAACCATAAAACAAAATATTTCTTTTAAATGCAGCAGGGTATTGTTGTTGCAATTGCTGCAAATCAAGAAGCGCTTGTTTAGGGTTCATAGAGGCATCATTGAATATTGAATAAAGAGGGGAAAACCTAAAATTTAGGCATAAAAAAACCAGCTTAATGCTGGGTTCTTTATTTGCACCATTTTAATCTATTTTAAAATGGTGCCCGAGGCCAGACTCGAACTGGCACGCTTTGAGGGCGGGGGATTTTAAATCCCCTGTGTCTACCGATTTCACCACTCGGGCATAGTTTTACAAGATTGGAGGCGGAGGTCGGAATCGAACCGGCGTCCACGGAGTTGCAGTCCGCTGCATGACCACTCTGCCACCCCGCCGCGTCTTGTGATGCGTATATTAGCAAGCTCTGAAAAAAAAACAATACTATTAAATGAGCAGATGCACATTAATTCGACATATAGAATAAAATAGTCTAAATAATCATGTATTATTTGCAAAATTGATTCATATCAACATTTGGAGATGTGCCGTGGCATTAATTTTAGACGGTCGTGCATTGGCAAAACAAATTGAAGCTGATCTGTTAACACGTGTAGAAGCGTTAAAAGCAAAATCAGGTCGTACCCCAATTCTAGCGACTATTTTGGTCGGTGATGACGGTGCATCTGCAACTTATGTACGCATGAAGGGCAATGCTTGCCGTCGTGTGGGCATGGATTCTTTAAAAGTAGAATTGCCAACAGAAACCACCACAGAACAATTATTGGCAGAAATTGAAAAATTGAATGCCAATCCTGATGTGCATGGTATTTTGTTGCAACACCCAGTTCCTGCGCAAATTGATGAGCGTGCTTGTTTTGATGCGATTTCACTTGCAAAAGACGTAGATGGTGTGACCTGTTTAGGTTATGGTCGTATGGCAATGGGCGAAGCTGCATATGGTTCTGCAACACCTGCAGGCATTATGACCATTCTTAAAGAAAAAAACATTGAAATTGCAGGCAAACATGCCGTTGTTGTGGGGCGTTCGGCAATTTTAGGTAAACCAATGGCTGCGATGCTTCTTGAAGCCAATGCAACAGTAACCATTTGCCATTCACGTACCCAAGATCTTGCAAGTTTTGTGAAACAAGCGGACATTATTGTTGGTGCGGTTGGTAAAGCTGAATTGATTCAAAAAGACTGGATCAAACCAGGCGCTGTGGTTGTTGATGCAGGCTTCCATCCACGTGATGGCGGTGGTGTTGGTGATATCCAATTGCAAGGCATTGAAGAGATTGCTTCTGCATATACGCCTGTACCAGGTGGCGTTGGCCCAATGACCATTACAACTTTGATTCGTCAAACGGTTGAAGCGGCTGAGAAAGCGTTAGGTTGATGAAGACCTCTCCCTAACCCTCTCTTGCGCTTCAATTTAAAAGCAGTGCTTTAAATTTTGCTCAGGAGAGGGGAAATTCATTGTGAAAATAATGGATGCTCCTTCTCTTGCGCCGTATACGGCTCAGGGAGAAGGCTGGGATGAGGGCTTAAAAATTCTCTCCCTAACTCTCCTAAAAAAGAGTGGGGAATTCATTGTAAAAATAATGAATGCTCCCTCTCCTTTAAAAAAGCAGAGGGAACTTTTTAAATTAGAACGAATAAAAATCCAATGAGCTGTACCTTTCAATTTCCTAAAGCCCCTGAACATCTTTTAGATGCTTTACATGATGTAATTCCAAATTGTGAATTACTGGCACAGCAATTGCCTGAAACGCCTATTTCACTTTGGCTTATTCCACCAGTATTTCCTACCGACAAGCTAGATGATGAAGTGATTCGTCGTATTTGGAATGATACGCCGTACTGGATTTTCTGTTGGGCTTCAGGACTTGCAATGGCGCAATGGTTATTGGCAGAACCGCAGCAAGTAAAAAATAAAGTCGTTTTAGACTTTGGTGCAGGTTCGGGCGTGGTGGCGATTGCTGCAAAAATGGCAGGTGCCAAACGGGTAATTTGTTGTGATATTGACCCCATTAGCCTTGCAGCCTGTCGAGCCAATGCTGAATTGAATGATGTGGTGCTTGAATATTTAGATGATCTATACAAAGCAGAACAAGTGGATGTATTGTTGGCTGCCGATGTACTTTATGATCAATGCAATCGCTTTTTTTTAGATGAGTTCTTAAAGTTCGCCCCAGAAGTTTGGGTGGCAGACAGCCGAGTGAAAAACTTTAGTCATCCACAATATATAAAAATAGATGAACGCAGCGCGACCACATGGCCAGATTTGGATGAAGCCAAAGAGTTCCGTAATGTGAGTTTTTATAAGACGCGATAACTCATCACGTCTTATAGGAAGCTAGTTTTGTGGCGCGAATTAATTGCAGCTATAACGCACAATGCGCAGTGTGCTTGGGCGAGCATCTAAGGCCTGACGTGTAGCATAGTTTTCACTGCTATGTAGCTCAGGTGTGTTCGATAAGCCAATAGAGGTGCGGCTTTGCCCAAGTTGGCGACCATACGGGTCTTGTTGGTTGGCTGCAGGATTCACCACTTCATTAATACTTAAAATCCGCAATTGATAAGTTTTATGCGCACCAAGTTCTTTTTGGCAGGCACGCTGTAATTTACTTTCATCGCGCTGTTGGTTTTGACGTCCTGCAAGAGTGTAGGCTAATACTGCGTTGCGATCAGTTTTGCTTTCGACTTTATAGCCAATAAAACTATTCTCGTTTTGCTCAGGCAAACTTTGACAAGCGGATAAACCTAACCCAAGTCCCGTCATAGCCAAAATAATCATTGTATTCTTCATGGTTTTATTCATGATCATGTCTCATGTTTTGATGTCATTTCATTCTTGTTTTAAGTATGCCATAGCTGAGTGGACAAAGCATGGCTTTGTTGGTGATGTGGTAGGCTGTCTATATTGGGGGTGATAAGTGTGTTTTGATGATGTCATGTTTTTACCTTGAATCTTCGTATTATTTAGTATTTACACATCAGCGGGGGATGTTGAAGCTGGAATGTTGATGTTTTTAGCAACTAAAATATTAGGGCAATAAAAAAGGTCACCGAAGTGACCTTTTCTTAGCAATCAGCGTTGAATTACGCAGATTTAACCGCTTCAAGTAAAGCAGCTTGACGTGCTTTCAATGCAGCAGGTAGGCGCTCACCAAGTTTGTTGAATAACTCAGTGTGGCTTTCTAACTCTTTGATCCATTGTTCTTTGTCTTGCGCTGTTACAGTTTCAAATTGCTCTTTAGAGAAATCTAAACCAGTCCAGTTCAATTGCTCATACGTTGGAACAAAACCAATTGGAGTTTCAACAGCTTCTGCACGACCTTCGCAACGATCAATGATCCACTCAAGTACACGCATGTTTTGACCAAAACCAGGCCATACGAAGTTGCCTTCTGCATCACGACGGAACCAGTTTACGTTGTAGATACCTGGTAATTTGTTGCCTGCAGCTTTTGCTTTTTCGCCAACTTTCTCACCCATTTCTAACCAGTGAGAGAAGTAGTCTGCCATGTTGTAACCAGCAAATGGAAGCATTGCAAATGGGTCGCGGCGTACAATACCTTGTTGACCAACGGCTGCTGCAGTAGTTTCAGAACCCATAGTTGCAGCTTTATATACGCCATCTACCCAGTCAAATGCTTCTGAAATTAGAGGCACTGTGTCTGCACGACGACCACCGAAGATGAACGCTGAAATTGGAACACCTGCTGGATTTTCCCAGTCAGCATCAATAGAAGGACATTGACCCGCTGCAACAGTGAAGCGCGCATTTGGATGAGCTGCTTTTTCTGCGCCAGTATGTGGTTGACCTTTCCAGTTGGTTAAGTTTGCAGGAACTTCTTTAGATAGACCTTCCCACCATACTTCGCCGTTGTCAGTCACAGCAACGTTGGTATAAATCACGTCTTTGTGCAGAGTTGCCATACAGTTCGGGTTAGTCTTGGTGTTTGTACCAGGAGCAACACCGAAGAAACCAGCTTCAGGGTTAATTGCATATAAGCGACCATCTTCACCTGGTTTGATCCAAGCAATATCGTCACCTACAGTTTCAATTTTCCAGCCTTCATAACCTGCAGGTGGAATTAACATCGCAAAGTTGGTTTTACCACATGCAGAAGGGAATGCTGCTGCGATGTAGTGTTTTTCGCCTTGTGGGTTGGTCACGCCTAAAATAAGCATGTGTTCAGCTAACCAGCCTTGTTCACGACCCATTGCAGAAGCAATACGAAGCGCTAAGCATTTTTTACCCAATAATGCGTTACCGCCGTAACCAGAACCATATGACCAGATTTCACGAGTTTCTGGATAATGTACGATGTATTTTTCTTTGTTACATGGCCAAGCAACGTCTTTCTCGCCTTCAGCCAATGGTGCGCCCACAGTGTGTACGCAAGGAACAAATTCGCCATCTGTGCCCAATACGTCATAAACAGCTTTACCCATACGAGCCATTTTAGACATGCTGACAGCAACATAAGGAGAGTCAGTTAATTCAATACCGATGTGCGCAATGTGGCTACCTAATGGACCCATAGAGAATGGAACCACATACATGGTACGACCAGCCATTGAGCCGTCGAATAAACCGTTTAATTTAGCGCGCATTTCAGCTGGCGCTTCCCAGTTGTTTGTCGCACCAGCATCTTCTTTGTTTTCAGAGCAGATGTAAGTACGGTCTTCAACACGAGCAACGTCAGAAGGATCAGAATTTGCAAGGTACGAACCAGGGTGTTTTTCTTGGTTTAATGCTTGCATGGTGCCGTTAGCGATCATCAAGTCGATTAGACGTTGATATTCTTCTGCGCTACCGTCACACCATTCAATTTTTGCTGGTTTTGTTAACTTTGCAATTTCTTCAACCCATGCAATAAGCTTAGGGTGACGAACGAATTCTGGTGCGTTCACTTGGGTCATGGTGAGGCCTATCTTAAATGTGTACAAGTCGTGTACAAAGTACAATCTGAACGATGGGGTACATGGTTCAGATGAAATATGAAAAAAAAGTGGCTGTATTAAAGCACAAAAACATAAAAAAAATAAGACATAGGCTTGATTTAGCTTTATGTAAAAAATACCCATATAAATAATGAATAACATATATGAAACATGGGCTTACAACTTTTTTGTGTTCTATTTATCATTATTTAAAAAAAATATGGGCATTATTTATTTTAATTATTTTTAATTAAAACATATATTTATAGCTTAAATTTTATAAAGAATGATTATTGATTTAATGAATGGTCATCATTCGATTTTTACATAAAGCTGCTTTTCATTCTGCATCAATTGGTCGAAATTAGAGCAAAAGCTTTAAAATGATTGAAGAAAATGTCGACAACATTACAGCCTTTATCGCTTATTTATAATCAAAAATCTGGATTTCATGCCACACAGCAAGAAGGTGTCTATGAAGAGTTGCTGCATGTTTTGTCACAGCATGGTTTTGAAATCCAATTGTTTGAAATGGGCGATATCGCCAATTTTGATCAACTGATGCAACAGGTATTAGCACGGCATCAAGCAGCGCATTTAAGCGGTGTAGTGGTTGCAGCAGGTGGTGATGGTACTTTAAATGCAGTGGCGGCTAAACTGAAAGGCACTCACATTCCGATGGGTATTTTGCCTTTAGGCACGTTTAATTACGTGGCGCGTTTACTGAATATTCCGCTAGATTTAATTGAAGCAGCGCATGTCATCGCAACTGGCAGTACGCGTGCTGTGCATGTGGCACAAATCAATCAACACATCTATTTAAATAATGCCAGTTTGGGTTTATACCCTTTATTTATTCAAAAACGTGAGCGTTATAACCGTTATTTAGGACGCTTTCCTTTACATGCCTATACCTCGGCTTTAGATGTACTGCTGCGTGACCGTAAAGAATTAAAATTAGAAATAGAGGTCGATACAAAGCGCTATCCGCTGAAAACGCCGCTCATTTTCTTTGGGAATAATCAATTACAACTGTCTGAAATGAATTTACGTATTGCCAAAGCTGCTGCAGCAGGCAAAGTCGCAGGTGTTGCAGTGGCAAAGTCCGATAAATTGACTTTATTTAAAATTCTGTGGCAATTAATTCAGGGGAAGGCTGAGCAAGCCAATGATATGTACAGTTTTGCAGCAGAGCAGGTGGTCATTCATAGTAAACGCCAACAACTGACCGTGGCGCTTGATGGAGAAATTGTCAAAATGCGCCCACCACTGCGTATTTCTGTATTGAAAAATGCATTGAAGATTAAGGTGCCGCATGCTGCTGCATCTCTCTGATTTGCACTTTGGCACTGAAAATGTGGCTTGTATGCAGGCAGTACAACAACTGTGTGCAAGTATGCGACCGGAAGCGGTTGTGGTCAGTGGTGATTTAACCCAACGTGCACGCTATGCACAGTTTTATGCTTGTAAGCATTTTTTAGACAGTTTGAATTTACCGTATTTGGTTGTGCCAGGAAATCACGATATTCCGCTATATCATCTTTGGAATCGTTTTTTTAGTCCGTTTGCGCGGTATCAGTTGTTTTTTGGGCGTATGGAAACAATTTTGGAAACCGCCCATTTTTATGTGATAGGGGTGAACAGTATTCGGCGACGTTTTCATACTCGTGGGCATATTTCTTTGAATCAAATTCAGGAAATAGATACTTTGCTGCAAGCTGCGCCCACAAATAAGTTAAAAATTTTGGTGGCGCATCAACCATTTTATACACCACCAGATGATCGTCACGGTATTAAAGATTGCCCAGTGTTGGGACGAATTGCTTTAGAGCAGTGGAGCAAAAATGGTTTGTATGCCTTGCTGCATGGGCATTTACATCAACCAGCCGTGTATGACTTAAATCAAATTTATGCCTTAGGTGTAGCGCATCCTGTGCTGGATATTCATGCAGGTACTGCAATTTCGTATCGTTTGCATCAGGGCATACCCAATAGCTTAAATATATTGAGTAACCATGGGGATGTGCAGCATTACCTGTTCGATGCCGCACAAAAGCAATTTGTGTTGTGGCAACAAAATGCAGAATAAATCACCGATCTAGCCAACTTGTCTAAAAAAACAACAAAAATTGAAAAATTTTTAGCTTTTCCCCTTGAAGCGTTTTTTTCCATCCCCACAACTGTGTCATCTAAAATTTATTTTGATGATGACCAAAGGAATAAATAAGTCGTCATCAGGAATCTATACATAGACCTAGTCTGATGGAGTTATTTATGAGCAACATTCGTCCATTACATGACCGCGTAGTTATTCGTCGTGTTGAAGAAGAAACAAAAACAGCTGGCGGTATCTTGCTTCCAGGTTCTGCAGCAGAAAAACCAGCGCAAGGTGAAGTGATTGCAGTAGGTAATGGTCAAATTACAGACAATGGCGTACGCGCTTTAGACGTAAAAGTGGGCGACAAAGTCTTGTTTGGTACTTATGCAGGCACCACAGTTAAAGTAGACGGTGAAGAACTTCTAATTATGAAAGAGTCTGACATTTTAGCAGTACTTGAAGGCTAATTTCAGAACTCATATTCAAAGCAAATTTGAACATTATTTAAAAATATTTGGAGTTAAACATGTCAGCTAAAGACGTAAAATTTGGTGATTCAGCTCGTACAAAAATGATTGCAGGTGTGAACGTACTTGCAGATGCTGTGAAAGTAACTTTAGGCCCTAAAGGCCGTAACGTAGTGATTGACCGTTCTTTCGGTGCACCGCACATCACTAAAGATGGTGTATCTGTTGCGAAAGAAATCACCCTGAAAGACAAATTTGAAAACATGGGTGCACAGTTGGTTCGTGAAGTGTCAAGTAAAACCAATGACATCGCAGGTGACGGTACAACGACTGCAACAGTACTTGCACAAGCCATTTTAAATGAGGGCATCAAATCTGTAACTGCGGGCATGAACCCAATGGATTTGAAACGTGGTATCGACCTTGCTGTTAAGGCAGTCGTTGCAGACATTAAAGCAACGGCTAAACCTGCTTCTGACACGAAAGCGATTGAGCAAGTAGGTTCTATTTCTGCAAACTCGGACACGACTGTGGGCAAGTTAATTGCAGAAGCAATGGAACGCGTTGGTAAAGAAGGCGTAATCACTGTTGAAGAAGGTTCAGGCTTTGAAGATTCGCTTGACGTTGTAGAAGGTATGCAGTTTGACCGTGGTTATATCTCGCCATACTTCGCCAACAAACAAGACACGTTGACTGCAGAACTTGAAAACCCATTCATTTTGTTGGTAGACAAAAAAGTGGGCAACATTCGTGAATTAATCACAGTGCTAGAAGCAGTTGCGAAAACAGGTAAGCCATTATTGATTATCGCTGAAGATGTTGAAGGCGAAGCGTTGGCAACACTTGTTGTAAACAACATGCGCGGCATCATTAAAGTATGTGCAGTGAAAGCACCTGGTTTTGGTGATCGTCGTAAAGCAATGTTACAAGACATCGCAATCTTGACAGGTGGTACGGTTATTTCTGAAGAAATTGGTATGTCTTTAGAGCAAACTTCACTTGAACATTTAGGTACTGCGCATAAAGTAACGGTATCTAAAGAAAACACTGTGATTGTGGATGGTGCGGGCAATGCAGGTCAAATTGCTGAGCGTGTACAGCAAATCCGTGCGCAAATTGAAGAATCTACTTCAGAATACGACAAAGAAAAACTTCAGGAACGTGTTGCTAAATTAGCAGGCGGTGTAGCAGTCATCAAAATTGGTGCTGCAACTGAAGTTGAAATGAAAGAGAAGAAAGACCGTGTGGATGATGCGCTTCACGCAACTCGCGCTGCGGTTGAAGAAGGTGTTGTTGCAGGTGGTGGTGTTGCACTGGTGCGTGCTGCATCTGCACTTGATGGTCTGACTGGTGCTAACGATGACCAAAACGTAGGTATCAACATTCTTCGTCGTGCAATTGAAGCTCCGCTTCGTCAAATCGTAGCCAATGCTGGTGATGAGCCATCTGTAGTAATCAATGCTGTGAAGAACGGTGAAGGTAACTATGGTTATAACGCTGCGACTGGTGAATATGGCGACATGTTGGAAATGGGTATTCTTGACCCTGCAAAAGTAACTCGTTCTGCACTTGAGCATGCAGCGTCTGTTGCTGGCCTGATGTTAACAACAGAATGTATGATTACTGAAATTCCAGAAGACAAGCCAGCAATGCCAGATATGGGTGGCATGGGTGGTATGGGCGGTATGATGTAAACCTCAGCGTACCCAAACTTCAAAAACCTCGTATCGTCAGATACGGGGTTTTTTTTATGGCGCAGTTTTTGTAATGTAGAGATTGCACACATGAAAAGACAAAATCACCTAGCTATTTTTTATTTACACATTAAATGTGTAATATGTATCTAAACTCTTTTTTTTTTGTGAATAAAACTCATTATTCTTTTTAGAACAATAAGAAAAACAAATGATTAAATAAATGTAATGCAGATTGGAGTAGGCATAAAGGGGATAAAAATGGATAACCGAGAACACGAAATTATAGGCAGTATTTATGATGCCGCTGTAGATGTGAATTTATGGCCGCAAGTAATTGAAAAAATTGTTCAATATACAGACAGTAAAACCGCCATTTTTACTGCCTTAGATCAATTTAGTCCAAGTTACGATTTTTTATTTAGTCACAATATTCCAGATGAAGCTTTGCATGCCTATCGTGATGAGCGGATTCGTGTGATTGACATGCAGTTACACCGAGTATTGTGGGAAAATTTAGGTGTGGGCCAAGTAGCGAGCTCGGATTTATCGCATTATGGGGAAAACCCTGAAAGTGATGAATATATCTTTTATGAACGGTGTTTGAATCCGACGGGAATTAGTTATATCTCGGCTGTTTTGCTCGATCAGGGTTCACATCGCTGGGCGGTTTTGGGATTACACCGTGCGCCAGATGTAGCGCCGTATCAACAAAAAGAGTTGGATTTTTTAAAGCATTTGGGTGTGCATTTACGCCGTGCTTTACAAATCCATCGTCAGTTTAGTTTGGTTAAACAAGAAAATTTAAGTTTGTATAGCGTGCTCGATCATTTAAAAACAGGTGTAATTTTGCTTGATCATCAGCTGAGTTTGACTTATTCAAACCCTTTAGCTCAAAGCATGCTGGAACACGATTCATGTTTAGATTTGGATTTGTATAATCGATTAAAAACCCATGCTTATGATCAAAGTCGTTTAGATCAACTATTACATTCAGCGTTGTTGGGACAGTCGGCATTAAACGCAGATGTAGGCGGTGTATTGTCTTTGTCAGATGCGAAAGGACAACAATTAATGCTGACTATCGTACCTTGTTCTAAATTAAAAAATATGCAGCATCAAAATGCAGGACAACATCAAATTGCGGTATTTCTGACCGATAAACATCAGCACTATGCCTTGTCTAAAGCCTATTTGCAGCAAGCTTATCAATTATCTAAACGTGAGTTTGAGTTGTGTGAGTTGTTGTTGAATGGTTATAAGTTAGAAGAAATTGCGGAACATTGCGGGATTACCCTCAGTTCGGTGCGCACTTATTTTAAAAATATTTATGAAAAAACCCAATGCAACTCGCAAATTGAACTTATGCATTTATTAATGGGTTGTACCATTCATTTTGAGCATATTGGTTAAAGCTGCCTAAGTTTGGCTTAGGCAGCTTTTGAATATGTTTAGTTACTACGTTGTAGGGTAACAGAGTCTTCGCCTTGCGGATGCAAGGTTAGGCTTGTTCCTGAGATGCTGTAAGTTGCATTCACTTTACTGCCATCCCAAGAGTCTTGTAAGCCACCGCAATCGTTGGTGTCATATAACACTTCTGTTGCGGCAAGTGTATTGGCTGTCATTGAATATTTGCCATATTCAATACCTGGGTTAGCGCAATCATCATCGCCTTCAGTGTCTAACAAGAAATAGAATCCTGTGTCAAAGAAAGCAAATAAATGAGTTTGATTAAATTGCCAAGTGCCGACTAAACCTGATGATTGTTTGACTTTAGTTAAAATATAGGTGCTATTACTTCCTACATCAGTCAGCACTAAATCTGTACCGTTATAACTTAGGCGGTAATGACCATCATTGTCTGGATGTGAAAGCCCGTAGTCTCCATTAGTATCTACTGAGATCACAGGGCTCAGCGCTGAAGTTAAAGCATTCCAATTTAGTCGTCCTGTTTCGATACCAGACTTCCCTGTTTCATCAGCTACATCTGCTTCACCTAGCGCATAACGTCCGTCTGCTAAAATATGTAATATAACAGCAGTGCTTTCAGTACGCCCAATTTCCCAAGTGCCTGCAATATCTTTATAGAAAGTGGCTTGGAAGTTTTCTGCAGCTTTTTCAGGTGTCACGATTCGATCTAGTGGGATATCGGTTTTAGGGATCACTTCATTGACAAACGTAGTTGAAAACTCTGCGGGTGTTTGCTCGAAATTCATATTCACAGCGGTTAAGGCTGTTTGAGTGTCTGCAGTAATTTCAATTCCATTGCTATGGTCGCCATCGCTATCTAAAGATTGTAAAAATACCATTAAGTTGGTACGGGCATTTTCACTTTCAGCCAAATCTAGTGGGGTAATACGTGCTTTAGCTTCAATGGCTTCACCAAGTTGCACATCACCAATAAAGAAGCGAACAGTATCACCCTCAGCATATTCAAACTCACCTTTATCATTGGTGATACCTTCAATACTTTCACCTGAACTCGAAGCTCTGAGATATTTAACCCCAGTTACAGGGCCATCGGTCAGTACACCAATCTGTGTTGCTGAACTCGGTGGCGGATTCTGATTGCTACCAGAATCATTGTCTGACCCGCCACATGCACTGAGTAAACCTGCTAAGGCTAAGCAAATTAACGTTTTTTTCATCATGATTTCCTTGTCATCTCGTTGTTTATAGACAAAGTATAAAAACATGGCTGAGTCGCTGCATATCCTAAAATGAGGAGGTTAAGGGCTTAAATCTGTGAGAAAAAATGAAGAAAAAACAATATTTTTGTGAAAAAGTATAATTTTTTGATTTTCAGTCACGGAAGATCCACTCGCCTATGTTAATTTGAAGAAAAATATTGCGTGTTTAAGCCCAATCGCCACCAGAAAGTGATCTTGTTCTATGCTGTCTAAATTTTTTATTGAACGTCCTATTTTTGCAGGTGTGCTCGCCATTGTGGTGATGGCACTGGGGATTTTTTCAGTATTAAATTTACCTGTAGAACGCTACCCAGACATTGCACCACCTCGTATCACCGTCAGCGCAACGTATACAGGAGCTTCGGCAGAAACTGTTGAAGAAAGCGTCACACAGGTTTTGGAACAGCAAATTAAAGGCTTAGATCACTTACTGTATTTCAGTTCTAGCAGTGATTCTTCAGGACGAAGTCGCATCAGCATTAGCTTTGAAAATGGTACCAACCCCGATACCGCACAAGTCCAGGTACAAAATGCGATTAATGGCGCAATTAACCGCTTACCTGAAGATGTGCAACGTCAGGGGGTAAATGTCTTTAAATCATTGGGTGATACCCACATGGTCATTGGGCTGTACGATGCCACAGGCAAAAGCAGCAATATTGCATTGTCTGACTATATGATGAGTCATTTAGAGCAAGAGTTGGCACGCATTGAAGGTGTGGGTGAGGTCGATGTTTTTGGTGCGCAATATGCAATGCGGATTTGGCTGAATCCGATAAAGTTAAAACAATATGTGCTGATGCCAAGTGATGTACGTGCTGCGGTATTGGCACAAAATACTCAAGTTGCAGCAGGGGCAATTGGTGAATTACCCACAGCACAAGAACAATATCTCAATGCCAAAGTCACCTCAGGTTCACGCTTAAAAACGGTAGAAGAATTTGAAAATATTATTTTAAAAGCAGATCAGGCAGGTGGCTTTGTTTATTTAAAAGATGTGGCACGTATTGAACTTGGTGCAGAAAATTATCAAAGCTTTAATACCATTAATGGTTTTCCATCGGCAGGGATGGGGATTTCTTTATCGTCTGGTGCCAATGCGTTACAAACTTCAGCCTTAATTCAAAAACAAATTGAGCATTTAAAACAACAATTGCCCGAAGGTTACCAAATTGTCTATCCACGAGATAACACGCCTTTCGTGCAGGAATCAATTAAAGAAGTGGTGAAAACTTTAATTGAAGCGGTAATTTTAGTCGTCATTGTGATGTTCTTGTTTTTACAAAACTGGCGCGCGACGCTCATTCCTACCGTAACCGTGCCTGTAGTGATTTTAGGCACCATGGCCGTGTTACAACTGTTTGACATGAGTATTAACACGCTGACCTTATTCGCTTTGGTTTTAGCGATTGGTTTGTTGGTGGATGATGCGATTGTCGTGGTCGAAAACGTCGAGCGTTTAATGCACGAACAGCAGCTCTCGGCTAAACAGGCATCTATCGCATCTATGCAGGAAATTAGCGGTGCTTTGGTCGGCATTACCTTAGTTTTGACCGCAGTATTTATTCCTATGGCATTTTTTGGTGGTTCGACTGGGGTGATTTATCGCCAGTTTTCCATCACCTTAGTCACTGCGATGGTGCTGTCTTTAGGTGTGGCCTTAATTTTAACGCCTGCCTTGTGTGCCTTGATTTTAAAACCCAATCCACAACCAGCCCAATGGGCCATCTGGTTTAATCAAAAACTGGAACGCTTAAAACAACACTATCTCAAATTATCAGGCTGGACGATTCAGCATAAAGCGGTGTGTCTGGTTATTTTTGCAGGCTTACTGACGGTTTTTGCTTTGTTTTACCGTGCCCTACCTACCAGTTTTATCCCGAATGAAGATCAGGGCATGTTGTCGGTGCAATTTAAATTACAGGAAGGTGCGCCGTTGTCTAAAAGTCGTGAAGTGGGCGAAAGCATACGCGAATACTTTATGCAGCATGAAGCCCATAATGTCGATTTGGTGATGATTCGTTATGGACGTAATTTTTCGGGAACAGGGCAGAATTTAGGGCAGGGTTTTATTGCGCTAAAACATTGGGATGAGCGTCAAGGGCAACAGCATACCGCACAAGCTATTCGTGAACGTGCCATGCAGCATTTTCGACAGCATCCCAATGCACAAATTACCATTGGCATGCCCGCAGCAGTTCGTGGTTTGGGGCAAACCGATGGCTTAGAGTTCTGGATGCGCGATGTGAATGGTACAGGACGCGATTTTTTAATTCAGCAATTTCAAAATTTACAGCAGCAAGCCGCTCAATATCAAAGCTTTAAAAATTTAGATCAACGTGCCAATCCTGAAAAAGCGGAGTTAAACGTCACGATTGATCAGAAACAGGCGATGGCAGCAGGTTTAAATCAAACGGCTATTAACAGTACCTTAGCGGCAGCTTGGGGCGGTAGTTATATCAACGACTTTATTGACCGTGGTCGAATTAAACGTGTGATTATGCAGGGTGATGCCGAATTTCGTGGTAAACCTGAAGATTTGAATCAATGGTCGGTACGCAGTCAGCAAAATCAAATGGTACCTTTTAGCCAGTTTGCTCAACTCAGTTGGAGCGGTGGACCAGAAGTCGTCAATCGTTTTATGGGGTATAGCGCCGTGCAAATGGAAGCCGATACTGCCGAAGGATATAGCTCAGGGCAGGCGATGCGTGATTTAGAACAGATGGTGGCACAGCAGCAGGGCATTGACTTGGCATGGAGTGGGTTGTCTTTTGAAGAAAATCAGTCTAGCAATCAGGCTTTGTTACTGTATTTGGTTTCCATCGGGTTTATTTTCTTGTGCCTTGCGGCCTTGTATGAAAGTTGGAGTATTCCAACAGCCGTGATGAGCGCCATTCCTTTAGGGATTGGTGGAAATATTATTTTCAGCTATTTGGCAGGTTTCCCGAACGATATTTATTTCCAAATTGCCTTGCTCACCACCATTGGTTTGTCATGTAAAAATGCCATCTTAATTGTGGAGTTTGCTTCGGCTGCGCAGCAACAAGGCAAACAGGTGATTCAAGCCGCTTTAGAAGGTGCAAGCTTACGGCTCAGACCTATTTTAATGACCTCATTGGCATTTGGTGCAGGTATTTTGCCGCTAGTATTTGCCTTTGGTGCAGGTGCAGCAAGCCGTCAGGAAATTGGGGTGAGTGTTTTAGGTGGAGTTATTTTTGGCACAATTTTAGTGCTTGTTTTTATTCCGTTTATGTATGTGCTGGTTCGTTCTATATTTCAAGTGAATCGTTCATCACCCATAAACTAAAGATGTTTTTTATTAGGCACTTAGCAAAATTATAGGCTATGATATGAAACGCTAAAAATCTTGCATAAATCTACAGATTTTCGGTTTTTTAAGGGTTGGTTTGGGCCGAGACACTGCGCCCATTCTTCATTTTACGTTTTTGGAATGATGGAGTGGGTGAGAGCAATGACCAATCTGCACGCTGAACAGTTAGAACAAGCCTTACAATTGCATCAGCCAAGCACAGTACACAGCCTGATCGACAGTATCAATCCTGCCGATTTAGCCGACTTGATGCAGTATTTAAGCCTGAAAGCACAGCTGAGTTTAATTGAACAAATTGACAGTGCTGCCTTGGTGATGGAATTTTTACCACTGCATTCACAACTTCAAATTGCCGAAGCGATTGCACCGCAGCAATTGGTCAAACTGATTTCAGCCATGCATTCAGATGACCGCACCGACTTATTTAAGTTACTTTCTCCGCATTTACAGCGTTTTGTCAGCTTACACATTACGGAAGAAAAACGCGCACAGATTCAGACTTTAGCGCGCTATCCTGAAGAATCTGCGGGCGCGATTATGAGTTCGGATTTCGTGGTGCTCTCGCCAGAACTGAACATGCAGCAAGCTATAGATGAATTGCGCAGAATGACCACAGATCGGGAAACTTTGTACCTGATTTATATTGTCGATGAACTAATGAAACTATTGGGGGTTATTTCTTTAAGGGAAATTATTCAAAACCCGCCTGAACAAAAAATTAAAAATGTGATGTGCACCGATTTGGTCACAGGTTTGGTGACTGAAGATCAGGAAAGTATCGCGCAAAAACTCAGCCATTATGATTTTTTGGCCTTACCGATTGTAGATGATGCACAGCATTTACTGGGGATTGTCACCTATGATGATGCGATGGACGTGGTACAGGCAGAAACTACAGAAGACTTTTTAAAATCCAGTGCGGTAGCGTCTTCACCTGGCATGAGTATAAAAACTGCGCCAATTTTATTTTTATATCGCAAACGTGTGTTTTGGTTGGTGATTTTGGTATTTGGCAGTTTATTGTCTGGAATTGGCATTGCGCATTATGAAGACATTATTGCAGCACATATTGTACTGGTTTTTTTCTTGCCGCTTTTGGTCGGTAGTGGTGGTAATGCGGGTTCTCAGTCTGCGACCTTAATGGTACGGGCACTGGCTACAGGTGATGTGCAATTTAAAGATTGGCTGCATTTACTCGGACGTGAAAGTTTGGTGGCGCTATGTTTGGGTGGAACTATGGCTTTTGCGGTTTCAATTTTAGGCTATTACCGTGGCGATATGATGGTGTCTGTGGTATTGGCACTGAGTATGCTGGGCATTGTGCTGATGGGCTGTTTAATTGGCATGAGTTTGCCTTTTATTTTGCATCGCCTGAAACTAGACCCTGCCAGTGCCTCTGCGCCTTTGGTAACCTCGATTTGTGATGCAACGGGCGTGGTGGTGTACTTATTTATTGCTTCACAGTTGTTACTTTAAACACTGTCGGTGATGATGACTTATTCAAGACCTCATCTTAAACTTTTTGCATTGATCAAAATTCTGTTTATAAAATCATAACAGACCTGAGTAAAAAACTGCTTTATTCTCAAGTAGATTGCATTTACCCAACGATACGTTTTCTATGCCAGAACCTGCATCTTCAAAAAAACTTAGCCAGCAAGAGGTGATTCGCTTAGAGCGCGATTTAGCCAAGTTTGCCAATATGATGGATTCTGTGGTGCGTATTCCATTTACCAAGCAGGGCGTGGGAGCAGATGCCGCATTAGGCACTGTACCTGTCGCGGGGGATGTCGCAGGTTTTGCACTGACCTGTTATGCGATTTATAAAGCCAAACAAATTGGTGTACCACAAACCAAACTCACTCCCGTGATTAAACTTGCTGTGATGGATGCAGTAGTTGGTTTTGTGCCAATTGTCGGCACAGTATTTGATGTATTTATTCGTCCAAGCCGTAAAGCTTTAGATGTAGTGCATACGCATATCCGTGAAGAATATCAGATTCACAGTGAGCATCATGTGGTACATCCTTTTTTACATGAGCGATTGGAACGTAAACAGCAGCAGTCAGCATTTTGGCGTAATCCTGTAGTGGCATGGCTGTGGCTACATTTGCCTGATTTGCTTGGTGTGATTTTTCTTATTTTCTTTATTTGGGCAGCATGGCTCGGTGTAAGTTGGTTGTGGCACTGGTCACAAAGTTTTGCTGTTTAAATGAACCTGTTTAAAGTACAAAACCATCTGGCAGATCTAATTTACAGACATGAAAAAAGCTTCCCTGAGGAAGCTTTTTGGTGTCGCTGTTACAATATCTTGCTAGCAGTATTAAGGTAAATTTAATTGCTGTAAAGCTGCAACACGTTGTTCAATGCTTGGGTGAGTTTGGAATAACGCTGCCAAGCTAAAACCTTCTTCTTTACCTGCAGAAATCGCAAAAGCTTTCATTTCTTTTGGCATTGCATCAGGCATTTCAGATTCTGCCTGTAAACGTAATAATGCAGAAATCATGGCTTGCTTACCTGCCAAACGTGCACCTGCTTCATCGGCACGGTATTCACGTTGACGCGAGAACCACATCACGATTGAAGAGGCCAAAATACCAAATACGATATCCAGTACAATGGTAATTGCAAAATAAGCCAAGCCTGGTGCTTCGCCATCTTCACGACCAAATACGTTACGGTCAATGAAGTCACCTGCAACACGGGCAAAGAACATGACGAATGCGTTGACCACACCTTGAATCAGTGCCAAGGTCACCATGTCACCATTGGCAACGTGACCAATTTCGTGTGCCAAAACTGCACGTAATTCATCTTTGTTCATACGCTCAAGCAGCCCTGTAGATACAGCGACTAAAGCATCGTTTTTATTCCAACCTGTTGCAAAAGCATTCGATTGGTAAGAAGGGAAAATACCCACTTCTGGCATTTTGATACCAGCACGTTGCGACAATTGCGCAACTTCATTTAATAACCACGCTTCAGCTTGGTTACGAGGGGCATTCGGGTCAATTAATTCAGTCCCAGTTGTTTTTTTCGCCATCCATTTAGACATGAATAGTGAAATTAAAGAGCCAACCATACCAAAGACAAAACAGATGACCAACAGGTTGCCTAGGTTTAAGCCACCCGCGCCATGGTAACTACCGACACCGAAGAGTGACAAAATTATGCCAGCTACAACCAGTACCGCGAGGTTGGTTAGCAAGAACAAACCAATCCGCATCATTGAGTAAATCCTCTTATATTAAAAATGTAATCTGATTTATTAATAAACCATGCCGTAAATATGCGGTGTATGTATTAAAAATTCAAGAAAAATAATAAAACTGTACTAAAAATATTTTGAGCTGATACTGCAATCGGCACTTCATTTGAGCTTGCGGCAACGCAAGCTCAAATGAAGTGCTGTAGCTTTTATTCTGAAATAAAAATACGTGCCGAAGCCGTGGCATTCCCTGTCGCGTAAGAACCTGCAGGTGCATCGGTAAAGCGACCATCGGCAGCCATAATAATTTGACGTTGTGGACGTTTGTTTGCCGCCACTTGATGATTACTGGCAGTGTAATTGTCTGACTGCGCAATCACTTGTGCATTTTGACTCTGAGTATTGCTATTGTTATTTGCCGTAATCGCGTTACTGCCAGAACTTGCACTAACGCCGCTAGCATATAGGTTGCTATAGCGACTGGTCACACGACGTACATAATCCTGTGTTTCACGAAAAGGCGGTACGCCGCCGTATTTTGCAACATTGCCTTCGCCTGCGTTATAGCCCGCCAAAGCTAAAGTGGTGTTGCCATTAAAGCGTTTGAGTAACCAAGCCAAGTATTTTGCACCCGCCATAATGTTTTCATGCGGGTCATAAGCGTTGCTGACATTAAAACGTCGTGCTGTCGCAGGCATGAGCTGCATTAGACCTTGTGCACCGACAGGCGAGCGGGCGTTGACATTAAAACCTGATTCGGTATGCATCACTGCTTTAATTAGACCTTCTGAAACACCGTGTTGTTGTGCTGCTTGCTGAATAATGTGGTCAAAGGCGTTTTTATTGCGGCTATAACTTGGCAATACCGACGCTTCGGAATTGCCCCAGTTGCGATAACTGTGAATATTGCTGTCTGGATAATATGTGACTTTTACTTTTGTCAGTGAACGATCTGCACTTTTACGGTTGGTCAGCAAGGTACTGCCATTGCTGTCCTTATACATATAAATTTGACCTGCGTGCGTTGTCGTTGCCAAAGGCATGATGCTGGCAGTCCCCAAAATATACAGTAAAAAGGCATTAATTTTATTGTTCATGCTGTGAATACACTAAAAGCTGTCCCCAAACAGTTATGAGGAGTTTAACAAAAATCTCACAGATGAAAAGGCTTTGTACAAATTCATTTACAGTAGTGTCGAAAAAAATCAAGCTTAATTGCTGACAGAGTAATCAAAAAAAATATTTATTTTTTTTTAATTGGATCAGCTTGACACACTTAAGTGTATGATTTTAAATTAAAATAAAATCGATCAAAAAGTAATCAATTTAAAGAGAAGCCTTAGAATAACGGCAAGAGGCGTTGTCAAGTTGTTTTAAATCCACAAAGTTATCCACAGCTTTTGTGGAAAACTGTGGAAAAGTCCAAAAGATAAGCATCTTGGCGAAAAAGTGAACCTGAGGGTTCAAACTTGCCACAGAAAAAAACGATCTGCGCAGATAGAAATAAAGTGTGTAAACAGAAATGAACGCGCAGTCAGAAATTAAGTTCTTTGACGAAAAGGAAGATTGCGATGAAATTACATTCTTTTGATGCGGGATTGGTCTGAATCGGCTAAAATTGCGCGGTAATTTTTTTCATGGGTTAATCGCGTCTATGTTCTCACCAGTTGAGTCCGATCAAGGCTTTAATTTCAAACCAGAACTTCCAACCAGCTCTGCGTATTATCGTTTGTTGAAAAAGCTGCGTCGTCAAGTCGGGCATGCGATTCGTGACTTCAACATGATTGAAGATGGCGATAAAGTCATGGTGTGTATTTCTGGTGGTAAAGACAGTTATACCTTGTTGGACATTATGTTGCAGTTCAAGCGCATCGCACCCATCAATTTTGATGTGGTGGCTGTGAACTTAGACCAAAAGCAACCAGGCTTCCCTGAAGATGTATTGCCGCGTTATTTAGAAGAAAATAACATCCCATATTACATATTAGAAAAAGACACCTATAGCATCACCAAGCGTTTAACGCCTGAAGGTAAAACTTACTGTGCAGTGTGTTCGCGTTTGCGTCGTGGTTCTTTGTATGGCTTTGCGCAGGAAATAGGGGCAACCAAAGTGGCGCTTGGGCATCACCGTGATGATATTTTGGCGACTTTTTTCTTAAACTTGTTCCATGGCGGTAGCTTAAAAGCCATGCCACCGAAGTTGTTGTCATCAGACAAGAAAAATATGCTGATTCGTCCACTAGCTTATGTGGAAGAAAAAGACATCATTAAATATGCAGAAATGCGTAAATTCCCAATTATTCCGTGTAACTTGTGTGGTTCACAGGAAAACTTACAGCGTGCCATTATTAACGACATGTTACGTGAGTGGGATAAAGCACATCCTAAGCGTTTGCACAGTATTTTTGGCGCATTACAGAATGTATCGCCATCGCAGTTGGCAGACCGTGAATTATTCGACTTTGAAGCGTTAGACAGCCAGCGCGTATTTGATTTTGCCGATCAGGCCGAACAAAACGCAGCAGAGCAAAACAAACGCATCAATATGGTCAATTTAGGCTACGCTGCAGACTAAGCGATAACAGCCTGTCAATCCCTTTAAAATGTAATCAACACCAAGCCAGAGCTTGGTGTTTTTTTATGAATTTGATTTATTTGAGAAAGTCGTCATTTCGACTAAAAATACAAAAACTGAACGTCCCGTACAAAATTTCTTAGCCTTTCACGAAAGGTTCATGCTATAACAATCAGCAAGCAAAACAGCTTAATAATGATGGTGTCTGGATAGACAACACACATGCACAAATATATTGAGGAAAAATCATGCCTGCTTTTTTAACTGATGATTGGTTTGCAACTGTAGAAAATTTAACGGCTCAAGCTGGTGATTTAAACCTACCTCCAGCACTTGCAAATCTGGCAATTAACTTAGTGGTGACTGATGCTGCAGGCAACACAGAATTGTCTTTAGATGGCGGTAAAATCCAAAAAGGTTTGGCGGACAACGCAAAAACAACATTAAATATGGATGCGGAAACTTTACGTAAAGTATTCCTAGAGTTTGACATGGCGGCTGCTATGCAAGCCTTTATGACAGGTAAAATCAAAGTACAGGGCGATATGTCACAATTAATGGCATTACAAACTGCAAAACCAAGCCAAGAACAAAAAGACTTATTTAAGAAGATTCTTGAGCAATCTGCTTAATTCAAGCGATTTACGCTGTAGCAGGCGAATTTCCCGCTATAGTACAAAAAAGCCTAGCTGAAGTATCAACTAGGCTTTTTTATGCACTGCAGCTTTAACAGCGCATTATTCATGTTTGAATTGCAGCTGATATACACTGCAACTCAATCACGCGAGGTAAATTTTAGATATTCACCAATTGCGGTGTGGTCTTAATATGCTCAAGGTAGGCGCGAATACGAGTCACATATTGCACTGCTTGACGATAACGACCATTGCTCGCTTTGTTACGGTCTAAATACGCATATAGGTTAACCCAATTGTTCGGGTTTTTGCCTTGTGAGCGAATACGCTTCTGAATTTGACTGACTGCACCAGGACCCATGTTATAAGCGACTAGGGCATACCAGTTACGATCAGGAAATGGAATATGCTCATAACGGCTCAGCATTTGGTCATAATACTTAGCACCACCCTGAATACTTTGTGCAGGATCGGTACGGTTGCTTACGCCCATCGCTTTGGCTGTATTATTGGTCAGCATCATAATACCGCGCACACCTGTTGGCGAAACCGAGTTGGGTTTGAGGTAAGATTCCTGATAACCAATTGCCGCCAAAAGATGCCAGTCTAAATCGTACTGCGTGGCAGTCTTTTTAAAGTTGGCCTTATATAAAGGTAAACGATTACGCAAATCCCGCTGGATCACATCCCACGATTCTTGTTTGACCACATTACGATTATAAAATGAAGCCAATTGGGTAATTGAGCCGTTTTGCTTGCCACGACAAACAAAGTTGCTTGCGGTTTGGCTAAGAGGATCATCTGCGTGTTTAAACACCCAGTTCAGCTCACTATTTAAACCATTACGCTTTAAAGTATTTAAATCGCCACAACTGGCAGAAAATGCCGTGAGTTGCTGCTTTTCGATGCTTTGGATACTCGACGTGGTCATGGCAAAGTTCGCTTTACCAGAAGACACCCATTTTAAAGCGGTCGCATTGTCGCTTACCGTTTTAAATTCGAGTTTCACATTCATGCTGTCGGCATAGTTACGCACAAGGTCATAACCAAAGCCATGTAAATGTTGTCCATCTTTAAACACTGTGGTTGGATTTTCCACAGACACAACGGTCAATTTGTTCTGATTGACGACGCTGTCAAATTGATGAACGGCTTTGCCTGCGTTAATACTGTGGAATGGGAGAAGAACAGTACTGAAAGCGAGGACTTTGAATGGGAGGCGATTAAAAAATGAGTGAAGGCTAAGCCTAGACCCAGACGTTGAACTACTGTGCATGTTGGCTCCGCTACAAGTAATTTATGCCCTAAAAAGCAAAGGCAACACACCTTAAACTTTTTCAAGTTTGATAAATTCAATAAGGGTTGGGCAGTCATGACGTCATTCAAAATGACTTGGGATTAAAGGGAAAATGTGTAAAATTTATACACAGGTTAAAAAGTGATCAAAACTAAAAGATGTGCGAATAATAAAGATGAAAATTTTGGATGTCAAATTTTGTACATAAATTTTTTGAAAAATGTAACATAAGATATTCATTTCATTGAGAAATAAATTTTATAAATTTTTATTGTGTATAAAAATGCAATAAAATATAGGATTGATGTTAACCAAATGTAAAAAAACGGCTGCAAAAACACCATGAAATCTAACTTAATTACACGTTCTGGACACGATAAACTCGTGGCAGAGTTACAGCATTTGTGGCATGAAGAACGCCCTGAAATCACCAAAAAAGTAAACTGGGCGGCAAGTCTCGGCGATCGCTCTGAAAACGCAGATTACCAATATAACAAACAGCTTTTGCGTAAAATTGACCGTCGGGTACGTTATTTGGGCAAGCGTTTAGAAGAGCTGCGTATTGTCGATTTTGCACCAGAACAAGAGGGTAAAGTATATTTTGGCGCATGGGTCGAAATTGAAAATGAACAAGGCGAGCAAAAGACCTTGAGAATTGTGGGCGTGGATGAAATTTATGATCATCATCCACAACATATTTCGATTGATTCACCTATGGCTAGAGCTTTGTTGTCTAAACAGGTAGATGATGAGGTGGAAGTGCAGACGCCGTTAGGCAAAAAGAGCTGGTTTATTAATTCGATACGCTATGAAAAGCCTGAAATTGCAGAAAATGACTGATTTTTGATTTTATTTTGAACATTTGGATCATAATTTTTAGAAAATATTTGCCAAGCTGAATTTTTCTTTATATGATAGCCGCCATTGGAAGCGTGGCAGAGCGGTTTAATGCACCGGTCTTGAAAACCGACGAGGGTGTGAGTCCTCCGTGAGTTCGAATCTCACCGCTTCCGCCAAATATTACCAACAAAGCCCTGACATTGTCAGGGTTTTGTTGTTTTTGGGGTTTATGCAACGTAAGCCTGTAGTAAGCAATAAAGATAATTAGGAGGGGGTAAATGGCATTAAATGAAAATTATATTCTTGAGGACTCAGATGCCTTGGGTAGCTTCGGTTTTATAACTTATACAGTTTCCTTAAAAGCTAAGGATAGAAGCTTCTTAATGGGGTTGAGAAATAAAGAAGACTTAGCGACTTTTGAAGAGTCGCTAACGACCTATTCTACAGCTATTCATGAGTATAGACATTATTATGATATGACCCATACTACTTATGGGATAGAGTATTTTTATAATTTAGACCAAGCACTTAGACAAAGATTTAAGCAGGAAAATGGTGATGAATATCATTTTCATAAAATTAAAAAGTTTGCAAATGAACTAAAAAAAAATTAGATATCCTTCTTATTACAACCAACTTTGGCAAGATGATGATAGTAAAAAATGGGACTTAATACCTTCTATTGGTAAAGTTTTTGATTCATATGGTAATGTATCAGACAGACCAATTTTATTTGCACGTTATTTTAATGCTCAAGGTGAATCTTTAGCTAGACATCCTTTCTCTATGGTGAGTTTGCTTGAATGCTCAGCAACAATTGATGAATATATTAATTCAATGGGGAATATCGTTGGTTTACTTAAAGATGATGAAACGCAAAGAAATTTTTTAGCGACTAGGTTCAAACAAAATAGTTTAGATTATATCTATAATATTTATTTAACAGAATATTCAACTTGTTTTCATCTAATAGCAAACCATTTTAGAATTGAAAATTTAGATGATCTTTTTGATATAGCTAGAGTGTTACTAGATATCTGTTTGAACTTTACAGAAAAACATTTTGATTTATTTAATGATAGTAATATTGTAGATAAATTATTTAAGCCCTCAGAAGGGTTTACGACAGAACAGTTAAATGATTATATTTATTTCAATGCTTCATTAAAAAATGGTCTTAAGTTTTTAGAAAGACCAATTTTATTCTATGTTTTGTTACAGCTAATGGAAAAGAAAAAATTTGAAAATAAACAAGAAGTAATTCAAGAAATTGATAGGATATTAAGTTCATGTGGTTTAAGTTGTAAAAGTATTATCATAGACGCAAGAAAATTAGTTAAAGATAAAGCAAATCTAATTATTCACTCAGATATAAATTATTTCGCAAAAATATCTCAAACAATTGGTTCTAACTTAGACAGGATTAGCAGGGCAGAAAATATTGATTCAGGATTTAATTTTTTCTTGAAATTTATTCAACATTTAGATTTACCTCTTTTAGAAATGGAGTCTGGTTTTGAAATCTTACTTCCTAGAGATGGTAATATATTGGCAGAGGTTAATTATCCTCAGGAAACAAAAGCAATCTTATTACTAAAAAATTGGGTGGATCAGTATGATGATGCATGTATTTTTTAAAAACAAAAGAAAGATAAACTTTTAATTCCTAGTATCGTCAACTAATTGTTGTTGATGTGGTACAGCAATAGCTTCCCATTCCTTTGAAACAGATTTTTGTACATGATAAGTTGACAAAAATAACTAATCATGCGAAAAAGTTTTTTTAGTTAACAGATGTTCACACATGCCTCGAATTGTTTCTGTACCACTTAGTTTAGAACAGCGAGAACGACTCATTTTTCTGGCCAAGCATGCAAAACATTGGCGTGAAAGACAACGTGCCCAAACTATTCTCTGGCTTTCTGAAGGTAAAAGTGTTGCGGAAGTTGCCACTCTACAAGAACGTATCCCAGAAACCATAAGGCTACAACGCCGACGTTGGGAATTGTATGAGTTTGAATCGATTAAAGAAGGTCATCGCTCAGGTCGGCCCAATACATTGATCTCAGACTATCAGGCGAAAATCCTAGATTGGGTCAATACAAGTCCACTCAATGCAGAACAAATCCGAGTCAAACTACATGAAGAATACGAAGTGTCCGTGTCTGTTGAAACCATTCGTAAGTTTTTACGTGATTCAGGTATGGTCTTCAAGCGTACCCGTCATAGCTTGAAAAAAAAGAGATCCGATTGCATTTGAACAAGCAACACAGCAGATTGAAAAATTACGAGAGCAAGCGGCACGTGGTGAAATTATATTAGGTTATGTTGATGAAACAGGGTTTTCATCTACACCTGATAACCGCTATGCATGGACAAAGATAGGTGATGTTCATGCGGTTGATGCAATAAGATTAAAACGAGTTAATGTCATGGGGTGTTTGCTTTCAACGGGGAAACTGGTGACAAGTTGTTTACAAGAGTCAGTTACAAGCACTTGGTTTTATGCCTATTTAACTGGAATAGCTCAACAAGTAAAACAGACTTATAACCTTCCATTGGTTCTTATTGTTGATAATGCCTCGATTCATAGAAGTAAAAAGATGGCTGATTACAGAGAGCTACTTAAAAGTAACTTTTCGACGAATTTGTATTTTATTCCAGCTTATAGCCCTGAGTTAAATCGAATCGAGATGGTATGGAAGCAGATGAAATATTATTGGCGAGATTTTCAAGTCATGACAGCTGATAAAATAGAGCAATGGGTGGAGAGAGTATCAAACCAATTCGGAAAAGAATACATGTTTACTTTTTAATGACAGCTTAGAGCCGAGAAAGGTAATTCGGGCATTTTCTGGAAAGTTTCTAATCTTTATCATATTGCATCCCTATTATTGATTTACTTAAATTGTATTGTCAGAAATAATGGAACTATGCCCTACAAGAACACTATTGCCAGATTCTTTAAGAGTAAAAACCTTTTTATAAATTAACCACCACCTCATAAATTTGTTGTAGCTGCTGACAAAATTCCTGCATCTGTGTTTCTGTCATGTCTGAGGTGCTGACTCTGATTGCTGATATATCCTGATTCACTCTAAAGTCTTGTCCTGAACGCACTAACCAGCCTCGCTGCCGTAGAATTTGAGTCGTTTTATCTGCATAAGGGAGGGATAACCAGATATTTAGCCCATCATAATGGGTTGCACAGGGGATGCTAAATTTTTGTAAATAATGAACAAATTTTTGATTTTGTTGTTGATAGTAAGATTTGGCAGTGTGTAGTGTTTCAGGGAACTGTTCTGAGCTGAATAGTTGATAAACCATTTCCTGAATAATATGGCTGACCCATGTTGAACCCGCATTCAGCTTGAGGTGTAGTTTTTCTGAAGTTTCAGAGTCGCAACATACAAATGCAAAACGGAAATCAGGAGATAAATATTTCGATACTGAACGAATGACTGCCCAGTGCTTCGTTGAGGGCGGAATAATATGCTGGTATTGAGCCTGAGCTAATAATGAGAAATGATCATCGACAATGACCAGTACATGTGGATAGTCTTCAAGGATGTTATAAATTTTTTCAGCCTGTACTGTATCCAGACTATAACCTGTCGGATTCTGCGAGCGTGGCGTAATAATCACTGCTTGCACATTTGCCTGTAATGCTTGCAGTAATTCATTGAGATCAAAACCCTGTTCACTGACTGTAAAGGGATACATTTTAAACTGTTGTTGTTCAATGGCAGAAATACTGGTGATAAAGCCAGGCTGTTCTACCGCAATCATATCTGATGAAACCAAGTAGGCAGCTAGAATCCTTTCGATGGCATCCACTGCACCATAAGTAAATTCAATACTAAAGGTCTGTGGAATATCGGCAAATATTTTTTCCTGCGTGATTTTTAATAGTTCAGGATGGTAAATAGTTTCCCCATAGAGTGCACAGTTAAAATGAGTTAAATTAATGTGCTTGAGAGAAGGCAACAATTCACGTTTTGGATTGCCATGTGCTAAATCAACAGTTCCTTGTAACAGGGGTTGAAAGCCTTCTAATAGACGTGAAGATTGATAGGATTTAACCTGTGTCCCTAAACGTCCTCTGGAGATCACAATCCCCATCGCAACCAGATTCTTATAGGCAGCCGCAACTGTATTACGATTAACACCGAGCTGTTCAGCCAGTTCCCGTACACTCGGTAAAAAGTCGCCCTCTTGAAGCTGTCCCTCTTTAATCAGTGTACGGATATTATCCTGAATATCTTGAGCGGTATTGCCTGTAATGTTCATAAAAAGTTCTATCTCAGGGGGTTATACAGGGATTAAATTGCTGAACCAGTCACGGAGTAACAGGCTGGCTTTTTCCTGTAATGGTTTGCCATAGTATGTATTCTCTTGGCGTAAGGTTAAAATATCAACCTGTGCCTGATTTAATTCAGCAGTATGTCCAATCAGCCAGCGTTCAAAAGTATGTGGATCAACTTCGGCATGGAACTGTAGTGCCAGAATATTTAAACCCACAGAAAATGCCTAAAGTTGGATAATTCTTTTTTAAACGTTGAGTCAGTGCTGCAATAAAATCTGTTAAGTAGGGATAAGTTTCAGTTTCATATACGCCAATAGGACCGCCTAATACAATGACAGGTTGTTTCGATGCCAATGCCTCATTCAGTACATCAACACCAAGCTGTAAATATTGAATTTGATAGCCTAAATCCTTGAAGACTGGAGCAAAACTTCCCAAGTCCTCAAATGCCAAACTTTGAATTGCATAAATGATTTTCATGGTTGTGACTCTACATAATTCTGACTTAATTCTTTTAATAACAGCGCAATTTGTTGGGCTAAATATTCGACTTGGGCATCAGTCATAATGAGGGGCGGTAATAAGCGAATGACTTTGCCTTGTGTCACATTGAGTAGTACCCCAAATTTTTCACTTGCCAGTTGAGGAATATTGGCAACAGGATGAATGAGTTCAATCCCAATCATTAGACCTGCACCACGTACGGATTGAATGTTTTGCAGTCCTGTTAATCTGGACTGTAATAAATCCAGTAGCTTATAGCCCTTATCAGCAATGGTTGCTAAATATTGCTTATCCAGTAAATCCAGAACGGTATATGCAACCCGACATGCCAATGGATTCCCGCCAAAGGTTGAACCATGTAAACCTGATTGCAATAAATGCCCCAATTTTTCATGTGTTAGACATGCCCCAATAGGAACACCATTCGCTAAGCCTTTGGCAATGGTTAAAATGTCAGGACGGATTCCAGCCTGTTGATAGAAAAACCATGTGCCTGTACGTCCAAGTCCACACTGGATTTCATCCAGGATCAGCAACCACTGTTGTTGGTCGCATAATTTTCTTAACTGTCTCAAATAAAGGGGTGAGGCAATATTAACCCCTGCTTCACCCTGAATTGGCTCAAGTAAGACAGCAACTACGTCTGGATCATGCTGATAATGCTCAATCGCTGCCAAATCATGAAAAGGCACAAACTCAAAACCATCCAATAACGGCCCAAATGCCTCTCGATATGCTGGTTTTGCTGTTGCAGATAACGCCCCAAGCGTTCGACCATGAAAGGCATTCTGCATCACAATAATTTTAGGTCGTTGTATACCTCGTTGATGACCATAGGCACGAGCGATTTTAATCGCAGCTTCATTGGCTTCTGTCCCTGAGTTACAGAAGAATGCCTGTGTTAAGCCTGTAATTTCTGCCAGTTTTTCTGCCAGACGTTCATTCCAGCCATGCTTAAACAGGTTGGAAAGATGCAAAAAGGTTTGTGACTGTGCCACGATCTCTGCATGAATCACTGGATGGGCATGTCCTAGCAATGTGACACCAACGCCTGAAATGGCATCGAAATAACATTTATCCTCTATGTCCCATAAATAACAACCCTCACCACGCTGGAATTCGATTGCCAAAGGTTGATAAATCGGCATTAAATAACTCATGTGGTTAGCTCTTTCAAAATATCCATAGAACAAGGTTGATAAAGATGTTTGCTGCCCAGTAATTGCATTGCACCATCTTTTTGCATTAAAAATCTTGTATCTTCAATGACCTGATAAAGTTCAAAACTTAAATCATCATGGGGTTGTAAATATTCCACTAAGGTCTTCATGTCTTTCAACGGCTGCAAGGAGCTGGTCTGAAAATTGCCCATGAGCTTGCCATGTTGATAGATGGTGAGTTGATAACTTTGGCTCATCGTTTATTGCTCCGACCAGTAATAGTTATCGGGCAAATCCCTTGCCCCAAAAATTGCCTGTCCGACCCGAATATCGGTTGCACCTTCTTCAATGGCAATCTCAAAATCACCTGACATACCCATAGATAAACGTTTGATGTTGGGATAATTTTTTTGGATGTCATCACGTAACAAACGTAAAGTTCGGAAACAGCGTCTTACTTCAACAGGATCTTTGCTATGAATGGCAAGAGTCATTAAGCCAATGATTTTTAATTGTGGATATTGCTGACATTGTTCAATAAGAGCTAAGGCCTGTTCTGGTTTTACTCCGAATTTACTTTGTTCATTGGAAGTATTAACTTGAATAAATACAGGAAGTATTCGCTGTGCATCTGCTAAACGATGGTTCAGCTTTTCTGCAAGTTTAATACTGTCTAAAGCATGAAATTCGTCAATAAACTTCGCTACATACTTCACTTTATTAGTTTGTAGATGCCCAATTAATATCCATTGAATTGGTAAATGCTGCAAGGCTTCATATTTTCCTTTGGCCTCTAATACCCTGTTTTCACCAAAGCAACGAAAACCCAACTGATAGGCTTGTTCAACTCGTTCAGCAGGTAAAGTCTTGGTCACAGGCAATAAGCGTACTTCTTCTGGATTACGTCCTATTCTTTGGCAGACTGCATCAACCTGCTGCTGAATTTCTTGAATATTCTTTTGTAACTCAACAAGACTATGTGGCGTATTATATCGGCTCATTTTAAAACTATGACATATAAATTCTGTCATAGGACAATATTGTAATTTAAATAAAAGTGCAAATCTTTATTTGATCTTTTAAAGCTAGACAGAAATATCTTATTGTCTTAGATTAATAAATATTGTCATAGGACGTTTTTTTGCTGTATTTAATGAAAGGAGAAATGGATAAATGTTTGTTCCTAATGATTTTAAAGAAACACGAACATCAGAAATTAATGATCTTGTTCAAAAATTTCCTTTAGCCTGTATTGTTGCAAATACAACACAAGGACTAATCGCCTCCCATATTCCGTTGGTGATGAAAGATGATCAGATTCTAGTGGGGCATCTTGCAATGACCAATGAAATGAGAAGTCTTATTGCTGAAAGTGAGGAGGTCTTATGTATTTTTAAAGGACCAGATGCTTATATTTCGGCAAACTATTATCCAAGTAAATTTGTAGATCATAAAAAAGTACCAACATGGAATTATCAGGCAATCCATATCTACGGTAAGATCAATTTTTTTACCAGTAATAAGACCAAACTGGCGGCTGTTGGCATGTTAACCAAGCAAAGTGAGCAAAAGGCAAATGGTGCATCAGGTTGGAAAATGTCAGATGCTCCAATAGACTATCTTATGGAAGAACTAGCAGGGATTATTGTTTTTGAAATAACAATTTCCCGAATTATCGCTAAGTCTAAATTGAGCCAGAACCGAGACTCGAGAGACTTCAATTCAGTTGTTAAAGAGTTACAGGCTAGAGGTGAACATGGAGTTGCGGAGAGTATGTTAAGGTTAGATAGAGGTCAAGGTTAATCATTTTAGGTTAAAAATTTGAAGATTGTCCCTATTAGAAGAATAGTTGTTGTACTTAATTCCGCTATGATCAATGCCACCATCATAAAGGTCATGCACCAGCTAGGAAGTGTCCAGTATCCAAGTTGGTGAGGCTGTTTAAACTGATTGGTAGTATCTTGAAGCAGCCCATGCAGAATATAAGATAAAATGGCAAAGGTAAAAAAAGAACAAATTCGCTAGTACACAAAGTAAGGCTACAGGATTGGATAACACGGTAAAATGGCTGAGTGTTGCCAAGATTAAGCTTGCGGCTACATACAGTAAACTACTATGATGGGCAAGATATAATAATGTGCTCTTGCACGTTCAGTGTGTCTAATCTGATAATATTTCCAGACACCTGTAAGCATGCCAATCCATAGAAAAATACCACTAAATACAATCGCCCACTGTGTTGCAACAGTTAAAATATACATTTCATTCCCTGCAAAATGAATTTGAATCACTACTACCTAGACAAGGAAAAATCTTGACTAGGTAGCAATATATTGTCTCAATTTAAGTTGCCATTGCCAGTTTCATTAATGACTTCAATTGGTTCACTTCAGATGGATTGGCCTTCTGTAAGGGCTTTCTTGGATCACCCACATTAAAGCCCAATTCATTTAAACCTGCTTTTACCGTTTTTGGTAAACCGCCCTGAACAATAAAGCGTAACAATGGGAGTTGTTTGTAAAATAGCCTTTGAGCTTGGGCAAGATCACCAGTTTTTGCTGCCTGATACAACTGGTTTGGCAATTTACCTAACAGATTTGGGGCAACTGTACACCAACCACTTGCACCTGCACAAAATGCCTCTAATGCCAACGGATTACAGCCATTATAAAATGGTAGTCTACCTTCTGTAAGTTCATGGAATTTATGCATACGTTGAATATCACCTGTACTATCTTTGACCATACAAATATTCTCAATTTCTTGAAACATCTTGGCAATTAATTCTGGTGACATATCTACGCCACTGGTGGCAGGATTGTTATAAATCATAATTGGCAGTTTGGTGGCTGCTGCAATTTGCTGATAATAATCATAAATTTCTTGATCTGTCAGTTTCCAATACGAAATTGGCATGACCATGATCACATCTGCACCCAATTCTTCAGCCTTTTCTGCTTTCTGAATTGCCATTGTGGTGGTGAGTTCGGAAATCCCTAAAATTACAGGTACACGATGATTGACCACTTCAATACTTTTTTCGGCAACCTGTTGCCATTCCTGCCAAGACAGATAAGCACTTTCACCAGCACTACCTAAAGGTGCAATCGCATCACATTGATGTTCCAGTAGAGCATTTAGGGTAATGGTTAGGGCATCGAAATCGATTTCCTGACTCTCAGCTTTAAAGGGAGTTATTGGGTAAGCAATGATGCCTTCTAATTTCATGGTGATTATCCCTCAATGCAATCTAAATGATTTTTTAAAGCCTTACGAGCGTAATAGGCAAAATTGACCTTATTACGTTTATCTGTTGAAACCCAGTCATGGGCTTCTTTGGCAAGTTCATGTGGAATTTGTTGAATTTGTCCTGCTGCCATTGCCAAAAGCTGTAAACGTGCTGCACGTTCAATCAGGATTGCTAGATTACAGGCTTCTTCAATCGTTTTTCCCGTGACCAGTTGTCCATGATGAGAAAGTAAAACAGCACGGTTTTTACCTAGAGCCGCTGAAATGAAAATTCCTTCCTCATTTCCAACAGGTACACCTGGCCAGTCTTCTACAAAAGAGCAATCTTCATACAAAGCACAAGTATCCATATGTGAGACTATTAATGGCACACGAAGCATGGATAATGCAGCCACATGCGTTGGGTGGGTGTGAATAATACAATTCACTTCAGGATGCTCTTTATAAATCCATGTGTGAAAACGATTGGCTGGATTTGCCATGCCTTCGCCATTTAATGGCTTGAGGTCTTGGTCAACTTCTAACAGATTTGCTGCGGTAATTTCATCAAAGCCTAAACCGAAACGTTGGGTAATAAAGGTATTGCCTTTTTCGGTACGACTGGTGATTTGCCCAGCAAGCCCAGCATCATGACCATGATCGAATAAGATACGGCAAGTTAGAGCAAGTTTTTGTTTATCGGTATAGCCTTCATCTTTAAAAAGCCGTTGCATACTCTGTTGGGCATTTTGCATCAACTGTTGCTTATCAAGTAGTGCGGTTTCCATAAGATCTCCTATTCGGTTGATTTGTCATTGCGACACGGGCAGAATAAGAAATCTGTGGGTGATTTAAAATATCCAGTTTTTAAAACTTATATGGTCCAGAAAAGATGATTCAGAAAATCAGGCAACAATCATGGGAAATGCGACTACATCTTGCCGAACGTAAAGAAAAGACCATTTTTCTTAAACTGGCAAATCAGATTATTCAGGAAATTTTGTCTGGACGATTACGACAAGGTACACGTTTACAGGGTTCACGCACTTTGGCGGATGAACTGGGGATTAATCGAAAAACCGTACAATCGGTCTATGAAGATTTAGAAGCACAAGGCTGGTTGGTATCTAAGCCACGACAAGGGACGTTTGTTTCTGAACATTTACCTGACCTTAAACTTGAATCACCGACAATCCCGATGACACTAGCCCAATCCGCTACTGAATCATCCATCCCACAGGAAGCCATTAAAAATGATGGTATTCCCGATACCCGATTGATTCCTTATGAACTATTTTCCCGTGCCTATCGTCATGCTTTAATTCAGGTGACTCGACAGCAAATTATGGGCTATGGCGAGCCGCAGGGGTGTCTGGAATTACGTCAAGCCTTATTGAATATGTTGTCAATGGAACGCTTTATTCAAGCGACCATACAGCATATTTGTGTGGTTCGGGGTAGTCAAATGGGGATATTTCTTGCGGCTCGTGTACTTGCCAAACAACCACCACAACGTCAGGTGATTGTGGTGGAACAATGGTCTTATCCGCCAGCCGTAGAAACCTTTTTATCCAATCATTTTCAGATTGTTCGGGTTCGATTAGACCAATATGGTCTGGATACTGATCATCTATTTGAAATACTGAAAAATCATACTGTTGCAGCAGTATATACTACGCCACATCATCAGTATCCTACTACTGTTTCTATGTCGATGGATCGGCGATTAAAACTTTTGGAGCTGTCTAAAACTTTTGATTTTTATATTATCGAAGATGATTATGACCATGAGTTCCATTATGACAGTCGCCCTATTCCACCTTTAATCAGTTTGCCTAATGCAGATAAAGTCATTCATATTGGCTCGTTGTCTAAGGTTTTTGCACCAAGTTTAAGGGTGGGTTATGTGGTGGCAGATTTGGAGATTATCCACGCCATGAAACAGGATATTTTGTTGATTGATAAACAGGGTAATGCGATTACTGAATTGGCAATTGCTGAGTTGATGCAACAAGGTGAAATTAAGCGACATACCCGAAAAATGCGGAAGATTTATCAAAGTCGTCGAGATTTTGCAGTCATGACCTTTCAGCAGATTTTTAAGGATAAAGTTGAGATTGTTACACCTGCGGGAGGCATGGCATTATGGGTGAAATTTAATCTGCCTTATCAGGTAGAATTTGTAGAAGCTCTTAAACAGTTATATATTGATTCTGAATATCAATTTGGTTCAGTACTTCATAATATATCAAATTATTTCCATATCCGCTTTGGTTTTGCTGCTTTAAGTGAAGAAGAAATAGCCCACATTGTTCAGATGTTGTATCAGGCTCTTTTGGAGAGATAGGCGATGGTTTTTGTGCATAAAGACTATCTGTATGTACTTGATGATAAATTGTCCTTGAAAAATCAAATATCACACTTATAGTGTGACGTATTCGTGCAATTAAGAATACGTCATTTAATATAAATTTAAGTTATGTGACTTCACAATGACTGAAAAAATTATTATGGATAGACAACTTTTTAAAAAACCTTTTAAACAGACTGATAATGTTATTCTGCCTTGTCCAACTTGTAAGGGATTAAGCTTAAAACTTGATAACAGAAAATTTTATGCTTTTGATACAGCACTCTCAAGAAAAATTCAAGAAAGTGAAGAAGATTGGGATTTCGATTGGTTATCATCAGTTTTTACAGCAGTATTTATTTGTAGCAATGGTGCTTGTGGTGAGCATGTAATATGTTCAGGTACTGGTTTTGTTGATTGGGAAGCTGAACCTAACGAACATGGAGAGCTGGAACAACAGTATTATTGTTATTATTCACCAAAAACTTTCATACCTCCTATTAATTTTTTTAATATTCCTGAAAAATGTCCTAATAGTGTTAAAGAACCATTGATTGAAGCTTTTTCTTTAACATTACAATCTTCTGGTTCTGCTGCAAATAAAGTTAGGGCAGCTATTGAAAATCTTTTGACCGAGTTTGGAGTAGCTAGAAATTCAAGGAAAAATAATAAACTTCATCGTTTATCTTTAGATGCTAGAATTGCTAAAGCTAAAAATAAAAATGCAAATTTAGGTGATCTTGAAGATATTTTATATGCTATTAAATGGTTAGGTAATGCTGGCAGTCATGGTAATTCTGAAATAACAATAGATGATGTTTTTGATGCTTATGAATTGATGAGCCATTTATTGAATGAATTGTATCAATCTAAAGCTGAAATTAATAAACTAGCTAAAGCTATTAGGAAAAGAAAAGGTCCTGTCAAAAAATAATCAGAAAAGGAGTCCACTCTATTAAATGGTGGACTCCTATTTTCTTATTCCAAAGGCATACGATATTCAATGATTCCTGGCTTTTCAGCAACCCAGTTATAAAGTTTTTGGGCGGTATGATTGGTTTCCTGTGTATGCCAATATAAGCGGTCACATTTTTGGGCAATCGCCTGTTTTTGTACATATTCAATCAGGCGTTTACCAATATGCTGACCACGAGTTTCAGGTGACACATATAAGTCTTCCAGATAACAATAATTTTGTTCTGCCCAGGTTGAGCGGTGAATCACATAATGCACAAAGCCTAAAACTTTATCACCCTGTTTGGCAACAGCACAGTACACAGGCTCAGCTTTGTCAAAGAAGCGTTGCCACGTGGTTTCAGTCACCTTAGTGGATAAACAGACCTTATAAAAATCCTGATAGGCTAACCAGTAAGGTATCCATTGTTGATAATCTTGTTGCTGTACTGGAATCACCTGAATTTCTTGGCTTTGCATGATAATACTCCCATGATTTTGTGAGTTAAAAATAGATGAGCAAAGCATAATATTGATATGGTACTGTTTTAAGATACAGTTTTAATATTTTCCACAGTACCAGTTTTGATATGAAAATCTAGGATATTTTTCTATTCATCATCTCCTGAATAAAGATAATAATCACAGTCAATAGAATAAAAGCAACGGCTAACCATAAAATCTCTATGGCTAACTTTTTATCCAGTAAAAAACCACAGATTAGGGGGCCAACCACGCCACCCAGATTAAATCCTGTGGAAACAATACCAAAAGTACGTCCTTCTGCTCCGACAGGCGATGCCTTACGCACCAACATATCTCGGGATGGGGCAATAACGCCCATTAAAAATCCAGCACAGGCAAACGAAGCCACCAATGCCAAAGCAGACATCGGCATACAAATAATCATGATAAGCACTAAGGCAGCACTACCAAACGCTGCCGCAGCAAAGGCTGAATGATGCTGAACTCTATCTGCAATAACTCCACCTGCCAGTACCCCAAATGCACCCGAAAACATAAATGCAGTTAAAGCATAATTCGCTGTGTTGAGGTCAATATGTAATCCATCGATCAGTGAACTGACAGAAAACTTTTCAATCGCCCCTGTGCTTAAGCTGAGCAAGGTAAAAAACAGGGTCAAGATGGCAATGGTTGAAAAATGGATAGCATGAGGGCGAACTTCTGCATGGGAATGTTGTTGTTTTTTATCATATTGACGAGACTGAATATGAATCTGTGAGAGATTCAACATCAGTAATAGACCAACAAGGCTAATGATTGCCGCCAAAGCGAAAGCCCAGTTTATGCCAAAGCTCATGCCTATACTAATCATCATCAATGGCGTAATTGCAGCACCAAAGAAACCTGAAAAAGTATGAATGGAAAAAGCCCGACCCATCTGTTTTGCAGGAATGCCTGTAGAAAGTAAAGCATAGTTTGCAGGGTGATATACACCATTTGCCACACCTGCCAATGCCATTGCAACGATAAGTGAAATATAGGAGGTGCTGATAAAAACTAAAGTGAAGCTGATGGTACCCAGTAATAGGGCATAAATCAGCATCTTTCTTGCCCCAAGACGGTCTACTAAAAAGCCAAATGGAGCTTGTACCAGCAGAGAAACCACATTAAATACACCGATTGCAATGCCCAGTTCCATAAAGGAAACATTGATCGCCTTTGGTAAAATGGGCAATAAAGCAGGTAAAGTCATAATATGAATATGACTAATGGCATGAACAATAGAGATGTAAGTTAAGAGAACTTTAGCACTTCTTTCCAATGGATTGCCTCAAAGTGTTTAAATTGCAAAAAGGGTATGCGTGATACCCTGAATATCAATGGCTGACTCATGAACTGAACTTAAATTTACCATTCAGTACAAGATAAGAAATTAATCCTAGAACTAATCCCCAGAATGCACCATCAATCCCAAATAAGCTAATATTGGCAGCAGTAGCAACAAAGGTAATTAAAGCGGCTTCACGGCTATTAACGTCACTCATGGCATTGGCAAGGCTTCCTGCAATTGTGCCTAACAAGGCAAGCCCAGCCAGTGTGCTAATAAATGCGGTAGGAAATGCTGCAAATACTGCTGCCAATGTCACGCCAAAAATCCCGACCAAAATATAAAATATCCCTGCGGCAATCCCTGCAACCCAGCGTTTTGATGGGTCTTCATGTGATTCTTTACCTGTACAGATTGCTGCGGTAATAGCAGCCAGATTAAACGCATGTGAACCAAAAAATGCCATGATGAATGAGCCTAAACCTGTCACAGCCAGAATCGGTTTGGCACTGGTTTTAAAACCATCATTTTTAAGCACGAATAAACCTGGCATATATTGCCCTGTTAAGGTAATAAGGAATAAAGGCAAGGCAATACTGAGTATCGAGTTAATCGAAAACTCAGGGGCAGTAAAAATTGGGGATGCCAATTTCAACTCAAATCCAGCAAAGTCAATTCGTGATTGCAACATCAGGAAAATAAAACCAAAAACTAAAACGCTGACAATCGCATAGCGTGCTGAAAAACGCTTGGTGATGAGGTAAACAAAAAATAAGGAAATCGCCAGAAATGGGTCAATGGTCATATTGGTAAAGGCAGCGATCCCAAACTGTAATAAAATTCCTGCCAATAAACCTGAGGCAATGCCAATCGGAATCAGGCGAATGAGTTTCTCAAAATAGCCTGTAATCCCTAAAATGACAAAGGCTAAGGCAGAAAGTAGGTATGCCCCAATCGCTTCGGCATAAGGTACGGTCACAAGAGCAGTAATCAGAAAAGCTGCCGCAGGGGTTGACCATGCTGTAATAATCGGTTCTCGTGTGTACCAGCTTAATATTATCCCTGTGATACCGACCCCAATCGAAATCGACCATACCCATGAAGCTGTAAGCTCAGGGCTAAGTCCTGCCATCTGTGCAGCCTGAAAGATTAAAATAAATGTACCGCCATAATTGACAATGACTGAGATTAAACCTGCCATAATTGGGGGCAGCAAATCATTGGAATGACGCTGAAAAGATGAGTATTGACCAGACATAACCCAACCCCTAAAAATTTAAAAATTAAGTAGCAGAGTGTATTTTTAATGATGGTATTGTCATAAGATACAGTTTGGATATTTTTTAAAGTACCAGTTTAATCATGGCAACGTCACCTTCTGCTTATTTTCCACACTTAATTTTGCCCAAAGGGCAGCAAATTAAAGACGGTTTATATTGTATTTTGCGTGATGCGATTTTAGAGGGCCGCCTATCTGCGGGTACAAAATTGCCCTCAAGCCGTACTTTGGCAGAAATGATGTTGATTTCCCGTAATTCGGTCTTGGCAGCGTTGGAACGTCTGCTTGATGAGGGTTATTTAGTCACTAGACCGAGTTCAGGCACGTATGTTGCCGATATTATCCCTGACCAACTGATTCAAATTCAAAATGATAGACAACAAGCGGTATATCAGCCTACGCAAACACTCAACATTAATCCTCATATTGCCAATTTATTGCCACATTGGCATCAGCAGCGTTTTTCTAACCAAGAAAAGAAAATGTTTCATATAGGTGTGGGTTGTGTGGACTTATTCCCCCATCAACTTTGGGGGAAATTATTAGGTCGAGCATGGCGACAGTCCTATTATCAACTTGGACAATTCCATGACCCACGAGGATATTTGCCATTGCGTCAGGCAATTTGCCAATATGTCCAATCAACACGAGGATTAAACTGTAACGAAGAACAAATTTTGATTGTGAATGGTACACAACAGGCAATTCATCTGGCAGCTTATGCCCTGTTACAGCCACATGACCAAGTATGCTTAGATGAACCAGGTTATGATTCGGCTCTTCATATATTTCGTAGCTTTGGGGTGACGGTACAGCCGATTGAAAGTGATGATGAGGGGATGAAAATCCCAGAGATTATTCAGCACCATGCAGCCAGTAAATTAGTCTATACCGCTCCCTCGCATCAGTTTCCACTGGGTGGCACATTAAGCCTTGCCCGACGTTTTGCCTTACTGGATTGGGCGGCTCAACAGCAAAAATGGATTTTTGAAGATGACTATAACAGCGAGTTTCGTTATGGCACACACCCTATTCAGGCATTGCAGGGTTTAGACCAACAGCAACGGGTGATTTATGCAGGCACATTTTCCAAAATGATGTTTCCTGAATTTCGATTGGGGTTTATGGTCGTCCCTGAAGCCTTAATTGATACAGTTAGTCTGGCAAAATATTATACCGATACTCGTAGTTCTTATCTGGAACAAGTGGCACTGACTGAATTTATAAAAGATGGTCATTATGCTCGGCATGTGCGTAAAATCCGTAAAGCCTGTTACGAACGGCAACAGGTTTTAATTGCAGCAATTCAACATCATCTCTCGGATGTATTGGACGTACAATCTACCGATTCAGGGATTCATTTGGTGTGTTGGCTAAAAGCAAATTGGACAGAGCAGGATTTTATAGCCCAATGTATACAAGTAGGTTTATCAGTACAACCATTATCCCGATATTGTCAGACTTCATCGCAAAAAGCAGCCGTATTGTTTGGTTATGCGGCACATACCCCTGATGAAATCAAAGAGCATATAGAGAAACTGGCAAGACAAATTCAAAAAGAGACGATTTAAGGAATTAGAAAGTTTAAAAAAGAAGTGGCTTCTTCTGTAAGCCTTTCCTCGCTGAGACCTGTAATCAAACATTCAATTTAGTAATAGATAATTTTATATGCAAAAGTAGTTCTGTAATAAGAAATTTTACTGAATAGCCCCAACCAAGAATTTTCGTGTTTTGGGGCTTATAGTTCGTTGAAAATATTTAGAAAACTTTCTCTTAAAAAAATGATCACTGTCCTCATACTAATCGGATATGTATCATTTAACATAATTTGAAGTTATGCGACTTCAGAATGACCTATGATTTTGGAAGGGAATTTAGAACGTTTTCCAACCACTCTTTTAGTTTCCCTTTTTTTTCAAATGTATAAATGTCGTATTCTTCGGGATATTTTTCTTTAAATGCTAGAATAAAATCATCTATTGTAAATGATTCACCTGTAATCGAATTTCGAGTTTTCAAAATCTTTTTATTGATGTCTTTAACAAGATGCCCTTTTTCTTTCTAGGTAACTTTACATCCTCACCAAATGCTTGTAATGCTAAGAAAGCATCATGTTGTACAGCATAAACTTAATCATTAATCATTAAACGCCAAAGCATATCAATGCTTTGACGGCATTTGAATTTCTTAAGTTGTGCCACAGAAGATTGACGATTTTTATAGCTGAGTTTATCCGCAGCGAGTTTTTTTAGGTCTTAAATGTTTGTAGGTGTAATTTCTTCAAAAGTACATTTTGCCATTTTTAATTGCTTCCATATTTGTGAAATATAAGTGATGATTAAAGTAATAAATATGGTTCAATTTCAATAATTCAATAGAAGTTAAAGAAAAGTCCACGCTATCTAATGGTGGACTCTCATTCCAACTTTTTACAATACTTTGAGCAGAAACCGAGCAGCTTCCGAAACCATACGTTCATCACTTAGACCTGCTTTGCGTAAAATTCTCCAACGAGGCAGAACTTCTGCCTTTATTTTCATCTCAATGAAAATTTTGGTTAAACGTCTAATCTGGTATGTCCCGATATCTTCACTATATTTCTCTAAAAATAATTTGGTTAAAGACAACATATCTAGATTTTTCTCAATGGTTGATACATGGGAGGTCTGTTTCATCCACCATTTTGCTGAACGTCTAGGACTATTTAAATCCCAGAGTAAATCATTGTTAAGCTTAATGAGCTGTTTCACGAAGAATAAATCACGGCTATGCCAATCCACTTTAGTGCCTTGAGGGATATATTTTTGGTGAAAACCCTGATTGGTCTCTAATAACCAATGCTTATCATTACGATATAACCAAGCATATAAAGCGGCATTTAAAAGTCGGGCAGGCTTTACGCCATTTTGTTTGATTAAGTTCAGCCATTTTTCTCTGTTTTTTATGGTGAGATCAGTAAGATGGCTGTTAGGAACATTTACATGATTATCTTGATTTATCTTACGGAAAGAGTGGACTTGGTTGAGAATTTCGGCAAAAGACCATTCTCTATTAATTAAAGCCTCAATCGTAATGATATGTTCCAGATAACTAAAACTTTTGCGATGTTTTCTAAAAATGTGGTGTAGCCAAGAGGTCTCGGAAGTTAAATCGGCTAAACAATACTGCTCTAAAAATTTCTTTGACCAACGGACAGTTATTCTTTCTAAAATACGTTCATGCAAAATTTGGTTTTTCCCCCGAATACAAGCATTCTGCCGAGCCAATTCATAATAAAACATGGTCCATTGTTCATAACTGGGTGACTCAGAGGGAGGCAAGGTCAATAACTCTAACAATTTGGACGTAATAAAAATATCGTCAGGATTAGCAATGGTTTGTTCTGTTTTAGGACATGATTGATGAGATGGAACTAAAAAATCATGCCGATGTAATGATCTTAAATCCAGTTCTGAGTCAATGAGTTGACCATGTTGGATACAGCAAGCACCCTGTATTTGCCATAAGCGGAACCAATAATATTCACCATATTTGTCTAATTGTTCTGCTAAACATTGTGGGCAATAACGTAATTTATGAATAGGTGGGATACGTGAGGCATTAATGCCTAAAGCCAGATGAATCGAACCTTGAGAAACATCAGCCATCCACTTTAAGCATTGTTGTCGTCTTTTTTCGGGCACAAAAGGTGCATAGATTGGAAACAGAGTATGCTGATAGGCGATATCCTGAACGGTAAACTGATGATTCGAAAACTGATGAATAATAGCGTTTAGGTGACAAGGCAAATCTACCGTTGCAATCACCTTGCGGTTTTTAAAGACTTCATCCAGTAATTGTTTAGGACTATCTAAAGCCAAACGAGTCCCTGCCCGAGCCACAGTACTGTAAATCAGCTCGTGTTGGTAAGGCATGGGAAAGTTTAGCATGGCTAACTGACCTGTTTGAGCCAGTGATCAATATCAAAAACGATATTGGTTTGAGCTTTTAAATGTTCATAAAAGCTATGTTCATTTTCTTTTTGTGAGAATTGGAAACGTAAGTCTGCTGTATCCAAGGTTTGCCATTGATCAGGCTTGGTACTTTTAGCTTGTGATAATTTTGGTTTTGATGACGATGAACTGGATTCATGCGAAACATCCTGATTTAACCAATGCATAATAATAGGAAGTAGCTCAGTTAATTTTCGATCTGGATGTTCTTTAAATGCTCTTTTAACAAGGGGAATTAAAAGCTGGGAATCATAACCAAGCTCAAGCAATAAATTATGCAAGCGTATGGATTCAGCATGACCCCGATATTCTGCCAGTTGGTCATTTTGATCTAGGCTACTTTCTTCAATTCGGGAGATCAATTTTAATAATTTCCGATCTACTTCAGGTGTGATCAAGTCGGAATATTCTGCAATTCGTCTTGCATCACCAGAGCGTAAAACATCTATAATTTTATGAATCGGTTTGAAATCTTCCTGAAACGTGGTTTTAAGCAATTTAACCGTAATGCGTTCCAAACCTGATTCAATCGCTCGTATCTGTGCCAGAACGAACAGTTTGACCACAATGTCCAGAATACCCTGACTCAGGTCAAACCAGCATTGGCGTAATTCTTCAGACAATACAGGGTCTGATTTTCTCAACCATTGATACTTCCAGAGTGAGTCAGTAAATGTCATCCATTCGGATTTTCTGACTTTTCCATCTGGTGTGGTGATTGCAGGCTCATTTTTCATCGGTTCCCAATGAATTGAACCCAAACCTACCGCTCTACGTGATGAGCGGAGATCTCGCTCAAAGATTTGAATTGCTTTAGGTGTCCCAACCATGACGATGGGGAGACTATAAATATTGACTAAGGTAACAAAGAAATTGAGCATCTCATCCGAATTTTTGGATCGATTTGCCAATAAATGTTGAATTTCATCAATGACTAATAAGCCAATGGCATGCAGATGGGCAATATGTCCCATAAGCTGTAATAGCTTTTGTTCATTATGGCGTTTTTCCGTATATTGCTTTTCGTAATTTGTTTCCAATGCACGATCTACTGCACTAAAGAAATTTAAATATAAAGACTTAAGTGAACCATTATAAGGACAGTCGATTTTTAAATAGACAAGTTGGGTAAAGTTATGCTCAGGGTGGTAAATCTTTTGTTTATAGTTTTTTAAGATTCGGTTTAGTGTTGTGGTTTTTCCACTGCCAGAAAAACCAATAAAGGTAAGGCTCTGGGCGGTAGAACGTATATCATTAGAGGGTGTTGGTTCAAAATTGTTGGATAAAGCAATTTGATGACTACGGTTTAGAATTCGATTAAAGTCACCAGTCACAATATTCCTCCCCACATAGCCTTTCCTCAGCATGATGGAGATTTTCTGCTCTAATTCTAAGTGTCTGCGGATAGGATGAAAAAAGTTATTAAATAACTGTGAAATAATATGGGCACGAGTATTATTCGGTAACTGTCGATCAGATTGTTTAAATTCGATTGAACCTTTTATCGCTTGAATCGTATCCTGTGCCTCAAAAATGGGTGGCAAAGCCTCGATAAAAGGATTTCTCTGATAATCTGAAACTGGGCTAGGTGTATATACTGCATAATCATTTTGATTGGTCATAAACATATCCTAGAGTAGAGCTACATGTATTAATCATCATCTGAGTGATCAATATCTTCCAGCAAATCCTGATAAATACCAAAAGTAAGTTGGTAATCCTCATCATGTTCCAGCTTCTGTTTGGGCTTAGGCATCTGAATAATGTTATTTGTTGATTCAGAGACTTTTTCAGTTGATTGTTGTTCAGGAAGTGGATTTTTCAGATGATCTGCTTTCCCCGCCAAACGTTCATGATTCTTTTCCCGCTGACGGTTTTCCCTAATGCCTGTAACACGTTGTTTTCTGCTTGATGCTGTCTTTGGTTTTTGAGCATTGGCCTGAGCAATAATAGACTCTATATGTTCTTCCAGAGCAGCTTTAGATTTATTGGTTTCCAGTTCTTGAATAGCTTGGGTTTGCTTCTGTTCCTGTTGAACCTGCCAAACTTCCCAGAAACTACAACCAACAAATTCTCTTGATCTTGGTGCAAGTGCGGCTTCCCAATAGTGAAGACTATCATCTTGATAAAAAACATAAATTATTTCGGCATTACTCGGGTCATACGCAACTTGTAAAGTATCTGGTCTTGAGATTGATTTTTTACGGTGCATCCAGCCTTGCTGATTAATCTCAGCACAATAATAGAATACACCAAAAACTTTGAGCCCAAGATCAGATAAGGTTGCTTTGGTTTTAGGAAGCAGTGCAACACGTAATGCCTTTTCGGAAACCTGTTTTAATCTGCCCACTCGGTTTTGTATACCCCAGTTCCAGAGATGAATCGGAACTAAAGGTAAATCCGTTGGCATATCAAGATCACGATCATACTTTTTTAATTGGTGGGTCAGGTTGTAGGTGAGGATTGAACCAATAATAATCTGCTTAAAATCATGAATTGTTAAAGTAGCATCTAGACGATAATCTGAGCCACCTCGTTTTTTTTCTTTAAAGGGTTGTACCACACCCTGAGCAAAAGGTTTAAATTTTGCCTGAGCAGTTCTGAAATAACGTTCTACAATAGGCTTTAAATCCCCACGATATGGCGCAGTATTTTCAATCCGAATTGAAAAACTATGTTCGAGGGCCTCAATCTGATGACCTAATAATTCTCCACGATCCGCTAAAATCGCATCAGGCAATCCAATACAAGGCCACTCTTCACTGGTAATTTCATAACCATATTGTTTGCATAACTCAACTTTATCGGTCATAGCGACTTGTAGAGCCTGCATTGCGGTTACATATGAAGCATTCTCAAAACCAATATAAAAACCGACTACTATTCTGCTAAATACGTCAACAACAAAGTAAATCGTTGGTCTTCCCACAATACAGGCACGATCAGAATCTGAAACAAGATAAATATCTGCAATCGTTGCATCAATCTCATAACGTGATCCTGGCCCTAAGACTTGGGTATTCACTGTTGAGTTAAGTGCCCGAATGTCCTTGTTATAGAGAATAGGATTGCTACGGGCAGTAAGCTGGGTAACTTTAGGAAATTCACGTTCATAAAAATGTTTAAACTGCCATATTGATGGAATTTCAGTATCTGGCACATCAGGAAATAATGAATGATACATCGTATAGAACTTACGATAGGCATAACCTAAAGAATGTTTATTCTTGGTTAACATATACTTATTGATATTAATTCTAAATAATCGCTCAATATTTACATCAATAAGTGCCCCTGTACCTGGCATAGATTTTCTGGGGCGTCCCAGCTTTTTATCTTTGGCAATTCGTTTACTGCCTTTGGCACCAGAATTTTGATAACTTGGAATAAGTGCATTAGGTATTTGCCCTCGTTGCCAATACCTGCGGGCAAGCCTGTAAATCGTCTGGTGAGTAGATTTCTGCTGCTCCAATATACGTTTAACAAGATCAAAGCGAATAGATGGATCAAAAAATTGATCATGTGTAATGAGCGGTCTGATTAACGCCATTCCAGCATCACGCTTTTGCTGCTGGATACTACCCTCAACAACTTTTAGCAATGCGATATCTGCAAAGGGGTCTTCAATCCATTCAGCTTCGTTTGCTTCTATAGATTTAGTTAACTCATTTTTTTCGATAAGAAAGGGGTTAGCACTCTGACTATCAATATCAATCCATACGATGTGATAAAGTGTCATTTTAAGGATACGAAAAGATGTATCGTGCAGTTTATAAACATCATTGATTCGAAACATGGCGAATGTCCTCCCACACTTCAATATCACCTAATGTAATTTCAGATAATTTAAGCTTTTTATAGTCTTTGGTTATATCAAAAATAAAATAACGTTGAGCAAGAAGCTCCCGAATTTCTGATAAAGATGAACCCAGTTCTAAATCATATGCCTGATCTACTTTTTTACTTAACTCAATTAATGTGAGATGAGGATATTGAGCAAATTTCTGCATATAGTCATCGAGCTTTTCATAAACAGGAAGAGAAGATTCCCTCATAGCAGGATAGAGCCATTTGATATTGTGAAGTACAGTCGCAGGAATATCTTTTTCTGTCAGGATGTACCAAGGTGTCTTTGTACTTTCCCAATATCTTCGTTCCAGCTCAAGTTTTTCAATGGTTCTAATATCTTCTAAATCTGCTACGTATTTTGTTTGCAGAGCAAAATTGGGTTGCCTGAAATCTTTACGATCTACATAAAAATCTGAACTCATAATTTGTAGGGCATTACGAACTCTAGGATGAGTAATTTGAGCTTGTTCTGCAATTTGAGTTGTGGCTTGAAGCGGTAAAGGAAACTGTTCCCGAATATCAGTAACTGATGGATTCCAGTCTAAAAGTAGAAAGGTTGCAAGTTCTAAATCAGACAATAAATGATGTGTACGTTTGGTTGTATGTCCATATACACGATGTGAGCGACCTTTTGAGCCAAAATCACGCACAGTTACCCAAGGTTTATAGTTCTTTAGGTAGCCTTGACCACGACCTTCTTTTATCCAATTGTCTTGTTGTTTTTCAGTCGCCATAGCAAATCGCCTGCTACTCTCATTAATTTAAGAATAGCAGGCGATTGTTATTTGATCAATATGAGATGATACTTTATTACCTAAGATGAAACTATATTACTTAGGATGATACTTTATTGCTCTCATACATTAACTAATTGAATTTAATCAACATTATTCCACTGTTACGCTTTTTGCCAAGTTTCTAGGTTGATCGACATCAGTACCGCGCAAAACTGCCACATGATAAGACAACAACTGCACAGGAATGCTATACACAATTGGCGCAAGCAACGCGCTGACTTGCGGTACATAAACCACATGCTGACGCTCTTTATCTGCAGGAATGCCGCTGTGTTCATCTGCAAATACAAACAGCTCACCACCACGTGCCTGTACTTCTTCCATATTGGATTTCAGTTTATCCAGCATGTCATCTTGCGGTGCTAAAATCACCACAGGCATGTCATTGTCTACCAATGCCAATGGGCCGTGCTTTAATTCACCCGCAGCATAACCTTCTGCGTGAATATATGAAATTTCTTTCAGTTTCAAAGCACCTTCCAAGGCAATTGGGAATTGTGTGCCACGACCCAAGAACAAGCAGTGATTTTTCTCTACAAACAATTCAGACAAACGTAAAATTGCCGTATCATTTTGCAAAGTATCTAAAATTACTTTTGGTGTGTGCCACAAGTCTGCAATAATTTCCGCTGTTTCTGTCGCTGCAATTGCATTTTTCACCTGACCAATTTTGAGCACCAACAGCATTAATGCTGCCAACTGTGTCGTAAAGGCTTTGGTCGATGCCACACCAATTTCAGGACCCGCAAGCGTTAACAAACTATGGTTGGTTTCACGTACCATTGACGACGTTGCCACGTTACAAATGGTCATGGTTGTGATATCTAAACCTTTTGCAGCAGCACGTTTTTGTGTATCACGTAACGCAGCTAAAGTATCTGCAGTTTCGCCAGATTGTGAAATGCACACATACAACGTGTTATTCACAATGACTGGGGTACGATAACGGTATTCGCTGGCAATTTCCACATGACATGGCAAGTTAATCAGCTGTTCAAACCAATATTTTGCAATCATCCCTGCATGGTAGCTGGTACCGCAGGCAATAATCTGTACCTGTTGGATGTTGGCAAAATCAAGTTCAGCATCTTTCAGGAAATCTTCACGTAAAGCGTTGCCATTTAATGCTTGTGAAATGGTTTGTTGAATTGCTTCAGGCTGCTCATAAATTTCTTTGAGCATGTAGTGTTTATATTCACCTTTCGATGCATTGCTTACAGTTGCATCCAACTCTTTTACAGGGCGTTCAACCGTTTGACCGTTTACAAAAACTTCAATGCTGTCGCGGGTTAAGCGGGCGATATCACCTTCTTCCAAATACATAAAACGGTTGGTGATCGGCAATAACGCCAATTGGTCTGAACTGATAAAGTTTTCGCCAATACCGACACCAATCACCAAAGGAGAACCTTCACGTACCGTGATCAATTCATCTGGATAATCGGTATGGATAATTCCCAGAGCATAAGCACCTTTCAGTTGAGGCACGACTTGCTGTACCGCAACCAATAAATTCGGTGCAGTTTTAAGAGCATGGTTGACCAAGTGCGCAACCACTTCAGTATCCGTTTGAGAGCTGAACATATAGCCTAAAGCTTCTAGCTCATCTTTCAGTTCTTGATAATTTTCGATAATACCGTTGTGTACGACAGCAACATTGCCAGAAATATGCGGATGTGCATTGTTTTCTGTCGGTTTGCCATGTGTTGCCCAACGTGTATGGGCAATACCGAGTGAACCTGTGACTTGAGAATCTAGTACTGCTTGCTCAAGATTTGCTACTTTACCGACACGACGCTCACGCAAGACCTGACCTTGACTAATCAATGCCAAACCTGCGGAATCATAACCGCGATATTCTAAACGCTTTAAACCTTCAATGAGGATATTGGTAATACTACGTTCTGCAACGCCACCGACAATACCGCACATAGGAACTTCCTCTTATTTTTTCAATTTCTGTGGACGTTGATAATTTTCTTTAGTGAACTGTTTAGAACGTTCCACAGCTAAACACTGTTCTGCAACATCACGGGTAATGGTCGAGCCTGCGCCTACCGTTGCACCATTGGCAATGGTGACAGGTGCAACCAATGAACTATTTGAACCAATAAAGACTTGGTCACCAATAATGGTTTTAAATTTATTGGCACCATCATAATTGCAAGTAATCGTACCTGCACCAATATTGCTGCCTGCACCCACTTCGGCATCACCTAAGTAGGTAAAGTGGTTGGCTTTGGAGCCTAAACCAATTTGACTGTTTTTCACTTCAACAAAGTTGCCAATATGCACTTCATTGGCCAATACCGCGCCCGGACGTAAACGTGAGAATGGACCAATTTGCGCAGCTTCACCTACAACCGCTTGGTCAAATACGCTATACGGCTGAACTTTAGTGCCCGCAGCAATTTTGGTGTTTTTGAGGATACAACCTGCACCAATTTCTACGCCATCACCCAGTTCGCAATCGCCTTCAATAATTACGTTAATATCAATGCGAACGTCTTTACCTGCAGTGAGATTACCACGTAAATCAAAACGGGTTGGGTCAATTAAATGCACACCTTGTTGCATGAGTTGCTTGGCTTGGAAGTTCTGGAACTCGCGTTCTAATGCAGCCAATTGCACACGGTCATTCACGCCTTCTACTTCAAAAGCCAGTTGAGGTTCTACCGATGCAACTTCTAAGCCATCGGCAATTGCCATCGCCACAATATCGGTCAGGTAATATTCACCCTGCGCATTGTTATTGCTCAGTTTTGGCAGCCATTCATGTAATTTGGCATTGCTGACGCAGTAAATACCCGTGTTAATTTCCTGAATTTGACGCTGGGCTTCAGACGCATCTTTATGTTCAACAATCGCTTGAATTTTACCGTTTTCACGTACAATACGACCATAACCCGTGGCATCAGCAAGGGTAAGTGTCACCAAGCCAATTTGGGTTTCACGTGAAACATCGAGTAGCTTTTGTAAAGTTTGCTCTGTAATACAAGGTACATCTCCCGATAAAATCAGTGATACACCTTCACGTGGTAAAACAGGCAAAGTCACTTTGACTGCGTGACCTGTGCCCAACTGTTCAGCTTGTTCGACCCACTGTACCTGTTCATGCGCAAACGCATTTTGCACCAAAGCACCGCCATGACCGTAAATGGTAATTATATGATCTGCTTGTAATTTTTTTGCGGTATTAATCACGTGACCCAAGAGTGGGCGTCCTGCAAGAGGTTGTAATACTTTTGGTAAATTTGAACGCATGCGCGTGCCTTTACCTGCTGCAAGAATAATCACGGTGGTAGACATGTTGAATCCTAGTGATGGCTAAACCAAAGTAAAAGATAAATAAATATAAATACATAATGCGGCCCAAAGACCCGCAATAATATCGTCCAGCATGATGCCAAAACCACCTTCGACCTGACGATCAATGACACGTATTGGCCAAGGTTTCCACACATCAAATAGTCGGAATAGGGCAAAACCCACAATTACCCAGACCCAGCTGATTTGATTGATAAAAATCAGGGGTAAAAAGGTAATCGATTGTCCTGCAAATTCATCCCAAACAATACGACCATCATCATGTACGCCCATAACCTGTGCAGTACGTCCACAGATATATATGCCAACGAGGGACATGATGGCAATGGCAAAAAGGCTTGGAATGAAACCAAGCGCGAACCAAATGGGAATGAACAGTAGGGCAAAGGCCGAACCAAAGGTACCGGGAGCTTTGGGTAGTAGACCTGAACCGAAGCCAACACCACAGCATACAATCAGTCGGTCAGTCCAAGACATGGCTTTGAAATTAATCGCGGGTTTTTGCAAAGTGTTGGTATCCATGAAAATGAAGTGAACGATCTACGCCATTCTGTTCAAAGCTTAAGCGGTTTTGATTGTTAATTTTGCCAATAATATGAATAGGGGTATTCAGCGGTTTTTGCAAAAGCTGCTGATAATTTTGTGGGCTTATTGTAAAGCATAACTCATAGTCATCGCCACCTGCCAAGGCATATTGCCACTGCTTTTGTTGTGGTAATTCGGTTAATGCAGCATCTATAGGCAGTTGGCTGAGTTCAATACAAGCACCGACCTGAGAGGCTTTGAGAATATGCCCTAAATCTTGTGCCAAGCCATCTGAAACATCAATCATGCTTGAAGCCAGACCTTTGAGTTGTTGTCCAAGTTGACAACGTGGTGTTGGGTAGTCGAGACGTTGTTTTAAAGGATGATCGAGATGATCTAAACCAAAAGCGGCATCACCGACTTGTCCGCTGACGCAAATATAATCACCGACTTGTGCGCCTGAACGTGGAATGGCTTGTCCTTGTTCAATCCAGCCTAAGGCGGTAACGGAAATGGTGAGATGCGGGCTTTGTGTGGTATCTCCACCTATTAAACTTACCCCGAATTGATCGCAACAATCATGTAAACCCTGACTAAAACCTTTGAGCCAGTCATGATCAATTTGGGGTAGGCTCAATGCCAGTAAAATACTGTGTGGGGTGGCACCCATGGCGGCAATGTCAGATAAATTGACCGCAACCGATTTCCAACCAATCGCATGTGGGTTGGTATCGAGGGGGAAATGTCGTCCAGCGACTAAAGTGTCGGCACAAATGACCAATTGTTGTTGCGGCGGAGGGGTGAGCAGAGCTGAGTCATCACCGACACCTAAATCGACTGCATCGGGACGCGGTCTGTTGAAATAGGTCTCAATAATGGAAAACTCAGCCATACAACAATCGACTCAATACTTTGAATTAGTTGCTTTGTTGCTTTTCTGCTGCACGTAAGCTGTTGGCAAGACGGTCTAATACACCATTGATGTATTTGTGGCTGTCTGCACCACCAAAGTGTTTTGCCAATTCAATCGCTTCATCCAATACCACACGGTATGGAATTTCCAGATGTTGTTCTAACTCATAAGCACCTAAACGTAAGGTGGCGAGTTCAACACCATCGAGTGCTTGAATGTCACGATCAAGAACAGGCACCAGTAATGCATCCAATGCTTCATGATTGGCAACCACTTGAGTCAACAATTCATGATAATAGCCGAGATCCACTTTGTGCATGGCATTTTCCACACGGGTACGTGCTTCAATTTCATGTACTGGATTGTGGCTCATCTGCCATTCATAAATACCTTGCACAGCAAAACGACGTGCTTTACGTTTTGCTGCATAAGTTGCTTGAAGTGTTTGCGACATAGCGTTAAATAGCCTTTAACAAGTTAACCATTTCAATTGCAGTTAAGGCAGCTTCACTTCCTTTATTACCTGCTTTTGTTCCAGAGCGTTCAATTGCTTGTTCAATACTATCCGTAGTCAATACACCGTTAATCACAGGTAAGCCAGTATCTAAACCAACCACACCTAAGCCTTTGGCACATTCGCCTGCAACAAAGTCAAAGTGTGGAGTGCTACCGCGAATCACTGCGCCGAGTGCAATAATGGCATCATAACCATTCGATGCAGCTAATTTTTTAGCCACAACAGGAAGTTCCCAAGCGCCTGGTGCATGAACAACGGTGATATTATCCTCTGATACGCCATGACGTTTCAATGTGTCAATTGCGCCATCAAGCAAATGCTCAACCACAAAACTATTAAAACGACCGACTAAAATCGCATAACGGCCTTCGCTAGCGAGATGTAATAAACCTTCAATACGGCGAATTGCCATAGCAACCTCGATTATTTCTCTGATGTTGGATCTGCGGTGATATATTCCACCACTTCTAAGTTAAAGCCTGATAAAGCATTGAAACGTAATGGTGAGCTGAGTAGCTTCATTTTTTCAACGCCTAAATCACGTAAAATTTGTGCACCCACGCCAATGGTTTGGTATTGCTGTGACAATGCAGCATTGGCTTTGCCTTGTTTCGGGGATTTAAGGCTGTCTAGGGCAGGGCCCAAGTCTTGCAATTGAGCTTGACCAATCCAGACCAAAACACCACGTTCACTGTTGGCAATTTCTTTTAAAGCACGGTCTAAATTCCAAGTTGCCGAACCATCTGCTTTTTTCAGCTTCAGCAAATCACGGGTTGGATTAAAACCATGCACACGTACTGTGGTAACGCCTTCTTTCGGCTCGCCTTTGACCAATGCCAAGTGAATGTCTGGGTTCCCCAGTTCACGGTAACGATATAAGTCAAAAGTACCATATTCGGTGTCGATGCTTTGCTGATCCAAACGCTCTACAGTTTGTTCATTGGTCATGCGATAGTGGATTAAATCGGCAATAGTACCAATTTTTAACCCGTGCTTTTCAGCAAAAATTTCTAAATCTGGACGACGCGCCATCGTGCCGTCTTCATTGATGATTTCACAAATTACCGATGCAGGCTCTAAACCTGCCAAACGGGCAAGATCACAACCTGCTTCGGTATGTCCTGCACGGTGCAATACACCACCTGGCTGTGCCATGAGTGGGAAAATATGCCCAGGCTGAACAATATCGGCAGGCTTGGCATGTGCAGCGACAGCGGTTTGAATGGTATGCGCACGTTCTGCGGCAGAAATACCCGTGGTAATGCCTTCAGCAGCTTCAATCGACAAAGTAAAGTTCGTACCGTGTTGTGCACCATTGGCATCAACCATTAACGGTAGGTTTAATTGCTGGCAACGGTCACGACTTAAGGTTAAGCAAACAAGACCACGCGCGTGTGTGATCATGAAGTTGATATCTTCAGGGCGAACGTGGGTTGCGGCAATGACTAAATCACCTTCATTTTCACGATCTTCATCATCCATGAGGATGACCATTTTTCCTGCACGGATATCTGCTACAAGCTCTTCGACAGTATTGAGCGGCATCAACCTTCACCTTCTTATTTGTCTGAAACGACATTGAATGAGAGAGATGCATAGTCTAACGGTTTTTTACCTGTTTTGCCTATGCTTATCATTTTCATTGCGTGACTTATGGTTATACACAGTGTCATCAGGCTTGGAAAGAGGTGAAAAGGAGGATTTGCTGCGTTGCTGTAGATTGTTTAGGCAATTAAGATGAAATGCAAAATCTATGAAAAATAAAACTGTAGAGGGCATAGGATATTATCGCCCTCATTCTCGCCTTCACTTGAGCCCAGTTGGGTTTTGGGAGAAGGCAAGAATCAGAGATGAGATAATTCATTAAATTCAGGTATAAGCGAATTTCTGTTTAGCGCTCACGTAAGGCTTCTTTGGCTTTGTTGAATGGTTTGATCAGATAATCCAACACCGTTTTTTCACCCGTTTTAATATCGACTGTTGCGACCATGCCTGGGGTAATATCAAACGCTTGTCCTGCTTTGTTGCTGAGTTTGTCTGAATCGGTACGGATATAAACCCTTATCTTGGGATATTTTCTATTTCATATTACATCTTGTTTTGAGCGTTTTGGTTGTAAAATAAAACTGATTAAAAAATCCACAAAATGATCAACCTTTTTGACTGAGCGCTGAAAACATAAAAAATAAACGCTTTTCTGTGATTAATTGCACAATAAATGCAAAAAAGTCATGTCTTGCATATCCTTAATTGTCTTTGTATGGTTAGAATATAACAACTGTGCCCAAGATCTCTCACGTCTGTTATGAATATATTAATCGTTGATGATCATCCGCTGTTTCGCCATGCCTTAATTCAGGCGGTTCGTTATAGCTTACCGCAAGCTCAAATTCATGAAACTGCTGCAGTTAATGAATTGTACGAACGTTTGGAAAATGGACCTGAGCCTGATCTTGTTTTATTGGACTTGAATTTACCAGGGGCATCGGGCTTTTCTGCATTGGTGCATGTGCGTGCGCAATATCCATCTATCCCAATTATTGTGGTGTCCGCTCACGAAGAAGCATCGATTATTCAACGTTCAATTGCGCATGGGGCGATGGGTTATATCCCAAAATCGGCACATCCGAGCCATATTGGTGAAGCAATTCGTCAAGTTTTAGAAGGTGAGATTTGGTTGCCGCCAAACTTGGCTGCGAATGTTAACTTTGACCCTCGCGCTGCAGATGAAACAGCTTTGGCTGAACGTATTCAGTCTTTAACACCACAGCAATTCCGTGTATTGATGATGGTGGCAGAAGGTTTGTTGAATAAGCAAATTGCCTATGAATTAGATGTTTCTGAAGCGACGATTAAAGCGCATGTGACCGCAATTTTCCGTAAATTGGGTGTGCAAAATCGTACTCAGGCGGTATTGGCAATCAATGCGTTAAATATTGAAGAAAAGAAAATGTAAGATGTGACTGATCTGTAAAAGATGAGTTTAAAACCGCTGTGTTGATCTGGAAGATTGAGCAGTGGTTTTTTTGGTGTGTGGTTTGATAAGAGGGTGATGCCAACAAAGTTGTTGATATGCCACAGTTTTACGCCGTAGTGTACAGGCGTAAAAAAAGGCTTAAACCCTTTAGATTTAAGCTTTTTAAGATCACATGAGACTTCATGAGAATAATGTTTGGCGGTGAAAGAGGGATTCGAACCCTCGATACGCTATTAACGTATACACACTTTCCAGGCGTGCTCCTTCAGCCACTCGGACACTTCACCATAGGCGGTGGATAATAACCAAAAAATAGTACAAAGCCAAGTTGAAAAATTTGATTTAGAGAAAAACTTTCAGCGTAGTGCTATGATTCTCAAAAATACCGTCTAAATCGAAGACACCTATGCAAAGTACTGCAAAAAAAGCAGCCTTACCCGTCATTACCTTGGCTGCACTCGGAGTTGTATTTGGGGATATCGGAACCAGTCCTCTGTATGCCTTCAGACAAACTTTTTTAACGGCGCATCTTGCAATTACCCAAGCCAGTGTATTGGGAATTTTATCCCTGATTTTCTGGTGCATGATGCTCACCATCAGCTTCAAATACGTCACCATTATTATGCGTGCCGATAACAATGGCGAAGGCGGGATCATGTCATTATTGGCATTGAACCTTCGCACCACCCGTATTGCCGAAGACAAAAAAATCTTCCTGATCGCACTTGGCTTTATTGGTGCATCCCTGTTCTTTGGCGATGGCATTATCACCCCCGCCATTTCAGTATTGTCTGCCATTGAAGGACTAAGTATTGCCACGCCTATCTTTAATCAATGGCTCGTACCGCTCTCCATTGGTATTTTGGCAGGACTGTTCATTGTGCAGCGTCATGGTACAGGCACTATGGGCAAATTTTTTGGCCCACTGACTTTGCTGTGGTTTTTAGCCATTGGTGGCGCAGGGCTGCTCAGTATCATCCAAACCCCGTTTGTATTGGCCATGGTCAGTCCACACTGGGCGTTTAACTTTGTAGTAGAGCAACCCTTTGTTGCATTTCTCACCATGGGTGCGGTGATTTTGACCATGACTGGTGGCGAAGCACTCTATGCCGATATGGGGCATTTTGGGCGGATGCCTATTCGCCTCGCGTGGTTTTTGATTGTCTTACCTTGCTTGTTATTGAATTACGCAGGACAAGGGGCATTATTGCTACGTAACCCTGCAGCGATTGAAAATCCGTTCTATATGTTGGTGCCTGAATGGGGCTTATACCCGATGATTGGTTTAGCCACAGCTGCAGCGGTGATCGCTTCTCAAGCGGTGATCACAGGGGTATTTTCAATGGTCAATCAGGCCATTCAATTGCGTTATTTACCACGCCTGACTGTACGTCACACGTCCGATGTTGAACGTGGTCAAATCTATTTGCCATTCATTAACTGGGCCTTATTTATTTCGGTGCTTATCTTAATTTTATTATTTGAAAATAGTGCCAGACTTGCCAGTGCTTATGGCGTGGCAGTGACCATGACCATGCTGTGTGGCACGATTTTAATTTCAGTGCTGGCCTATGGTTTTTGGCGTTGGCCGATGTGGAAAGTTGCCCTTTTTGCAGTGCCATTTTTAACCCTAGATTTAATTTTTGTGGCTTCGACCTCGCTCAAAATTGTGTCAGGGGGATGGGTGCCAATTTTAATTGGCGCCATCATGTATACCATTTTAATGACGTGGAAAGATGGTCGTGCATTGGTTTTCAATCGTTTGGAAAAAGATGCCTTGCCGATAGACCTATTCATTCACAGTATTAGTATGGGCAATGAAACCAAATTTGTCCCTGGCGATGCGATTTTCTTGACAGGTACGCCTAACATTGTGCCACATGCCATGTTGCATAATATTAAGCACAACAAGGTCTTACATGAACGCAATATCATGGTAACGGTCATCACGCGTGATATTCCATTTGTGGCGCAGCAAGATCGGATTCAAGTCGAAAAACTGGATGATCGTTTTTATCGGATTGCCATGTATTACGGTTTTAAAGATCAGCCAAATATTCCAAATGCCTTGAAACAAGCCTATGAACAGCTTGAGTTTGAATTCGATATGATGCAAATGAGCTTCTTTATTTCGCGTGATCGAATTGTGCATACGGTGGGCGATGGCATGTCACCGTGGCGTGAAAAACTGTTTATTTCAATGCAGCGCAATACCAGTCCTGTGAGTGATTTCTATCAAATTCCAACCAACCGTGTGGTGGAATTGGGTAGTCAAATCGAAATTTAAAAACTGCTCAATAGATTTTAAAAAACCAGCATTATAAAGTGCTGGTTTTTTATTTTTAGCTCAAGATTGGTCTTAAACAGATCTTATTGTTCCGTATCACTTGGTTGTAGATGGCTTAAATCTATATCGTTTACATCTGCGCCCTGTGCCGCAGGTGCTGTGGTTTCAAGCCGTTCAGTCGTGGGCAGATTGACTGCTGCTTGTTCAGATGCAGCAGGGTTTTGTGGTGCAGCATTTAGCGCTTCTGCGGTGACATCCACATCATCGCCAGCATTTACAGGTAAATCGGCTGAAGATGACAATAATGGCGCAGAGGTGGCTTGTATGTGTTGTTCGCTCACTTGCTCTGCCTGCGCTGCGTGTTGCAGTTCGGATTCAGTCCCGACAGGCATCGTCATCGGTACATTGTCTTGAGCCAGATTGGCTTGTTCGGCTGAAATTTGGTTTGCAGGCTGTTGCGCTATATTTTCTGCTGGACTTGTTAAGTTTGTATCTGTACTCGGTACAATGCGTATCTGACCATTGGCGATTAATTCTTGTAGTGAGCCTGCTTGCCCATTAATCGTGGTGCTTATTTTGACTTTAGATAAACTTTCTAAAGTATCACCTGCTTGAATGGGTGGTTCGGCAAAGGCAGAAATGCTGATACTGCTACCAACCAAAGCACAAGCAAAAAGATGAAAACGCATGTATTTCTCCATCAAAAATCGCAAAAATAAAGTTAAAACCAATTTAAATCGTCAATGACATCCAGCTAGAGCAGCGCAATGCGCTTGGGTGTCGCTGAGCGATGTCTTTAAGGTGTATTTAGCTTGGCAGATTCGCTAAAACGGATGCAATCAAATCTACCAAACTTGATCTAGACTGATGTCAAAAGTGCTTAAAACTCAGGCTGTGTATGGCTTTTGTGGTGTTATGGCGCGGGTTTTGTTTAATTGTTAGACGAACAAGAGGTGCTTCATATACAAGCTGTGAGTGGATTGTTAAGCTCGGGCAAACTCTGCGGATTTAGAGCGAAGTCACAGTAACGGTTATGGCAAGAAAACGGCGCAATTCCAACAACATTTGGACTCAAATTTTCAATCAAAACAGCTTGAAAGTGCTACTCGGTGTAGTGGCAACAGGGAGTTTTGTGATTGCTTTTGGTCAAGAAAAAATTAGCCAGTGGACTTCACTGGTGCCGAGTTCAGGAAATAGTGCTTGCCTAACCCAGTTCTATCGAGAAACGCCGCCCTATTTACTGAAAAATAGCCTGCAAAAAGACAGCTATCCGCTGTGTTTTAATGACTTTAATGTGATGTATTCAGGGGTATCCAAAACCCCGTTATGGGTGGCAGAAGCCTTAACACCAGCGCGTTTGAGTCAGCGGATTCCACGTGAAGATAACTTTCACGAAGAACCGCGCGTCAAAGCCGAGCATCGTGCGACTTTGCTGGATTATCGTGGTTCGGGTTATGACCGTGGACACATGGCACCGAATGCCGACATGACCAACTTGGCAGCCCAGTTTGACAGTTTTTCTTTGGCAAATATGGTGCCGCAAGCCCCTAAAAATAATCAGCAGGTCTGGCGTGAACTTGAAGAAGCCACCCGAGCGGTGGTGACTAAGCAAAAGCAAGATGTGTATGTGATTACGGGGCCAAGTTTTAATGCCAAGCGTCTAAAAACCATTGGGCAGGGCGTTATTGTGCCGACTGCGGTGTATAAAGCTGTGTATATGCCCAAAACAGGCGCGATAGGGGCTTATTACGCGCCCAATAACGACTCGTTACAGGTGCAAGTGGTGAGTGTCTGCTATTTAGAAGAACAGTTGGGCATTAATTTATTCCCACAATTAAGTGAAGAACAAAAGCGCAATACCTATAAATTGCCTTTGACTGCAAATGCTGTAAAAGCCAATACACCGATTGCCTACTCACATTGGGATGCAGAAAGCCAGTGCGCAGAAGATGTATCTGCTGAGCAATTACAAGCCTTGCAAACCGAATTTAAACGCTCAGGCAGTAGTCCTGCATCGGGTGCTAGCATTGATGCAGATACCCAAGATGCAATTGTGAAGCAATTGATTGAAGCTTTATTGCAATATATTTTACAGTTGTTGAAATCTTAAACTGGGTTAAGATGATGGATATTGCATCCTTCATGCTAAGGTGAATTCAATGTTTAAACCGTTTCAAAATGGGACTGAATCACATGCGATTCATGACTTAACCTTAGAAAATGATTTAGATTGCATCAATGTGTATGGCAATTTGCAAATCAGCAAAGATCAGGCGGGTTTACAGGCAGCCAAAGCACTACAGGCTTTTTTGAATGAAGTTGTTGCAACTTTGGAGCAGACTCCGAATCTGCCTGAAAAGTTAGATCGTCCCGAAGCGGGTGAAATTGAAAATCCATTTTTATAATGGATGCCATCTCAAGATATTAAATCTACTTTAATCTGCTCATCTAAGCCATTAAAAAGCCCGCTCAAACGCTTGAACGGGCTTTGTTGTTTTGTGTGTTTTTAGATAAATCCCAGACATCTTGAAAAGCTGTGGATTTAAAGTTTTGAAGATCAGTCTTCAGCTTTTGCCATAGCGCGATACAGCACCGCACCAATCACCGCACCTACAATCGGTGCAACCCAGAAAGCCCAAAGCTGGCTGAGTGCTGCAGTTTCAGCAAAGAACGCCACACCTGTACTACGTGCAGGGTTCACGGAAGTATTGGTTACAGGAATACTGATCAGATGGATTAAGGTCAGTGCCAAACCAATTGCAATTGGAGCAAAACCTGCAGGTGCACGTTTGGCGGTTGCACCCATAATCACCATCAAAAAGCCAGCAGTGAGTACCACTTCAATCAATAATACTGAACTGAGGGCATATTTTCCTGGAGATAAATCACCATAACCGTTGGTCGCGAAACCGCCTGTGCCTGCAAAACCTGCCTGACCCTGTACAATCAGATACAACACCAGTGCGGCCAGAGTCGCACCAATAATTTGTGAAATAATATACGGTGCGAGTTCTTTGGCTTCAAAACGTCCACCTGCCCACAAACCAATACTGACTGCAGGGTTAAATTGACCACCTGAAATGTGCCCAAGTGCATAGGCCGCGGTTAATACGGTCAGACCGAACGCGAGGGATACTGTACCGTACCGGATTTGTCGGAGAGTCAATATTCTGAGATGAGAAGCATTGCTTCGCAAGACGTAGCGAAGCGTAGTGTCCCGATGACAAAATTAAAATATACCCCTGAAATCAGAGAAAGAGCGGTTCAATTATTGATTGAATCCGAAAAAGATTATCCATCGTATTGGGCTGCAATCACAGCAATCGCTCCTAAGATTGGCTGTACTCCTGAAACACTACGTGTTTGGTATCAAAAATATTTAGATAAACAAAATCCAGTTAAAGTACAGCAGCTTTCAGACCAAGAACGTATCAAACAACTGGAACGCGAAAATAAAGAACTGCAACGTGCGAATGAAATTCTACGTAAAGCAGCTGCTTTTTTCGCCCAGGCGGAGCTCGACCGCCCACACAAATAATGGTGGATTTTATCCATAACAATAAGGCGTTAAGCGCATGCGGTGATTCCACCTAGAAAATGAGAAAGCATACAAAGATACAAAGAGCAGCTCGCTAGAGCGAGATAAATGACTTCGAACAGTTAATCTCAGGTAGGACACTATGGAAAAATGATCAGGCTATCATCGGCGCAGTTGGGTTGAAACTAAGATGCATGCACTTGTAGCAGTCCTCAACAGATGTAAGCAATTAGGTAGAGCACTTACCCAAGTTACGCCTTAAATTTGGTTCATTTCGGGGTACTTTGTCTTTCAAATCTTTGTGGAACAAAGCCCATTTGGCTATACATTAACTAAAAAAATAGAGAAAAAAACTATAAAAAATATAAAATGTGAAATTTGCGCATTTGGTTGAAATTGGGTATTATTTTGCTGGAATATTGACCAGTATGTTTGGGCTGGCAAAGTTCTAAGTAGAGATAAAATTTTAAAATACAAAATCCAGAGGGCAGAATAGATGAAAAATAGAGCATTTGTAAAAATAATGATGGTCACGGGTGTCTTAGGTTTAACAGCATGTGGCGGTAGTGACAGTGATGAAACAGGAAACGTACCAGTACCATCAGAGCCAGTTGCCGAGGCTATGGTTCAAAAAAGTGTAGAAGAGCTGACGCTGTTGGATGTGAATAACCTTACCTTAAATGCTGCGTCGATTCAGATTTTAAGTGACGAAGAGTGGAAGAAATTACAAGCAAGTAGTTTGAAAACAGCAACAAATGCAAGTACAGCAGATGATTCTGAACAGCTATTTCCACCGATCAATAGTTTACCGACAGCGACTCATTTTAAAGGTCAAAGTTACCTTGCTAATGCTCAAGGCATCGTTAAACTGCCTAAATTGGCTGCAGGCACATATTATGTTTTGGTCACTAAAAATGGACAGTCTGCAGTTTCGGCATTCTTGATCCATCCTAAAAATACCAATAAGAGCATTGTGTTGAATGTTGTCCTCAACTGCTTAGACCAAGACTGTCAGACCTTAAGTGATGCACCTGTCAATGATGCAGTAGTCGGTACGTTGTCTGGTCAGGTCATTTATAAAGGAAAGCCTTTAGCGAATGCGCAAGTCGCATTATCTGGCGGTGCTGCGACCAATGGTGCATTTGTTAGTGCAATTACCGATGCTAATGGTTATTTCACGCTTTCATTTAACGTCTCCAATACTCTGCTTGAAGCATTGAAAAATGCCACGCTCACTATTAGCAGTGCAGGAACTAATACCATGACAAAAAAAGTTACGGTCATTGCTTCTTCTGCATCGGGCTATCAATTTGAAGTGCTGCCTGAAACGACATCTGCAGATGCGGTATGGCGTGAAACTTTTGAAGCGGACTCTACTACTCGCAATGCATGGACAAGCTCACAGCCAAGTGTGGCGAATGTCGATTGGCAGCTGCTAAACAAAGGTCACAATATTCGTAATAATCAAGTGAATCAGCGTGTGCGCTTAGCGCCAAATGACCAAAGTCAAGGCAAGGTACCTGAGCCACTGCAAGGTAATACGGCATATTGGTATGGTGACAAAGTAAATGGCAACTTTATTGGTGCTTTAAGTGATTCATCTACGGCTCCAGAGTTTGATGGCGGCACCTCGCAGCATGACAATAGGGGAGAATTGATTTCACCTGTGATTAATCTAAGCCAGTATCAGGCGCCTTTGAGTTTAAGCTTTAAAACATGGTGGGAAATTGAGTCAGTCAATCCAAATAATCAGGGGTTTGATTTGATGAATATTTTAGTTTCTACCGACGGCGGTAACAGTTTTAAGACTTTGGCTCGATTAAACCCGCTGGCAGATCCATCTTCTGCATATGATCGCGCGCCGATTCCATACAGTAATTTAGGCTTTAACCTCGCACCGGCTGCTGTTCAGCAAGAAGCAATTTCATTAGATGAATATGCAGGCAAGGCCAATGTTCAGCTGAAATTCCAATTTAGAACGGTCGATGGACTTTATAATGGTTTCCGCGGCTGGATGATTGATGATGTGGTGATTCAGAAAAAAGCCGGAACTTTCCCATTATTTGATGGTGTGAGTTTTGATGAAAATTCAGATAGTTTCTCTCAGGACTATAGTGGCGTCGCTGCAAAACAAGCGGGCGTTTTGTTGAAAAGCACGAAGAGTTATGCACGGTGGGCTGACGAGCCACAGCGTAAATAAAGATTTACATGGCGGTGCAGTATGAATGAATAGAATAGGTTTAGACACATTGCATTCGCGATCAATCAACCATCAAGCGTGGTGAATACTAAAAACAGCTCTCTATTGAGGGCTGTTTATATTTAAAGGGGCAATTTATTCAGCCACTTCAGCATAGCGGTAACTAAAGCGTAAGCGTTCGCTGAACACAATCTTACGAATTCATCCTATAAGCCTTAATTCAATCCCCTTTAAAAAACAGGCGACTCAATTTTATGACTACAAATAACCAGACATTGATCGCATTTCTTGCCAAGAAACTAAGAACATACAGTGAATCATAGTGAGTTTGTCGAAGACGAGATTGTAAATAAAATTGCGTAATTGATTGAATTTTATATGTTCATAGTCACAACGAAGTCAGGCATCATGTTGGAAGAACAAAAATTAAATGACCTTATAGCAGAATTTGCTAAATCCATAAAAACAGAAGATGATCTAAATCCATTCAGCCGATTGTTGACTAAACTGACTATTTTAGCGGCTCTCAATGCCGGACTTACCCTACACCTCGGACATGAAAGAAAGCTCGTAAGCGCGGTTCTAATGCTCGCAATGGTCATTCAAGTAAGACCTTACGGATGATGGTGAGATTCAGATCACGACACCAGGAGATCGTGATGACACACTTCAGTCACAGCTGTTTAAAAAGAAAGAGAAGCACGACTTCGCAAGGCTATCACGCGAATGGATAGCCAGATTCTATCCCTTTATATCAAAGGCTCCCAGAGGGAAACTGGAATTTACAGCCTTGTACCCTGTCATTTTCTTCACCATTTTCAACTGCAATAAGCTTATGAGTATGATGACTGTGATTCAATCCTTTACTGAATTTCATGCTGGCTTTTTGAGTCCTGAACTTTGACTCATCCAGATAAGGAAAACGTCAGCTCAATATTGACGGGTATCTATGGAACACAAGGGGTTCTTAAAGCGAAATATGGGACAGTAGTGGCATTCGGACTCCTTTTTTTCTGCCTGTATTTTGGGCTAAATAAAAAAGTGTAACCCGAAGATTACACTTTTAAAGCTCAAAAACTAAAGTCCAAAACAGTTTTGTTTTAGAAATTACAAACGCATTTCAATGCCTTGCGCTGCCAAATATTGTTTGGCTTCTGGAATAGTGTGCTGACCAAAGTGGAAAATTGAGGCAGCTAGTACCGCATCTGCACCGCCTTTTAAAATACCATCTGCCAAGTGCTGTAAATTACCTACACCGCCAGACGCAATGGTGGGTACAGTTACACGGTCATTGATGGCACGCATGAGCGCCAAGTCATAGCCTGCCTTGGTGCCATCGGCATCCATTGAGGTGACCAATAGCTCACCTGCGCCATAGTCTGCCATTTTCACTGCCCATTCAATGGCATCAATACCGGTTGGTTTACGACCACCGTGGGTGAAAATTTCCCATTTGTTATCACCCGTTTTTTTCGCATCAATGGCAACCACAATACATTGCGCGCCAAAACGCTGTGAGGCTTCTTGCACAAATTCAGGGTTAAAGACGGCTGCAGAGTTAATGCTGACTTTATCTGCACCTGCGTTAAGTAACAGGCGGATGTCCTCAACCTTACGCACGCCACCACCAACGGTGAGGGGCACGAACACGGTTTCTGCCATACGTTCTACGGTACGATAAGTCGTATCACGACCATGATGGGTAGCGGTAATGTCTAAAAAGGTGATTTCATCGGCACCTTGTTCATTATAACGACGCGCCACTTCGACAGGGTCGCCCGCATCACGAATATCAAGGAATTGCACGCCCTTAACCACGCGACCATTATCTACGTCTAGGCAAGGAATAATACGTTTCGCTAGCATAAATTTTTCCAATTATTACAGCCGATTATGAAACTCACCCACACAAGCGCTACACCTTGGCAGATGGAGCGGGTATTCTATCAAACTTAGCTCAGGTTTTTCGCAGGTTTTCTATGTCGGTTTATACTCCTTTGACTTTAAAGGAAGTTCAGGTCTTTGCAGCGCCTTATGGATTGGAGGTGGTCGAGCTGATTCCCATTCAAGGGGGGATTCAAAATACCAATTATTTTTTGCGCTGCGACAATCAAAACGAGTACGTGCTGACCATTTTTGAAGAATTAGATCAGCAAGCGGCAGGTGAATTAATTCCTGTATTGCAGCATTTGGGGCAAGCGGGTTTGCCTGTGGCAGTGCCTTTATCCTATTCGGGACAAGCCATTCACCAATTAAAAGAAAAACCTGCACAAATTGCACCGCGTTTAATTGGGCAGCATCCGACACTGGCAACAGTGGCGCAAGTGGAAGCGATTGCGATTGCACAAGCCAAAATGCATGTGGCCTTACAAAATTTTCCTTTGCAGCGCGATCATGTACGTGATCATGCTTATTGGGCAGGGGCCGCACGCCAATTAAAACCAAGCATGCATGTGGCCGATCAAGCCTTACTGTCCAAACTTTTGGGCTTGTATGAAGCTTTAACCGCAGTCTATCCGCAGCGTCCCAAAGGTTTTATTCACTCGGATTTATTCCGTGACAATACCTTGTTTGCAGATGATCAGTTGCAAGGCATTTTAGATTTTTATGAATTAAATCAAGATGAATTGCTGTTTGATATTGCGATTACGCTGAATGATTTTTGTACCGATTTTCCTGAGCTGAGCTTAAATGAAAGCAAGGCGATTGCATTTTTAAATGCCTACGAAACGGTGCGTCCTTTAACCCAAGACGAAAAAGCCTGTTTGGAACTGTATTTGGCAATGGCGGCAGGACGTTTTTGGTTAATGCGTTTGCAGGTGGCTGCTAAAAATGCGGCAGAAGGGCGGACAGGCGCAGATATTTTGCAGAAAAATCCAGATGAAATGCGGAATATGCTGATTGAACGCTTAAAGTTTGTGACAGCTTGAGGGATATAGAACATGCGTGATCAAGGGCGTTTAGTCGAATGGTTTGATGAGCAGGGTTATGGGTTTATTCAGCCGAATGACCACCAAAAAGATCGCGTGTTTTTACACATTAAGGACTTCGCCCGACAAGGGCCACGTCCAATTGTGGGCTGTGCCTTGGAATATACCGTAACTGTGGATGAGCGCGGACGTTACCGAGCGCAGCAAGCGGTGTATTTAAAAGCTTCGCAGACCAAAGCAGCAAAGGCATCTGCTGTGAGTGCGAAAACGTCCAACAGCACGCAAAAAATGCAGCCGATGCAAATATTGTGTGTGGCTTATATTGTTGCTTTGGCTTTGCTGACGCTGTTGGGATTGCTCAGCGGTATGTTGTTATTATTCATCAGTTTGATGAATGCGCTGAGTTATTGGCTGTATGCACAAGATAAAGAAGCTGCACAGCAGGGTGGACGTCGTATTCCTGAAAATAACTTGCATATTGTGGCTTTTTTAGGGGGTTGGCCTGCAGCATGGTTGGCACAACAAAAATTACGCCATAAAACACAAAAACAACCCTTTGGTAAGATTTATTTTTGTACGATAGGCTTAAATATCTTTCTGATTTTATGGATGATTTCTCCGTTGAATCAGCTTAACATCTAATTGGGAATATTGTTCCAGTAACAGGCTTGTCAGGTGCATTATGTCAGACGCAGAGCATTCATATTCAGTAGATCAAGACCCACATCGTTCATTGACCATGATTTTATATGTGCTGTATATCGTGGCGATTTTTTCTGCGGGGATATTGGCCGTTATTGCCTTAATCATCAACTATTTAAAACGTAGTGATGTACAAGGTTCAATTTTTGCCAGTCATTTTACTTGGCAAATTCGCAGCTTCTGGTGGTATCTGTTTTGGAATATTGTGGCCTTTGTGCCGTTCTTTTTGGTGTTCTTTAGTCCAGATGCGCAAAGCTTTGCCAGTATGACTTTGGCTGCGACACTTTTCTGTATCGCAGTGGTTGCTATTTCGTGGTTATGGATTGTTTACCGTGCTATACGCGGTTTAATTCGCGTGAATGATAATTTACCGATGTATCATTAAATTCACGTTCGTTCGTCTTTTTAAGATGTTTTGAGCGATCTTGCCTAGATGCTGTTCATTCAACTTTTTGGGATGATGTGTTTCGTTTTAAAAATTTTGGTCGCCATTCGCTGACCAGCACGCCTAAAACCACCAGTAGTCCACCGAACAACGCCAGAACTGCCAAGCGCTCGCCTGCCAAACGTCCAATCAATGCGGCCCAAACAGGCTCACCTGCATAAATAATAGCAGCTTGCGCAGGGTCTACTTGTCGTTGCGCCCAGTTCATCACCAATTGAATCACGGCACTGGCAATGCCTAAGCCGAGCAAAACAGCAAGGAGTGACCACTGAAATTCGGGCAATTGAGTTTCTCCAACCCATGGTGCAATCGCAAAACACAATAACGATGCACAACCCAGTTGGATGAGGGTAACGCGCTTTAAATTGACCCGATTGGCAAAATAGCTAATTAAAATAATTTCAAAGGCAATCGCAATTGAACCGATTAAAGTAATGGCTTGTCCAAAACTTAACTGAATTGCGCCTAAGCCATTGCCTGTTAAAAAGACCAAGCCTACAAATGCCAAAATAGCACCCAACCAAGTCATGACATGCGGACGTTGATCAAAGCATAACCACAGCAATAGCGGTACAAGCGGGACATACAGCGCCGTTAAAAAGGCCGATTCGCTACTGCTGATACTTTGTAAGCCAATGGTTTGAGTGACATAACCTAGCGCAATGACTGCGCCTATGGCAAAGCCTGCATAGAGTTCATCGAGGCTAAAACCACGTAGGCTTCGCCATGAAATTAATCCCACAGCCAAAGTGGCTGCGGCAAAACGTAAGCCTACAAACAGTACGGGACTGCTGAAATTCAAACCGTATTGCACGGTAATGAAGGTTGCACCCCAAATTAAAGTAATCAAAATGAGCGCCAGTTGCGGGGCTTTACTGCGAAGCATTGGTGAAAGCTGAGACATATAATTTGTAGGAGATGAAAAACTTAAGATGAGCAAAATAAAATCAAAATAAAAAAGAGGTCCGCAGACCTCTTTGAAAATGCGCTTCAGAATTACAAAGATTGCTCATCTAAAAGCAACTGTGCTTCACGCAGGCTTAAGGTACCTTCGTAAATTGCACGACCTGTAATCGCACCTAAAATGCCAGGCTGCCCTTTTAGATTGCGTACGTCATCTAAATTGGTTACACCGCCAGAAGCAATCACAGGTAAGCCTGAATATTGTGCCAAGTTTACGGTTTGTTCTACGTTCACACCTTGCATCATGCCATCACGGGCAATATCGGTATAAACAATGCTAGATACACCTGCATCGGCAAAACGCTTAGCTAAATCTGTTGCCTTCACGTCTGTGACGTTGGCCCAACCATCAGTAGCCACCATGCCATTCATGGCGTCAATGCCGACAATGATGTGTCCTGCAAATTTCTTGCAGGCTTCTTCTACAAAAGTAGGCTCTTGTACGGCTTTGGTACCAATAATCACGAACGATACGCCTGCATCCAAATAGTGTTCGATGGTTTCGAGTGAACGAATACCGCCACCAATTTGAATTGGAAGATCCGGTTGTGATTTTGCAATCGCTTCAACCACAGGTTTATGAATTGGCGTACCTGCGAAAGCGCCGTTTAAATCGACTAAATGCAAGCGACGTGCGCCTTCATTTACCCAATGTTGTGCTGTCGCCACTGGATCGTCAGAAAATACAGTATCATCTTCCATACGACCTTGTTTTAAACGAACACATTTGCCATCTTTCAGGTCAATTGCAGGGATGATCAGCATGCTTTCGCTCCTTGCCAAAAACTTATTGAATTCAATCTGTGCATCTTAACAAAGTATTGTTAAATATCTAAGCATCTGTTGTAGGTTTTGTTTTAGAGGGACGAATCCGCAATTTGAGTGAACTGTTTGGGATATGCTCGGGCAATAGACCCAAACGCCCCAATTCTTCAAATATCAACACAGGTGCGTAGGCATCGGCGGCAGCATAGGCAATTTGTGCTTCACTGAGCTGTTTGCATGCCCAGTTTGAGGTGCTGATACTTCGGCTTTTAGGGAAATGAACGTGAAATAATAATGCCATGGCATTTTTAAGCCCAAGCGGACTTTTAAAACCAAAACTGCCAAAACATTTGGATAGTTCAATCACGCTATTCAGTTGTATACCTTTTTTACGAAATAAATGGGCATCATTTTTCAGCCCAAAACCTACTTTAATTTGATCGCGATTGGCAAAAACTGGCTGCAAAAATTGCCAAATGTCATCATTGAGCTGAAATAGATAGGCTTTTTCTAAGGTTGCGAGCTGAATTAAATGCGGGCCTGTAGAAACTTCGCCTACATTAAACGTGGGTTTAGATTCAGAATCGAAACCCAAGACAGCTGCGGTTTTCAGTTCAGCTTCAATTGCTAGACATTGCTCTAGATTTTGAATCAGTACAATATTTTGACGCGCAATATTTTCAAACAGTGGCAATTGCCGAATTTCATCAGGGCTAGGCAGGGTACGCAGACGAGTGAGATCCATAACATTCAAAGCGGTAAAGAAGCGGTTTTAGCCTAAAGCGTTTTGCGGAATTTGGCAAAGTTTAAAAGATTGAAAATGCTGTGCAGGACAAAGATTGCAGCGAATATCCTGAAAAAATAGCCCAATAGATGGGCTATTTCGAAATATCAACCAAGTGGAATATTTTTGCTTAGACGTTGCTGAATATACCTGACAAGAAGCTGCCAATAATCGCCAAAATCATCAGCACAATAAAAATCCAAGCCAGTACTTTTTCCCAACCTGCAGTTTCACGTACCGCACCATAGCTATTTTGACGATCATCGCCAGGTGCAAATACCAAATATAAACCCATAATAATATTCACCAAAGGCACCAAAATCAGCAAAGATAACCAGCCAGTATGATTGCGGTCATGCAAGCGGCGGATGGTGAAAATAAAGCTAAAATAGAACGCAACGATATAAATGATCACGAGCAAGATCATGCCGATGCCCATAGAGCCAGAGCCGAGCTCTAGCAATAAATTGGGTGCAACAACGGCAATAATTGCAATCAGTACTGCAAGCCCCAAGCTGAGCAAACAGTTCCACGCTAAAAATGATAATCGACCAAAACGCCCCGCTGCACTGAGTGCAGAATCTTCTACATATTGACTCATTGTTGTAATTCCTAGATTTTTTGAATTTTCTGTCGCATACCGTATATTTGCTCAAAAATCTTGTGAGATATCTCTCTCACATCGCAAACATAGACCAATTATCGACAGACCCTCAGTTTATTTTGAATAAAAGGTATAAAAAGCGCTTTAATTTTAAACACAAATCAATGTGCAATAAAAGTGAAAAACATTCACGCAAAAATAAAGCCGAGATTAACTCGGCTTTAGTGGTTGAAGCATCTTGAATATTAGATGTTCCATTCCACAAAGTTTTTTAGTAACTGCAAACCAACAGTGTGACTTTTTTCTGGGTGGAACTGCGTTGCAAACAAGTTGTCTTGATGCAGGGCAGTACAGAACGTTAAACCATAATCACAGGTCGCAGCCACGATTTTTTCATCTTGTGGTTCGACATAAAAACTATGCACAAAGTAAAAACGCGCATCTTGTTCAATGTTGTTCCACATAGGGTGGCTCGGGTCACGTTGATGTACCTGATTCCAACCCATGTGTGGCACTTTTAAACCTGCTACTTCAGGAAAGCGTTTGACTGTACCTGCAAAAATGCCCAGTGCATCTGCTCCGCCATTTTCTTCGGAATGTTGCATCAGCGCCTGCATGCCTACACAAATTGCAAGTACAGGTTTATTAAAGACCGCGTTGCGTACCACGTCATCAATGCCAGCTTCATGCATGCCTTGCATACAATCACGCATAGCACCCACACCTGGAAACACAATTTTATCGGCTTGTGCAATCAGTTTTGGGTCATTGGTCACATCTACCGTTGCACCCACATGCTCTAAAGCTTTCGCTGCAGAGTGTAAATTTCCCATGCCATAGTCAAGAAGGGCAATTCGGGTCATTAGAGTGTTCCTTTGGTTGATGCCACTGTATTTTCAGCACGCGGATCGACTTCACATGCCATGCGTAAAGCACGTGCAAATGCTTTAAATACGCTTTCAATTTGGTGGTGGCTGTTTTTACCTTTGAGGTTGTCGATGTGCAGTGTCATTAATGCATGGTTGACAAAGCCTTGGAAGAATTCTGAGAATAAATCCACATCAAAAGTACCAATACGTGCGCGGGTAAATGGAATATCCATAAATAAACCCGGACGACCCGATAAATCGACAATCACACGGCTTAAAGATTCATCAAGTGGTGCGTAAAAGTGACCGTAGCGTCGTAAACCTTTTTTATCGCCCAAAGCTTGAGCAAAAGCTTGTCCAAGCGTGATACCACAGTCTTCTACAGTGTGGTGATCATCAATTTCCAAGTCGCCATCACAATGAATATCAATATCAAACAAACCGTGTCGCTTGATTTGATCAATCATATGGTCTAAAAATGGAACTCCAGTGTTGAGTGTGCCTTGACCCGTACCGTCCAGATTCACACGAACTCGAATTTTAGTTTCGTTGGTATTTCTCACCACTTCACTGATACGTTGGGTCATAGACACGTTCCTCAAAAAACGTCAAAAATGATTGATGTAAAATGTTTTCGCTGTGACGAAGTCTCAGCATATTAGATTGCTCAGGAGGGTTAATCAATGCCTATTACCGTACATGCCTATACTTCACTGGAAAATACCGAAGTGCGCAGCCAGCTTGAGCGACTGTATGATACCAGCCCTGAATTTGGCGATGGGCAAGATGCGGTAAGCCAACTTGAGCAGAACTTGGCTCAGTATACCCTACTTTACACGGCAGAATTTAATACTAAAGTGATTGGTGCGATTTGGTGCACAGGGCAAGATGATCATCGTACGCTTGAATATATTGTGGTGCATCCTGCAAACCGTGGTCGAGGTGTGGCAGATCGTTTGGTGAGTGAGGTGTGCCGTATGGAAGAAGCCAAAGGTGTGCAGCACTTTCAGCCAGGTTGTGGTGCGATTCATCGTTGTTTGGCGCATTTGGGTAAGTTGTGAGTTTTTAAAAAGCTGACGTTGTGTCTGTCTTTTCAGTTTATCCGTATAGGTCAAAATTAAATTAGTATCGAAAATCCCTTCTCTTGCGCCATATATGGCTCAGGGATGAGGAATATCTTCCGTAAGAGGATGATGGGGGATTGAAGTATGGTTTTAATCGGATTTGTGAAAGAAGTTTATCTAAATCCTATATTGTTTTTTGTGCTTGCACAGCCACAATTTTTAGCTAAGGTTTAAATAGCTTTGCGTAGGCATCTTCCTACTTTGGCAAGACCCAAAGTAGGCAAAAGTCTTTTGTTACCCATACACGACATCCTTGTCGTGATGGGTAACGTGGGGCATCCGTGCTCCACATTCGCGTATCGGAAGTTTGTCAAAATTTAATTGGAAAAGAACTCATTTTTAAATTTTTGGGTGATATTTCAGCAGAAATAGAATGAGGTTGCTGTAAAAGTAAACATTTGCACTGAAAAGCGAAAAAGACTATTGACGATTTACAGCTGAAACTGTTTAATACGCGTCATTGGCGTGATAGCTCAGTCGGTAGAGCAACGGATTGAAAATCCGTGTGTCCCCAGTTCGATCCTGGGTCTCGCCACCATATTCAAAACGGTTAAATGTTTTCAATCCCTGATCCCATCAGGGATTTTTTTTTTGCATAAAATTTATGCGATCAAATAAAAAAGTGATGATTTTTATTGACTATTCAGCCGAGATACGGCTTAATACACGGCATTGGCGTGATAGCTCAGTCGGTAGAGCAACGGATTGAAAATCCGTGTGTCCCCAGTTCGATCCTGGGTCTCGCCACCATATTCAAAAAGCCTCAAACAATGTTTGGGGCTTTTTTATGCGCAAAATTTTTTATGTCTAAAATAAAATCTTGTATTCAAACCCGCTTTGCATCTTCATCTAAAGTCCACAATACGTATTAAACAAGCTGAATTAAAATCAAGCGATCATGGTCAGGGAATGCAGCATGAAAGATTTGTTTTCGCAGGGCAGCGATTTATATCGTCAGGCACGTCCGCAGTATTCAACCGCGATTGTCGATACGATTTTACAACATGTGCCAGAGCGCGGTTTGACATGGGACTGCGGTGCAGGTTCAGGGCAGTTTACCCAGTTATTAACGCCACATTTTCAGCAGATTTTAGCCACGGATTTAAGTCAGGCACAGCTGGATCAAGCACCACAGTGGGAAAATGTGCGTTATCGCGCTTGTTTGGCGCAAGACAGCGGATTGGCAGATGCGAGTGTGGATTTAATTACCGTTGCACAAGCGATTCACTGGTTCAAGTTTGATGCCTTTTATGCCGAAGTGCATCGGGTGCTAAAACCGAGTGGAATATTTGCTGCGGTGGGCTACGGTCTGATTCAAGCTGTAGATCCTGAGGTGAATACCGCAATTCAACGCTTGTATTTTCAGACCTTAAAAGGTTGTTGGGATGCTGAACGTCGTTATATTGATGACTTATATCGCACGATTCCTTTCCCATTTCAAGAAATCGTGACACCCGAACTTTGCCTGAAATATCGTTGGTCGGCAGCACAATTGCTGAATTATTTAAACACTTGGTCGGGACTGCAGCATTATTTAAAGCAACATACTGATACGCCCTTGCTTGAATTACAGCAATTGTTGCAGCAGCAACCTGCTCAGGGCTTGGAAATTCAGTTTCCAGTTTTGCTGCGTTTAGGTCGCTTGGTATAAAAAGTCAATGTATTGAGTGATTTTTGAACTTAAAATATAAGTTGGTGAAAAAAGGATGTTTCTCCACAGGTGTAATTTACCTATGTGCGAGGTGTCCAATGTTAAAATTTTCTCTCCCTATTTTATTCAGTCTTGCGCTGAGTCTCCCTGCGACTGCTTTTGCCAATCTTGATCAGCCTTTACAGGTCTTGGATGATGGTGCATTAAGTGCAGAATATGGGCAATCCAACAGCTTAAATTTGCTGCATGATCAATACCGTTTTACCGCGCAAGATGTGGTGAATCAAGTTCGAGCTGAACAAAACCTAGACTTAGCAAGTAAATTTGCAACTTTGGGTTCTCGTTTTTATATCAACCCGCAAGGTCAAACCGTGCTGCAAATTCAACGTGATGTCGTGTCTTTAGGTGTGATTGAAACCACACTCAGTGTGGATGGTTTACGTCAGTTAGGACAGCATTTTATAGATGAATTTAAAGCTTTGGCATTTGAGTAAAGTCGAGTGCGTTGTCACAAATGACGTTGTGATAATTTATGAGACGTAAAAACTTAAGACATAAAAAAACGCCCTGAAAAATCAGGGCGTTTTTTATTGCACATGAATTACGCTGGTTGCGCAGATTCTTGTTGTGCAGGAGTCAACATGTGACCATGTTCTTCGAAGTTTGCATGCCAAGACAATGCTTCACGAAGTAGGTGAGGAGTGTGACCACCTTTTGCACATGCACGCTCGAAGTAATCGTTCAAGGCATTGCGGTACATTGGGTGTACACAGTTGTCGATAATCGCACGAGCGCGTTCACGTGGTGCAAGACCGCGTAAATCTGCTAAACCTTGCTCAGTGACTAAGATGTCAACGTCGTGTTCGTTGTGGTCTACATGCGCAGCCATTGGAACGATAGATGAAATGTCACCGCCTTTCGCAATCGATTTAGTCACGAAAATCGCCAAGTGTGCGTTACGCGCGAAGTCACCTGAACCACCAATACCGTTCATCATTTTGGTACCGCATACGTGGGTTGAGTTCACGTTACCGTAAATATCAAACTCAAGTGCAGTGTTAATACCAATGATGCCTAAACGACGTACTAACTCAGGGAAGTTAGAAATTTCTTGTGGACGTAAAATGAATTTGTCTTTGTAGTGTGCAAGATTACCAAATACGCGATCGCCACATTTTTCAGACAAGGTCATTGAACAGCCAGAAGCGAACTTCATTTTGCCTGCATCAATCAATTCAAACGTACAGTCTTGGAGTACTTCTGAGTACATCACCAAGTCTTCAAAGTTAGAGTGTTTGAAGCCTGTTAATACTGCGTTTGCAATTGAACCGATACCTGCTTGTAAAGGTGCCAAGTTTTTCGGTAAACGACCTTGAGCTACTTCGTTTTCAAAGAATGCGATCAAGTGATCTGCAATTGCTTGAGTTTCGTCATCTGGATCGGTCACGTTAGATGGAGAGTCAAGCAAGGTATCGTTAAATACAATACCCACAACTTTTGCAGGGTCTAACTGAATACCTTTGGTTCCAATACGTTGTTCAACGTGAGTTAATGGCACTGGACCACGTGTTGGACGTGCTTCAGGAATATAAATGTCGTGTAGGCCTTCAAATTCTGTGCTTACAGTGGTGTTGATTTCGATAATGACTTTATCTGCATATTCAACAAAGCTTGCAGAGTTACCTACAGAAGTTGTTGGAATAATTAGGCTGTCTTCAGTAATTGCAACTGCTTCAACAATCGCGATGTCTGGGCGTTTTAGCGTATTGTTACGCATTTGCTCAACAGTTTCAGACAAGTGTTGGTCAATGAACATGACTTGACCTTGGTTAATTGCTTTACGCAAGGTGTTGTCTACTTGGAACGGCATACGACGAGCCAAAACACCTGCTTCAGTCAATTGCTTGTCTAAATCATTACCAAGACTTGCGCCAGTAATTAAGTCAATTTTTAAAGGGTTGGTTTTAGCGCGTGCCACCAATGCAAGTGGAACAGCTTTTGCTTCACCCGCACGAGTAAAGCCACTCATACCTACGGTCATACCATCTTGAACGAATTCAGCAGCTTGTTCTGCGCTGATTACTTTGTCGTGGAGGGAGGCTAAACGGATGCGATCTAAAGACATGGCGAACTCTCGTAAAATACTAGACTGATACCGATTGTACCGATCAAAAAAGGTATTTTGCATAGGTGTTAGGCTAAGGTCTAATTTTTTGCCTAAATGGTGGTATAAAAATATAAAATAATACATAAATAATTGAATTTAATCGTTTATTTATATATCAAAAGGTAAATATTACAATTTGTTTGATATATTTTTATACAATTTTGATATGCACCATCTGAATTTTTTACTTTGATCGTCCATCCGATTTGCTGTTGGTCTGAAATTGGTATATAGCAAGCCAGATAGAGATCAAAAGCGTCAGCCGTTTAGAAGTGTTCACTCAAACTTTGTTTGATTTTTTCCAGCGTGCCAACATTATTTTTTTCTTCAACGATTTCAGGTTGTAACGGCAGGGTAATGATGGCTTCAAGACCACCGTGTTCACGGTTTTGAATGGTGAGCTCGCCCTGATGAATATCGACAATACGTTTTACAATTGCCAAACCTAAGCCACTGCCTTGTACAGTACGTGCTTCATTGCCGCGTACAAAAGGCTGCATTAAATCGGCAATTTGGTCTTCTGGAATGCCTGTACCGTTGTCTGCCACGCTAATCCGAATGTGTTCATCCAGCACTTCTGCAGACAACTCAATTGGCTCTGCACCATAGCGTTTCGAGTTATTAATCAGGTTGCCAATCAGACGTTTCAGCGACAAACTGCGCGCCTGAATTAAAGGTAATTCTTGTGCGTTAAAGCGAATATCCAACGGTTTAAATTGAATAATCAATTCCTGCAGCAAAACATTTAAATCGGTTTCTTGTAATTCTTCATCGGAACCATCACGCATATAAGAAATGAATTGATTTAAAATCGCATCCATATCTTCTACATCGTAAATTAAGCCTTCTTTTAAAAAATCATCATCGGGCATCATTTCGGCACTTAAACGAATCCGTGTCAGTGGCGTGCGCAGGTCGTGTGAAATACCTGCCAACATGATACGACGGTCACGTTCAGTCTGTTCCAAGGTATAAATCATGTGATTAAAGGCTTGGTTGACCTCACGAATTTCCTGCGGACCGTGATTGGTTTCTAAATAAGGTGCTTTGCCTGTTTTACTGTAGCTATTGGCGGCATTTTGCAGACGACGCAAAGGACGATTCAGCTGACGTACTAGAGTTAAAATAATCGCTGCAGCAAAAAGCGGAATACCCAAAAGCCAGCCAAAGACCAGTTCAGGGCTGTAGTTGGCATAGGTTTTAAGGGGTTCACGTACCCAGTTGCCATTCATTTCTGGGGTTTGAATCCAAATACGCGGGCTTGGTTTGAACTGGAAATAGACCGTGACATCCTGCATTTTTAATTCAGTTGCCAGTTTCTTTTCTATTTGTTGGGTAAAAAACTCTGCAATGACTTTTTCCCGTACATTAGGAAACTCACGTGGATCGGTTACATATTCAATGCCGACCCGATTTTTAAGCCACGCATCGACATCGACTTCGGCTTCATTGTGAAAAATGCGCAAATCTGGATTGTTTAAAATTTCCAGTTCAACCGCTAAATAGCGGGCGTGTTGTTGAATTTCAGGTAAATACAAGGTGCGCCAAAAGAACCACAACGACATAAACAGGCTAAACAACACCACAAAAACCACCAGTACCGTGGTGCGCATGGCTGCAGAGCGTGGTTTGATTTTGTCCAGAAAACGCTCCCAGCGGGTACGTTTCTTTTCAGAATACGCCACATAGTCGGTAAATTCTTGTGGGTCGATGGGTTCGAGTTTCACATCTTGTCCTGTGGCAGAGGTTGTAAAGCGAATTTAGTGAGTGAAATTTTATGATGAATATACTTGTTATTGGAATGTCTGTTCTTTAAATCTAGCACAATGATCGGTGTGCATAAATGTTGATCATTGCATGAAGATGTGAGGCTGAAGCCTCACATCATTTTCAACTTATTCCGCACCATCTGGAACAAATACATAACCGACACCCCAAACCGTTTGAATATAACGTGCACGGGCAGGGTTTTCTTCAATTAAACGACGTAAACGTGAAACCTGAACATCAATCGAACGCTCCATCGCCCCCCATTCACGACCACGCGCCAAATTCATTAACTTGTCACGGGTTAAAGGCTCACGAGGATGTTGTACCAACGCTTTGAGTACTGCAAATTCACCTGTAGTTAGGGTCACGACCTGACCTTCACGTGTCAAAGTACGGGTCGATAAATCTAGTGACCATGGGCCAAAACCAACCACTTCCATTTGCTGACTTGGTGCACCTGGTACCTCGCGCACTTGACGACGCAATACAGCACGAATACGCGCTAACAGCTCATTTGGATTAAACGGTTTTGGTAAATAATCATCTGCACCTGCTTCAAGTCCTGCAATACGGTCAGAGTCACTGCCGCGAGCCGTCAGCATAATAATTGGCGTGTCGATGTTAGATTGACGTAAACGACGGCAAATACTTAAACCATCTTCAACAGGCAGCATAAAATCAAGCACGATTAAAGAGAACAGTTCACGCTGTAACAAACGATCCATTTGTGTCGCATCGTGGGCAGTTTTGACCACAAAGCCCTTATCTTCCAAGAAACGCTGTAACAGGGTACGTAAACGCACATCATCATCGACAACGAGAATGCGTTCAACGCGGTCAGTTTCGCTGTGTACGGCATCTGTTTTTTCAGCAGGTACAACTAAACTCATGATGTGCTCCTTTATTCTTTATTGTCATCGTAAACAAAAAGTTGAGTTGGCTTTGAGTATACGATTCATTGGTATCTATTGCCTATGCTCTAAAGCAACAAATATTGCAGACAAAATCAAGACATAGATACCAAATATATACAGCATTCCCATGCGAAAAACTGACATATTTGTCCGTTTGAGTCTAACATAAGCCTGAATTTTATTTAGATTTATAAAATTTAGCCGAATTGGCAAAAATCGCCAAAAAACCACCATTTATAAAATTCATAAAACAATTGTGGATTTTATAGTCTTGGTCTTTATAATCATGGCTTTTAGTACTTATCCTTGTAGGATCACACACGATGACTGACTTAGTTCAGCAGTTAGCAAAAGAACTTGCCGTACGACCAAATCAAGTAGAAGCTGCCATCAAACTTATTGATGAAGGTGCTAGCGTTCCATTTATTGCACGTTACCGTAAAGAAGTGACGCAAGGTTTAGATGATACGCAGCTACGTCAGCTCGATACACGTTTATCGTATTTACGTGATTTATATGAGCGTCGCGAAAAAGTAATAGAATCACTCAAAGAACAAGATAAATTATCTGATGATTTATTGGCACGGGTTAACGCTGCTGAAACCAAAAATGCTTTAGAAGAAATTTACGCGCCTTACCGTCCAAAACGCACCAGTAAATCGTTTAAAGCTAAAGAAGCAGGTTTAGGCCCAATTGCAGCGCAAATTTTTGCAGAACAGGTTGAGCCAAGCGAAGCTTTAGCAGGCTTTAGTCATGCAGACTATCCTGATGCAGACAGTCAGCTAGATGCGGTACAACACATTCTGATTGATGAATGGGCACAAAATATTGCCTTAACCACAGAATTAAAAGAAATTTTTGCCAAAACAGCGGTATTAAAAAGCTTGGTTGCTTCTGAAGAGAAAAAAGAAGTGGGCAAAAAATTCCGTGATTACTTCGATTTTTCAGAAAACCTCAACAAAGTGCCTTCACATCGTCTATTGGCGATGTTGCGTGGTCGCCAAGAAAACGTCTTGGGCTTAAAAGTTGATGGTGAAGACAGTGCGCCTTTGGCACGTATTGAAACTGAATACAATTTAGATCAGATTCAGCCGCAAGCACGTCAGGACTTTTTAAAGCAAACGGCAAAATTGTTCTGGTTGGGCAAAGTGCGTCCACAAATCGAACATTCATTATTGACTGAAAAGCGTTTGGCTGCCGAAGCTGAAGCGATGGATGTCTTTGCAGAAAACTTGCGTCATTTATTGCTTTCTGCACCTGCAGGTGCGCGTTGTACGCTGGGCGTAGACCCTGGCATCCGTACAGGTGTCAAACTGGCTGTGGTGAACCAATCTGGCGATGTGGTTGCACATAGCACGGTTTATCCATTTGCACCTAAAGAAGACAAAGCAGGCGCGATTGAAGAACTTGCTCGTTTATGCCGTGAGCACAATGTTGATTTAATCGCGATTGGTAACGGGACTGCAAGCCGTGAAACTGAAGCGGTTGTGGCAGAAATGATGGCGGCGCACAGTGACTTGAAATTAACACGTGTGTCTGTATCTGAAGCGGGTGCATCTGTGTATTCAGCTTCTGAATTGGCATCGCAAGAGTTGCCAGAACTAGATGTGTCGATTCGTGGTGCAGTGTCGATTGCACGTCGTTTGCAAGACCCATTGGCAGAGTTGGTAAAAATTGATCCAAAATCAATCGGTGTGGGTCAGTATCAACATGACGTGAATCAGGCAGGTTTAGCAAAAACCTTAGAAGCTGTGGTAGAAGACTGTGTGAACTCGGTCGGTGTCGATGTCAACACGGCATCTTCAGCAATTTTGGGTTATATCGCAGGTTTGAATAAAGCCATTGCACAGCAAATTGTTGAATACCGTAAAGAACATGGCCGTTTTGACAATCGCCAAGCTTTGAAAAACGTACCGCGTTTAGGCGAACGTACTTTTGAACAAGCAGCAGGTTTCTTACGTATTCAGGCAGGTTCTGAGCCTTTGGATGCTTCTGCAGTGCACCCTGAATCTTATGGTTTAGTAGAAAAAATTGTGGCTGCCAAAGCGACCACGGTTAAAGATATTATTGGTAATACTGAAATTATCCGTTCGGTGAATGCTGAAGAATTTGTGGATGAGCAAGTCGGCTTACCAACTATTCAGGATGTTTTGTCTGAATTGGAAAAACCAGGTCGTGACCCACGTCCTGAATTCCGTACGGCTAAATTCCGTGAAGATATTACTGAAGTGGCGCAGTTGACTGAAGGCATGCAGCTTGAAGGTGTTGTAACCAACGTGACCAACTTTGGTGCTTTCGTGGATGTGGGCGTACATCAGGATGGTTTGGTGCATATTTCTGAGTTGGCCAATGAATTTGTGGCTGATCCGCATAAAGTGGTGAAACCAGGTCAAATTGTTCAAGTGCGTGTGTTGCAGGTTGATGTAGAGCGTAACCGTGTGAATTTATCGATGCGTCCTGAAGGTTCGGCTGCACCTGCAAAAGCAGCGCGTGCACCACGTCGTGATCAAGAACAGCGTACAGAGCGTAAGCCACAAGCGAAACGTCCACAGCAGTCACGTCCTCAGACTGAGCGTCCACAAGCGAAAAAACCACAAGCCGCTAAACCACAAGAAAATAAAATTGGTGGTTTAGGTGCATTGTTGTTACAAGCAGGGATTAAAGGTTCGAAGTAATTTTGAATTGCTCTAACAAAAAGCTCCCGAAATTCGGGAGCTTTTTGTTTTGCAGGAACATTTTTATATACAGATTTTTTGATGGATTTTAAATCAACGGTACAATCCAACTCACCAAAATCAGCATAATTCCCAAATGTCCAAGTTTACGAGTCACTGCGACTAGTTTTGACGGTGGTGCTTCAAGTTGGCGAGCATATTCCTGAAGATTTAAACCTTGTGAGGCTTTGCTGCTAAATAAAAATACGCCCAAATCAATACAAATTAAAATCGTGCCGACATCGGCAACAACCTCTAAAAGTTCATATTCTTGCTGATAAAGCGCCGTTGCAACCTGATAACTCAGAAACAAGGCAAAGGCAAAACAGCCATACTGTAAAATGAGGGCCAGTGCTCGCATAATCCATTCAAAATACTTAAAACAGCTGTGTTATAGCATAAAAATGCGGTGCAATTGAATGTTTTGTTATGGTTGAGATTGTGGATCTTAAATAAGCAATTAACGGATTAAGCCTTGCAGAACAAAACTTGTGGCAATACTGCCTGCTGCCAATTTAGACATGAAATAACTGTAATTAGAAGAGGCAGAAACTTCGGACATCGCACCAGATGAATGCGACATGGACACGGCAAGTTGGCTGCGATAGCCCAATTCGACTAACAAGACCACCAGGCCTGTCAGTGTCATCACTTGAAATGTGTCTACATGATTGCGCGTAAGCTCAGTATATAAGTGATAAAAACTTAAGCCCGCAGCAGAAAAACAAAATAGCTTAAACAGATACAGAGTTTTCATGTGTTGTACCTTTCATTATTGTAATGTCATTTTGAATGCTATTTCTTAAACCAATATTAAAATCACATGAAAAGTTGCGGCTGCACAATTTAAAAATTGTTGAAGTGATGTTGTATTGTTGTGCGCTGTTCAACCTAAGCTGTAAAAACAAATAGGCGACCCGTAGGTCGCCTAAAGCAAAACTTGAATTGTGTATAAATTACCAGTGTTCACCTGGGAACAAGCGCGCATACGCTTTTTGTACCCAGTTCAGTTTTTGCTGCTCGCCCACAGAAGCGGTAGAGCTTGGGAATAAGTTATAACCAATCGACATGAGTTTGTTGTTAATGTCTGGTGCAATCGCATAAGTGATTGAAGCCAAACGACCCAAATGTGTCGCAATTTTCTTCGGACGTTTCACAATCGCATAAGCAATTAAATCTGCCGCTTGCTCAGGTGAAAGGGTGGGCACGTACTTATAAATTTTGGTTGGTGCGATCATTGGGGTACGAACCAATGGCATATACACCGAAGTAATCGCAATTTTGTGTGTATGCGCTTCTGCAGATAGACAGCGACTAAACGCATCCAATGCGGCTTTAGATGCCACATAAGCCGAGAAACGCGTTGCGTTGGCTAATACACCAATCGAGCTGATGTTGATGATGTGACCATCTTTACGGTGCATCATCTGCGGCAAAATATTGAGTACCAAACGCACAGCACCAAAATAGTTGAGCTGCATGGTACGTTCAAAGTCGTGGAAACGATCAACCGACTCATGTACTGCACGACGGATTGAGCGGCCTGCGTTGTTAATTAAAATATCAATATGATCGACAGAGGCAAGAATTTGTTGCGATACAGCATCAATAGAGTCCATATCGTTTAGATCACAAGGGAAAACTGAAGCCTTGCCACCACGTGCTTCAATTTCAGCTTTGACTTGTTCGAGCGTTTCCTGAGTACGTGCCACCAAAAGCACATGCGCACCTGCATCGGCTAGCTTATGTGCCACGGTTAAACCAATACCACTCGATGCACCTGTAATAAGGGCAACTTTACCATTTACACGCTGTTGAAAAAGTTTCTCTAATTTTGGCTTCACGCTAATATTCCTGATTTAGATTCCTGAGTTGTCATTTTTATTGAGATTGATGATTCAAATTTCAGACTGAATTTGAACTGTTTTACTTGGCTTTATGATAGCCGATTGCACAAAAAAAGCTATGGAATAAGTGGTTGAATTTAAAAATGAATTTAGAGTAATTGCTCTATTTTTGTGAGCTGTATATCTTTATTTTTACCATGAAATAAAGCTAATGCAAAGACATACAAAGAAAAATTAAAATAAAAAAGCATCCTGTTGAAATTAATCAGCAGGATGCCAGTACAAAGTTTGAACTGATGAGTTTTTATACGGCTGCTAAAGCTTGCTCTAAATCGGCAATTAAGTCATCGGCATGTTCAATCCCGATGGATAAACGCACCATATCTTCACTCACACCAGCCGCTTTGAGTTCATCTGCACTCAACTGACGGTGAGTGGTGGTTGCAGGGTGGCAAGCCAGACTCTTGGCATCGCCAATATTGACCAAGCGTGTGAATAATTGCAGTGCATCAATAAAGCGGGTTCCGCCTTCACGGCCATCTTGCACACCAAAAGACAGAATTGCAGAAGGTTTGCCTTTCACATATTTTTGTGCCAACGCATGTTGCGGGTGATCTTTCAAACCTGCGTAATTGACCCATTTCACTTTTGGATGTGCCTGTAAATATTCCGCTACTTTTTGCGCGTTTTCAGTATGGCGTTCCATACGCAGGCTTAAGGTTTCTAAACCTTGTAAAATTAGGAATACGTTATGCGGGCTAATCGCTGCACCTGTATTGCGTAGTGGTACTACACGTGCACGTGCAATAAATGCTGCAGCGCCTAAGGCTTCTACATAGTTCACACCATGGTAACTTGGGTCAGGTGTATTTAAGGCTTTAAAACGCTCAGGATATTTGCCCCAAGGGAATTTACCGCTATCGACAATAATGCCGCCAATAGACGTACCGTGACCACCAATATATTTGGTCAGTGAGTGAATGATGATGTCTGCGCCAAAATCAAATGATTTTTGCAAGACAGGCGTGGCTACAGTGTTATCCACCACCACTGGAATGCCGTATTCGTGCGCAATTTTCGCAATCGCTTCAAGGTCAATAATATTGCCCAATGGGTTACCAATGGATTCTACAAAGACCAGTTTGGTTTTGTCATCAATCAGGTCGCGTAAGCTTTCAGGCTGTTGATAATCGAAGAAACGTACTTCAATGCCTTGTTTAGGCAAGGTGTGGGCAAATAAGTTGTAAGTACCGCCGTATAAAGTTGATACTGAAGCAATGTTATCGCCTGCTTCGGTAATGGTCTGAATTGCGTAGGTAATTGCAGCCATACCCGATGCTAAAGCCAATGCGCCAATCCCGCCTTCAAGTGCTGCAACACGTTGCTCCAATACTGCAGTGGTTGGGTTCATAATACGGGTGTAAATATTGCCTTGTACTTTTAAATCAAATAAATCGGCACCATGTTGCGTATTATCAAAGGCATAAGAAGTGGTTTGGTAAATAGGCACAGCCACGGCTTTGGTGGTTGGTTCTGGGCTATAGCCTGCATGAATGGCCAAAGTTTCGTCTTTATAGGTCATGTTTACTTCATCTTCGTGAGTTAAATTGGTTTGAGTCTAGCACTTTTAAATATGAAAGAAAGTGTAAAAATGCTGCAATATTTAGCTGTAAATTTGATATAGCAGGCAAAAAGTCCTGTGCTTATCCGCTGATCGCTAGAGTTGTAACAAAGCATGCAAGATGTTTGTGGTGTCTTATTTTTTCTCCGTATTCAGGTATAATACCCGATTATTTTTTCGCTCATTAGAGCAGGGGCTGCTCATCTGAGCCCCAGATTTGGTTTTCTATTGAGGAGTCCTACGTGGCCCAATATATTTATACGATGAACCGAGTGTCGAAAATGGTTCCGCCTAAGCGCGAAATCTTGAAAGACATCTCCTTATCATTTTTCCCAGGTGCGAAAATTGGTGTGCTTGGTTTAAACGGTGCAGGTAAATCGACTTTGCTCCGTATTATGGCGGGCGTAGATAAAGATTTCTCTGGTGAAGCTCGTGCACAGCCAGGCATCAAAATTGGTTATCTTGAGCAAGAACCACCACTAGACCCGAGCAAAGATGTACGCGGCAACGTGGAAGATGGTGTGCGTGAAGCTTTAGATGCTTTAGAGCGTTTAGACCAAGTTTTTGCAGAATATGCAGATCCAGATGCAGATTTCGACAAACTTGCAAAAGAGCAAGAGAAGTTAGAAGCGATTATCCAAACTTGGGATGCACACAACCTGAACAATCAGCTTGAACAAGCAGCGGCAGCATTAAATTTGCCAGCTTGGGATGCTGATGTTAACAAATTATCGGGTGGTGAGCGTCGTCGTGTGGCTTTATGCCGTTTGTTATTGTCTAAACCAGACATGCTGCTTCTAGACGAGCCGACGAACCACTTGGATGCAGAATCTGTATCTTGGTTAGAGCGTTTCTTAAAAGACTTCCCGGGTACGATTGTGGCAATTACCCACGACCGTTACTTCTTGGATAACGTTGCAGAATGGATTTTAGAACTTGACCGTGGACATGGTATTCCATATCAAGGTAACTACTCTTCATGGTTAGAGCAGAAAAATAACCGTTTAGAGCAAGAACAGAAGCAAGAAGAATCTTTTGCTAAAGCCTTGAAAAAAGAATTGGAATGGGTACGTTCCAATGCGAAAGGCCAGCAAAAGAAAAACAAAGCGCGTATGGAGCGTTTTGAAGAGCTTAACTCGCGTGAATTCCAACAGCGTAACGAAACTTCTGAAATTTATATTCCACCTGGCCCACGTTTAGGGAACAAAGTGGTGGAAGTGGAAAACATCAGCAAGTCATTTGGTGATCGCTTACTTTACGAAAACCTTTCCTTTACTGTGCCGCCTGCAGCGATTGTGGGGATTGTCGGTCCAAACGGTGCGGGTAAAACGACTTTATTCCGTATGATGACTGGCGAGCAGCAACCTGATACGGGCAGCGTGACTTTAGGTGACTCGGTAAAAGTGGCTTATGTCGGTCAGATTCGTGACACTCTAGATGATGACAAAACTGTTTGGGAAGAAGTTTCTGGCGGTTTAGACATTTTGAAAGTGGGCGATTATGAAATTGCATCGCGTGCTTATATTGGTCGCTTTAACTTTAAAGGTCAGGATCAGCAAAAACGCGTTGGTGAATTGTCGGGTGGTGAGCGTAACCGTTTACAACTGGCAAAAATTCTACAGCAGGGCGCAAACGTGATCTTGCTGGATGAGCCATCAAACGACTTGGATATTGAAACTTTACGTGCACTGGAAGATGCAATTTTAGTCTTCCCAGGTACAGTGATGGTGGTATCGCACGACCGTTGGTTCCTAGACCGTATTGCAACGCACATCTTGTCATTCGAAGATGAGCAACCAGAATTCTTTACAGGTAACTATACTGAGTTTGAAGAATATCGCCGTAAGAAATATGGTGATGATCTGGCAACCAAACGTAGCAAATACCGTAAAATTGGCGCTTAAGTCTAAAAACTTGAGTTCTCATTAAAAAAACCAGCCGAGAAGGCTGGTTTTTTTATATTTGCTCGATGATGTGGTCTTGTGATCAACCTAGCAACATTTTTCTTAATCTAGATGTAGACCAGTGAGGTTTAAACTTCCCACTCATGTGCACATTCACGGCACTTCCATTTTTTTTGTGACTGCATAAAGGCTTGCATAGAAATTTTGAAATCAGGCAAATCACGATAAAACAAGAAACCTGCAATTACACACAGCACAAATACCGCCACAGTAATGCTTTGTAAGGTTGTGCCTGCACCATCACCAAAAATCCACATGGCGATACTGATCAAGACAAGAAGTAATAAGACAAATACCGCTGGAATAAGCATCACCAAGCTTTTTGGCACCACAGGACGCGGTGTTGTTTGACCTGCCTGCGCAACAGGCATGATTTTTGGGCTTTGACATTTAGGGCATCGGTATTGCATTACAACTCCAAAATTCTAATCTGATCGTTATTCTAACCAAATGTACGGCAAATCAAAAACAGTCTGTCAGAAAACAGGGCAATAAAAAAGCCCAAGTCATTGCTTGAGCTTTATTATAAGATGAAGATAAGTGAATTTATATTCATCTTGAATATGGCGTCCCTACGGGGATTCGAACCCCGGTTACCGCCGTGAAAGGGCGATGTCCTAGGCCTCTAGACGATAGGGACTTGATGAGGCAACACAGGTAAAGCCTTATTTAAACTTGGTGGAGTCAAGCGGGATCGAACCGCTGACCTCTACAATGCCATTGTAGCGCTCTACCAACTGAGCTATGACCCCAGTCTGTGTGAGCGCAATATTAGGGCTATTGCGCTCACACGTCAACAAAAAAATGAATTAAGCTGGATCAATTGCATCATTTTTCGGCAATTTGATGCTTTCATTCAGTTTTTCCCAGACTTTAACTTCTTTTTTGCTTGGTCCGCCAACCACTTCTAAGGCATGACGCAAACGCGCAAAGGTCAGGTCAGGACCAATGGTGACCATGGTTTGCATCACAGGTGTAGATGCGGTTGAACCTGCAATTGCAATAAAGAACGCAGGCATGAAATCACGCAATTTGATTTCCATTTGGTTGGCTAAATCCATTAGGGTTTGGCTCACCGTGTCGTTGTTCCAAGTAAATAGACTTTCTAAACGCCAAATTGCAAATTGTAGGCTTTGACGCACTTGTTCTTCAGACAGTTTTTTACTTTCAAACTGTTCCTTGCTCAAGCTTGGGAAATGGTTGAAGTAATGTGCAGACCAATTGACCGCTTCTGAGAGTAAATTAATACGCGGTTGAATCGCGGCAGCAATCTCTTCCAATTTGGCACGATCTGCTTTCCAAGCCAATAAGGTATCTAACAGCTCAGCAGGTGAAAGCGCTTTAATCCATTGACCATTCAGCCAATTGAGTTTTTCCACATCAAAGATAGGGCCGCCTAGTGAAACACGTTGAATATCAAAGTGTTCAATCATTTCGGCTAAGGTGAATTTTTCACTTTCATCTGGCATTGACCAACCCATGCGACCTAAATAATTCAGCAAAGCTTCAGGTAATACGCCAATGTCTTTGTAGTAGTTGATTGAAGTTGGGTTTTTACGTTTAGATAATTTTGATTTGTCTGGGTTACGCAACAATGGCATGTGGCATAACACAGGCATATCCCAACCAAAATATTGATAAAGCAATTGGTGTTTCGGTGCCGATGGAATCCATTCTTCACCACGAATCACGTGAGTGATTTGCATCAAATGGTCATCGACCACGTTGGCCAAATGGTAAGTTGGCAAGCCATCTGTTTTCAGCAAAATTTGCATATCGACTTGCGCCCATGGAATTTCCACTTCACCGCGCAGCATGTCATTAAATTTACATACGCCTTCGGTTGGCACTTTCATACGAATAACATGCGCTTCGCCTGCCGCTAAACGACGCTGCACTTCATCTGCAGACAAGTTTAAACCACGACCATCGTAGCGCGGGCTTTCACCACGTGCTTGTTGTTCTGCACGCATTTGATCTAGTTCTTCGCTAGTAGCGAAGCAATAGAAAGCATGCCCTTGTTCAACCAATTGCAAGGCGTATTGCTTATAAATATCCATACGTTCAGATTGGCGATACGGTGCATGTGGGCCGCCGATATCTGGACCTTCTGCCCAATTTAAGCCTAACCAACGCAATGAATCCAAAATCATTTTTTCAGATTCAGGGGTTGAGCGCAGTTGGTCAGTATCTTCAATACGAAGAATAAATTCACCACCGTGTTGTTTGGCAAAACATAAGTTAAACAAGGCGATATACGCTGTTCCCACGTGCGGGAAACCAGTAGGAGAAGGCGCGATACGAGTACGAACAGTCATAAGCAAAAATTAATTCAAAATGTAAATTGCAACCATTATAACGAAAAAGCCCAAGTACTTAATGTTAAATTCAACATTCTGTACTTGGGCGTTTCAACTGCATTTGAAAAGGGGATTAAAGGCAGTGAGTTTGATGCAGACTTATGAGTTACCTTGCGGGAATAAGGCTTGTACGAAACGGCTAAAACGCTGATTTTGCAAGGCAAAGAAATTTTGAGTTGGGGCAAGATTAATTGAAGTCAGCACTTTTAAATCATTATTCGATTCAAACTTTTGCTTGTCTGCCTGTTTTTGCTGGGTAATGGCTTTTTCAATTAAAGAGCCTTTTGCCTCAGTTAAATTGGTTTTGCTTTCAGCAGATTTGATCACTGCACTGTGACCGACTGTACTTAAGCTGAGTAATACTGCGAACATGAGTTTAGATTTCATTTTGATTCCCCCTTTCCTTTATGAGTGAACTCACAATTTATAAATTGTTTTAATCACTTTAATATTTAATCACAAACATCATAACAAAAGTAGATTTGCGTCACACTCTTAATAAGATCTTTATCATCATTTATTCACTATATACCGATTTTTCAGATGATCTTTGATTTAGAACATGTTGTAACAAACAACTGTGGAGATATCGTGAAGATTGTTACAAAAGTCACAATAAAATAGTTTTGAAGCGGGTTTGATTGCTGTGATGTCGCTTATTTTACCGTTGAGTCTAAAAACGGATCAAAGTTTTATTCACTTTTCATATATCTAATCCATAAAAAGGTATAAATTTGGAATAAACGCCGCATCTTGAATTAAATTGATTAAAAACAATTAATTAAAGCTAAATTATTTGAATTTAATCATTTTTTGCATGTTTTTTACAAATTGCGCAGCGCCTGAGCATTGCATATATTGAGCGACAGATTAAAGGTGATGTGTGCTGTAATGAAAACTCAATTGAAAGCTTTATTGGCTGCTGCGCTATTGGCAACAGGTTTTGCTGCAACGACTGCTCAGGCTGCAGATCGTCAGTTTTTAAATGTATCGTATGATGCGACCCGCGAATTTTATGATGAATTTAACAAGTCGTTTGGTCAGTACTGGAAAAAACGTACAGGTTTAGACGTCAACTTTAAACAATCACATGGTGGTTCAGGCAAGCAAGCGCGTTCTGTGGTCGATGGTTTAAAGGGCGATGTCGTAACTTTGGCATTGGCGAATGACATTGAAGAAATTGTAAAGTCAGGTCAAATCCAAGCAGGTTGGCAAAAAGAATTTCCTCATAACTCTGCGCCTTATACCTCGACCATCGTCTTTATGGTGCGTAAAGGCAATCCGAAAAACATTAAAGACTGGAATGACTTAACCAAACCAGGCGTACAAATTATTACCCCTAACCCGAAAACAGGTGGTTTGCCACGTTGGGTGTATTTATCGGCTTGGGGTTATGCAGAAAAGCAGCCGGGCGGCTCTAAGGCCAAAGCGCAAGAATTTGTGGGCAAGATGTACCACAATGTAAAAGTGATGGATTCGGCAGCACGTGCGTCGATGACTACATTTGCTGAACGTGGCATTGGTGATGTGTTGTTGACTTGGGAAAATGAAGCCCTTGTAACTTTAAAAACCTTAGGCAAAGACAAGTTTGATATTGTTTATCCATCTATTTCTATTTTGACTGAACCTTCGGTGGCAATCGTAGACCGCACAGTAGAAAAAAATGGCAATAAATGGTTAGCGACAGGCTATATCAACTATTTATATTCACCTTTAGGTCAGGAAATGGCGGCTAAGCATTTCTACCGTCCACGTAATGAAAAAGTCCTTGCAAAATATGCAGCACAATTCCCGAAATTAAAAACCTTCACGATTGATGAAGTGTTCGGTGGCTGGGAAAATGCACAAAAAACACATTTTGTGAATGGTGCGATTTTCGACCAAATTTATAATACTAAGCGTTAAACAGATATCCATTTTCGGCTAATCTTTTATTGGATTGGCACACAAAAAAATCTCTACGGAGATTTTTTTGTGCTTTAAAAAAGTCAAAAACGGTTTTCCCTATGGAAAGTAATATTTATCTACAAAAAGACGTTTGGAGCTTTGCCAAAACAAGGTAATAATGTGCAGTTACATTTTAGCTGTATTGATTGAACCTTATGTCGCATATTTCTGTATTACTTCATGAAACTGTTGATGCCGTGTTGGCAGATCGCAATACAGGAATTTATGTCGATGCCACCTTTGGACGAGGTGGACACACGCGTTTGTTGTTATCCAAATTGGATGCGCAGGCACGAGTCTATGCCTTTGATAAAGATCCACAAGCTTTGGCCGTGGCAGCAGAATTGGCGCAGCAAGATTCGCGCTTTCAGATTATTCATGCCAGTTTTGCCGATATGCAGCAAGCGTTGAATGATTTGGGCGTCACTCAGGTCGATGGTGTGATGGCCGATTTAGGCGTGTCGTCACCACAGCTAGATCAGGCAGAACGCGGTTTTAGCTTTATGAAAGATGGCCCGCTTGATATGCGTATGGACAACTCACAAGGCCCGACTGCGGCAGAATGGCTGGTGGATATTGAAGAAGAAGCCTTAGCCAATGTGATTTTTCAATATGGTGAAGAGCGTTATAGCCGCCGTATTGCCAAAGCCATTAAACAGGCGGGTTATATTGAAACTACCGCACAATTGGCTGAAATTGTAAAAGTTGCCCATCCGAAGTGGGAAAAAAACAAACACGCTGCAACACGTACTTTTCAGGCAATTCGTATTGCGATTAATAAAGAATTAGAAGATATTGAAAACTTCTTGCCGCAAGCCGTTGAGGTGTTAAAACCCGAAGGTCGTTTGGCGGTAATTAGCTTCCATTCTTTGGAAGATCGTTTAATTAAACAGTTTATTCAAAAAGAATCGAGCCTGCCTGAAGATTCGGGTTGGGGCTTGCCACAACAGCAACAAGATACACGTCGATTGAAAAAAATATCACGTGTGCGTGCCAGTGATGAAGAAGTCAAAGCCAATCCACGCTCACGCAGCGCATGGCTACGTGTTGCAGAACGATTAGCTTGAAAAGGCCAATAATGAAAACTGAAACCGTTGAAAAAAATCAATCTCAAGTGCGACTGAAAAAAATGGTCGCCTATTTTATTTTATTGGCGCTGGTATTTATCAGCGCGATTATGGTGGTGTTTCAAGTGTTTGAATATCGCCATGATTATCGTGAGCTGAGTTCTTATATGCGCGAGCGAGATGACTTAAATGCCGAATGGGGGCGTTTGTTAATTGAACAGCAGACCTTTGGTGCAACTGCACAAATTGGCACCCGTGCGGTGACGCAACTGCGTATGTATTCACCGCCCGCACCGCAAACTGTGGTGATTTCTTTGCCTACAACCTCAGAACAACAATAAGGCGAGTTGCACATGGTCGATACGCGTAAAAAGCAAACCCGAAAGAAACAGCAATCGGTAACTGGAAAAAATGCCATTCATGTAGAAATGTGGCGTTTTTACTTAATGTGGGCTGTGGTACTGCTGGTGTTCGTGGCACTGGTGGGACGTGCTTTTTATGTGCAAATTGTGAACCATGACTTTTTACAAAACAAAGCCAATGCCAATATTTTAAGAACAGAAAAGCTCAAAGCTATGCGCGGGGTGATTTATGATCGCCACGGTGTGCCTTTGGCAATTAGTACCCCTGTAATGAAAGTGGTGATTGATCCACGTGATTATTTTGACAATAAAAAACTGTTTGAAGAAATTACAGCCGAGTTGGAAAAAAATCCGACCAGTCGTAAATTGCAGCGTCAATTGCCAGATAAAAACTTGAATTTAGATGAACTTGCCGATGCAGTTGGGATGGATCGCCAAGAACTGAAAAATAAAATGAACGAGCGTCCGCGTTCACGTTATTTGGTTTTACAAAAAGAAGTGCCGCCGCAACAGGCAGAGCTGATTCTAAAACGTAATTTCCAAGGGGTATATACCGAGAAAAACTATAAGCGTTATTACCCGCAGCCACAGCCCAATGCGCAAATTATTGGCTTGACCAATAGCGAAGGCACAGGTATTGAAGGTTTGGAAATGCAGCTGAATACCCGCTTGGCAGGCGTGGATGGTGAACAGCAAATCGTGCGCGATAAAAAGGGTAACCGTGTCAAAGACCCAGAAGTGGTGAGAGAGGTTGAACCGGGTGAAAATATTACTTTAAGTATCGACTCGCGTTTGCAATACATCATGTACCGTGAGTTGACTGCTGCAGGGGTGGCCAATAATGCACGTTCTGCGACAGCCATTGCGGTAGATGTTAAAACAGGTGAAATTTTAGCGATGACCAGTTGGCCGTCGTATAACCCGAATGACAAAAAAAGTTTGTCCAATAAAGATGCCATGCGTAACCGTGGCGCGGTCGATTCTTTTGAGCCGGGTTCGACCATGAAACCGATGACGGTGGCAATGGCACTGGAAAGCGGTAAATATTCACCGAATACCGTGGTCAATTTAAGCGGTGGTTCAATGCGGGTGGGTAATCACACCATTCGCGATACTCATAATTATGGGTCACTGACTCTGGCGGGAATTATCCAAAAATCGTCAAACGTGGGTGTGGCGAAAATTGCTTTATCTTTACCGTATGCAACCTTACCGACTTTTTATAAGCGTTTAGGGTTTGGTGCACGTTCTGCTGTTAAATTCCCGGGTGAAAGTGCAGGTTTAATCTTGCCGCCAAGTAAATGGAATGTATCAGAAGTGGCGACCATGTCCTATGGCTATGGTTTAAATGCCACTGTGCTGCAATTGGCAGATGCCTATGCCATGCTGGCCAATAAAGGCGTTAAAATGCCGCTTAGCCTATATAAGCTGGAAGAACAGCCCAAAGGCGAACAAATTGTTGATGCTAAAATTGCCGATCAAGTTCTACTGATGATGGAAGCCGTAACGTTACCCGGTGGTACGGCACGTCAAGCCAATATTCCAGGCTATCGGGTTGCAGGTAAAACGGGAACAGCGCATAAACTTCGTGCAGACCGCAAAGGCTATTCACAGACTGAATATCGTGCCTTGTTTGCTGGGGTTGCGCCAGTCAGTGATCCGCGTTTAGCCATGGTTGTCGTGGTGGAAAATCCAACAGGACAGTATTATGGTGGTTTGGTGGCAGCGCCTGTATTTGCTCGTGTGATGCAAGAATCTTTACGTTTAATGAACGTACCTTTAGATAAACCTTTAGAAACTCCCAACATCCAATAACAGGTGACGCATGTCGATTCGCTTTCAAAATATTTATCGCAGTTCCCGCGTTGCAGATTGGATGATACAAGACTTTCAGGGCTTTCAACTTGACAGCCGCCATGTGACAGTAGGGCAAATTTTTATTGCCCTGACCAGTTTGTCGCAGCCTGAAAAAACCGCACAATTTGCACAAGCAGCTTTAGATCAAGGTGCTTTGGCGGTGATTTCGGAAACTGAACTGGCAGTTGCCAATAATTTGGTGGTGCCAGATGTGCGTCAGCGCATGGGACAGTGGCAAAAACAATATTTACAAGCACGACAGCCTGTACCTTTAGCGCGTATGCTTGCAGTCACGGGCACCAATGGTAAAACCACGATTTCCCGCTTAATTGCTGAGTTGTTAATGTTACAAGCCCAACGCTGTGCGGTAATGGGCACCACAGGCAACGGAATTTTGCCTAATTTGGAAGCTTCAACACATACCACTTTAGATGCCTTACAACTGCAAAATGCTTTATACAGCTATGCACAACAGGGGGCAAAATTTGCCGCAATTGAAGCCAGTTCACATGGTTTGGAGCAAGGGCGCTTAAATGGCTGCGATATTGAAATTGCGGTATATAGCAACCTGAGCCGTGATCATTTGGATTATCACGGTACTTTAGAGGCGTATGCTGCAGCCAAAGCCATGCTGTTTCAGTTTGCCAGTTTAAAAGTTGCAATTGTCAATTTAGATGATGAATATGCTGGGATCATGTTGCAAGCGGCGCAACAGAACCCTGCGCAACCGAAAATTTTGACTTATTCCACGCAGCAAGCGGCAGACTATCAAGTACAGCAGATTGAATACAGTCTGAATGGTGTACGTTTCCATCTACAAACTGCTACGGCAGAATATGTGGTGCAAAGTCCGTTGCTCGGACATTTTAATGTTGAAAACTTGGTCGCGAGTTTAATCGCAGCAGAGCAAGCAGGTTTTGCATTACAGGATTTAATACACACGACTGCACAACTCAAAGGCGCACCAGGGCGTATGCAAGTGTTGCGTGATGCAGAGCGTTTATTTGTGGTGGATTATGCACACACGCCAGATGCCCTAATTCAAGTGTTGCAAACCTTAAAACGCCATGTCAGCGCACAGCTTTGGGCGGTGTTTGGCTGCGGTGGAGATCGGGATCGTGGTAAGCGCCCACTGATGACCCAAGCGGCATTGGACTATGCCAATGTTGTGCTTTTGACTTCAGATAACCCACGTACTGAAGATCCTTTGCAAATTTTTGCCGATATGCAGACAGGTGTCGATTTGTCGGTGGCACAGAGCCATGAAATTCATGATCGTCGTGAAGCGATTAAATATGCAGTCAAACATGCACAGTCAGGCGATATTGTCTTGATTGCAGGCAAAGGTCATGAAAACTATCAAGAAATAGATGGGGTAAGACACTGGTTTGACGATGTGGTTGAAGTGCAATCTGCGATAGATGCACAGCATTGTTCACCTTCTGCTTATCCTGCCCAATAAGGAATTTGTATGCACACTTCCACCACCAGTACCGCAATTTTAGAACCTTGGACTGCCGAACAACTCAAACAGGCAACACAGGGTTATTGGTTCAATGGGCAAGCACCGCAAGGCGAGATTAAACGTATTTTAACCGATTCACGCCATGCTGAAGCAGGCGATGCCTTTTTGGCTTTAAAAGGTGAGCGTTTTGATGCGCATGATTTTGTGGCACAAGTAGCGACTCAGGGCTGTTCTATGGCAATTGTCAGCCAGCCTGTAGACGCAGATATTTGCCAATTGGTCGTGCCTGATACCCGTTTAGCTTTAGGACACTTGGGCGCATTTCGTCGTCAGCAACATCCTCAATTAAAAGTGATTGCGTTAACAGGCAGTAGCGGTAAAACCACCACTAAAGAAATGCTCGGTAGTATTTTGTCACGTTTGGCACCGACTTTAATTACCCGTGGCAACCTGAATAATGACTTGGGTGTGCCGATGATGTTGTTGGAGTTGAATGCAAGCCATCAATATGCAGTGATGGAATTAGGCGCCAGTCATCAAGGTGAAATCGATTACACCTCAAACTTGGTGCAGCCGCAGGTGGCAGGCATTATCAATATTGGTACTGCGCATTTGGGTGAGTTTGGTGGACGTGAGGGCATTTGTCGGGCCAAGTCTGAAATTTATGCACATATTGCCTCGCAAGGTACAGCGATTGTCCCTGCTGCCGATGATTTTGCCGAACAGATTCAGCAAGCGGTTCAGTCAGAACAGCGTCTAAGTTTTGGTGAAGGCGGTGATGTGTTTGCGACAGACATTCAGTTGCAGCCACAATTGGCAAGTTTTTGTTTAAATACCACGCATGGTGTGCGTCAGATTCATTTGCCATTTGCAGGTGAACACAATGTACAAAATGCTATGGCTGCTGCTGCTTTTGCACTGGCAATTGGTGTGAGTTTAGATGATATTGTCGCAGGCTTGGAACAGGCACAGGGGGCAAAAGGCCGTTTGAACTTTATTCAGCAAGGCACACATTTATTCATTGATGACACCTATAATGCCAATCCAACCTCTATGCGTGCTGCAGGTGAAGTCCTTGCACAGCAAACAGGTGTGCGAGTTATGGTCATTGGTGATATTGGTGAGCTGGGCAATAGCGCAGCACAACAGCACTATATGTTGGGGCGTGATTTGGTGTCTATTCGTGGCATCAACTTTGTGGTGGCAGTCGGTGAATTTGCACCTGCGACCCAAGAAGGTGCGCGCAGTACCCAATATGGAAAAAAATTACAGGCTTTTGTCACTCAAGAACAAGCCTTACCGTTTTTAATTGATCTGGTAAAAACACATCAACCTCAGTCCATGAGTTTCCTATTTAAAGGTTCTCGTTATACCCATATGGAAACGTTGATGGCTGCATTGATGGAGAAAATTTAAATGCTGTTATGGTTATTTGAACAGCTGGCGGGCTATAACAGCTCGTTTCAGGTGGTTCGTTATTTAACATTACGTTCATTACTGAGTGTATTGACTGCGCTTGGCATCGGTTTGGTGCTAGGCCCTGTGATGATTCGTAAATTACAAGCATTAAAATACGGTCAGGCAGTCAGCTCTTATGCACCTGAAGGGCATGCCAAAAAAATGGGTACGCCAACCATGGGCGGGGTATTAATCCTGCTTTCCATTGGTATTTCGACCCTATTGTGGGCAGATTTATCTAACCCTTACGTCTGGATTGTACTGGCAGTTATGGTCATTTTTGGCGCTGTAGGCTGGGCAGATGACTGGATTAAAATTCGCTACAAAGACAATGCGGGTTTGCCAGCGCGTAAAAAATTCTTCTGGACTTCGGTAGCATCATTGGGTGCGGGTATTGCATTGTATGTGATTGCAACCCAACAGCCAAATCCTGCACAAACTGCAGATATGCTGGATGTGTTGATTCCATTTTTTAAAGATTTCAGCATTCCATTGTCGTTGATTCCACTCGGTATTGGCTTCATTATCTTTACCTATTTGGTGATTAATGGTGCCTCAAATGCGGTGAACCTAACTGATGGTTTAGATGGCTTGGCGATTATGCCAATCGTATTAGTTGCGGCCGGTTTGGGTGTATTTGCCTACTTGGCAGGGGATGTTCGTTTTGCCGATTATCTGCATATTCCTTATGTGAAATATGCGTCTGAGTTGGTGGTAATCTGTGCCGCGATGATTGGTGCAGGCTTAGCCTTCCTGTGGTATAACGCGCATCCTGCACAAGTCTTTATGGGCGATGTCGGTGCACTGTCTTTGGGGGCAATGCTAGGTACGATTGCCGTCATGGTACGGCAGGAAATCGTATTTGCGATTATGGGCGGGGTGTTTGTGGTTGAAGCGATTTCGGTATTCTTGCAAATTGGTTCACTACGCATGCGCAATAAACGGGTATTCTTAATGGCGCCGTTGCATCACCACTATGAAAAGAAAGGCTGGCGTGAAACCCAAGTGGTGATTCGGTTCTGGATTATCACAATTATGCTGGTGGTTTTAGGTTTAATGACCTTAAAATTACGTTAAGCCTATCCAACCGAAAATTTTAAAAGTCGGCACTCGCCGACTTTTTATGTCGTCCACTCTGGAGAAAATGATGAATTTGCTGATGTGTCCTGTATGTCGTCAGGTATTGCAACTGCATGATCGAACATGGCGTTGTGCCAGCAATCACAGTTATGATGTTGCGAAACAAGGCTACGTCAATTTACATGTGGTGCAACATAAGCACAGTAAAAATCCAGGGGATACACCTACTTCTGTGCAGGCACGCCGTGCATTTTTAAGTGCAGGGCATTATGCGCCCTTGCAACAGGCGGTGGTGCAAAAAATTCGTGCCTTACGCATCGAAAATTTGTTGGATATTGGTTGTGGTGAAGGTTATTACACTGCTGCCATGCAAGGCGAAGTGTTGCAGTGTGTCGGGGTGGATATTGCCAAGAATGCCGTACAAGTAGCGGCAAAATTGAATTCCGCAGTGACTTGGGTGGTGGGGACAGGAGCAACCTTGCCTGTTTTGGAGCATTGTATTGATTTATGTGCCAGTCTGTTTAGCCCAATCCCGCAACATGAAATTTTACGGGTTTTAAAACCACTAGGTTATTTGTTGGTGGTGACGCCTGCGCCTGAGCATTTATTGGCGATGCGTCAAGCGTTGTTCGAAGAGGTAAAGCCACATGAACCCGAAAAATTTATCACCCAATTACAAACTACTTTTGATTTGATTGATGCCAGCGTGGTGGAAACACCATTACAGCTCAATCAAAGCGATTTAATTCATTTAATTGCTATGACACCTTATGCCTATAAAGCCAAAGCAGAGCGCCGTCAGGCATTGGAACAGCGAACCCAGTTTGACGTGACAGCACAGCATCAAATTTATCTGTTTCAGAAAAAATAAGTTTGAATAGCCCATAAAAAAGCCCTCATCTTTGCATAAGAGGGCTTTTTTCTGACTGCTTGTCTGTGGTTATAAGACTTCGTCAATTAAGTTTTCTAAAGCATCGGGAGCAGGTTTAGGTGCTGCATTTGGTTTAGCAGGGTTGTTGCTTGGCGCTTGCATGGCAGGCGGTGCAGCGTTGTCAGGAATTAATACTTCCTCGCCTGGTAAATCGTCAAAATCTCGCTCAGGCGCACGTGCTGGCGCAACAGGTGCAGGTCGATACAGTGGACGTGCCAATGGCGGTGAAGCACGATAATCCTGCTTCTGTTCTGCATTCATTTGATTGAGTTCACGTTGTGGCGCTTTGGCTTTGCTGTCTAAACTGACCCATGCTTCAGGTGTGCCTTTAAGTGCATTGCCCATAAAGTCTGTCCAAATTGGCAGCGCTGCAACCCCCCCATATTCACGACGTCCTAAAGTTGTTGGTTGGTCAAAGCCCACCCAAGCCACAGTCACCAGTTTGCCGTTGAAACCTGCGAACCAAGCGTCTTTTGCATCGTTGGTGGTTCCTGTTTTACCGCCAATATCACCACGACCAATTCTGAGCGCAGCACGTCCAGTACCATGTTGAATTACGTCACGTAAAATATTGGACATATCATACGCCGAGCTAGATTTTAAAATACGTTGTGCCTGTTTGTACTGACTACGCTCTGCCAATAATTGTGGATCCTGTTCAGCTTGTGCCAGTTTTTTATTGGTCACTTCAATCACTTCATCATCTGGTGTGGTGGCTTCGGCGCTTTCAGTCGTTTGTTCTTTGGAATTAATACAAGCAATACACGCATATTCAGGATTGGCTTGATAAATCACCTTGCCATAAGCATCTTCAATACGGTTAATGAAGTGCGGTTGAATACGGTAACCACCGTTGGCAAAAGTGGCATAGCCCGTTGCCATTTGAATAGGCAAAACTTGTGGTGTACCCAATGCAATGGTGTAGTTACGCGGAATCTGATCTTCCTGCAAACCAAAATCCATGAATAGTTGGCGGGTACGCTCAATACCGACTTCTTGTAATAAGCGTACCGAAACCGTGTTACGAGATAAATAGAGAGCACGACGTAACGGAATCATGCCTAGATGACGACCATCGGAGTTACGTGGTGACCATTTGCCAATGGTGATTGGACTGTCATTGACCATGGTGTGTGGCGTCATACCACGCTCTAAAGCCAGAGCATACACAAAAGGTTTGATGGTGGAACCCGGTTGACGCCAACCTTGTAAAGTACGGTTGAACTTAGATTGATAGAAATTATATCCACCGACCAACGCTTCAATGGCGCCATTATTTGGGTTAATTGCGACCAATTGACCTTGCACTTTTGGTACTTGTACCAATGACCAAGCAGTTTTATTTTCATTTGGACGTAAACGGACAATATCTTTAACTTTTACAATCTGTGCCGCGCGACTTGGCGCATTGCCTACACTGTTGGCATTGCGATAGGGGCGTGCCCAAGACATACCTGACCACGGTACAGTAACCGTTGTGCCATCTTGCATTAACGCTTCAAAAGAATTATTCAGCACTTTGCTGACTTGCGCAGGGTAGGTGTTGGCATAAGCACGAAACTCGTTCAGCGGTTTGTCGTGTGCCTCTGCGCCACGCCAACCGTGGCGACGGTCATAGGCTTCTAAGCCTTCTTGAACCGCCTGTTCTGCATACATCTGACGTTTGCTGTCTACCGTCGTATAAACTTTATAGCCTGAATCAACAGCTTGTTCGCCAAATTTACTGACCAGTTCAGCACGTACCATTTCCCCAATATACGGATGTTTATTGCTGATGCTGCGGTCTGGCATATCTAAATTAATGGGTTCAGCAATGGCTTTTTGATATTCATTTTGATTGATATAGCCCAGTTGCAGCATACGTCCCAAAATCCAGTTGCGACGCTCCAAAGCACGTTCAGGATTCACCACAGGATTGTAGCGCGAAGGTGCTTTAGGTAGGCCTGCAATCATCGCCATTTGTGCAATCGACAGTTCTTCTAGGCTTTTGTTGTAATAAATTTTGGCAGCTGCCGCGATGCCATAGGCATTTTTACCCAAAAAGATTTTATTGACGTATAAAGTCAAAATTTCTTCTTTGCTTAGGTTCTGTTCAATTTTACGTGCTAAAAAGATTTCGGTGAGTTTACGCTTTAAGGTACGTTCAGGACTGAGATAATAGTTTTTTGCTACTTGCATGGTAATGGTTGAGCCACCAGTTTGCACATTGGAGCCTGTTACCGCCTCGCTCAACGCGCGCCCTAAGCCTTTGAAGCTAATCCCACTGTGTTCAAAAAAGGCAGAATCTTCTGCAGCTAAGAATGCAAAAATGAATTTTTCAGGAATATGTTCATAATCGACAGGCACAGAAAGCTTGCCGCCATACTCGGCAATTAGCTCATTATCGGCACTATAAACCTGCAATGGTTTTAATAATGGCGCTTTTTTTAAGGTGGTCATTTCTGGCAAAGATGGGGCAATATAGAGATACATGCCATAGAAACCCATCGGTATTGCGACCAAAATTATAATTATGATCAAAAAAAATGGATGAACACGACCCGAACAAGATAGCTTTTTCATAACAAGTGCGTTTTAATAAGCGCTAATAGCAAACTAATTGCTGGTCAGTATAGCGAGTAGATTTACGGATTGTTAGATGAATTATTGTATCCGTAAAAAATTATAGACCAGCGCGGATTAGTAGGTTAAATTTTTTTGGGGATAAAAAAATAATAGGAATGGTACTATTGTGCGTAGGTTATATCGTAAGCCAAGTAAGGGGTTAATAGGTGTAGATATTAGTTCTACTTCTGTTAAGTTATTAGAACTCTCTGTTAAGAATGGTAGATACTGGGTCGAGAGCTATGCGCTGGTCCCACTTCCAGAAGGCAGTGTGGTTGAAAAAAACATTCTCAATCCAGAAGCAGTCGGGGATGCGCTTGAACGTGCATTGAACTTAGCAAACACGCAATCTACATCTGCAGCATTAGCAATTCCAACCTCAATGGTGATTACCAAAATCATTGAAATGGATGCAGATATGACTAGCGATGAGCGTGAAGTTCAAATTCGTATGGACGCCGAGCAATATATTCCATTCCCATTAGATGAAGTCAGCCTAGACTTTGAAGTCCAACCAGACCGTTTAGCCAATCCAAACCGAGTCAATGTGTTACTGGTTGCAACACGTTTAGAAAACGTAGAAGCACGAGTAGAAGCATTGGAGTTGGGCGGCTTGACAGCCAAAATTGCCGATGTCGAAAGTTTTGCCATCGAAAATGCCTTTAAAGTGTTCTCCGATACCCTGCCAATGGGTGTGAACACCATTGGTATTTTGGATATTGGTCATACCATGACCACCTTGTCGGTACTGCAAAATAACAAAATTATTTATACCCGCGAGCAAACCTTTGGCGGTAAGCAGCTGACACAAGAAATTCAAAACCGTTATGGTTTGTCGTATGAAGAAGCAGGACGTGCGAAAAAAAGCCGTACTTTGCCAGATGACTACGATGTAGAGGTGCTCGAACCGTTCTTAGAAGCGGTGGTGCAACAAGCGGCACGTTCATTGCAGTTCTTTTTCTCATCTTCACAATTTAACGAAATTGATCACATTTTATTGGCAGGGGGGAATGCCAATATTCCAGGTCTTGCGAAGTTGTTGCAGCAAAAACTGGGCTACCGTGTGACCATTGCCAATCCATTCTTACAAATGGGCTTCTCTCCACAAATCGACATTAAAAGAATTGAAAGTGATGCGCCGTCATTGATGGTGGCATGTGGTTTAGCAATGAGGAGTTTTGATTAATGGCAAAGATTAACTTACTCCCTTGGCGCGATGAGCTAAGAGAAAAACGTAAAAAAGAATTTATTGTATTTTGTATTGCAGCGGCTGCTGTTGGGGTGTTATTGGTGGCTTTGGCGTGGTTCTTCTACAACGCGAAGTTACAAGATCAAGAACAAGCCAATCAATTGGTGATCAGTACCAACCAAAACCTAGATGTACAATTAAAATCTTTAGAAGGCTTGCAAGAACAGCGTAATGCTATTGTTGAGCGCATGAAGCTTATTCAGGGCTTACAAAGTCAGCGTCCAATTGCCGTGCGTTTGGTGGATGAATTGGTGCGTGTGACACCAAGCAATATGTACTTAACCAAAGTGAGCCGTACAGGCAATAAATTCACTTTTGAAGGCAAGGCTGAAAGTCCAAATACTGTGGCTGAATTCTTGCGTAATTTGGAAGCATCGCCGTGGTATCGCAATGCATTTATGAATTCATTCTTAGCCAAAGAAGAAAATAAAGATAAAGCACCAAGCTCTGTGGTTCCTCGTGTAGAGGAAAGTTACGGTACTTTTGTAGTAACTTCAGATTTAGAAGAAATTGCAATTCCAGTAACACCAACAGAATCTAATTCAACATCAGCAGCGGGGGCAGCACAATGAGTCTCGATGAATTTGATGAAGTAAATCAGGATGCTGCTGTTGCTCCGAAAAAGAAAATGACAGTTGAAAAGTTTTTTCAACAGTTCAATACCCTAGATCCTAACAATTATGGTGCTTGGCCACTTTCGGTCAAAATTACCTGCTGGATTTTTATTATTTTCCTGATTCTAGCTTTAGGTTACTTTGTCGTAATCAAGCCAAAGTTAGATGCCATTGCAGCAGCACATACACAAGAACAAAACTTGTTAAATGAGTTCCGTGAAAAAGATTCTAAATTGCGTAATTTGCAGCAATACCAAGCGCAATTACAAGAAATGGAAGCGAACTTTAACCAACAACTTGAACAATTGCCAAAAGAAACTGAAATTCCAGGTTTAGTTGAAGATATTAACGTCACAGGCGTGAATTCAGGTTTGAAGTTTAAAAACATTCGTTTAGAGAACGAAATTAAACAAGAGTTCTTTATTGAACAGCCAATTTCAATTGAAGCGACAGGCGATTATCATGCCTTTGGTTCATTCGTAAGCGGTACAGCAGCATTGCCACGTATTGTGACCATGCACGACTTTGAAATTGTGGCGACTGAAAATAAAGACAAGAAAACCGATATTCCGCAAGTAACCTATAAAGCGCAAGCAAAAACTTATCGTTATGTAGGCAGTGCAGATGCGCAAACTACAATGGAAAGCAGTGCAACCGATACTGCTGCGAATAGCGAGAAGAGTAATAAAAGAGTAAATAATACTGCGAAAAGGGGTAAAAAATGAAAATTGAAAAGCTTTCGTTAGCCCTGTTGGCAACTGTATTAATGGTGGGATGTGATTCACGGATTGATGCAGTCAATGCACAAATGGCTGAAATTCGTAATCAGCCACCACTACCCATTGAACCTGCACCTGTGTTTGAGCCTGCACCAACCTTTAACTATGCAGCACACCAGCTCAAAAGCCCATTTATGCCAAGTTCATTGGCGGCAGAGCTTAAAATTATGGCAGGGAAGCGCGTTTATCCGAACCTTGCCCGCCAGCTACAACCACTGGAAAATTACGCACTTGAGTCACTGACCATGAAAGGCAGTATGCGTCAAAATGGTCAAATTTTGGCATTGATTCAAACACCTGATGGTGAAATTGAGCGTATCCAGCGTGGTAGCTATATGGGGGTAAATCATGGTCGTGTGGTGAATATTACACCTACACAAATTGATTTAATCGAAATTATTCCAGATGGTCGTGAAGGTTATGTAGAACGTCCAAGAAGTTTAGTTTTAATTGGGCCTGCGCCATAAATTAAAGGAATAAAAATGAATAACAGTGTGAAAGATTTTATTTTTGGGGATGGTAATACAATGAACAATTTGTTCCGTCAGTTTTCAATGGGCGCAGTCGCAATGGCAGTGATGCAAGTTGCCAATGCCCAAGTCAGCATTACCAACATCGTACCCATGCAAATTCCGGGACAGGGCACCGAAATTCGTGTCATGTTTAATGGTTTGCCACCTCAACCTGCTGCATATCAGCTGGAACAACCTTCCCGCTTGATTTTAGATTTTGATAAAGCGCAACAAACGCTGAAGCAAAACAGCGTTGCAGTCGCAACCAAAGAAGCCAGCTCTGTAGAGGTGAGCTCAGATGCACAGCGTTCACGTTTAACTGTGAACTTGGCCGATGCGGGCGCATTTACCACGCGTGTTGAAGGCAACACCTTTATTTTAAAAATTAACTCAACTACGGCAACGCCTATGGCTGCCGTGACTGCTCAACGTAGCGCACAAGGCGTATCCAATATTGGTTTCCAGCGTGGCGGTGAAGGTGAAGGTCAGGTGGTGATTGATCTACTCGGTAGCAATACTCCTGTAGATGTGCAGCAGCAAGGCAGCAAAATTGTGGTACGTACTTTAGGCAATAAAGTACCTGCACATTTAGCACGTCGTTTAAATGTAAATGACTTTGCAACACCTGTATCGACCATTGATGCACACAATGATGGCAGCAATGGCGTGATTACTATTCAAGCTGCAGGCAGCTATGAATATATGGCATATCAGGCAGAAGACAAGCTAACCATCAGCTTAAAACGCCCTGTCGATAAAAACCCGTTTAAACCACGTGCAGCTCAAAGCTATACAGGCAAAAAGATTTCACTAGATTTCCAAGACATCGAAGTGCGTCGTGTATTGCAGTTATTGGCTGATTTCACAGGCATTAACATGGTGGCAGCAGACACTGTGCAAGGCAACATTACCTTACGTTTAAAAGATGTACCTTGGGATCAGGCGTTAGACATTATCCTGAAAACCAAAAATTTGGATAAGCGTCGTAATGGCAACGTGATTTGGATTGCACCTGTTTCTGAATTGATTAAAGCCGAAGAAGAAGAAGCCAAAGCGATTGCGCAAAGTGTGAAACTGGCGCCACTACAAACTGAATATATTCAATTGAACTATGCCAAAGCGGCAGATATTGAAAAACTAATTACGCAAGGCAAGAATGCATCACGTGGTGGTTCAAATACCAATACAGGTACTGATCCATTAGGCGATAGCGTTGGTAGCTTGTTGAGTCCACGCGGTACAGTGTCGGTAGATCCACGTACCAATACCTTAATCATCAACGATACATCGGCAAAAATTGATCAGATTCGTCAAATGATTGATTTGCTAGATGTATCTGTGAAGCAGGTGATGATTGAAGCACGTATTGTTCGTGCAACCACAGATTTCACCAAGGAAATGGGGGTGAAGTGGGGCATCTTGTCACAAGGGATTACCAATAATAACCACTTGTTGGTGGGTGGTAGCGATACGACTTTGTGGAACTTGCGTGAACCAGAAAAAGATAGTGATACGGGTGGTTGGAAGTACGAAATTGAACGTCCACAAAACCTGAATGTCGATTTGGGTGTGACCAGTCCAGGTGCCAGCCGTATTGCATTTGGTTTAATCAGCTTGTCTGACTTTATGCTCGATTTGGAGTTGTCGGCATTACAAGCAGATGGTTACGGTGAAGTGATTTCGACACCAAAAGTTCTGACTGCAGATAAGCAAAATGCCAAAGTGGCATCGGGTACGCAAATTCCGTATCAATCTTCTGAAGGTGGTGGTGTCAATGCCGTATCTACTACAGAATTCATTGATGCGACTTTAAGTTTGGATGTGACCCCAAGTATCACGCCTGACGGTAAAGTCCAAATGCAATTAAATATCACCAGTGACTCACCAGGTGCACCTACACCTACAGGTCAGCTCACCATTAACAAGAACGCGGTGAATACCAACGTTTTGGTAGATAATGGTGAAACTGTGGTCTTGGGTGGTATTTTTGAGCAACAAACGGCTAACTCACAAACCAAAGTTCCATTCTTGGGCGATATTCCTTATATCGGACGTTTATTCCGTAAAGATATCAAGTCGGACAACAAACGTGAGTTGCTGATTTTTGTTACACCACGAATTGTTAATGACAGTGTTTCAAGAAATCATTAATATATTTTCAATTTAAACAAAATTTATAGGTGACTCCTTGCTAAGCAAAGAGTTTGACACCCTACCAAATATCTATTTGGTAGGGCCGATGGGGGCAGGCAAGACCACTGTAGGACGCCATTTGGCGGAATTGTTAGGGCGTGAATTTCTAGATAGTGATCATGAAATTGAACGCAAAACTGGCGCTACGATCCCTTGGATCTTTGAAAAAGAAGGTGAACAAGGGTTTCGTAGTCGTGAAACAGCGGTTATTGATGAGTTAACCACACGGCATAAACTTGTACTTGCTACAGGTGGCGGCGCGGTGACTCAAGCCCCGAATCGAGACTTCTTAAAACAACGTGGTATTGTTGTTTATCTATATACCCCTGTCGAAATTCAACTTCAGCGAACTTATCGCGATAAAAACCGTCCTTTACTTCAAGTCGAAAACCCCGAACAAAGATTACGTGATTTGCTTGCAGTGCGTGATCCGTTGTATCGTGAGGTGGCGCATTATATTATTGAAACCAATCAGGGTGCTGCGCGAGATTTGGCGCAAAAAATCTTAAATACGATTGTTTCAGAGCAAATATCTTAGGTAGAAAGCGACTTTTTCATGCAGACTTTACACGTTGAACTCGGCGATCGCCGTTACCCTATTTTTATTGGCAGTGATCTTCAGCCCCAAGAATTACTTGCACTTTATATTAAAGGTCAGCAAGTCATGATAGTGACTAATACCACGGTTGCACCTTTGTATTTAAGTCACTATGTGACGGCTGTTGAAGCACTTGGTAAGAAAGTGGCAACCTGTATTTTGCCTGATGGAGAAAAATACAAAGATATTCAGCATCTCACTCTTATTTTTGATGCCTTGCTGGAAGCTGGTTTTAACCGTGATTGTACGGTGCTGGCTTTGGGCGGTGGCGTGATTGGCGATATGGCAGGTTTTGCTTCGGCAAGTTTTCAGCGTGGAGTGTACTTCATTCAAGTACCGACCACTTTATTGTCGCAGGTCGATTCAAGTGTCGGTGGCAAAACAGGGATTAATCATCCATTGGGTAAAAACATGATTGGCGCGTTTCAGCAACCCCAAGTGGTGCTGGCCGATATGTCGCAACTGAATACTTTACCTGAGCGCGAGTTGTCTGCAGGCTTAGCCGAAGTCATTAAATATGCGCTTTTGGGTGATGTCGAGTTTCTAGAATGGCTTGAAACGCACATGGAAGCATTAGTCGCGCGTGATCCTGCTGTACTGGCAGAAGCGGTATATCGTTCATGTGCACATAAAGCACGTATTGTTGCCAATGATGAAAAAGAGCAAGGTGAACGCGCTTTATTGAATCTTGGGCACACCTTTGGGCACGCAATTGAATCTTATTTGGGTTATGGTGAATGGTTACACGGTGAAGCTGTCGCGACAGGGATGGTGATGGCAGCCGATTTATCACAGCGTATGGGCTGGATTTCTGCTGAAGATGTAGAGCGTACAAAAAATATCATTTCTCGCGCCAATTTACCGATAGTATGTCCGCAAATTCCACTGGATCAGTTTTTGGCTTATATGGCACACGATAAAAAAGTGCTGAATGGTCAATTACGTTTGGTGCTCATGAAGCAATTGGGTCAAGCCATCATCACCAAAGAGTTTGACTTAGAATTGATGAAACAGGCGATTTTAGCCAATCAAGCATAAAAGGCAGCATATGACAGCACTGCGTACACACTGGCAAAAAATTCAACAGTCAATTTGGTTGCTGGGCGCGGTGCTGTGTTTATTGGCGGCACTGATTTTTTGGGCGGTGACAGACCGTGAAGAACTGGTTGAAATTGAAAAACAACCAGAGTCTGAAATTGAATTACAAATTCAACCCGAAAAGGTTGCTGCAACCACCTATTTGGGTGGTTTGCAAGAAGAAGTCCGCCCTTTGGAACTCACCACGCGTTTAACAGCTTCTGGTTTGCATGAGGCTGAATTTCGGGGTACTAAATTTATTCAGGAACAAAAAAATAACAGCACAATTGAATTGTTTCGGGTCAGTGATGAAAACATCATAAAAAGTTTTATTAAAAAGCAAACAGATCGGAGCAAGCTGTTTTATATTCGTTTAAGCGGTGAGGGGCAGTCTGAACAATATGTGATGCTATATGGTAGTTTTGGCAATAAACGCGAAGCTGCACATGCTTTGACAGCGCTGCCATTCAAATTTCCTGAAACCATTCAGCCTGTAGTGGTGCAATTTGCTGACTATCGTCCTTATGTCAATGATTTAGGGGCGGATGAAATGGGACTGAGCACCAAGTTATATGCGGTAAATTTACGTCCAGCAGCTGTGCCTAAAATAGATGAAAGTGCTTTGGCACGTCCACCTGCAACCACAACGACTGCACCGACTACGCAGGCTGTTGCACCGCAAAATAGTACCACCAGCACTACAATTACCCGCCGTGATCAGGAGGGTAATGTCGTTGATGTACAAAAATCACAAAGTGGTACAGCACCAACTCAGCCAGATGCACCTGAACCTGAAGTACGTGATCCTTTTAACTAATCATAAACACTTCCAATACGCTTTTTAGCTCAAGTCGAGTCATTCAAATAGCTACTTGAGCTTTATCCTTTTTGTTTATCTCCAAGTGAAAGAGGACTCCACCCGTCAGTCAGGGTGGAGGTGAATTTCACAAATTTCAACCTTGTTGATTCTGAATATATTGTTTGATTATTTCCAAAGGCGCACCACCACAAGACCCTGCAAAATATGATCTTGACCATAAAACAGGTTTTGTATAATTCCCTCTCAAGTCTAAAAACTCATTTCGCATTCTTCTACTTGTTACAGACTTTAAATTATTAACCAATTTGCTTAACTGTACCGTTGGTGGATACTGAATAAGCATGTGAACATGGTCGGATTCACCATTACATTCCTTTAATTCAGCATCAAAATCTTTACATATTTCAGTTGCACACTCATTGAAATATTTATGATGCAACTCACTTAGTATTTTTTTTCGATATTTCGTTATAAAAACTAAATGAACATGAAGATTAAAGGCTGAATGTCGGTTTTTATATATCTCACTCATTGAAAAAATATACCTAAAATGTTAGAATCAGCACCATATTAACAGATACACACTCATTAATGAAAATCAACAAAGCGTATAAATTTAGGCTTGAGCCTAATGTCGAGCAAGAGGTTATTTTAAATAATCTCGTTGGCTCTGCACGCTTTGTTTGGAATCAAATATTAGCAATTTCATTTGAAATGTTTGCTCAAAATAAACACATTAATGCGGTGAATCTAGTAAAAAAGATAACAGCACTGAAAAAGAATCCTCAGTTTAGCTTTTTAGATGGAAATTCAAATGCTGTGTCACTTCAACAAAAAGTTCGTGATCTTGCATCAGCATGGGGGAAGTTTTTCAACCCTAAAGAACATGCTCGACTAAAAGAAAAAAAGCGCAAACCTAAGAAACCTAAATTTTTTAAATTGGCTGATGGTACTGAGGTTCAGTTGCGCCCACTTATGCCTAGATTTAAGAAAAAATCAGACGGTTATGATTCCATTCGCCTTGTACAATTCGATAAATACTGTTGGGTTAAAGGAAATAAACTCAAACTCCCTAATGGCGTAGGTGTTATTAAATTCAGGAAGTCGCAAGAGATTCTAGGCACAATAAAAAATGTGACGATCAGTAAGGTGTCAGGACGTTGGTACGTTTCATTCTGTACTGAAACAGAACTTACTGAAATGCCGATCCACCCATCAAAATCAGCGATTGGTGTTGATCTTGGTGTTAAGAAATTAATCACTACCTCAAATGGTCAGGTCTTTGACCCGATCAATAGCTTTAAAACCAATCAGATTAAATTAGCTAGACTTCAACGGAAGCAGAGAAAGAAAGTTAAATTTAGTCAAAATTGGAAAAAACTGAATTTTAAAATCAATAAACTACATCATCACATTGCCAATATTCGTCATGACTACTTGCAAAAAATCACTACAACGCTCAGCAAAAACCACGCAATGATTGCTGTTGAGGATTTAAAAGTAGCAAATATGTCGAAGTCAGCAAGTGGCACAATCGAAAATCAAGGAAAGAATGTAAAAGCTAAGTCAGGCTTAAACAAATCAATCCTAGATCAAGGTTGGGGCATGCTCGTTAGTATGTTGGAATATAAGCAACAATGGCGAGGTGGATTACTTGTAAAAGTTGATCCGAAGTACACAAGTCAAACCTGCTGTGAATGTGGTCATGTAGCAAAAGAAAACCGACAAACTCAAGCTAAATTTGAGTGTGTCGGATGCGGTTATGTTGCGAATGCGGATTTAAACGCATCTCGTAATATATTGTCGGCAGGACATGCCGTTTTGTCTGTGGAGGGTGGATGCGGTAAAGGTCGCCCTAAGAAGCAGAAAGCAAGCGAAATCCGTGAGGAAGTCGCCTAAGAGCTTTGCTTTTAGAATCCCCCACTTGAGTGAAAACGAAAGTGGGGGGAGTATGTCAATTTGGCTCAATTGCACCAATTTGATCTAAAAAAATTATTCTTCTCACTAAAAAATGCGTTCTAAAATGGCGCAGCATGGTGTATAAAAATAATGAAATGCACAAAAATAGTGCGAATTTGACTTAAAAATGTGATCTGATTTTACATTTTTAGGGTTAAAGCTGAGATTTGGCTCATGTGCGAATAAAAAATAAAGTTGGCATTGTTTTTGCTTTTATTGGTGCGTGAATTGAGTTGTTGTCCCTATTTTGGCGCAAAAAAGATTCAATGATTGTGCGAAACTGTCAAATTTGCCTGCTACATTAAAGTGTAAAAGTTGCGTAAATGATGAATCGGTCACTCAGGCTTTTTAATCGGTATTGATTGAAATAAATGTGTGACATTTCATTTACCCAAGGTTGATGTTTAGAGTTGTAAATTGAGTTAAATCGCAAAAACAGATTGTTTAATTGGCCCAATTGGGCAAGTAAAAGAAGGGTACGCTATGCACATGCCATCGCCTAATACTGTAGCTCCCACTCAAGGTTTATACCAACCAGATGAGTTTAAAGATAACTGTGGTTTCGGTTTAATTGCCCATATGCAGGGTGATGCAAGCCATGATCTCGTCAAGACTGCCATTCATAGTTTAAGTTGCATGACCCACCGTGGTGGTATTGCTGCAGACGGTAAAACGGGCGATGGATGTGGTTTGCTGTTGGCAATGCCAAAGCAATTTTTCCGTGAAGAAGCAAAACGCTTAAGTGACATTACCCTGAGCGAAATTTTTGCAGTGGGTACAGTATTTCTGAACCTAGACCCTGCTTTGGCGACACATGCTAAAAATATCCTGACCAAAGAAATTGAAGCTGAAGGCTGCAAAGTATTGGCTTGGCGTGTGGTGCCAACCAATAATGAGGCATTGGGCGAAATCGCCATGCAGTCTTTGCCTGCTTTTGAGCAAATTATTGTCAATTGCCCATTGGGTGTGACTGAGGTTGAATTTAACCGTAAATTATTCTTGGCACGTCGTCGTGCCGAGCAGCAATTGACTGCTGATCCATATTTTTATGTGACCACGTTATGCTCAACCGTGATCAGCTATAAAGGTTTGATGATGCCTGCTGCTATTGCAGACTTCTATACCGACCTTGCCGATGCGCGTTTGGCATCACATATTGTGGTGTTCCACCAGCGTTTCTCGACCAACACCTTGCCACGTTGGCCGTTGGCACAGCCGTTCCGTTATTTAGCACACAATGGTGAAATCAACACCATTACTGCCAATCGTAATTGGGCAATGGCACGTACCCCTAAATTTGAAAATCCATTATTACCGGGTTTGACTGAGCTTACGCCAATTGTAAACCGTACAGGTTCAGACTCATCTAGCTTAGACAACATGCTGGAAATTCTAGTGGGTGGCGGAATGGATTTATTCCGTGCCTTACGCATGTTGGTTCCGCCTGCATGGCAGAACGTCGAAACCATTGATGCCGATTTACGTGCCTTCTATGAATTTAACTCTAAACACATGGAAGCGTGGGATGGTCCTGCAGGTTTGGTGATTCAGGATGGTCGTCATGCCATCTGTATGTTAGACCGTAATGGCTTACGTCCTGCGCGTTGGGTGATCACTAAAAATGGCTACATCACTTTGGCCTCTGAAATTGGGGTGTGGGGTTATGAACCTGAAGATGTAATTTCTAAAGGACGTGTTGGCCCTGGGCAAATTTTGGTGGTGGATACCTTTACAGGCAAAGTGCTCGATACGCAGGATGTAAATAACCATCTGAAAAGAATGCGTCCTTATCGTGAATGGTTACGTGAAAATTCAATCCGTTTACAAGGTAGCCCAGAGCTTGAAGAATATTTGTGTGATCAGGGTTTAAAAGGTGATGCCTTAAAAGCTGCACAAAAAATGTTTATGGTGACCTTTGAAGAGCGTGATCAATTATTGCGTCCAATCGCAGAAAGCGGTCAAGAAGCCGTGGGTTCCATGGGTGATGATACGCCAATGGCAGTATTGTCGCGTCAGGTACGCCATGTGTCGGATTATTTCCGTCAGCAGTTTGCGCAGGTGACCAATCCACCGATTGACCCATTGCGTGAATCGATCGTGATGTCTTTGGAAACCTGTTTAGGGCGTGAACAAAACGTATTTGAGCAAGGCCCAGAACATGCAGACCGCTTGATTATCTCAAGCCCTGTGTTGACCAACTCCAAAATGCACCAAATTCGCACTTTGGGCCGTAAAGGCTATGAAATTGCCGACATCGACCTGAACTATGCCGAAAGCGAAGGTTTGCAAGCTGCAATTCAACGGATTTGCGAAACTGCTGCACAAGCGGTGCGTGAGGGTAAAACTTTATTGGTACTCACCGATAAAAAAATCCGTGAAGGTTACTTGCCTGCGAATGCGGTCATGGCGACTGGTGCGGTGCATCACTACTTAATACAAGTCGGTTTACGTACCGATGCCAACATTATTGTGGAAACAGGCTTTGCCCGCGATCCGCACCAATTTGCAGTATTGCTCGGTTTTGGTGCAACTGCAGTGTACCCATATTTGGCTTATGATGTGATCAATGACTTGATTGCCAAAGGTGAGTTATTGGGCGATCCAGTCTATGCGCAAAGCAATTTCCGCAAAGGCATTGAAAAAGGTTTGCTTAAAGTCTTATCCAAAATGGGGATTTCAACTGTAGCCTCTTACCGTGGTGGTCAGTTGTTTGAAGCAGTCGGCTTATCTGCCGAAGTGGTGAATACTTGCTTTATTGGTGTACCAAGTCGTATTCAGGGTGCAACCTTTGCCGATCTGGAAAATGATCAGAAAAAACTAGCGGACACTGCATGGAAATCACGTAAACCAATTGATCAGGGTGGTTTGCTGAAATTTGTATTTGGCAAGGAATACCATGCCTTTAACCCAGATGTGATCAATGCCTTACACAAAGCGGTGCGTTCAGGCAATTATGCAGATTTTAAAGAATATGCAGAAATCGTAAATAATCGCCCAATTGCTACCATTCGTGATCTCTTTAAATTGAAAACAGACCATTCAATTGCCTTAGATCAAGTTGAATCGGTTGAGCAAATCCTGCCACGTTTTGACTCTGCGGGGATGTCTTTGGGTGCGTTGTCACCAGAAGCGCATGAAGCGATTGCGATTGCCATGAACACTATTGGTGGGCGTTCAAACTCAGGTGAGGGCGGTGAAGACCCTGCGCGTTATGGCACGATTCGTAACTCGAAAATCAAACAGATTGCTTCGGGACGTTTTGGGGTCACACCTGCTTACTTAACCTCTGCAGAAGTGTTGCAGATTAAAGTGGCACAGGGTGCAAAACCAGGCGAGGGTGGTCAGTTACCGGGTGGTAAAGTGAATGGCTTGATTGCCCGTTTACGTTACTCTGTGCCAGGTGTAACTTTGATTTCACCACCACCACACCACGATATTTATTCGATTGAAGACTTGTCACAATTGATTTTTGATTTAAAACAAGTCAATCCACAAGCCATGGTATCGGTCAAACTGGTGTCTGAACCGGGTGTGGGTACCATTGCAGCAGGTGTCGCTAAAGCCTATGCCGACTTCATTACCATCTCGGGTTATGATGGCGGTACCGCAGCATCGCCACTGTCCTCTATTCACCATGCAGGTTCACCGTGGGAGTTGGGTTTAAGCGAGGCGCATCAGGCACTGCGTGTGAATGACTTGCGTGGCAAAGTCCGTGTGCAAACCGATGGTGGCTTAAAAACTGGTTTAGATGTGGTGAAAGCGGCAATTTTAGGTGCGGAAAGCTTCGGTTTTGGTTCAACGCCAATGATTGCCTTAGGTTGTAAATACTTGCGTATCTGTCACTTAAATAACTGTGCAACAGGGGTAGCAACGCAGCAAGATCATTTGCGTCAGGAACACTATATTGGTGAACCACAAATGCTGATCAACTTCTTCACATTTATTGCTGAAGAAACTCGTGAATGGTTAGCAGCATTGGGTGTGGCGAGCTTAAAAGACTTGATTGGTCGTACCGACTTACTGGAAATTTTACCAGGTGAAACTGAAAAACATGCACATCTTGATTTAAGTGCCTTGTTAGAATCACACCCTGCGGCAGAAGGCAAAGCGCAATACTGTCAAGTTGAAGGCAATGCACCATTTGACAAAGGCGTCTTGGCTGAAAAAATGATTGCAGAGATGTTGCCTGCAATTGAAGCAGGTACAGGTGGCGAGTATTACTTTAATGTGAGCAACTGTGACCGTTCTATTGGTGCACGTATTTCAGGTGAAATTGCCCGTCGTTATGGTAACTTGAGCATGGAACATCATCCTGTCAAAGTGAATCTTACAGGTACTGCAGGGCAGTCTTTAGGTGTTTGGAATGCAGGTGGTTTGCATATCAAACTTGAAGGTGATGCCAATGACTATGTGGGTAAAGGCATGGCGGGTGGACGTATTTCCATCTTCCCACCAAAAGGTTCGCCTTTCCAAACTCAAAACACAGCGATAATTGGTAATACCTGTCTCTATGGTGCAACCGGTGGTAAATTATTTGCTGCAGGTACGGCAGGTGAGCGCTTTGCGGTGCGTAACTCAGGTGCCTTCGCTGTGATTGAAGGGGCAGGCGACCACTGCTGTGAATATATGACTGGCGGGATTGTCACGGTATTGGGCAAAGTGGGACACAACTTTGGTGCGGGCATGACAGGTGGATTTGCCTATGTACTCGATTTGGATAATGACTTTGTAGACCGTTACAACCACGAATTGATTGAGCTGAATCGTATTTCGACTGAAGCGATGGAAGAACATAAAGCATTCTTAGGACGTATTTTAGATGAACATATTGCCGAAACAGGCAGTGCGTGGGCGTATAAGATCCGTCATGAGTTTGATTTCTATAGCCGTAAATTCTGGTTGGTAAAACCAAAAGCTGCCAACTTGCAGACTTTGTTGAAAACCACCCAAGCAGATCCACAATAATCCACGACTCAGCATTCGGCAGATGTGGATAACTTTAGACTTATACCCAGTGTAAATGTCGCGTTATCCACATCCACCTACGGAGAAAGACATGGCAGAACGCCTACATAATGACTTTCAATTTCTGGATGTAGCACGCCAAGATCCAGAGAAAAAAGATCTCGATGTCCGCAAAAATGAGTTTGTGGAAATTTATAAACCGTTTACTGCAGAAGTAGCGGTCAATCAGACCCATCGTTGTTTGGGCTGTGGTAACCCATACTGTGAATGGAAATGCCCCGTGCATAACTACATTCCGAACTGGCTTAAACTAATTTCGGAAGGTCGTATTTTTCAGGCAGCAGAATTGTGCCATCAAACCAATACTTTGCCTGAAGTTTGTGGACGTGTTTGTCCGCAAGACCGTTTGTGTGAAGGCGCATGTACCTTAAATGATGGTTTTGGTGCAGTCACCATTGGCAATGCCGAAAAGTACATTAACGATACAGCTTTTGCCTTGGGCTGGCGTCCAGACATGTCGCATGTGAAATGGACCGATAAAAAAGTGGCGATTATTGGTGCAGGCCCTGCAGGTTTAGGCTGTGCCGATATTTTGGTGCGTAATGGGGTTAAACCTGTGGTCTTTGACAAACGGCCTGAAATTGGCGGCTTGCTGACTTTTGGTATTCCAGAATTTAAAATGGAAAAAGACGTGATGAAACGCCGCCGTGAAATTTTTTCGGGCATGGGGGTTGAATTCCGTTTAAATACTGAAATTGGTACAGATATCACGATTGAACAATTGCTTGCAGATTACGATGCGGTATTTATGGGTATGGGCACATACACCTATATGAAAGGTGGCTTTGCCGGTGAAGATTTAGATGGTGTTTATGATGCGCTGGATTTCTTGATTGCGAATGTCAACCGTTGCCAAGGCTGGGAAAAAGACCCTGCAGAATACATCAGTGTTGAAGGTAAAAAAGTGATTGTACTGGGTGGTGGTGATACTGCCATGGACTGTAACCGTACATCAATTCGTCAAGGTGCGCAGGAAGTGACCTGTGCTTATCGCCGTGATGAAGCCAATATGCCAGGTTCACGCCGTGAAGTGAACAATGCCCGTGAAGAAGGTGTGAATTTCTTATTTAACCGTCAACCAATTGAAATTGTCGGTGAAAATGGTAAAGTCACAGGTGTAAAAGTGGTCACCACGCAATTGGGTGAGCCAGACAGCCGTGGTCGTCGCAGCCCAGAGCCTGTACCAGGCTCAGAAGAAGTTTTAGCTGCAGATGCCGTGTTGCTAGCTTTTGGTTTCCGTGCTAGTCCTGCAGATTGGTTTGCCTCTGCCAATATTGGGGTAGATGGTTCAGGTCGTGTAGTGGCAGCAGAACAGCAAACATTTAAGTTCCAAACATCTAACCCGAAAATTTTTGCAGGGGGCGATATGGTGCGTGGTTCTGATTTGGTCGTGACTGCAATTTGGGAAGGTCGTCAGGCGGCAGAAGGTATTTTAGATTATTTAGAGATCTAAACGAGTTTGTTTTGCTTAGATCTTGAAAGGGCTGAGTTTTAAGGAATTCAGTCCTTTTTTATTGGATATTTTATCCAGCTCATCTTCTTGTGGAATATATTGCCATCCCTGATTCATATAAGGTTTAAGAGCTGAAACTTCAATATCAATTCAATCTGCTGTAGAAGGTTATTGTTTGATGTACGCAGTTTGGTGGTTCGCTCGATTAAACAAAATAAACAAACAGGTCAGAATTTCACGTTAGAATGAAATCATTTCATACAAATACAAAGAAAATTTTGAGGTTAATTTATGAATTTCACAAAAAAAACCATGCTCGCGGTGGCTTTAACCAGTACTTTGACATTAAGCGGCTGCGGCTATAACACCTTACAAGTGAAAGATGAAGCCGTGACTGCTTCTTGGTCAGAAGTCCAAAACCAATATCAACGCCGTGCCGATTTAGTGCCAAACTTGGTGAATGTGGTCAAAGGCTATGCCAAACATGAAGAACAAGTCTTGACTGAAGTCACTCAGGCACGTGCCAATGTCGCAGGCTTAAAAGTGGATAAGTCGGTATTAGAAGACCCTGCGTTATTCCAGAAATATCAGGAAGCACAGGCGCAAATGACCAGTGCCTTGTCGCGTTTAATTGCGGTGTCTGAAAATTATCCAGACTTAAAAGCCAATGAGCAATTCCGTGATTTACAAGTACAACTAGAAGGCACAGAAAACCGTATTGCCGTGGCGCGTAACCGTTACATCAGCACAGTGCAAGACTTTAACAGCTATGCACGTCAATTCCCGCAAGTAATGACCGCTAAAGTCATTGGTATGGACACCAAACCAAACTTCAGTGCCGAGCAAAGCGCACAAACAGCACCGAAAGTTTCGTTTGAATAACGCCTAGGAGGATGTCTGGATGCTGCAATTGCACAGCAAGACCTGTATAAATCTAATGCAGATGCTGCTGCTAATGGTTGTTATGTGTTTCAGTTGCTTTGCATATAGTGAAGTTGCCACTGCAACCGATGAAACCGCCGAAGCTGTGGTGCTGGGTAAAATTGTGCAGCAACAGCATCCTCAAAGTGCAAACCCCATCCCAGATCTTGCAAACTCACGCCAGTCTACATCGAGCACTCAGCAAGCGCCTGTAGGATCACCTGTTCAGCAACCGCAAATTGCCCATGATATGGCAGAGGGTGAATCTATCCGTGCTTTGCCGACCTTGAATCAGCCCGTAGTAGATCAAGCAAATTTGCTCACTGCTGCAGAAAAACAGCAAATCAGCCAGCGGATTTTAAATTTACATCAACACGCCAAAGCGCAAATTGGGGTGGTGATTGTACCGACCACAGGGCAGGAAGATATTTTTGATTTTGCCATGCGGGTCGCAGAACAATGGCAGTTGGGTTCTGCCAAGCAAGACAATGGTGTGTTGATGGCAATTGCAGTGAATGACCGCCGTATTCAAATTTTAACAGGTTATGGTTTAGAGGGCGTGCTGCCCGATATTGTAGTCAGTCGGATTATTAACCAACGTATTACACCGTATTTTAAACAAGCGCAATATGCTCAAGGCATTGACGCAGGCTTGGCAGAAATTGAACGGATTTTAAACTTAGACCCCGAAGTTGCTGCACAAGCGGCGCAAGAGCTCAAACAACGCCATGAACAAGCCTTACAGGAACAACAGGCGCATGAAAAAACCTTGAGCACTGCTTTATTTATTTTAATTGCAGGGGTAATTGGCTCACTGATTGTCGGAAAACGCTTAAGTGCTTCAACCGCTGCCGTGGCAGGTACAGTGGCAGGTTTGATCAATGGTGCAGGCTTAATCACCAGTTTAATGATTGGCGCGGGAATTTTCTTTTTACTCATCACTGCCATTGCACAGACCATTTTCCAAATTTTCTTGTCCTCTGCAGGGCGTGGAGGCGGACGTGGTGGTGGTTTTGGCGGCGGCGGTTTTGGTGGCGGTGGCTATAGCGGCGGCGGTGGTGGCTTTGGTGGGGGAGGAGCATCAGGATCATGGTAACCAAAACAGATACAACAGAAATTATTACTCAACCGAAAATGGTCATTGTAGCCCGTCCGAGTGTAAAGCGTTGGCTGAAGCATTTCTTTTATTTACCTGCCACCAAACGTTTTTTTAATGCGCAGGATCAGCATGCCATTGCAGAAGCGGTGACTGCTGCCGAGCATGGGCATGTGGGTGAAATTCAGGTGGTGATTGAAGGTTGTTTACCCTCGCGGTTGGCGTATGCGATAGATACGCATACACGTGCTCGCCAATTATTTGCAGAATTGGGTGTTTGGGATACTGAATTGAACAGCGGGGTGTTGCTGTACCTGAATTTGTGCGAGCGCAAAGTGGAAATTGTGATAGACCGTGGCATTAAAAGCGCGACCACGCAACAGGTATGGGATGAGGTCTGTGCGCATATAGTGCAGGGTTTGGCACAGCAGCAGTATAGGCAAGCTGTCATCACAGGTGTGCAAGAAATTGGTGAAATATTGGATGCTTTTTACGACCGCCAGTTGATAGATCGTGAGAATGAATTGAGCAATGCGCCGATTATTTTGGGATGAGTGTTGTTGGTGTTTTTCTTTTTTTAATTCCTTCCTGAGCACAAACTTAAGCACGGCTTTACATGACTCACCTTTTTCAAAGGGGGAAGTTTGCACAAGTTTATTTGGGCGATGTGCCAAAAAGTGAAAACTTGCGTACTATTAACTTTTTATATGAAATCAATTTTATAATGAATGTCCCTCTCTTTTTTAAAGAGAGGCTAGGAGAGATTTTTTAAACATTGGCAGCTTTCACTACATCTGGCTCACTTTTTTAAAGGGGGGAAGCTGTGTGAGTACAAAAGACAACCATTGCACACAAGCTAAATTTGCTGAAATTTGAATCAAAAATACGAATAAATGCGTGATGGGTTTATTTTTAAAATTATAAAATGTGACTTGTTGATCTAAAATTGACAAAATTTGTTAAATTCACAATTTACACCTGACAATTATTGTCACTTTTTAACAAAAATATACAGCAAAATTTATAGTCTGAATTTTTTTATGTATAAGGTGCTGTTTTTCTGTGTAAATTGTCTATAATAAAAGTTGGCACGTTTAGTGCTACTATTAAAATAGCTTACAAAGCTTATAACTAAATTAACAACATTTGTGGAGAATGTTTATGAACGCTCAAAAAGGCTTTACGCTGATCGAGTTGATGATTGTTGTCGCTATTATCGGTATTTTGGCTGCAATTGCGCTTCCTGCATATCAAGATTACACTGCACGTGCACAAGCTTCAGAAGGTTTTAAAGCTACTTCTGGTTTACAATCTGATATTGGAACATATTTAGCTGATCGTGGTGCTTTACCTGATGTTGCAGATCAGGCTGCAGGACAACCAGCAGAATCGCTTGCTACACAAGCAAGTGAGTTGGAAGGGAAATATTTCGGTGCAGGTGATGTAACATTGCTTGATGATGGTGTTATTGATGTTCAGTTCACTGCTGGTACTAATAGTGGTACAGGTATGATTTTGACTCCAAACTTATCAACTGCTGGTAGCCAGATTGCTAGTTGGACTTGTGCACCGAGTGCGACTAACCCAATTGAAGCTAAACGCTTACCAACTAGTTGCCAATAATAGCTAGTTATAAAAAAAGAGAGCATAAGCTCTCTTTTTTATTAGATAATTAGCATGGGGTAAGTCTATGAAACAAAAGGGTTTTACACTTATAGAGTTAATATTAGTTCTTGCTATAGTTGGTATTTTAGCCTCAATAGCTGTACCCGCGTATCAAGTTTATATTGGGCGTACGCAAGTTATGGAGGGTTTTAAGGCTATAGATGGATTACGCTCAGAAATAGCTGTTTGGAGTGCAAATTATAAAGCATTTCCTGATAATTCTGCTGTAACACAAACTGGTTACGTTGGAGCAATAGCACATCAAATAGATGGCAAATATATTCAGCAGTATGGAGTAGTTGTAACGGCAAATACGGGCGTCATAACAGTTAATTTTGATGCAGGTAATATTTCTGGTAAAAACTTAGTGTTAACGCCCGCTTTAAATACGAATAATAATGAGCAAATAATAAAATGGCAGTGCAGTGGCTCTGTTCAAGTGCAGTACTTACCAACTTCTTGTCAGTAATTAATTAAAAATTAAGGCATTTATGTACTTAGATAATTTTAAAATACAATATTTTTTAGTTCATTTGGCTTTATCTATTCTTGTTGCTGCTTGCTGTGTGTGGATTGTTTTTTTTCTTTGGCATCCAGAACCATTAGCTAAAGCAATTGGGGTAACAAATATTTTTGTAATGATGCTTATTATAGATGTAATTTTAGGTCCATTATTGACACTACTTGTTGCCAAACAAGGCAAAAAGACACTTAAATTTGACTTATTTATAATTTTTTTATTGCAGATTTCCGCATTAACATACGGTGTATATAATATTTCTATCAGCCGACCAGTTTGGCTAGCCTTTGATACAATGAGATTCGAATTAGTTCAAGCAAATAGTATTCCAACAGAGATGCTCCAAGAAGCCAAATTTCCATATAATCAATTAAGTTTTTTGAGACCCAAATGGGTTGCTATTAAAGTGGCAAAGAATGAAGAAGAAAAAGCTAGCCGTACCTTTTTAGAATTGCAAACGGGGGTTTCTCCAAGTATGCAGCCATCTTTATATGAACCATTAGTGAAACAGGCTCAAGTAATACAAAAGAAGGCAAAGAATCTAGGAGAATTGGAACAATACAACTCAAAAGCAGACGTTGAAAAAACTTTAGCCAAATATCCAAAAGCAGATGCGTGGTTACCTTTGAAAGCCAATACCGTAGATATGGTGGTCTTAGTCGATAAAGAATCTGCAAGCATCATCAAAATTGTAGACTTAAGACCATGGAAATAATTTTTTAGGTTAAAAATGGGAGCCAATGCAATAGATATGGTGGTCTTAGTCGATAAAGAATCCGCATCTATCATCAAAATAGTAGATTTAAGACCATGGAAATAATTTCTTGAGTTAAAATGGAGAATTTCAGTATTCCCCATGCGATCATTCCATTTTAAAAGTGGCAGAATTCCAATCAAACTTGCTACACAAAGCACTATTATCTTGCCAAAAAAAATATAAGATAGAGCCAGTTTTTTAGTCTAGTTTTCTTATGAAATCTGCATTGCTACTTTTGGCTGCCATCCTCATCTCCCTTGCATGGATTTTGCCCATTCACTACCGTCCGTGGGTCACTTATACAGGCGAACTCTACGCATTTTTTGCCCTGTTTGCCCTTGCAGCCTGCCTTTTTAAAGCAAAATTACAAATACCCAAAATCAGCCTGCCCTTGCTAGCATTGTGCAGTGTTCCACTCATTCAGTGGGGCCTTGGCTTAGTCTACTTCTTTGACAAAGCCTTGCTCAGCAGCGTGTATATCTTCAGTTTTTGGTTGGCAATTATTTTTGGCTATAACCTTACTCAAAATAGTATTGAACGTGAACGCATCTTCGCAGGCTTTAGTTATGTGCTACTCGGAGTAGGAAGTGTGACCGCATTCATGGCAATTTGCCAGTGGCTCACACTCGATCAATACCTGCCTATTATGGTAGATATTAAAATCGGGCAACGCCCTTATGCTAACTTCGCCCAACCCAATAACATGGCGACCTTTTTGGTAATGTCATTCATGGCATGCCTATATTTATACGAAAAACAAAAACTTAAAACCATGTGGATTGTGATTGCAGCTGCCATGATTTTGGTCGGTGTGGTACTGAGTCAATCACGGACTTCATGGTTGGCGTCACTGTGTCTCTTGACCTATTTGAGCTATCAACAATACCGTGGTGTGATGCGGATTAAATGGCGCTATAGTTTGCTGTGGTTTGCCGCATTTATCGGGCTGATTTTTATCGCACCTGCTTTTAGTCAATTGCTCTCACAAAGTGCAGACCTTTCGGTGCAATCTCGTGATGTGGTACAGCGCGCCACAGGTGATATGTCACGCTTGGCAATTTGGCAGCAAATGCTCGCTGCAACTGAACATCAACCATGGTGGGGCTATGGTTGGCATCAAACCAGTGTGGCGTATGTCACGATTAGTGAATTTGTGCAAGGTCCTGTGTGGATTCGTAGCGCACACAATTTTATTTTGGACTTTTTACTCTGGAATGGTGTGTTACTGGGCGTGCCATTTTTGGCGTATTTGGGTTATTGGGGTTACCAGTTGCATAAATATACCCAGTCGGTTGAATCGGTTGTGGGGATTTTAATGCTCGGCGCATTTAGCGTGCATGCCATGCTGGAATTTCCACAAAACTATGCCTACTTCTTGCTGCCTGTGGGTTTTATTATCGGCATGGTTCAATCACAACGTGTGTTCAAAAGCTTCACTTTATCTGCAATTTATTTACGCACGACTTTTGTGATTGGTGCGTTATTGTTGATGCTGATTTATCGTGATTATGAGGTGATGGTGCCTAAATTGAATCAGTCGGTACGCTATGAACAGACACCTGAAAAAATCACCCATCAAGAGCGTATTTTGGTACTCGATGAATTTAACCGCCGTATTGCGTGGATTCGATTAAATCCGTATAGCCAGCAAACACCTGAACAATTGCAGGATATCCATGAAATTGTGTTGAATTATCCAACCCGCTACGATTTATTGAAATATGCGCGCGTATTAGCATTTAACGGTTATGAAGCAGAAGCCAAAAAGCAATTATGGTTGTTAAGCACTTTGTGGCAGGTCAATGTAGATTATGCAACTTTGTTGGATGAGGCAAAGCCGCGCTGATTTGTGTAGCGCAAGGAGGGGGATTTGAAAATAGTGAGCCAAATATGGTGAAAATTTTCAATGTTGAAAATCTCTCCCAACTTCTCTTTAAAAAGAGAGGGGGTATTCATTATAAAATTGATTTCATGTGCGAAAATTTAAAGAGATGCTGAACTTTTGTTCAGATAAAGGGAGTTGTGTTAGAATTGTATGATCTATTCAAACAATAAGGCATGCTGATGGCGAGAACTACAAGTGTAACAATTGGCCCACAACTCGATAACTTTGTGAGCAAACTGATTGAATCTGGACGTTATGGTTCAACCAGTGAAGTGATGCGATCTGCACTAAGATTATTGGAGCAGCAAGAAAATCAAACTGCAGCTTTAAAGCAAGCGATTGAAGCAGGTGAGAACAGTGGAGAAAGTACACTTAGCCTAAAAGATATTGCGGCTCAAGTGAAGCAGAAGCATCGTGTATAAGCTATCAAATTTAGCTGTCGACGACTTCACTGCTATTTATGAATACACCTTACTTAATTTTGGTGTAGCTCAAGCTGACCAATACACGCAACATTTGGAAAATACCTTTCATTTGTTAGTGAGTTCACCGCTGATTGGTTATGCATGTGTAGATATTGGCGAGGGAATACGCCGTCACGATCATCATCAACATGCTATTTTTTATAAAAAACAGGATTATGGAATTTTTATTATTCGGATATTGCATCAACAGATGCAACCCATGAAACATTTTTTTGCGTTATAAATACTTTTTTATAAATTCAAGAATTTAAAATGCGCATAAGTAAAATATATTGATATTGAGAGCTTCTTCATTAGAGATAGGCAAGATACTGAATTTTAGGTAAAGTGCCCCAAAAAACAAAAGACTGGAAAACCAGTCTTTTGAGTTATCTAAACCAGATGAATCTTAGAGTTGGCTTTGAATATAGTTTTCAATACCCACAGTTTCAACCAAATCAAGCTGTGTCGTTGCCCAATCTAAATATTCTTCTTCTTTCTCTAAAATTTCCTGAACCAAATCACGGGTTACATAGTCCAATTGTTGCTCTGCTAAAACCACCGCTTTTTGAATCGCTTCAATATTTTCTTGGACTTTACGAACATCGCAATTCAAAACTTCAACTGTATGCTGACCGATATACAATTTGCCCAAGTGTTGTAAGTTTGGTAGCCCTTCTAAAAATAAAATACGTTCAATAATTTTGTCAGCATGTTTCATTTGACGAATCGACTCTTTATATTCAGCCGAGCCGAGTTGTTCAATGCCCCAATCATTAAACATACGTGAATGTAAAAAATATTGGTTAATTGCAGTCAGGTGATGATACAAAACTTGGTTGAGTTGATTAATCACATCACGATTGCCTTTCATTGCAGCACTCCATCAACAATTTCTGCCTTAAACCGCTTAAGGCAATCTATATTTCTATCTTAAACAAGACTGGGCAAAATGGCGAGTGATTTAGGGGCTATTTATACTTCATAAATGGTTTGCGCTGTCGGCTAAAACTGAGCAGATAAGGCATGAAACGAAGGGAATAGCGAGACTATTGCCAAGTTTCATAACGCAATCTGAGAAAGTTTTAGCCACAGCCTTTCAGGACAAGCATATTTTTTGCTGCTATTGCGTTATGTGCCAGTCATTTAGAATGACTAAATTTCCTGTCCCATGCCTTATATCAGCTAAAAAATATGCGTCGTCGCAAACGTAGATGAAGTATAAATAGACCCCAGACGGCAAATGAAAATCGCAATCAAAAACAATTGGCTAGGCAATGTGGAAAAATGTAAGCCAAGAAAAACCCGCTGTAGTCGGAAGCGGGGGAGGAAAAACACGGTAAAAATTTAAATAACTAAATGTGGGGAAATGTATTAGAAAATATGAGATTTATGCAGCAATGGCGAGACGAGACGCAATTTGAGCAATTTCATCACTGATGATGGCACGAGTTTCAGGTGCACAGCGACCACAGCACGTACCTAAATCAAACATATCGCGAATTTCACGATAGCTGTCTGCACCATTGGCAACGGCTTCTTTAATGTCTTGATCTGTAATACCACGGCATAAGCAAACGTACATGAATGCAACCACAATAATGAAATAAGATAAGAGTTATTATTGATAATTATTATCGTTTGTCAATAAAAATCATTTGAAAAGTCATTTATTGTAATTGGGTTTTTGAATTAAAAAATGCCACTTAATAGGTGGCATCGTTTATTTGTTTTTAAGCATTTGAATAATAATGACTTATGAATTGATAATCACCACGCCATCCATTTCAACTAAAGCACCTTTAGGTAAGCTAGCCACACCTAAGGCTGCACGCGCAGGATAAGGTTGTGCAAAATATTCACCCATAATCTGATTGACCAATTGGAAGTGTGATAAATCAGTCAGGAAAATATTGAGCTTGGCAATATCGGCCAAAGAGCCACCCGCCGCTTCGCAAACGGCTTTTAAGTTATCAAATACGCGGCGAATTTGCGCTTCAATGCCTTCTACCAATTCCATGCTGTATGGGTCTAAACCAATTTGACCTGATAAATAAACAGTATTGCCAACTAAAATGGCTTGAGAGTACGTACCAATTGCTGCAGGTGCATTTTCAGTATGGATGACTTGGCGAGACATTGATTTCTCCTAAAATAATTTATAAACATCATAGACCATCAGACTGCATCACAGTAGTCTTATTGGTAAATAATGCGAAAAGTAGTGTCTGTACTGTGTAGGCGAATTGCCTTGCCAAGCCTTAACAGGCTTTGGCTTCTTCGGCAATGCTGATGGGACGCGCTAAGCGGCTAATTCGTGGAAAACCGAAGTGCATACGCAAATCACGAATAATTTTGGCAATTTGCTTACGGTTATTCACCACAATATTCACATGAGTCTTGCCATCGTGGCTGCGTACCATTTCCACACCCGTTTTGGCCTTACGACATTGATAGATCAAATCGGAAATTTGTTCGTCATTCATATCCATATCAATGCTGAGGTAAGCGGTAAAACTCACGTCATCCACATCTTCTGAAGTCCATTGTAGCGGCATGATATTTTCAGGATGCAGGTGCTGCTCATGCAGTAAGTTGTTGCAGCGCGCACGATGCACAATCAAGCCGCGACGTGACAAGTTGCCCTGAATCGGGTCGCCCAGCACAGGGTTGCAACAGTGCGCATATTTCACGTCAATGCCTTCTGTGCCCTGAATCAGACGGTCAGAATGTTCGTTGCTGTCCTGATCGAGAGCGTAAATGTGATTTGCCACCAACTGCGGCAATAAGTCACCGACTGCAATTTGCTCAAATAAACGGTCTTTGGAGTCGATATGACGCCATTGCAACACATTTAACCAATCTGCTTCGGTTAGGTCTTGAATCGAGTGATTAAACAATTTTAGCGCACGGTTCAGGGCTTGCTGCCCCACCAAACGCTGTTCTTCAATATCCTGATCACGCAGAATGTTTTGTAAGGCACGACGGGCCTTTTGGGTATTAATAAAACTTAGCCAGTCTGGGTTTGGTGTGGCTAAAACATCGGTGATGATTTCGACCACTTGCCCGCTGATCAGTGGCGTCGAAAGTGGTTTACTTTCACCATTAATTTTTGTACCGACTGCGTGGTTACCTAAGAATAAACTGGCTGCATAGGCAAAATCAACCGCGGTGGCGCCTTGCGGCAATTCATGTAAATGTCCGTGCGGGGTATAAACATGAATTTTCTCTTGGTGCAGATAATCCAGTAAATCGCTAAATGTAGTTTTGGCACATTCACCATCAACCAACACGTTTAAGCTTTTCATAGAGGCTTGAATGGCAGAACGGCAGGCTTGTGGTGCGTTTTCACCCAAGACTACGCCAAAACGTGCGGCTTTACGCATCAATTCAGTTTGAATGGTGAGTGATAAGGTGGTTTGTTCACCTTTTAGACGCATCATGAGTGATTGGTTACCGCCTGGTAGGGGGCGACGGATATGATCTTCATAATGCAAGACCTGAAAGTTGTCACGTAAAATATCGGCCAAACGGTCACAGTCGGCAATGCTTTGTAAAATAATTTCAAACGCATGGCTGTGGGTCAGTTCTTGTAAATCAATATCGTTTTTAACAAAGTGGCGCAGTAATTCAATGTTGTTATTTTTCTTTTTAATACGACCTGCAATTTGATTGTCTTGCAGTAGGTCGGCAAGGTTTTGTTCCCATTTGGACTGGTATTCACAGCGTTTTGGCTTGGTGTGCAAAAGGGCGGCTTGCACATCGTTATACATATCTAAATCAAGATTTTGATAACACAGATGTTCGAGGTTATCTGCCATTTCATTCATACCCACGATACGTGCCATGGGTACAAATACATCAAAGGTTTCTTGGGCGATACGTGCGCGTTTGTCTGGTCGCAGCGCATCTAAAGTGGTCATGTTGTGATAGCGGTCTGCCAGTTTCACAATAATGACACGTGGATCCTGTAAGGTCGCTTGCAGAATTTTACGGAACGATGCGGCTTTGTTGTATTCCTTGTCGCTGGAATGGCTAAGTTTGGTCACACCATCGACTAGTTCGGCAACGGTGCGTCCAAATTTTTCTGTGATGTCATCTTTGCTGTAGTCAGTATCTTCAATGACGTCATGCAATAGGGCAGCAATGAGCGTGTCGGCATCCAAACGCATGTGCGCCAAAATACAACTGACCGCAATCGGGTGTAACACATACGGTTCACCACTTTTACGGGTAACGCCATCATGCGCATGTTCGGCATAATCGCAAGCCGTAAGCACCTGTTCGACTTCACTTACACTCAGGTAAGGTTCGATCATGGCTTGAAGCTGTTGTTTGGCTTGGCTAACCTCTACGCCTGGCATATAACACCCTTTAAAATACAAGTGATAACGAATCTACAGTTAGACCTTATAATGAAAAGCATATTGCATGACTTGTCAATTTTTTTGTACCAAAACATAAGGTCATTAGACCATTTAAAATCAGGTCTTAATCCTTATGTTATAACGGTTTTTAGCGCAAGATTAAAGTTCAGACAACAAAAAAGCCTAGTAAAAAACTAGGCTTTTCAGAAAGTCGTTCTTATTGGAAAGAAAAACCATCTAAATTCAAGTTATTTGCTGAAAGTGCGAGGTCAAGACTCGAAGTTTGATAGTCTTGATCACGTTGTTTCAAAATGTCTTTGGAAACGTGACCTTCTGCAATTTCACGTAAAGCAACAACGGTAGGTTTGTCGTTGTCCCACTCAACGGTAGGTTCTATGCCTTGACGTGCCAATTGACGCGCGCGCTTGCTTGCCACTAGTACAAGCTCAAAGCGGTTGTCTACATGGTCTAAACAATCTTCAACGGTAACGCGTGCCATAAGAATTCTCGTTCGAATAATAAATTTAAACAGACTGTGCAGTATAAGGTGCTTTGCTTATAGACTCAAGTTTTAATCACGCGCTTGGCGGGCTAATTAACTTTTCAATCAGGGCTTGATGACGATGTGCCTGCTGCGCCATCACCAAACGATTAGCCGTAATCACCGATTCTAAATCGTGCAGGGCCTTATTAAAGTCATCATTAATAATCACATAGTCAAAATTGACATATTGTTGCATGTCTTCAACTGCACAGCCTAGACGATGTTCAATCACATCGACTGCATCGGTGCCACGGTTAGACAAACGCTCGCGTAAATCAAACTGACTTGGTGGAAGAATAAAAATTTGCTTCGATTCAGGAAAAAGATTGCGTACTTGCTGAGCGCCTTGCCAGTCAATTTCAAGCAACACATCGTGACCTTTGGCTAACTGCTCTTTAACCGTCGCTTGCGCGGTGCCGTAATAATTGCCAAACACCTCTGCATACTCAATAAAACCGCCTTGCTCTACCAAGTCGATAAAATCTTGTTTTTGCGTGAAGTGATAATGCACACCATCGAGTTCGCCGGGACGTTGACCACGTGTTGTGTGAGAAACTGAAACGTGTAAATTATTCACACGCTCAAGCAGGGCTTTAACGAGGGATGTTTTGCCTGTTCCTGAAGCGGCAGAAACGACAAACAATAGACCCGACATGATATTTTTCCTGATATGATAAAATATCTTCTCTATTTTAGAGTAGACGCCCCTTAAACAAAATAGCCAAGATGGCTTTTGTTGGCATAAATTTTAAAACATCCCACCTATTTAACTTCAACATAGAGGGTTCTATGGAAATTGTATTGGCGAATCCACGTGGTTTTTGTGCAGGTGTAGACCGAGCAATTGCGATTGTAAATCGTGCCCTTGAGTGTTTTAACCCACCTATTTATGTGCGTCACGAAGTGGTTCACAACAAATTTGTGGTAGATGACTTGCGTCAGCGCGGTGCGATTTTTGTCGATGAGCTAGATGAAGTGCCAGATGACAATATCGTGATTTTTAGTGCGCATGGCGTATCTAAAGCGGTGCAGCAAGAAGCGGAGCGTCGTGGTTTAAAAGTATTTGATGCGACTTGTCCATTGGTCACCAAAGTGCATATTGAGGTGACTAAGTATGCGCGTGAAGGCAGCGAAGCCATTTTGATTGGGCATGAAGGCCACCCAGAAGTTGAAGGTACGATGGGACAATATGACAAGAAAAATGGCGGCGAAATTTATTTGGTGGAAGATGAAGATGATGTGGCTGCACTTGCAGTTCAGCATCCAGATAAAGTGGCTTTTGTGACACAAACTACCTTATCGATTGATGATACTGCCAAAGTGATTGATGCCTTACGCCAAAAATATCCAAATATTCAAGGACCGCGTAAAGACGATATTTGCTACGCCACTCAAAACCGTCAGGATGCAGTGCGTGACTTAGCCAATCAGTGTGATGTGGTGTTGGTGGTTGGTTCTCCAAACTCATCTAACTCCAACCGTTTGCGCGAGTTAGCCGAACGTATGGGGAAACACGCCTATTTGGTGGATAATGCAGACGAGTTGGAGCAAGCATGGTTTCAGCCGAATACAAAAATTGGGGTGACTGCGGGCGCATCTGCACCAGAAATTTTAATTAAACAAGTGATTCAGCGTTTGCAAGACTGGGGTGCAACTGCCCCTGAAGAGCTTGCAGGCCGTGAAGAAAATATTACCTTTAGTTTACCGAAAGAGTTACGTATTCCTGTAACTCAGGCTTAAACTGAGAAATAGATAACAATCTAATTTTTATTTTAAAAATAAGCAGATGATTGTGATATGACAGTCATCTGCTTTTTTATGCCTTTTATCCTGAAGTGTGCGGGTTTTGTAAAGTTGTTGGTTATTATTTTTAATAGGGCAAAGTCTGTGTCTTGGGGGGAGTATGCGAAAAAAAGAAAACGGGTTCACCTTAATTGAGTTGATGGTGACCATTGCGGTGTTGGCGATTATCGCGATGATGGCGGCTCCTGCATTCAGAGACATGATGCTCCGACAAAACTTAAATAGTAGTAGCCAAGAGTTAATTGCTGTATTGACTCAAGCAAGGGCAAAAGCCGTGCTTGAGCGTAGAGTAGTAGAGGTGCAGCTCAGCACAGCTCGGTTGGATACTCCAGTTGGAAATACTGAAGATGAATTAAATTGGATGCCGAAAGGTAATGCAATATTAGTTTCAAGCCCTACTTCAATCGAATTTGCAATTAACGGGAGTGTTCGGGGGGCGAATAGCGATACAACTTTTAATATCTGTAATGAGGCAGGTGGATCTACTTCAAGAATTGTGAGTATTTCTAGAATGGGGACGATTCAACAGGTTGCAGAGGGGACTTGCTAATGAAAACAATGAGTCAGCAACGTGGTGTGGGTTTGGTTGAAATCTTGGTGGCATTACTTATTCTTGCATTAGGTGTATTAGGTTTTGTGGCATTGCAATATCGAGCTATTGAGGCTTCGTCTGAGAGCACCTATAGAGTGCAAGCTGTAAATATTGCAAGAGACTTGGCTGAAAGAATCAGGGTGAATCGTGGGGGAGTGGGGGAGTATGTTTGTGAGTTTAGGAATGCAGATACATCTATTACCTGTCCTGCGGAGCAAGCAATTGCAACACAAGCCACTTTAAGAGCTTTTGCAAGGAACTGTATTGAAGAAAATTGTAACTCTACAGAAATGGCTGATTTTGATGTCGCGCAAGTCGCTGTTAAAGCAGAAACGATAGGTATGACAGTGAACATGTTGCCTTGTCAGGGTAATGTTAATGAGCGTCAGTGTATTTATGTGGCGTGGAATGATACAAGTGCAACCAATGGGGATGGTGCTGACGATTGTACAAATGGCGCAGCCTATAATGCTAATTCTACTTGCCTAATTATGGAGGTGTATTGAGATGACCAAGCAGAAGGGCTTTACCCTGATTGAGCTCATGATTGCACTTGCTTTAGGTTTGGTGATTACTGCATCTGCAATTTTGTTATTTTTCACAGGACAGAAGGGTTATTTTTTGCAGCGAGGTATGGCTGATGTACAAGATAATGCCAACTTTGGTCTAAATCAAATCACAAAAGATATTCGTTTAGCAAATTTAAATGTAGATCAAGCTGTAATTAATGACCGTACTTCCTATGGTGGCGTGGTTTTGACCTCTTCTATAAATGCTGATAAAGACAATTCAACTCCAGCAATTCCGCTGAGCAATTTATTTAGAACAATTACTGGTAACTCTGCAAATGAAAATTTACTTTCTAGAAGTGCTTTGCATGATTCAAATGTAGAGTGTGCTTTAGATTCTGAAGGGTGTGATCTTGGTGATGACTTAATGAGTGATCAATTAGTGATCCAATATAGACCTCAATATATAGAAGTGGATGGTGAATGGTTTGGTGGTTTTGATTGTGAGGGAAACCCTATTCAGTTTGCTATAAATTTACCTAAAAGAATTATTGTACAGCGTTATTTTTTGCGGACAGACACGAATGCTTCTGCAGATGAGCCGAACCAAACTTTGGCGTTAGCTTGTGATGCTGGTTGGTATGCTGAGCCACATGTGAATGCGAGTGGCACACGAGTAAACCCAACAACTGTAACGGGTTTTGGCGGAGATGGTGAAATTATTATGAAGCGAGTGGATCATTTTCGTGTATTGCTAGGAATAGAAAACAATAGTCGTTATCAATATATTCCAGTAGATGAGTATATGGCACTCGCTGCACCTAAGCCACGTATTCTATCGTTACAGATAGGCGCGTTAGTGCGTTCTGCACAAACGGTTGGGCGTGATAATTTAATTAGAGATGACCAGCAATTTAGAGTGTTAGACCAAACAGTTTCGGTCACAGTGCCTACAAATACTAATGCAAGATATGTTCGTCAGGTTGTTTCTCAGACTGTTGCATTGCGCAACACTTTTGGAGGGCGTGGGCAATGAAGTTTAGACAACAGGGCTCTACCCTAATTATTGTTCTGATTTTTTTGGTGGCAATTACCATTATTGGAACTTTAGCGATTCGTCAAAGTATGGTTGGGCTGAATATCGCAACCAATAGTCAGGTGCAACAATTACTTGTACAAAACTCTGATGCAGCTTTTTTTAATGTAGAGGAAGAGCGTAATTTACTTCGCAGTTTAGCTTCTAACGGCATGTTTGGATTTATAGATACGCCTAATAGAAAGGATGTGGAGATGGTGTTTTGTTTTAGGGGAACAAACACTGATTTCTTTAACTTAAATCAGGCAAGTTTAATGCAGTGGCGCGAAGGTGATACGACGCCAACCAACGATATGATGGGGACTAATGGTTATTGTGATGTTGAGAAAACAGGTAATTTCTTTACCAGTGGTCGTAGAGTAACAATGACTCAGGTTGCGGTTAAGTTTCCAAGTAGTATGCCTGACACAGATCCTTTTTTTGGTGCACTTTATAACACTGATGAGGAGGTATTAAAGCGTCTGGAGGCGGTGAAAGTTGTAAAAGTATTTGCTGTGTCTATTACGCCTGGCATTAGCAATGTAGATCGCACTCGTATTAACGAATGCTTACAACAGCGTATGAATGAAGTGACGATTCCTGATGGTACAACAGTGAATGAAAATGCACCTGAGAGATTAAGTGTAACCGAGTGTCTAGACAGTTTAAATATTCCTTTTGCCTCACATGTCAATGAGTATGTTATTGCTCAAGACTTTAGTTAATATTGGAGTAAGAAAATGAATAAAATGAAGAAAAATGCTTTGCACAAAGCTTATATTCGGACTCTACTTGCCACCAGTATTAGCGCCGTGGTGACGGGTACAACTTTAAGTGGTATTGCACAGGCAAGTGATATTGATATTTATCAGACTGCCAAGTCTGGGGATATTACCCTAATGTTTATGTTGGATATTTCTGGGAGTATGACATCTCAGCATAGTTCCAATACATTTGCTAGACCCGCCTGTGAGTTGGCAACGAATCAGAGTATGACGCCAAGATCAGCACTGGAAACGCCTATTGTAGGTGGCCCAACATATCGACGCCAATGGTGTGAGCGAAATGGAAGGCGGTATGATGACCGAATTACACGTGTAAAGGATGGGATGATGGATTTACTTTTTGGTAATCCAGCGAAAGGTATTTCTAGACTTTCAGATGATAAAATTATTGGTTTATCAACTTTAGGTGCTAATAATGGTCGTCGCATTGGAACCTCTGGAGCCCAAAGTTATCAAAATGGCGCCATAGTAGTACCAGCTAGACGCTTAGATGATAATGTTGGCGGGAAAACGCAACGACAAATTCTAATAGATACTATTGTTGAGCTAGAAGCAAACTCAGCAACACCTACTGCGCGTTCGTATGCAGAAGCTGTTGCATATATGATGGGGAGGAACACGGCAGGGCAAACAGGAAATGGCTGGCAATACTCTGATGCTAGTACAAAAAAAGGTGTAACAACTAATACTAATGGAGCATATAATCCACCAGCATCTTTGACACAAACTGCACAAGCAAGACAATGTAGCGGACAAGGAATATATGTTTTAACTGATGGTGAGCCGACTATTTATGATAATACGCAAGGATTAATCAGAACAGCCTTAGGTAATACTGGTTTTTCATGTAGTGGAGATTGGGACTGTATTCATAAATTAAGCATTGACCTATTAGATCCGACAAAGAATGCTCAAGGTTTAAAGTTTAAAACGGCCGTGGTAGGTTTTGGTGGTGATTTTAATGATGTAACTTCTTTTGATAAAAATAAAACACAAGCTGACAATTTAGCGGCTTTAGGAGTGATAAATACAAATGTTAAAAGAGCAGCCTATTGGGGAATTATTGGAGAAGGCGGTTGGTATTCAGGTAATGAGTCACAAGATGTCGTAAATAGCGTAAATGATTTTATTAGCAGCTTAAGTACAGAAATCCCTTCGGTTACCACAGGTTCACCTACAATTCCTGCGGATGCGCTGAATCCGTCCGTATTGCAAAACAATGCTTATTTCCCACAATTTCAACCTACACCAGAAAAACCAACTCAATCATGGTTGGGGAATTTGAAAAAATACTTGGTACATAGCTCAGGGAAATTGGTGGGTAAAAGTGGAGCAAGCATTTTTGATGATCGTGGAGCGATTAAAAAAGATGTAAGTGATTATTGGACTTCAGATGTTACGACCTCAGGAGGTGTGTTAGAACAGCTTAAATTACGTAGTAATCCGACAGCACCAGCAATAGCTTCTCGTAAATTACTCACAAACCGTACTTTTAATACAACGACTTCTGCGTTTGAAAGCGGTACGAATCTACAACGTGTCAATTTAGATTATTTAACTCAGGCAGACACAAAAAATGATCCATATAGAGGATATTTAATGTCTCTCTTAGGGTATAAGCTGTCTGAAAGTCAACTCAATAATCCAAGCACGATAAGTAATTTGGGTGCCGTGGAAGAGCTTCGACAATTAGGTGCTGTAATGCATTCATCTCCTGTTTTATTAACAACAGAGGGTGAAATTAAGTTTATAGATAACAAGCTTGATACAACCCAACGTAAAGACTTTGTCTTATTTGGTACAACGCAAGGTTTATTACATGTTGTAGATGCCAAAACAGGTGATGAAAAATTTGCTTTTGTACCAAATGAAATGCTTGAGAGTCAAAAAGAAGCTTTTTCAATACCAGAGTTATCTAATGGTGGTTTGAGCAAGCTCTATTATGGGGTTGATGGTCCTTGGACGGCTTATACTGAATATGCTGTCAATTCAACAGGTAAATTGGTTGTAGGAAAAGGTGCATATAGCCAAGAAGGTAGATTGAATGTATATGGCGGCTTACGCATGGGTGGGCGTAGCTATTATGCACTCGATTTACAAGATATGAATAATCCTAAACTCAAGTTTCATATTAATCCTGATGCTGTAACCTCAGGGCCTTTAAGCTACATGGGACAAAGTTGGTCTAAACCACGTTTGGCGTGGGTAAATTGGAAAGGAAAAAGAACACAAGTAATGTTCGTTGGTGGCGGCTATGATGCTGGCGGAGTGGATGGTAATGCTAAAGATGCCGCTGGTCTGAAAGGCATCTATGCTGGTTATGAAAATGATGAATATGTGCAGAACAATAAACGCGGTGCTGGTGTTTATATGTTTGATGCCGACGATGGAGAACTCTTGTGGTGGGCGAGTGCTAATGCAGGATCCAGTAGCAGTGCTTCAACAGATTCGGGCGTGATAAGAACACATCATGATGATTTAAAATATAGTGTAGTCAGTGAAATTAGAACGGTCGACCGTGACAGTGATGGTTTAACTGATCATTTATATTTTGGTGATCTGGGTGGGCAGGTATTCCGTATTGATTTAGACAATAAAACGAAGACTTTAGGTGCTTTTGCAAAAAGTCCTGTGCGTCTGTTGGATTTAACAGTCACAGGTGGGAAGAAAACACGTTTTTATGATATGCCTGCTTTTTCCTTATATAAGTCAACGACTGGGGAAACTTTTGCAGTGATATCTATAGGCAGTGGTAATAGAAGCTCACCTTTAGCTGAATATACCAACGGCTTAGGATATAGCGAAGACGCAATATTTAATATTTATGATAAAGATGTTGCTAATCGAGATCTATATAAGACAGGTTATAGCCATACCACGCAAAATATACGCAAAAATAACTTGGGTTTAATTACTGAAAGTGATCGTAAAAATAATTCGACTTTAAAAGCACCATATACGAGTAGCAACGGTTGGTATTATCCATTCCAATCTTTTAAAGTACAAAGTGAAAAAGTATATGGTACGCCAGTGGCGATGAAGTCGGTGTTGCATGTTTCTACTTTTGATGGATCTAAACCTGGTATTTCGGGTGACTGTGGGGCAGGTGTGAAAGGAGAAAGTTTTGTAACTCGTTTTTGTCTACCTTACGGACAATGTGAACCAAGTAAATTTGGCAATGATTGGTTTAGTAAAGATAATCAGGGCCCTGGTATTCATACTATTGCAGTAATTGGTGGTGGTACAGGTGGTGGCACTGGTGGCGGTACTGGTGGTGGTACTGGTGGTGGTACTGGTGGTGGAAGTGAGAAAAATTATTGCTTGAATGCAGATTCAGTGAGGGTTTATAACCAGTCTGGAAGTAGTGATGGGGAGCCAACTCAAGTTTGTCTAATTCCTCAACGCTGGTATGAAAAAATTAGTTCGATTAGGTAGGGGCAGATATATGAATAATGCATTATCTATTCAGAAAGGTTTTACCTTAATTGAGCTGATGGTTGTAGTTGTGATTGTTGCAATTATTGCAGCAATCGCTATTCCAAGTTATCAGGAATATGTGCGTAGAGCAAATGCTGCACAAGCACAGCAAGAGGTGCAGCGCTTAGCAAGTGAACTTGAACGTTGGAAATCACGTAATTTTAATTATTTAGGCTTTAATCTTACTCCCAATGCTGTTCAAAACTACACTTTTGAGGTTCGAGATGGTGCTGCCGGAAATCCAGCTCTTACAGCAACAGCAGCAAGCGGGACGAGTTGGGTGATACGTGCTGTGCACAATGATGGTCGAAACTTTAGCTACTTAATGAGTAGTAATGGAATTCGTTGTAAAAATAAAACCAGCAGCAATGTGACGTTTACAGAATGTGGGACAGATACAACAGGGAGTGAGGCATGGTAAAAAAACACTTCTCTGGATTTACGTTGATTGAACTTATGATTGTGGTGGCAATCGTTGCTATTTTGGCAGCAATAGCTTATCCCTCTTATCAGGAATATGTACGTAAAACAAAACGTGTTGAAGCTCAAGCAGAGCTTATGGAGCTTGCTAGTAAATTACAGCGCTACAAAGTTGCCAATTTTACGTTTATACAAGCTGATGGAAATCCAATTACATTGGCAAATATTGGAGAAACAGTTCCATTAACAATTCCACGCCAAGGACAAGCACTTTATACAGTTACTCTAACCGGAGTAACTGCAAACACGTGGACTTTAAATGCAATCCCTATCTCCGGAACTTCTCAACAAACAGACGGTCATAATCGACTCAACCACCGTGGTGAAAAATGTTGGACTAAGGGGGGTACTTGCACACCATCTGCAACTTCCAACTGGGACGGCAAATAAATAAATTCAAACCTGCGGATAAATACGTTTAGATCTTTCATTCAGGGCAAATTTCGCGTAAAATATTGCCCTCTATGAAAGGGGTTTGAAATGTATCGATGGTCGGTACAGGGATAATCCGTAAAAACTATAAGGTTGTATCATGGTAGTTATTCGTCTTACTCGTGGTGGTGCTAAAAAGCGTCCATTCTATCAAATCGTTGTAACTGACAGCCGCAATGCGCGTGACGGTCGTTTCATCGAACGTATCGGTTTCTTCAACCCAACAGCTCAGGGTAAAGCAGAAAAACTTCGTTTAGATGCTGACCGTTTTGCTCACTGGGTTTCTCAAGGTGCTCAACCATCTGAACGTGTTGCTTCTTTAGCTGCTCAAGCGAAGAAAGCTGCAGCTGCTGCATAATTTTTACAAATTAAGTCGTAGGTAGCCCATGACACCAACACAGAATGTGCCCGAAGATCGTATTCAGATTGGACAGCTACGTTCAGCTTATGGATTAAATGGGTGGCTCTGGGTCTATTCCAATACAGAACCCATGAGCAACATATTTGACTACCTGCCTTGGTACATTGAAACCAAAGCAGGTTGGCAAATGGTCGATGTAAAACGTTGGAAACCACATGGCAAAGGCTTGGTGGTCAGCTTAAAAGGTGTGAGTGATCGTACCGCAGCAGACAACTTGGTTGGCGCAAATATCTGGATTTCAAAAGCGCAACTGCCTCAACCGGGCGTGGACGAGTATTATTGGTCTGATTTAAAAGGTCTAACAGTGTTAGGTCTGGACGATGACGAACAAGAAGTGAACCTCGGTCAAATCCATGAACTGTTTGAAACAGGTGCCAATGACGTGATGGTGGTTCGCGCAACTGCCGATAGCGTCGATGGCGAAGAGCGTATGATTCCATGGCATAAAGATGTGGTACAACGCGTTGATCTCGAAGCGGGTCGCATCTACGTGAATTGGGGCGTAGATTATTAATCCTTTTAGGATTCGCAGAGCAGGAAAATAGAGGAGTCTGCGGTGTTTTTTGCAGTCATTACGCTTTTTCCTGAAATGTTTGAAGCGATTACAGCTTACGGTATTAGCGGACGTGCAGCACAACGTGACTTGATGCAAATTCATTGTATTAATCCACGTGATTATGCACAGGGCAACTACAAACGGGTGGATGAACGTCCATTTGGTGGTGGTCCAGGTATGGTGATGATGGCAGAGCCTTTGGCGCAAGCAATCCAGCATGCCAAACAGCTTGCACAGCAAGCAGGAGCAGTTCATGTACCTGTGGTGTATATGTCGCCACAAGGTAAAACCTTAAACGAAACTGCAGTACAACAATTCGTTGAATATGATGGCTTAATTGTATTGTGCGGTCGCTATGAAGGGGTCGATGAGCGTTTAATCCAAAACTATGTTGATCAGGAATGGTCGATTGGGGATTACGTGTTGTCGGGTGGTGAACTACCTGCGATGGTGTTATTAGACAGTATTATTCGGAGACTTCCGGGTGCTATGTCTGATGAGCAATCTCATGTGCAAGACTCATTTGTGGATGGTCTTTTAGATTGCCCACAATATACCAAGCCAGACCATTTTGAAGGTTTGGATGTCCCTGAAGTACTAAAGTCGGGACATCATGCCAATATTGAAAAATGGCGGTTTTTGCAGCGTTATCAACGGACTTTAGAGCGTCGACCTGAGTTGATTGAAAAAGTTGAGTTGAGCAAGCAGCAAAAAAAATGGCTAAAAGATTCGCAAGGACAGACCAAGTAATCGGTTTGTCTAAGCAAAATTGCTACAGACAGTGTGTTTGTAGTTTTTAAATAGGCTCTTTATGCATTGAAGCGGTCAGGCATAAAGGGAAAGTCAATCGGGTCTATGCGCTTTAGCCTCTATACCCAGTGGAAATCAGACCTCTTCTGACCCACACATATTGGAGATACCCCATGAGTGGTAAGCATCCTTTAGTACAAGCTGTTGAGAATGCACAGCTTAAGCAAGACATCCCAGCTTTTGCACCAGGCGATACAGTTATCGTTCAAGTAAAAGTTAAAGAAGGTGATCGTGAGCGTCTACAAGCGTTCGAAGGCGTTGTCATTGCGAAGAAAAACCGTGGTTTGAACTCTGCGTTCACAGTACGTAAAATTTCTAGCGGTATTGGTGTTGAGCGTGTTTTCCAAACTCACTCTCCAATCGTTGCGAAAATCGAAGTGAAACGTCGTGGTGACGTTCGTCGTGCTAAACTTTACTACCTACGCGAATTGTCTGGTAAAGCTGCACGTATTCGTGAAAAATTACCAGCACGTAAACAAGGTTAATTTTAACTTTGCGTTACAGCTAAAAAATGCGCCGCTTAGGCGCATTTTTTTATGTCTGGTATTTGAGTTTATAAACCTTGCATTTTTAAGCGATTGGCATGTTGACGATATACATCAACAGGATCAGGCGCAAAAATATCTTTCATGCCCAAGAGTTGATTGACTTCGTCCAAGTGGTTCCAATAGTAATTATCACGAATGGTTTTACCAAATTTGGCGCTGCAGCGTGATACCAAACCATCATTATCACGACCATTATCAATCAACAAACTGGTCGCCAACATGGCTGAGTCTGGATCAAGTAAATTAGTGACAGCCGTATTGCCCGTAAATGAATAGAACTGGATGCCTTTTTCTTGATAAGCGCCCTCACCACAACTTGTCGTTGGCATACCCATTGGGAATTTGCTGTTAAATTGTGCAGAACCAGCCAAAGTTAAGCTTTTTGCACTCGCCAACGAATCATGTGGATAGCTGTTTGGATCTAAACCTTGTGCCCAAGTGATGGTTTTGGAAACTAAATTGACCATGTCGATTAATGGCTTTTCAAGTGGTGTGCCTTGTACTTTTAAAATAAAGTCAGCTACAGGCGAGCCTTTGTTAGGTGAACCGACCGCAGTCAGCGATGCGACTTTAGACGGCATCACGCCTGCAACATAACGAATAGTGGGCCCACCATGTGAGTGACCAATTAAGTTGACTTTGCTTGCACCTGTAATTGCAAGAATTTCATCGACCTGTTGTGCCAGTTGTTCCCCACGAACTTCGGATGAGTTAAAAGGAGATACACGGGTTGCCCAAGCGTTTGCACCGTTACGTGCTAAATTGGGTAAAATTTGGTACCAATAATCGACACCTAACTGATCTCCACCAATATTGATAAAGCCTGCCATACCGTGAGTAAACACAATCGGATATTTGGTTTTGGCATAACTGGAGATCACGAAGTTAGATTTGACCTGTTCTGCATTGGATGCGTGCGCGGTACTGAAGGTACTAGCCGCAATTAAGCCTGCAATGAATAATCCATATTTCATATAACATCCTCTATTTTATTGTGCTTTCCTAGCATGACAATATCTATTGTCAAATATCATTATTCAGGAAATTTGCTAGATTGCAAGTTCTGAATGATTCATGGTTATTGAACTTCTTGCACTTGAGTTTCAAGCACAGGAAGATGGTTTTGCCAAGATTGAAATGAGCTTTACTATTACAAACCTTGTAATTTCAATCGGTTGGTATGTTGTCGATACAGTGCAACTGGGTCAGGTGCAAACAAGCCCGTTAAGCCAAACATCATGTTGGCAAGGTCGGTATGATTCAGTCGGTAGTTGTCACGAATGACGTGTCCAATGTGGGTACTACAACGTGCGACCATGCCATCGTTATCTAAATTGCCATAAGACAGTGGGCCGAGTTGCATTAAAACAGTGTCAATATCTAGTAAATTGGTGGCTTGTGCTACACCTGTCCATGAATAGTAATGAATCCCGCGATCTACTTTGGCACCGCTGCTGCTACAATTTGCGGCCAAGGCTGTGGTTGGAAAACGACGGTTAAAATCTGCAGACGCTGTTTCGGTTAAAGAAGCCATCGATGCATCAAAATCGACAGGCATGTCTGGCTGTTGCTGCGCCCAAGTAATGAGAGGCGCCACCATATAGTCGCCTAAAATATTAAACGCGGTGCGTGATAAACGATTATTTTGAATATCATCGGCAACTTTGGAGCCACGGAATGTACCTGCAACGCCCGTAATTGATGCCACATATTCAGGTTTGGTCGCAGCTACATAACGTACTGTTGGGCCACCATGTGAGTGACCAATTAAATTGACTTTGGATTTGCCAGTGATTGCCATGACTTCTTCGACTTGGGCAATCAGTTGCTCACCTCGAAATTCAGTACGGTGTGCAGGGGAGAGTTGTGCGGCAAATACGGTTGCGCCATTACGTGCCATATCTGGCAAAATTTGATACCAATAATCCATATTAAAGGTTTCATTGCCAATGCGTGACCATCCGAGCCAGCCGTGTACCATGAGCAATGGATATTTGGTTTTGGCATAGTCAGATTTGGCCTGTTCCTGAATAGGCAACACGCTTGGAGCAGCTTGAGCGACACCCATTGAACCGAGCAAGCAGCCAGTGACAGCCAATGTAATTGCCCGTATGTTAGAGATGATGGTCATAAAACAATCCTGTGTTCTTTATTTTTATTACAAGTGAAGTGGTGGCTTCGCTTCCCTCCTGAAAGCTCAGATATGTAAATTGCCGTTGCTTGCGGCACGGTGTTGTGAGTCATCCTCGACTATTTTTTGTACGCTCAGGTATTTTTTCATGCGTAATTTAGAAAAAACATATCATTTGGGGACAGTTATTGCGCATTGCCCAAGAGATTTGTAAATCTACATGCATCTTGATATCTATTTAATATTTATAGACATTTGTATATTAAATCGTTGTGGTGGGTTTGTACTAAAACAGCTTTTCAGGCATAAAAATGGGGCATGTTGCATGCCCCAGTTGTTCTATGCAATATGTTAGTCAGCAAAGGGTAATTTTCCACCTTGATCATGTACCTGTTCAAAGGTTTCTAAACGCAATTGCTCTTGTGGATTTTGAAAATGCTGTCCGCGTAATTGTTTCACGGCTTGTTGCTTGGCTTGATCATTCATTCCACTTTGCATGATTTGATCACGCGCACTTAAATAATCCTCTACTCGTGATTTCCACTGACTGCGTTGCCCATCTAATTGTTCTAAACGTTGGGTTGCTTCTGGACCAACCAGCTTTAAACGCATTTGGCGGATTTCAGCAGCAGAACCACCACGTGCTTTAATTGCCGCAGTCAAGCTGCGTAAATCTTGCAAGGTGTTCAGCTGTTCTAAATTTTCTTGCCAATCTTGAGGTAATTGTTTAAATAATTCCTGCAATTGTCGTGCTTTTTCAGCTTCAGATAATTTTTTATCATCCATGACTGCCATGCGCTTTAGGGTATATTCGTGATAGGCATCTTCCGTACCAAATAAACCTTCAATTTCATAATCAGAAAAATATTGTTTACGCAGATTTTGCATGCTGCTAAAAATGCTGCGGTAATATTGCGGATCTTCCTGATTTAAATTCGGTGCTTGCAGTTGTCCAAGCGCATTGCGATAGTCCAAATAACGCTGCCATAAATCTAAAATTTGCGACAAGGCAGGCTCTTTATGTCCTTGTTGAATATACCTTTTAAAATCACCACGAATTTGTTCAATGCTTTTTTCGCCATATTGGGTAATAAAATATTCAAAACAGTTACGGGTTTGCTCATTCACAATCAGACGATTACTTGCATCCAGTTTAAGCTGACAATTGACTTCGGTGTCCTGCTGACTTGGGCTTAAAAAATTTGCAGCAGGGTTATTTTGCATTGCTCGCTGCAGCTTTAACGCTTGAGCTGTTTCATTATTTGAGCTTGGCTGAGGCGATGTATGGGCAGAGGTTGATGGTGGCATCAGCCAATACACCAAAGCCGCAATCAGCAGTATCACTACGCCTAAAACAATCCATATTTTATGTTTCTGCATTGCAATGCACCTGTTTATCCATTTTATTTTTTTAATCCTAAGCGCTCAAATATGCCATAAAAGTAAGTCGCTGTTCTAGAAATGTTGTCATTTATCGCGGCAGATTGTTACCATGACGCAGTTTTGGTTTGACCTATGTGTGCTATGAAATCATCTGCGGCTAAAATCCAGCGTCGTGCCATTAGTGGTGTATTTTTATTGAATAAGCCTTTGGGCATCAGTTCCAATGCAGCGTTACAAAAAGTGCGTTGGTTATATCGGGCGCAAAAAGCAGGGCATACAGGAGCATTAGATCCATTGGCTTCGGGTTTGCTGCCGATTTGTTTGGGTGAAGCGACCAAGTTTTCGCACTACTTACTCGATTCGGTGAAACGCTACCAAACTACCATTCAATTGGGACACAGCACCACCACAGGAGATGTTGAGGGTGAAGTGCTGTTGCAGCAGGCTGTACCTGCATTGAGCCAAGAGCGCATTGAACAGGTATTGGCACAATTTCAGGGCGATATTATGCAAGTTCCGCCCATGTATTCTGCCTTAAAAAAAGAAGGCCGTCCGTTGTATGAATTGGCACGACAGGGCATTGAAATTGAACGTGAAGCGCGTCCAGTCACAATTTATGCCATTGAGTTACTGTCTTTTACTGAACAGAGCATCACTTTGGATGTAACTTGTTCTAAAGGCACGTATATTCGTGTTTTAGGTGAAGACATTGCCAAAGCCTTGGGTACTTATGGACATTTGACCTATTTGCATCGGATTAAAACGGGACATTTTGACCTGATTCCAAGTTATAGCATTGAATATTTGGAAAGTTTAAGTGAAGCAGAACGTGAGGCTTTATTGCTGCCTGCGTATGCACCTGTGCAGCATTTTCTACACATTCAAGTCCCTGAAGGACGCGCTGAATATTTTAGTCGTGGCATGGAAAGTAATATTGACCATCCTGCAGCAGCGCAAGTGTTGGTCTTTGATGGTGAAAAGTGTTTAGGTTTGGCTGAAATTACAGATAAAAAGCGCTTGGTACCGAAACGGGTTTTAAATCTCTAAATTTTGCTCAGATACATAACTTGAATAAAGTGGGTAAGTGAATTAAAGCTTTCTATACAAATAGTTGCAGGAATTCGGATTGATCCTCTATACAGTAGCTAGAGGATTAAAAAACGAAATCAAAACTGACTCCAAAACCGATGTGGATGTGCGAGTAGATTTTTATCAATCTGTTCGCCGCGCATGGGTTAAAAATAGAGGGCTGCACATGAATATTTTTGAAGCTTTACGCCAAAGTCACGACATTCAACGAAATTTAGCCCGCCAACTGACGCAAACTTCAGGTGATAGCCCTGAACGTAGAGCGATATTTGAACAACTTAAAAATGAATTATTTGCGCATGCAGTGGCAGAAGATCGCTATTTTTATATTCCCTTAATGATGACTGATGCGGGTTTAAATATCACTCGCCATGCTTTGGCAGAGCATCATCAAATGGATGAATTACTCGAACAATTAACCGAAACTGAAATGAGCAACACAGGTTGGTTGGCAATTGCAAAGCAACTGTCAGATAAAGTGCATCATCATTTAAAAGAAGAAGAACATGGCTTTTTTCAGCAGGCAGGCAAAATTTTGTCTGAACAGCAAAAACAAAGTCTAGCCAAGCAATATTTGGCAGAGTATGAAAAATACCAACAGATGTCTAAAGACAGTTTGGTTTAAGCATTATTCTGATTTAAACATTCTGCGGCTGTTTGGATTTTTTTACTGCTCTAAAAGTAACACCGACCGAAGCTAACATAATGCAGCATAAGGCGAGCCATTGCAGTGCAGTGATTTTCTCACCCAACAATACCAAGCCTGTCAGTGCGGCTAAAGCAGGCGATAAACTGGAAAGTGTGCCATAACTCATTTTGCTGAGTTGTTTTAAGGCTTGTAAATCCAGCGCATAAGGAATGGCCGTGGCAAGCACTGCAATGGCAAGCGCCTTGCCCCAATACTGGGTTTCAAACAGTGCGGGGGCATTGTTATACAGTCCGAATGGAATCAAAGCCAAAGCCGAAATACTGATGGCGATGGTCAGCGCGTGCATGCCAATATTTTGTTGCACCACTTTTTGCCCAAAATAAATATAAAAAGCCCAGCACAATCCTGCACCTAAGGCACATGCTGCACCAAACAGACTAAAATGATCTCCCTGCGCTTGTCCCCAAGGCACCATAAGAATAATGCCTAAAATCGCCAACAATACCCAGACATAATCTTTACGGTTTTGAATGGACAATAAAGCTAAGCCCAAAGGCCCGACAAACTCTAAACCCACCGCAATACCTTGCGGCAACTTGCCCAAAGACAGATAAAACAGAATATTCATTAAGCCCAAGGCTGCGCTATAGCACAATAAATCACGCCATTTTAAATGTGCGAGCCGCGACAGAATTTGCCATGAGCGAAACATGATTGCCACAATTACACTGGCAAAGCACAGTCGCAAAATCGTCACAGTAAGCGGGTCAAGCACCTGAAACAATTGTTTGGCAAAAGAAGCACTGATTTGATAGGAGATCATGGATAAAACCATGAACAACACCGCAGTGAGTTGGGCGTTTGGCATGGGGCAGAAAAATACTCAACAGTGTGGAAATGGGAAGGTCAGGCAGATTATAGCAAGTTTAAAAATACAGGGCTGTGGCAACTCAAGGTTACTCATAGATCAGGCATAAAAAACCACAGTGCTAAGACTGTGGTTTTTTGTAGCATCAGCGTGTGGTCTTAGAACAAGACACGTACGCGAATTGTGCCTTCAACTTCGTGTAAAGTATCTAGTGCTTCTTTAGATGCAGTCGCATCAACATCCATCACTAAATAACCGACATCACCTTTGGTCATAAGTGATTGACCAGAGATGTTGATGCCGTGTTCAGCAAACAAGTTGTTGATTTTAGACAATACACCTGGAATGTTTTGGTGAATATGCAATAAACGGTGCTTGCCTTCAGTCAATGGCAGTGCAATTTCAGGGAAGTTCACTGCAGACAAAGTCATACCTTTATCTGAATATGCAACAAATTTCTCTGCCACTTCTAAACCAATGTTCGCTTGCGCTTCCATGGTCGAACCACCCACGTGCGGTGTTAAAATCACGTTTGGTAGGTTACGTAGTGGGGAAACAAATTCTTCACCATTGGCTTTTGGTTCTTTCGGGAATACGTCAACTGCAGCACCTGCAATATGACCAGACTTGATGGCATCTGCCAAATCTTCAATCACCACACAAGTACCACGTGCCGCGTTAATGAAAATTGCGCCTTCTTTCATTTGTGCAAATTGTTCTTTTGCCATGAAATTGCGGGTAGAGGGTACATCTGGAACGTGTAAAGAAACCACGTCAGCATTTGCCAATAATTCGCCCATAGAGCCAACTTGACGTGCATTACCTAACGGTAACTTGGTCACAGCATCATAATAAATGACCTGCATACCCAAGCTTTCAGCCAATACTGAAAGTTGAGAACCGATTGAACCGTAACCCACGATACCTAAAGTTTTACCACGTGTTTCAAATGAACCTACAGCAGACTTGTTCCAGCCACCTGCATGTGTATCGGTTGATTTTTCAGGTACGCGACGTAGCAATAAAATTGCTTCAGCCAATACCAATTCTGCAACCGAACGGGTGTTTGAATAAGGGGCATTGAAAACTGGAATACCACGTTCCATTGCTGCAGTTAAGTTCACTTGGTTTGTACCAATACAGAAACAACCTACCGCAATTAGTTTGTTCGCAGCTTCAAAAACTTCTTCAGTTAGCTGTGTACGTGAACGAATTCCGATGAAATGCGCATCTTTAATCGCTTCTTTTAACGCATCGCCCTCAAGCGCCGTTTTGCGATAATCGATGTTGGTATAACCCGCTGCATTTAACACGTCGATTGCGTTCTGGTGTACGCCTTCTAACAACAAGAAACGAATTTTATCTTTAGGTAGTGAAAGATGTTGGCTCATTACGGCTCCGCTACAAAGGCCAAATTTAGTGGCTGTATGATAACATAGGAGACGGGTCGATATACATTTCCTTTATGACCAAGAGTGCAGGTATTTTTTGTCAGATATAATCTCTTTCAGAAATATTGCCCAAAATTGCCCTGTTCTGACCACGTTATATTATCGGAATTGCCAATATTCACAGGTTTTTCAAAAAAATCGCTTATAATAAGCGGCACACATGAAAGCCAACCCACGCTGTTGCTTTGATGCACATATTTAGTCTGCAGTATCTTCAAATTGATCAAGATATGCAGACAGTCGCTTTTCTTCCTGTTTAATTCTTGCTAGGTCTGCAAACGATGAATGCTCCAGTCGCTTTAACCCCTGAGTTATTGACCCAATTAACGGCAATAGTCGGTGAAAACCGTATTAAAACGGATGCCGATAGCCTCCAAAACTGGGGTCGTGACCATACAAAGCATTTTGATCCGAACCCATCGGTCATCGTTTTCCCATCAAGCACAGAGCAAGTACAAGCCATTGTAAAACTGGCGAATCAGTTTAATGTGGCCATTACTCCATCGGGCGGACGTACAGGTTTATCTGCGGGTGCGGTGGCAGCCAATGGTGAAATTGTAGTCAGCATGGACAAGATGAACCAAATCTTGGAATTTTTCCCTGCAGACCGTATGGTACGTGTGCAAGCGGGTGTGGTGACTGAGCAACTACAAAACTATGCCGAAGAACAAGGCATGTATTATCCAGTCGATTTTGCATCTTCAGGTTCTTCACAAATTGGCGGTAATATTGGTACCAATGCGGGCGGTATTAAAGTCATTAAATACGGCATGACCCGTAACTGGGTGTTGGGTCTGACTGTGGTAACAGGCAAAGGAGATATCCTGCGTCTGAACAAAGGCATGATCAAAAACGCAACAGGTTATGCGCTGCAACATTTATTTATTGGCGGTGAAGGCACACTTGGCTTAGTGACCGAAGCTGAAATTAAGCTAGAACGCCAACCGCAAGATTTGCAAGTGATGGTGTTGGGCGTACCTGATTTTAATTCGGTGATGCCTGTATTACATGCTTTCCAAGCTAAAATTGATCTGACTGCATTTGAATTCTTTGGTGAATTGGCGATGCAAAAGGTCTTGGATCATGGTCATGTGCAACGTCCATTTGAAACCCAATGTCCATTCTACGTGTTACTTGAATTTGAAGCGCCATTTGAGCCAATTATGGACAAGGCGATGGAAATTTTTGAACACTGTATGGAACAAGGCTGGGTGATGGATGGCGTATTGAGCCAAAGCCTAGACCAAGTTGAAAGTTTATGGCGTTTGCGTGAAGACATTTCTGAGTCGATTGCACCGTTTATTCCATATAAAAACGATATTTCAGTATTGATTACTCATGTTCCTGCATTTATTCAGGAAATTGATGCAATTGTGGCAGAAAACTATCCTGACTTTGAAATTTGCTGGTTCGGCCATATTGGTGATGGTAACTTGCACCTGAACATTCTTAAACCTGCCGATTTAAGCAAAGACGAATTCTTTGCCAAATGTCAGGTGGTAAATAAGTATGTATTTGATACTGTGAAGAAATATGATGGTTCTATTTCTGCAGAACACGGTGTAGGCATGACCAAAAAACCATATTTGGAATATTCACGTTCAGCTGAAGAAATTGAATATATGAAAGCGTTGAAAAAGGTTTTTGACCCTCAAGGCATTATGAACCCAGGCAAATTATTTGATTTGTAATTCCTTTCGCCTTTCATTTATTTAAGTGAATTGAAAAACGCATCCTCGTGATGCGTTTTTTTATGCCGCTGTTTTAATTTTACATTTCTGTTCTAGCGTTTCTGCGCTAACAGGGCATCATAGAAGCATAAATAATAATCAACATTTTGGAGGAGTTATGTTGCGTTTAATCACGGTTTCCGCATTGGGTGTTGCGTTATTGTCAGGCTGTGCGACTACACAGAATATTATTTCACAAGTTACGCCTGCAGAAACACCTTTGGCGCAGGTACTCAAACAACGTCCAGATTTGCGTAAAGAATTGGCTACCGTTGAAATTCGTCAATACTTTAACCGTGTCGAAGCACCAACTGCGGCAGAAGTAAAAATTACCGAAACAGGCTTAATGGATGATTCGGTACGTTCAATTCGTAGTATTTATCACTTTAAAAATATTAATGGACAATGGCAGCAGGGTGATGTGCAAACCGCTTACTTATGCGCACGTGGTAAAAATACCAAGACTTTCCAAAGCAAAAAATGTCCTTAAATTGCTGTAGGGCTTAGGTAAATCTTGCATGATGTTCTAAAAATGCAACAAAGCGTCTGTGGATAATACTCGTGTTATCCACAGCTTTTATTTAGGATGACTTCATTCGATTCAAAAACGTGTGAGCGCAGCATGTCCATCAAAACGCTAGCATTTCTACACTGTAATGATCGCCTCATTGCCGTGGGTAGTTTTATCCTGTACTTTCGGTATTTTCATATTATGAATTGGGCAATACCGTATCGCCTTAACCCGCTGAAGGAGGTGATGCCTAACTTGGTCTGATGTCACATCAAGTGCCGCAATTTATTTAACGGACTTAAAAAATGCGCCATAAATTTGCCATTCAACTCTGTTAAACTGCAGCTCAATTTTCTATTTTTATGGGCTAAACGCGGCTGACTTGCATCGTTTTGTCCTTTATAACTCATGCCACAGCAGCAAAAAAATACCATTCAACGTGCCACACTCATGTTTCCCTTGGCTTTGGTCTTGTTTGAGTTCGCGGTTTATATTGGCAATGACTTGGTTCAACCCGCAATGTTGGCCGTCACACAAGATTTTGGTGTCAGTAGTGCATGGGCAGCTTCGTCCATGTCATTTTATTTGCTGGGGGGTGCTTGTGTGGCGTGGTTATTGGGGCCACTCTCTGACCGTTTGGGACGCAAAAAAGTATTATTGGGCGGCGTGGCATTTTTTACCCTAACCTGTTTATTGATTTTATTGACTCAGAACATTGAAAGCTTCCTTGTTCTTCGTTTTTTTCAAGGTTTTGGTTTGTCAGTCATTAGTGCAGTCGGTTATGCGGCTATTCAGGAAAACTTTGCAGAACGTGATGCAATTAAAGTCATGGCGCTCATGGCGAACGTCTCTTTACTTGCTCCCTTGCTCGGCCCAGTCTTAGGTGCATTTATGATTGAGCATGTTTCTTGGCATTGGGGTTTTATCGGCATAGCACTGTTGGCATTTTTGAGTTGGTTTGGACTGAAAGCCAAAATGCCTGAAAATCAGCAGCGTATTCCCAAACCTCCATTTCGAGATGTATGGGATGATTTTAAACAAGTTTTTCAAAATACCAGATTCTTAGGTTTGACATTGGCGCTGCCCTTATTGAGCATGCCTTTAATGTTGTGGATTGCGTTATCTCCTGTGATGTTGGTGGAAGAGTTAGGCTTTAGTAGTCTGCAATACGGTTTGGCGCAGTTTCCTGTTTTGGGTGGTTTGATTTTAGGCAATCTGGTACTGATGAAAGTCATTGACCGTTTACCTTTAGGAAAAACAGTCTTGATTGGTTTACCTTTAATGTTGTTGGGTAGTGTGCTGATCGTATTGGGGGCAATTTGGCAAAGCTATTTTGTTTGGTGTTTGGTGATTGGTATGAGCTTGATTAGTTTTGGTGAGGGAATGAGCTTCTCAGTCTTATACCGTTTCGCCTTAATGTCATCGGAAGTGTCTAAAGGTACTGTTGCTGCTAGTGTTTCAATGATATTGATGCTGTGCTTTTTTATTGTGATTGAACTGGTGCGTGTTTTATATATGCGGTTTGATATTTGGGCGTATAGTTTGGCTTGTTTGGTGCTGATAACGCTCTGGTTTAGTTTGCCACGCATGATGCTTAAACAGGTGATGCAGGAGCGAGTTGCTGCAGGGCAGTTTTAAGGGGTTAAATTTTTCAGCTGCATCATAAAACAAGGTGATGTGGCATCACCTTGCAAACATTTGATTTATAAATTAAAGTTGAGAAAATGTGTAATATGATGAAAGCTGAAAAGGACTTGCAGATTAAGCTTGTACTGGTTGTTCCATCTTTTTCAATTTAGCATCAAAAACAAATGGGCCAAAAGGTAAAATTGAAGCAATTAAGCCCAAAATAAACATTTTAAGAGACCATTTTTGTTTTTCACAAACCACAAAAAGCACCACTAAAAATGCGATAAACAATACGCCGTGTCCCATACCTACATATTTCACTAAAATTGGGTTATCGAACATATATTTCATGGGCATAGCAATAAATAACAACAATAAGAATGAAATACCTTCTAGGAACCCAACCCAACGTAATGTTTTAATGTTCATGCCCAAATCTTTTTCATGTCGATAAAACAGCAGTGTAGCGCAAATAGTGACAATCGCAAAGACGAGCTGTTGGGAGCTCTGCACATTGATGAGCTAGATACGATGGCTGCAAAATTGAGCTAATTTTTTGCAAATTAGTAGCAAGTTATTCAAAAACGAGTAAGTGTGGTTATGAAAGACGACCGATATAAAGCAAGAAGACCTGCATTGAGCGTCGTTTGAGAATAATCCTCAAAAAGATAAATTTTACTTTTTGCGGATAAGTCGAAAGGCATGTGTATAACCCTTAACTTATCCACAATTGGTAATAAATGTTTTATTGAAAATGCATCATGCTAGCTTAAATAATCCCACAGGCAATTCGCTCACCGCCGCCGCCCAATGGTTTTGGATGGTCGGCATAGTTATCACCGCCTGCATGAATCATCAAGGCCAATCCTTCAACTTGTGCCAATGTTAAACGGGGTGCAATCACGGTCACTTTGGCTGTCCCGTCGTTTGCAACACTTAAAGCCGGTAAGTCCCCTAAATGTCCTGTCAGCGGTGTACCATGATTCGGGATATTTTTGGGATTAAAATGTCCGCCCGCTGCCAAAGCAGCAACCATTTTTCCATCTTTTTCTGCTGCTGCACATGAACCTTTTTCATGGATATGAAAACCTCGTTCCCCTGCAGGGAGTTGTTGGAGTTGGGTGTGAATGACTAAGCCTGCTGCACTGTCACGCAGTTCAACCGTACCTAATTCCTTGCCAATCCCTTGTGCTGAAACAGCATGCATTTTTAAGATTTTAGATTTTTGTTGTGTGGTCGCGGTGGTGCTGCAACCCATGAGTACTAGGCCACTAAAAGCAGCAAGACTGGCAAATTTGAGTATTGAGCGCATAAAAGACATCCTGTTTGTTGTGCATAATATTTAGGGATGTCTTGATTGAAGCAAAGTTAGCTCCGTTACAATACAACGTTTGCGTAGTAGTATGTATGTACTGTGTTGAGCTGATTTATTCAGATCAACACAGCCATGTGAGCAATATGATCAGTAAAACAGCTTAATCAAGCTTTGAATTGGATGATGAATCGTCTTCAGGGAGATCATGCGCAAGCGTGGCTTTGGGCAACATTAAAGCTTCGGGCTGGTTGTTTTCATGCAACCATTCACGCCAAATGGCCAGTAACACGGCCAAAATCACAGGGCCAATAAATAGACCAATTAGACCAAAACTGGCAATTCCACCTAAAACTCCAAACATGATTAACAGGAATGGAATTTGAGTTGCACCTGAAATCACCAAAGGACGAATCACGTTATCGGCAGTGCTGACCACACATACGCCCCATGCCATCACGCCAATCGCTTCCATCGTATGCCCTTGGCTAAATAACCACAGCGAAACCGAACCATAAGCTAAAGGTGGGCCAAACGGAATTAAGGCAAATAAGAAAGTCACAATGGTTAGCACCATTGGGTTAGGTACCCCAGCGACAAAATAGCTCACGCCTGCGAGTAAAGCCTGCGCAATTGCAGTGAGTCCAACGCCATAAACCACAGCACGTGTGGTTTCAGAAATAGTATCTAAATAGTGATGAATACGTGGCCCAATCACCATTTCTAGCGCTTTGCTGACTTGATGCAAGATGGTGTGACCATCGCGGTAGAAAAAGAATAATGACAGCAGGGCAAAACCCAGTTTGATCAGGTTTTTGCTGACTTCATTAATCACCACTTTACCGTAATTCAAATGCCCTTGAATCCATAAGGAAATGGATTGCACAATGCTGTTCGGATCGTGATTAATTTCTTTAAGGGTGCGGGTGACTTCTTTACCAATAATAGGTAAATTGCGAATGAAATCAGGGACATTTAAGTGTCCGGAAAAGACCTGTTTTTGTAATTCGTAATATAAGTTGCGACCTTCATGTTGCAGGATAAAAATGGCAAAAGTGAGTGGAATGCCGACCACCAACGTGACCATCAGCATCATTAAGGCTGCGCTAAGCGTAGGACGATGACCGCATAAACGTAGCACCGACTGATATAGTGGCCAGCTCATATAGGCAATGATTGCTGCCCAAACAACAGGAACAATAAAATATTTGAGTATGTGAAAACCCAAAAAGATCAGGACAAAAAACAGTCCAAACAATAAAATTTTTTGTAATGTTGGCGCGTACTGTTGCACTGAATTCACTGAAACATTCCTAAGGTCATGTGCCATATTAACTGAAAAAAAAGCTCCCGAAAACGAGAGCTTGGTAAGTTCTGGTGAATAAGTTCTAAACGGTGGCGATTCTAGGCTTTAAAACCATTGAGCAGGGTCATCTACAATGGCATTCAGTACAGGCTGCCATTGATCTTGCATTTGCAGATAAGTTTTTTGGGTTTTATCAAAAATACTTAAACCTTGCATTGCCAATTGTCCATAGGCTGCACGTTCTGAAATCCATGCCACAGGCTGTTGCTCGATTTTCTGGAAAAAATCCTGAATATCTTTAGAGCTGGCAGAGTTGGGTTTGACCCGATTGGCCAACAGCAAAATTTGGACTTTGCCTTTACGAATCCGCTTAATGTCTTGTAAGTGTTTTAAGAAGCGACGGGTGGAGTCAATGTCAAAAAATGAAGGCTGTAGAGGTGTGATAATGGCATGTGCTTCGCTAATCAGCTGCTCGGCATGCTCACCCGATAACGCACCAGGTGCATCAATAATTAAATATTCAATGTTTTTGGGTGCATCGCCAATCGACTTTTCATGACGCCAATCTAAACTTTGAATTGGAGCGGCTGTTTCTGGTCGTTGTTTTAACCATTGCAGCGCAGATTTTTGATTGTCGGCATCCGCCAAAGCAACTTTATAGCCTTTTTGTGCAAGCGCAGATGCTAAACTAATAGCCGTAATGGTTTTTCCACAGCCACCTTTTTGGTTGGCAATTAATATAGTTTTCATGACCCTCGAATCGATTTTAATCTGCTCATCCCTAGCATATCATTGTTTTGTGCTCGGAATATGACAGTTGACAAAAGTCGTATCGAGTTCTGCAAAAAAGGTTTAGGAAGGTTTTATGTCAATCTGGATGGCGATGCTGATTGGTGCCTGTATAGGCGTGGTGCTGACCACCTTAATTTTAAGCAATAGCCGCAATGGACGGATTAAAGCCGAGTATGAACAATATATTGCAGAAATTGAACTGTCACATCAGCAGGCATTATTGCAGGCACAAAAGCGCAGTGTAAATACCAGTCGTGCGGTACTGAAAGGCAAAATGGCAGAGCAATTAGCACCGATTATGCCTGAATTTCAGTATTTACCGAGCGATGCCAAATTTTTAGGTGATCCTGTTGATTATATCGTGTTTGATGGCTATACCGATTATCGGGATGGCAATGGGCATGCCGAAGATATTGCAATCGTCCTAATTGATATTAAAAGTGGTGGCGCACGTTTGACCAAAGGTCAGCAAGCAATTGCGCAGGCCATTCAGCAGGGCAGACTGCGTTTTGAAACCATTCGGATTGATTTTGAGGATTGTGATTAAAGAGGTTTATGTACTCGCGCCAATAACATGCGCTGTGCAAGACTGGGGATATCTGCAGCATCAACATATTGGATTTCACCCAACTCAAAACCAGTTTCCAGTAGGGCAATTTCAATGTCACGGTTTAAGTGACAGCCATCTGCAACTTTCTTTTGAATTGGTGTGAGCAGATGTTGTAAACGCTGAACATTCAAATTTTGTCGATTTAAAACGTGTTCTACGAGGTGCAAAGTACCGCCTGGTTGCAAGACGCGATAAATCTCTCGCAGGCTTTGTTCTAGGTCTGGAATACTGCACAAGGTCCACGTGGACACCACATGCTGCAATTGATCATTTACAAAAGGCAGTTGTTCTGCACTTGCGGTAATCTGCTCAACCACGAACGGTGCTGCATCAATTCGTTGCTGCGCCAATTTGAAAACTGCTGCATTGGGTTCTAAGGCATACACGGTATCTACACTTTGATAAAAAGGTAAATTTAAACCTGTGCCAAAGCCAATTTCCAAAACTTCGCCCGATACGCCAAATAAAAGCTCACGTCGTAAATCCATTAAGGATGGAGTTTGCATGACCTGATTCAGCAAGTGCGGGAAAATATGTTTTTGATAAAATTTATAGAGCATGTGCAGATCTGATTATTGATTTTTATACCGACAAGCTTAGCTGAAATTACAGGGTTTTTGCCATGTCAGAATGAGCCAATGACTGCATTTTGTTACCAATTTCAACTATTGTATTCATGATCTGTGATTAAGATAAATATAGATACACGAACTTGATAGGCAGATTATAAGATGAACACGCATATTTCGCTAAAACTCACGGCATTGTTACTGACTCTGGCTTTGCCATGTTCCGTCTATGCTGCGGTCGAGCGTAATATTGCCAAAGGCTTGCCTCCTGTATTGAAAAGTCAGTCGATTGAAGTGTTGCAACCCTTTAAAGGTGATTTTCGGATTTTGGGTTCAAAAATCTATCAAGATGATGCCCAAGCCAAATTTTCTCCGATTGATTATGCGGTGAGTTGGGGCTTGTTTGCTGAGCCTGAAATTGCCCGTCATATCACAGTCAATCAATATGACCGCTATTTAAACTGGAAAATAGACCGTTTACCTGTGCCTGCTGAACAAGCCATGCAAATGGTATCTAATATGCACATCATTCCTGCCAACCCAAAAATTGCCAAAGACATTCAAAAAGTAAAACGAGGTGATTTGGTACGTTTAAAAGGTGAGTTGGTTGAAGTGAAAGATCACGACTTGGTTTGGACATCCTCTCTTACACCCACCGATACGGGGGATGGTGCTTGTGAAGTATTTCGCGTTAGTTCAATTCAGTGGATTGAAAAAGTCAAAAGCTGAGTGTGATGTTTAGTTTAGAGTTTGAATTGTAGATAGTTGCCGAAACCGCATCTTATACACGGTAAATAGCTTCAGTATTGCTCCACGTGAAACGTACACATCCCTAATAAAAAACCGCATGATTAGGTTTAACTTTCATGCGGTTTTTGCTTGGTTAAAGTTGTTTTTATTTGGCGCTAAGGGCTAGCGTTTCAAACTGAATACCATCCCAACCGTGCTGCATAAACTGGCGGATATTTTGATGATCAATTCCTTCAGGTGTCGCAAGTACCGAAGCATAATGTTCCGCAAATAGGCTGAGGGTTTGCGCCTGATTTAAGCCATTGAGTTTCGCAAATGAAAAGATTTTGGCACTGCCCTGATTTTCATTGGCGGCGTTGAGCTGTTGCCCATTTTTGAAAGCAGTTGGCGTGTAGGTGTAACGTGCTTCAATAAATGAGAGCACATCGGTAAATATTGCAGTGCCTGCTTCAAGTTGCGCCAATAATTCCTGAGCCATCCTGTCCTCCATTGCGCCTAAAAATAACATGCAGACTAGCGCAATTTTTATGGCAAAGTCTATGTGTTTTTTGAGTGTACATTCGCATTTAAAATCATGATTCTTGTATAGTGTGATCAGGTTTTAATTGTGCGGTGATGGTTCATTCATCTCACTTTTTTTCATTAGGATTCAAAACACAATGAATTGGCTTTTGGTAGCAATGGGCGGTGCAATTGGCGCAAGTTTACGTTATGCCGCAAGCCTGTATTTATTTAAATCGGCACAGCATTTTCCATGGGCAACGTGGTCGGTCAATCTGTTTGGCTGCTTTTTGGCAGGTGTATTTTTTGCATTGAGTCAGAAATATCCTGTGTTGCAGCAGGAAGCCCGCTTATTACTGATGGTAGGTATTTTAGGTGGCTTTACCACTTTTTCCAGTTTTAGTTTGGAAACTTGGCAACTCTTAAGACATGGACAGCAAGGTATGGCGTTTAGTTATGCGCTTTCAAGTGTGGTTTTGGGAGTGATGTTGCTGGGATTGGGTTTTTATGTGATTCAACAGTTTTTAAAACATTAGATTAGGGTCTGTACCAAATCAATCGTTGAGTAGAAAAATCCATTAGATAAAAATTATAAATAAAAAGAAGCCCAAGCTGGAGGAGAGTGCTTGGGCTTTGAAGATAGAGGATATCCCATCGTTTCGATGAGCAATCTTGCTATGTTTAAAATATAAAACAGAAAACTTAACTGAATATGAAGTGATTGTGAGATTTTGCAATAAAACTCAAGCTTAGCGTTTGAAACGTGCAAAGCGTTTGTTGAAGCTCGCGACACGTCCTTCATTACTGGTTTGACGTTGTTCACCTGTGTAGAACGGATGCGATGCGCTTGAAATATCCAAAGTCACATAAGGATATACCTTGCCTTCATATTCTTTACTTTGGCTGCTTTGCAAGGTGCTGCCAATCACAAAATAGGCATTGGCGTTGGTGTCGTGGAATAAAACTTCACGATATTCTGGGTGGATATTCGGACGCATGAGATTTCTCCAAACTAAGTGTGTAATTTGTGAAATGTTATAACATAACAATTAATTTGGCAAATAAAACCCACATGCATTCTTTCTAGTGAGTTTTACATCAAAAATTATCCAATCCCTTTTTAAACCTGTTGTATAAGGGCTGTCATTGAGGGAATAGTGTCTGCACAGATTAAATAATTTTTTCTATTGGAAGTGAAAAGGCATCGTAAGAACAAGTTTGACCCATGCCATTTTAAGGCATAAAATGGCATTCAGTGGTATGTATGGAGTAGATGATGACAACATTGGTAAAAAAACGGGTTCAATACACGGTTGATCAGGCAATTATGGAATCGGCAGAATACATTATGACAAAAGTTGGTCTGACGCCTGCCACTGTAATGAGCATGGTTTACGCTGAAATTGCACGAACTGGAAAAATACCTGTCACGACTCAAGTGAGTGACGAGGATTTGAATACAGCAAGATTAATCGCGATGAGCCATAATGTTCCTAGTGTAAAAGTGTCTAACGCTGCGGATACTGCTGCTTTTTTAGAAGATGATGGCGGCTACTAATGACCCAACAACTCTATTGGGCTTATGTTGGCTTTACAGATATTGCCGAGGGTAAGACCAGACCTGTGTTGTATATTCGCCAAACGGACACCGACTATGTTGTATTCCGTTTAAGTAGTCAGTACGAAAATAAGTCTGCTTTTATTAAAAGCAAATATGTGGAAATTAAAAACTGGCAACAGGCTGGTTTAAAAAAGCCATCGTGGATTGATACAGTACAAACATATCAGCTGCCTATCCAAAAAACACAACTCACTTATATTGGACAACTGTCTGCCGATGATCTGGAATGCTTAATCAAACACCTTGAAATTCAATAATTTGAATTTCATCGTTTCAACTTGAATGAATCGGTTTAGATAACAAAAAATCCTCCTACATTTGGGAGGATTTTTTGTCTGGATTATAATTTTAGTTACGGAGCATAAAACAGATTGGGCTTTATTTTCAGCATCCTTTGCTGAGTCCAAAGTTGAGTCTAAGCTCGCGGTGGAACCAACTCCTCAAAAATATCATTTAAATTATCATGTACTTTTAAATGAATTAAATTCCAATAATGCCCTGAAACAGTTCGATTCACCATTAAGGTATCGGGAGAAGGCTTAAACACATCCCAATATTTCAATGAACTTTTGACCAACTCAACGCCATCATGATGGGCAGAATTTTCAGCAAAATCATAATGTGTGGTTAGCGGACGCATCAGCACTTCTAACCATTGCAAATATAAATCTTCAGGGAATTTACCCAATGCAGAAATTGCCTGCAGTGCATCTAGATGCTGTTCAATTTCGGCAATATCTTGCGCACGCGCAGCATGAATCAGTTGTCGAAAATGATGCACTACATCATTCGATAGAGTTTTGACGCCGCCGTAATCATAAATCACCACAGAACCATCTTGGCGGAACGCAAAGTTGCCCGGATGCGGGTCGCAATGAAAGCGTTTTAAATAAAAGATTTCTTGACCCATGGCACGCAATAAACGTCGTCCCAAAGTGTTGCGGGTACGCTGTGACCATGTGCTTGCCGTTTCTATATTTTCACCTTGTTCCAAACTTAAGGTGAGAATATGCCGCGAAGAATAGTCTTTAAACACTTGTGGGATAATAATTTTATCATCCAAAGCTGCGTGAAAGGTACGCGCTACTTCTAGGTTTTGTGCCTCAATCTGGTAGTTCAGCTCATTGTCTAAACTTTCCTGAATTTCCTGAAATAGACGGTCTTGTAATTTACGGTCTATTTTAAGTACACCCATTAAACGCAGTGCCAAACGGACTTGTTTCAGGTCACTTTCGCAGGCTTCATCGACCCCAGGATATTGCACTTTGACCACCACTTGCTCGCCATTGGGTAAAATGGCTTTATGCACTTGCCCAATAGATGCGGCTGCAAACGGAGTTTCATCAAAGTGTTTAAAAATTTTGTCGAGCGGTTTACCGAGTTCTTTTTCAACTTGTGCCTTAATTTCAGCAAAAGGCATGGCAGGTGCTTGGCGCTGTAATTTACTGATGGCTTTGGCAACTTCAGGCGGAAAAATATCTTTATATTGCGAGGCAATTTGCCCGACTTTCATCACCGCACCTTTCATTTCGCCTAAGGTATCAGCAATTTGGATACCAATATCCTGAAACAATTGGCTGCGTGCCGCATTTTTTTGTTCTTCATCTGCGGTGAGGTTTTTAATCGAGTTCGATACCGTTTTGGTTGCAATACTTGCTGTCATGCTCGCAAGTTTCATAAAGCGACGACCAGGTGTACGCGCCGTTTTTGCCATGCGATGTTCCTCAAGATCATCTTTACTATCTTTTGATCATAAGTGTTCGTGAGCAAAATGCCTACTTTTAATTGTTAAAGTATTTTTTGATCACAAGACCCACGTGCCAAAACGTATTTTGGCATGTAGGTGAGTAGGCTGAGGTTTATGCTGTAAATTGGCGTTCCAGTCGTTGATTGTTGAAATATAAACGGGTCAGAAGTAACACACAGGCAATGCTTAAACCGACAATCAGCCCGACCCAAACCCCTGCAGCGCCCATACTGCTGTAACGAGTTAAATACACGCCAATGGGGAAAGCCACAACCCAATAAGCAAGCATGGTAATCCACATTGGGCCCTGAGTGTCTTGCATGCCACGCAAACAACCTGCTGCGCTAATTTGCCATGCATCCATGAGTTGATAGGCAATCGCAAATAATAATAGAGACATCGTCACTTGCGCCACTTGCGGGTCGCGGGTGTAAATTGAAATGATTTCAGGACGGAAAAACCACATCAGCGTCATTGTAGAAAAGGCAAATACAGTTGCAGTTGCAAAGCCTAAGCCTTGTACTTTACGCATGGCGTGAATATTTTGTTCGCCATAATATGTGCCAATACGAATGGTCAGGGCAATTGCCAAAGACATGGGAATCATAAATAACTGAGATGTGACTGACATGGCAATTTGATGGGCTGCCAGTTTGGTTTCTCCCAAAGGACTGATTACAATGGCGGCAGTACTAAAAATACTCACTTCAAAGAAAATGGCTAAACCAATGGGCAGTCCTAACAGCAAAATACGTTTAATCCAGACCGCATCAATCGCTTCCCATTGGCTAAATACCTGCGTGCTTTGATAGGCGCGACTTTTAAAAATATAAAATGCCAAACTTATGAACATTAACCATTGCAAAATGGCGGTGGCAAAACCGCAACCCGCACTGCCCAGTTCAGGCAGAGGCCCCCAGCCATACATAAACATAAAGTTCAGCGGAACCAATAAAACCAATGCCAACAGACTAATTACAGTCACAGGGCGTGGATAGCCCAGTGCTTCCGAATAACCGCGCAAGGCAGCATACATGGTCACGGCAGGCATCCCAAAACCAATGGCATGTAAAAATAAGCCTGCTTTGGGCTGTAAATTTTCAGGCACACCAAATAATGGCAATAGTGCAGGCATGAGCTGTAAAATCAGCCCTGCAATCACACCTAAAATAAACGCAATCCATAAAGACTGACGGGCGATGGTTGCAATTTTTTCTGGGGTACGCGCGCCTTTAGCCTCGGCGACTAAGGGTGTGGTAGCAATCATAATGCCACTGAACAGCAGCATAATGGGCATCCACAAACCGACCCCAACAGCAATAGCAGCTAAGTCGGTGGCAGACATGTGACCTGCCATAATGGTATCAATCAGACCTAAACCTGCTTGCGCAAATTGTGTGACCAAAATTGGAATCATCAGTTGAAAAAGCTGTTTTAATTCAAAACGGGTCGTGGTCACAGAATGTATATTTGACACAAAAAATCTCAATGCATGAGGTGCTTAGCGTTTGGGTATTAGCGTTGTAAAGTGAGAAGCACACCAATAAAAATCACCACGCTACCTAAAAGACGTTGCCAATTGATACTGACTTTTTCAGTGCCCAAGAACCCAAAATGATCAATCAGCATTGATGTGACCATTTGTCCAAAAATAATCACCCCAGATAAAGTGAGTAAACTTAGTTTTGGAGCACTATAAATACTCATGCTGATGGCATAAACCCCTAGACATCCGCCAATCCATAAATACCATGGGATGTTGAGCAAGGTGCTGAGGTTGGGTTTTTCGACTTGCTGAAAAAATACCAGTATGGCTAAAACTATTGTACCAACCAAAAAAGAGAAAAGGGCAGCTTGTAACGGAGAATATAAATATTCACGCAATTGGCTGTTGATTGCAGTTTGAAAGGCCATTGCAATCCCGATGCCCATCGCCAGTGGCAAAATTAAGAGTAATTGGCTGGATATCTTCATCATTTTCACATTTTTTCTTATTAAACAGATTCTAGTCTAAAGCAAATTCTAGGGAATACATCAGTGTCCTGCTGTAGTCATGTTAAAATCTGTATCACTGTTTTGATTTTGCATTGAGTCTGTCTTTGAATCCACTTCAACCCATTGATATTCCTTTATCTTTATATATTCACATGCCGTGGTGCGTGCGTAAGTGTCCGTATTGTGATTTTAATTCACATGCTGTGCCTGACGGTAAGTTGAGTTTAGATTTAGAACAGGAATATCTACAGGCTTTGCTGGAAGATTTTAAAACCCAGACTCAGTTTGCGCAGGGGCGGAAAATTCACAGTGTTTTTATTGGCGGTGGCACACCTTCGCTAATTTCAGCACAGGGGTATCAATGGTTATTTACACAGCTGAAAGCCGTGCTAGCTTTTGAAGATGACTGCGAAATTACGTTGGAAGCTAATCCGGGAACAGTGGAGCATGATCCCTTTGCAGATTATTTGGCTGCAGGCATTAACCGTTTGTCGATTGGCGTGCAGAGTTTTAATACTGAGCATTTAAAAAAATTAGGGCGTATTCATTCTAATGATGATGCGATTGCCGCAATTGGCTTGGCGCGTGAAGCGGGCTTTCAGCGAATTAATGTCGATTTAATGCATGGCTTGCCTGAACAGACTTTGCAGCAAGCACTGCAGGATTTAAAACTGGCAGTGGAACATGGTGCAACGCATATTTCATGGTATCAATTGACTATTGAGCCTAATACTGTTTTTTTCCGCACTCAGCCAATTTTACCTGTAGATGATGTCTTGGAAGAAATTCAAGCGCAGGGTGAAGCCTATTTAACTGCGCAAGGTTTTGTGAATTATGAAGTGTCTGCATGGCGTAAAGAGTTACCGTCTGCACATAATTTAAATTATTGGCAGTTTGGCGATTATTTGGCGATAGGTGCGGGGGCGCATGGCAAAGTGACTTTGCATGATGGTGTGTATCGCTTCCAAAAAACCCGTTTGCCGAAAGATTACTTAGCCAAAGTACCTGCGGAAAACTTGCAGTTTAAAGCAATTGCAGCCGATGAGTTGCCATTTGAATTTATGATGAATGCACTGCGCCTGAATGATGGGGTTGAGGCAAACTTGTATACTGCCCGCACAGGTTTAAACTTGGATGATTTGCAGGATATTTTAAATACATTGCGTCAGCGGCAATTGTTGCAGGATGATCCGAAGCGATTGGCATGTACCGCGCAAGGGCATGTATTTTTAAATTCGGTGTTGGAAGCATTTTTGTGATTTGAGTTCAGCTCAGGCATCTGTCCTAACGCTTATCGAATATTGTGCTAGAGCGACAGCTTGTGTCTTGCACTGCATGCTATTTAAGGTAAATTTTGTTATTGTAATGGCTTTGTTATTGTATCGCCTTGAAGGTTTGAGATGAACTCTACTAGTCCAAAAGTTTTAAAGGCTCATGGTGAATTAGTGGTAAACAAAGAGGAAAACCTTTCCCTCTTTGAATCAATCCCTTTTTATCCAGAATACCCAAGTAAATTTAAATTTATTGACCTATTCGCAGGAATTGGTGGATTTCGGCTAGCGTTACAAAATCTTGGTGGCGAGTGCGTATTTTCATCAGAAATAGACCTATATGCCCAAAAAACATATTCCGTCAATTTTGGTGAAACGCCTTATGGTGATATCACTTTAGAGTCTACTAAAAATGCGATACCTGATCATTTCGATATTTTATGTGGAGGCTTCCCTTGTCAGGCTTTTTCAATTGCAGGTAAAAGATCTGGATTTGAAGATACACGCGGTACGCTATTTTTTGACGTTGCGGATATTATAAAACGGAAACAACCTAAAGCTTTCTTTTTAGAAAATGTTAAAGGCTTAATTAGTCATGATAAGGGAAATACACTTAAAACTATTTTAAAAACATTAAGAGATGATTTAGGTTACTACGTTGCTGAGCCTCAAATTATAAATGCTAAAGATTTTGGTGTTCCCCAAAATAGAGAGCGAATTTTTATTGTAGGCTTCCATAAAGATACTGGAATTCAAAATTTCTCTTATCCACAACCATTAAATAAAAAAACCTGTTTTGCCGATATAAAGGAAACTCAGGTTGTACCTACTAAATATTACTTATCTACACAGTATTTAGATACCTTGGAAAAGCATAAAGCTCGACATGAAAATAAAGGAAATGGTTTTGGTTACGCTATTATTCCAGATCACGCAATTGCCAATGCCATAGTTGTAGGTGGAATGGGGAGAGAGCGTAATTTAGTTATAGATCATAGAATTACAGACTTTACTCCAACTACTAGAATTAAAGGAGAGGTAAATCGGAAAGGTATTCGGAAAATGACGCCAAGAGAATGGGCACGGTTGCAGGGGTTTCCAGATCATTTCAAAATCGTGGTTTCAGATGCCTCAGCCTATAAACAATTTGGAAATTCTGTTGCTATTCCAGCGATACAGGCAACTGCAAAAGAAATATTAAAAGCATTGAAGATTGGTGAGTATGATTACAGCAAATAAGGGGGAATGGAGTGAACTCTATGCCCTTTTTAAATTACTATGTGATGGGGAGTTAAGTGCGGGTGATGAAAACTTAAATAAAATAAATAATTTAATTTATCCTGTAATTAGAATTTTACGTCAAGAACATCATCATTTATTCACTTATGTACCGCATAAATCAGAGGGTATAGTAGAGATTTTGCGGGGTGAAGATGTTTTTCAGATACCATTACAGGAACTCAGAGATATTACTCAGTTTTTGCTGGCAGAATTACAGAAAAAGCAAACGGCATCATTTACTATTCCAGATGTGGAAAACTTTATATCCAGATACCAATCAAATAAGATTAAAGCAAAATCTAGTGCGAAAAGTGATATTAGAATCGTAATTTATGATGCAAAAATTGGAACAATGCCTGAATTGGGATTTAGCATAAAGTCAAAATTAGGTAAACCATCCACATTGTTAAATGCAGGAAAGACAACAAATTTTATTTTTGAAATAAAAAATATTTGCCTAACCGAAAAAGAGATTGAAGATTTTAATCAGCTTGCATTGCCACAACCAATTATTAAATCTCGTATAGCACATTTAAAAATGTTGGGAGCCGATATTAAATTTTCCCATTTAAATAATGCTGTATTTGAGAATAATTTAATTTTGTTGGATAGTTTACTACCAAAAATTATGGCAGAAGCTATATTTAAATATTACACATCAACTCTTAATTCAGTTAAAGATATTTTTAATGAAATTTCTTATGAAAATCCAATGAAATATTCTTTTGAACATCAGCATCCTTTTTATCAGTTTAAAATTAAAAAATTATTGTGTGAAATAGCAATTGGAATGATGCCTGGTACAGTTTGGACAGGTAACGAAATTGATTCTACAGGTGGATATTTAGTAATTAAAGAAGATGGCGAGATCATTTGCTATCATCTGTATCATCGCCATGAATTTGAAGAGTATTTATACAATAATACAAAGTTTGAGATGGCAAGTAAAACCAAGCATGATTTTGGTCAATTATTTCTAAAGGACAATAAATTGTATCTGTCTTTAAATCTACAAATTCGCTTTAAATGATTAAAAATATATCTTTTATCTTAATATAGTTTGAACTTTTGATTCAATTTTCATAATAAAACTCAAATAGGATAATTTTAAATGGATTTAAAAACGTTTGAGTTACTTGCCCGCTATAATCTTTGGGCAACTCAAAAACTAAATCAGACTTTGCTATTGGTTTCAGATGATGATTTTTTCTTGGATCAGGGCTTATATTTTAAAAGTATTTTTGGCACTCTGAATCACTTGTTGGTCGGTGAGCATCATTTGTGGTTTCCACGTTTTGCTTTGCACCACTCACCAATTTTGCCATTAGATAGTATTGTGGAAACCAACAGAACACAGCTTGTTGAGCAACTTGAAAAGAAGGCTGAAAACTGGATTTATTTTTTAAATCAGGTGGATGAGAATGTTTTTCATCAAGAGCTGCACTATAAAACATCAACTGGCGTGGAGATGCACTTACCCTATGCTGCAACCCTAATGCATGTGTTCAATCATGCAACTCATCATCGTGGGCAAATTACCGCGGCTTTAACCGCAATGGGATATGTCTGTCCTGAGCTTGATTTAATTTATATGTTGCTAGAAGACAAGGCTAAGAAGCGAATTGAATGAAACGACTAGAAATTTTATGTCTAGTGATTTTAATTTTTCTGATTTTATATCTGATTCAGTGGGTATTTCATGGTTTTCCAACAGCACATTAAAAGTAATTTTAATTGATGTGTAGATTCGAGTACTGACTTTCTGAAGTAAACACCAAAAGAGCGCATTACGCGCTCTTTTGATTTACATCTGCTGAGAATATTTTAGTAGTCAAAACTAAAATGTTCTGGTGCTAATGCAGTCATGGTTTTAGATGGATTGACCATTGCTTCTGCATGACCTTGGGTACGTGGCAATAAACGCTCAAAGTAGAAATCTGCAACTTTGATTTTGGCTTTATAGAACTCAGGTGTTTCCTGACCATTGCCTTCAGCCAATTTGGTCGAAGCCACAGCCGCTTGTTGCGCCCAGAAATAAGCCATCATCACATAACCAGAGAACATCAAGAAGTCTACTGAAGCACTGGATACGATGTCACGGTCTTTACGTGCTGCCAACATAATGCGCACGGTTAATGCGTTCCATTGAGCACATAGCTTGGTTAAGTCCCATGCAAAACGACGCATGTATTTGTTACGTGCATGCTGACCACAGAATTTCAAAATTTCAGCGGTGTAGTCACGAATCACTTTACCTTTAGAGCTTAACAACACTTTACGACCAATCAAGTCGAGCGCCTGAACGCCAGTTGTACCTTCATATAAGGTAGAAATACGTGAATCACGTACAATTTGCTCCATGCCCCATTCTTTAATATAGCCGTGACCGCCGTACACTTGCATGCCGTGGTTGGCAGCTTCATAACCCATTTCAGTTAAGAAGCCTTTTAAGATTGGGGTATAGAAACCTAAATGGTCATCATGCGCTTCAAAAGCTGCAGTATCACCACGCATTAAAGCGTCGTTCATTTTATCTGCCAATTGTGCAGCATGATAAATCATGGCACGACCACCTTCTGCTACGGCTTTTTGCGTTAAGAGCATACGACGTACATCGGCGTGGTGAATGATTGCATCAGCTACTTTTTCAGGGTCTTTTTTACCTGACAGCGCACGCATTGACATACGTTCTTTGGCATACGGCAATGCACCTTGGAATGCCAATTCTGCATGGCAAATCCCCTGAATTGCTGTACCAATACGTGCAGTATTCATAAAGGTAAACATGGCATGTAAGCCTTTGTTTGGTTCACCAATCAAATAACCCACGGCATTGTCAAAGTTCAGGACTGCAGTTGCAGACGCGCGAATCCCCATTTTGTGTTCAATAGAGCCACAAGTGACAGGATTACGCTCACCCACCGTACCTTCTGCTGTTGGCAAGAATTTCGGTACGATAAATAATGAAATACCTTTTGTGCCTGCAGGCGCATCTGGGAGGCGTGCTAACACAATATGAATGATGTTTTCAGTCAGGTCATGTTCGCCTGCAGAAATAAAGATTTTGGTACCTGAAATCGCATACGTACCATCGGCTTGTGGTTCTGCTTTGGTTTTTACCTGACCTAAGTCGGTACCACATTGTGGTTCAGTCAAACACATGGTGCCTGACCAAGTACCTGCAACCAAGTGCGGTAAATAGGTATCTTTTTGCGCGTCTGTACCAAATTGCATAATGGTGTTGATACAACCCACGCTTAAACCTGGATACATTTGGAATGACCAGTTTGCTGTACCCATCATTTCAGATTTGATGAGGTTTAGCGACATTGGCAGGTTTTGACCGCCGTATTGTTCAGGGTAAGACAGACCTTGCCAGCCACCTTGCACAAATTGGTCATAGGCTTCTTTAAAGCCTTTCGGTGTGGTCACATTGCCATTTTCAAAATGACAGCCTTCTTCATCGCCTGATTGATTGAGTGGAGAAAGTACATTTTCACAGAAATCTGCTGCACCTTCCAAAATCATATCGACTGTATCTGCGTCCGCAAGTTCACCGTTAGAAAGATTTTTGTAATGGGTCGGGTAATCAAGCACTTCGTTCATTAAGAAACGAATATCGTGTAATGGGGCTTTATATGCTGGCATAGTCTTAATCCTAATTTAGAAATAGTTTTGGATTATCTGTATCGATATGTTGATTATTCACACTCATGATCAAAAAACATTGATAAGAATAGCGAATAAAAATGTCAGAAATGCGAATACTGAAAATTATTCACCTTACAAAAACGAATGAAGTGTTATGTTACAATGTATCATAATCTGTACGTTTGAACAGACCAATCTATAATGAATATAAGGTGTTTAGCAATGAAGATACAATTAAAATATTTATCTTTATGTCTTTTTAGTTTAGCTGCTACAGGTTGTTCGCAGCATGTCATTAAGACCAATTCCAATCAGACGGTAAGTATAGAACAAAAGGCAATTACGGGGTTAAATGCCATCTTTGAAACACCTAGTTATGATTTTCAGGGCAAATTACGGGTACAGAGCAATTTAGTTGAAGCAACACCAAAAGTAACGGATATTGCTCCTACCACACTTGATCCTGTACTTAAAAAGCAATTAGATCAGTATTTAAAACAGCAAAAAGTCCGTTTAAGTACACAAGAAAAACAAAACTTATATACGGCAATGGCTAAGGAACAAAACTCTGCTTCCTATGCTGCAGGGGCAATCGAAAAATCGAGTCCTTTTAATTTTCTGTTGAATGTATTGAATGATACTGAGTTTAGCTACGATGGCTCGGTGCATTATCGGCAAAAAATTGCTGCTTTGAATGTGGCAGCACGCTATGAAAAACCGACACTTTTGGTGCAAATGAAAGTACCGATGGTGGTCGATTTTAATGAATATAAGTTCTATACCAACTATTTTTCTTTGTTGCCTTATTTGGTGAATAAAGACAGTCAAAATGACTTTGCCTATATCGACTTTTCTAAATACAAAGCCGATTTTGAGCGGATTAAAGTGGCACAATTTGCCGAATACTTAAAAGCCATGAATGCGGTGCCGTATGTATTGGCAGATTCTAAACATATTCAAAAGTTATCTTTAACTGCACAAGAACGTCAGCAAAAAATTAGTGAAAAAATTCGTTTGAACAGTAGTTTGGAAGATATGTTGCTGCAGCTTGCCATGTTTGATCAGGTCAATGCACCGTATTTGCAACAGACTGTATTGGGGCAGGCGACCACAACCGAAGATGCTGCTGAACAAGCTGAAATTACGCAAGATACATCGGCCAAAGAAAGTGTTGAAGACTACTTGAAACACAATGAAACTGCTGAAGATTATGGCATGAGCCAAGAGGCTTTTGTGGCGTATCAAGCCACCCTTGCTTTACGTGATTTGGTCAGTCAGAAATTTTATGCAACTGAAACGACAGTGAGTAATGTGGCAGATTATTCAGCAGATGCCAGTGAAGATGCCATGATCGCAGCTGAACAAGCCGTTGAAGCGGCTGCTGAGCAGGCAGAAGATTCAGCAAGCACCGCAAGTATGCTAAGCGAACAAGACTGTCAGCGTTTGATCGAAACAGCAAAAACAGCCAAAGTTGGAGATTTAACCTACTGTGCTTATGCCTATGAATTAGAAGCATTTAGCCCAAGTCGTGCTGAGCAGGCACAATCGGTTTTAGATGAGCACTTTGCTTCACCGCAAGAAAAGCTAGCTAAAGTTTTTGAACCATACCGTTCGGAACAATTGGTCGATGCCGCCGCTTTTGCAGCTTTGTGGCAAAAACATCAGGCTGAAATTCAGCAGATTATGAACGCTACACCTAAAGATAAAAAAACACCGATTCAAATTGATGTGGCTTTAGATGATCAGGGGCGTGCTGCAAAAATTGATTATGCGTTGCAATTTAAACGCGAAAATTACGGCACAATTCATGTGTATAACGATGTCAGCATTGCGAATTATGGGCAAGCCAGCAAAATTGACCGTAGTGCGCTGCGTCAAGCCAAATCCATTCAAGAGGTCAGCAAAGACTCAATTTTAGAAAAATGGGTGACAAATTTAGGGCGGACTTTGGAGCAGGAAACTGCAGAAAATAAAGATAAGACCACTGTAAAACCTGCCTTAAGTTATGATGAAGAATTGGCGCAGTTGGCGCAAAAAACCTATCAACAAACAGAATCTTTTAGTCAGACTTATCAGACTTTATTTTTAGTGCACATGGCAGCAGAGCAAAGTACGTGGGTAAAAAATCTTAGTCCACAAACCTTGCAGGAAATGGCAGAAGTGTATGCCTATTGGTTCAGTGATGAGCGCTACTATGACCCGAAAGATGCCGCGCTAAAACGGATTGAAGCTTTACAAGCCAAGCATCATTTAGAAGAAGATGAGCAATTCAATAATGCAATTGGTCGTCGTATCAATAATTTGACTGAAGATGCAGTCGATGAAAATAAAGTCGCACTTGAATGGCGTAAGCTGAAACAGCAATACAAGCAACCACAACAGATATTCGCTCAGCAATATTTAAAAGCCTATGAAGCAGCTTATGATTGGGATGTGCCTGACTTGGAGAATTTAAAGAAAACGGCACACATTTTGGGGCAGACGTATGTTGATCGTCAGCAGGGCAAATTGAGCCAAAATTCAATTCGCACTTTAACTGAAGATCAGGCTGAACAGATTGATTATGAGTTATATATGGATGTGTATGAAGATATGCAGAAATTTGTAAAATAAACCGTGGGTGAAAAATGGGCAATCAGCGTTCAACAAGATTGCCCAGTTTAAATAAAAAAATAGCCCTTTGCTGCTCAAGGGCTATTTTTATTTGGTGATGATTTAGAGGAAATCTTTTAATTCAGGTTTCACGCCATTCCAAATATAAAAAGATTCAATCGCCTGTCCGACCAGCATGCCAAAACCTTCTGAGGTCGGTACGCCACGCGCTTTGGCTTGTTCTAAAAAGCTCGAAGGTTTGCCATAAGCCATTTCATAAGCAAAATTAAACTGCAAACACTCAGGCAAGGTGAGGGCATCTCCCGTTAAGCTGGCAGACGTCGCATTAATGGCTAAATCAAATTGACCTGTTAAATCGGTAAGTGCCATGGCTTGTAATTCTGCTTGCGGTACGGCAGCTTGTAGGTCAGCAACCAGTTGTTCAGCACGGGCAAGGGTGCGGTTGGCAATCACAATTTTTTTTGCGCCTGCTTGTACCAACGGATAAATTACCCCGCGGGTTGCACCACCAGCGCCAATAATCAAAATATCACTGTGCTCTAAATTCCAGCCCAAAGCACGAATGGCATCAACCAAACCCTGACCATCGGTATTGTCGCCATGCAAAACACCATCTTGCATCCACAAGGTATTGACTGCTTTGGCAATTTTGGCACGTTCGGTTAATACGCCACATTGGGCAAATGCTTGCTCTTTAAAAGGCACGGTTACATTCATGCCTACACCGCCCTGATTAAAAAAGTCTGCAACACTGTCTCTAAAACCATCAAGAGGGGCAAGGCGTTTGCTGTATTGCAGGTCAATGCCTGTTTTTTCTGCAAAGGCATGATGCAGTTCAGGAGAACGTGATTGTTCAATTGGGTTGCCAATCACGGCAAATTGTTTGCGCATTTGCCAAAATCCATGTGCTGAAATGTGCATCAATATACGTCAAATTCAGCGCGGACTAAAGCCTATGGCGGTATAAAACGGTGGGAGTCTTTGGACTTAAGGATTACAAATCTCTAAAACGGTTTCTAATACCAAAATAGTGGCAATCACGAACATGGCAATGCCCGCTAAAATGCTGCTACTAATGGCTAAGCCATCTGAAAGATGACTTTCAAAAATAAAGGTCATGCAAATTGAGCCAAGTAACATGGCAAAGGTTGCCCAAAATAAAAAGATTTTGTGTTTGAACAGCGGGCTAAACATGCGGATCTCCTGACAGATGTGGCGCAGTGTGACATAAGGCTTTGACAGTTTGATGAATTCGCCTTTGACTCATGGTTTGATGTATGGATAGTTAAATCCTATTTGTGCATGGTCGAATAGGGTGCGCGGTCACATCATCTATTAAAATCCATCCGCACTATCATGACAGTTAATTCATGCTGTGCATATTTATTGATTTGAAAATAAGCAATAAAGTTTGTAAGTAAAAAAGCGATTCGTGGAAGAATCGCTTTTTTGAACCTTGAATGTGATCTTTTTTACACTGCGATGTAGCAAGGTTTCACCAGTCGCGAGCTTTAACTCGTCTTGAGATTTAACCAATCGCGTGGTTTTAAATAATAGTCAGTGAGTTTTTTCTCTGCGGAATCTTCTGCCCATTCAGGACGGTACGACCATCCCGCCAAGTTCGGTAAGCTGACTAAAATGGACTCAATCCGTCCACCTGTCTGCAAGCCAAATAAAGTGCCACGGTCATAGACCAGATTGTATTCCACATAACGTCCACGACGGTAAAGCTGGAACTCACGTTGTGCTTCGGTATAGGCTTTGTCACGATTACGCTCAAAAATAGGCAGAATTGCAGCCAAATAACCGTTACCCACCGCCTGAATATAGTTGAAACAGGTGTCAAAGTCCCATTGATTCAGATCATCAAAAAATAAACCACCCACGCCACGCTGTTCATCACGGTGCTTTAAATAAAAATAGTCATCACACCATTGTTTATGTTCTGCATAGACTTGATCGCCAAAAGGCGCACATAAGTCATGTGCTGTTTGGTGCCATGCCAACACATCTTCATCATTTGGATAAAATGGTGTCAGGTCAAAACCACCACCAAACCACCAAATTGGCGGTTGTCCTTCAGGTTCAGCGACAAATAAACGCACATTGGCGTGCGAGGTGGGTACATGCGGGTTTTTCGGGTGAATTACCAATGATACACCCATCGCTTGCGCAGGTGCGCCTGCAATATTGGGATGACGCTCAGTTGCAGAAGCAGGCAGTTTGGAAATATTGATATGCGAAAACATCACCCCGCCTTTTTCAATGACTGTACCGTTTTGTAAGACACGGGAACGACCACCGCCACCTTCAGGACGTTGCCAGTCATCAATTTCAAACTGTGCGCTTCCGCCACCTGCCTGTTCTTGTTGTTCTAAAGCCGCACAAATTCGCGCCTGCAAATCGAGAAGAAATTCACGTACACGTTGAATATCCGCGTGAGTAGGATGCGACATGGCCACCTCAGGATAAAAATAAAATGGCTTACATCAAAACATAAAACTGTCTAAAAATTAAGGGGTTTATCCAGTTTGCTGCAAATCGCTCAGGCAATTGCGCAAGGTGCTTTGTATTTCAGCATGTATTCCGAGCAAAAGACTAGGTTGATTTCCATGCCTAAGCTCAGCACAATAGTTTTTACAATCTAAATTTTAGTCAGCAGCAATTAACTGAATGGGGCAGAGTGGATGACACAGCAGGCAAATTCTTTAATTCAAAAATACAATGTGCCTGGACCACGTTATACCAGTTATCCAACCGTACCTTATTGGGATGATGCTACTTTTTCAGCCGAGGCATGGCAGCAGACGCTGAAGCGTTCTTTTGATGAATCTAATGCCAGCGAAGGCATTAGTCTGTATATTCATTTGCCATTTTGCGAAAGTCTATGCACTTTTTGTGGCTGTCATAAACGTGTCACCAAACGCCATGAAGTTGAACAGCCATACATTCAGGCGTTATTAAAAGAGTGGGACTTATATTGCCAATTGCTCGAAAGCACTCCCATCATTAAAGAAATTCACTTGGGCGGTGGCACACCAACTTTCTTTTCTGTCGAACATTTGACGCAGCTCATTCAAGGCATTCTGGCAAAAGCCAAAGTGGCAGAACAGCACGAATTTAGTTTTGAAGGTCATCCCAATAACACCACCCGCGAACATTTACAGGCCTTATATGACTTGGGTTTTCGTCGGGTCAGTTATGGCGTGCAGGATTATAATGAAAAAGTGCAGCGCGCCATTCATCGGATGCAGCCTTTTGAGCATGTGCAACGTGTGACCGAGTGGGCGCGTGAAATTGGCTATGATTCTATTTCACATGATTTGGTTTTTGGTTTGCCCTTTCAAAATCTAGACGATGTACTGAATACCATTGAGCAGACCCAACGTTTAATGCCAGACCGTTTGGCATTTTACAGTTATGCGCATGTGCCATGGATTAAAGGCAATGGGCAGCGTGGTTTTAAAGATGAAGATGTACCTAAAGATGAATTAAAACGTCAGTGCTATGAAGAAGGCAAACAGCGTCTTTTGGCCTATGGTTATCATGAAATTGGGATGGATCACTTTGCCTTAGAACGTGATGGTATGTATCAGTCGTTTAAAAATGGTACCTTGCACCGTAATTTTATGGGCTATACCGCATCTAAAACGCAGCTTATGATTGGCTTGGGTGTTTCATCTATTAGCGACAGTTGGTATAGCTTTGCGCAAAATGAAAAAAGCATTGAAGATTATTATGCCCGTTTAGCCTGCAATGAAATTCCTGTGTTTAAAGGGCATGTGCTGGATCGGGAAGATTTGGTAATACGTCAGCATATTTTAAATTTAATGTGCAGCTTTGAAACGTCGTGGGCCAGTCCAGAATTGGCATTTCCTGAAATTGAGCAAGTGCTGCAACAGTTACAGGAAATGCAGGAAGATGAATTACTGCTCATTCAAGATCAGCACATTCAGATTTTGGAAAAAGGTAAACCTTTTGTGCGCAATATTTGTATGGCCTTTGATTTGCGTTTAAAACGCCGTATGCCGAATAATCGTATTTTTTCGATGACGATTTAAGTAAGTTGAGTAGAAATTATTTAATTCAAAAATTAAAAGGTGACTCAGAAGTCACCTTTATCATACATGTGCGCCATGCGTTCGTGTTTGGTTTGCAAATATTCTTCATTGAATGGATTTAGACCCACAGTTAAAGGCACACGGTCTACCACCGTAATCCCTTGTTCCTGTAATGCTTGAATTTTCAAAGGGTTGTTGGTGATTAAGCGCACAGCTTTAACCTGCAAATGATCTAGCATAATGCTGCACATATCATAGCGACGTGCATCGGCAGGTAAATTCAGCATTAAATTGGCATCCACCGTGTCATGTCCTTGATCTTGCAGGGCATAAGCACGAATTTTATTGGTCAAGCCAATCCCGCGACCTTCTTGGCGTAAATATAAAATCACACCTTGTCCTGCGTCATTAATCAGACGTTGAGTGGCTTGAAGCTGTGGGCCACAGTCGCATTTTAAAGACGCGAAAGCATCGCCAGTTAAACATTCTGAGTGAATCCGTACCAGAACGGGCTGGGTTGGCGCAGTGTCCAAACCTTTGGATAATGCCACGTGTTCTTCGCCAGTTTCAGGATCTTGAAATACCGTAATGTTGAATTCACCAAATGCGGTCGGTAATCGTGAGGTTGCGACAAACTTAATCGGCACTGTTTAACTCGTGAAATAGTCGATAAATTGTTTAAAGTATAGCGTAATGCTCAGACATTAGTAGAATAGCGAACACGAATTTATACAGAAGATTTTCTTTTTTGTATAAAGCGCACGATAATGGTTGATAAATAGTTAGATTATTCAGGATAATCTACCCACCCAACGTGTGCCCAACTGAAATCACTGCTCAAAACTACATCGCTAGAAATGTGGCTGATTGAAGGTAATACCATTCGGTTATATGATCGAGTAATTCCCATTGACCTCGCTTAGGATTTGCCAGGCTTTAGAAGGCTTTGCCACATATGCTGTATACAGAAATTCCAACTCAACGCCCTGTAACACCATTGCTCGATGAGATTGACCATCCGCAGCAATTACGTTTACTCGCGCAAAGCCAGCTTCCACAGGTGGCAGATGAGTTACGTCAATTCATTTTGTATGCCGCAGGTCAAAGTGGAGGACACTTTGGCGCAAACTTAGGCGTGATCGAACTGACCGTTGCGCTGCATTATTGCTTTAATACCCCACACGATCGCTTAATTTGGGATGTCGGTCATCAGGCTTATCCGCATAAAGCCCTAACAGGACGCCGCGAGCAACTCACCACCATTCGCGCCAAAGATGGTTTGGCTGCATTCCCTGCGCGTGAAGAATCTATTTTTGATACCTTTGGCGTTGGTCACTCCTCAACAGCAATTTCTGCAGGATTGGGGATGGCGTTGGCACGACGTTATCAACAAAACCCGTGTGAAGTTGTTGCCATTATTGGCGATGGTGCCATGACGGCAGGTATGGCTTTTGAAGCCATGAATGATGCAGTGGCCCACCAAGCCGATATGATGGTGGTGCTGAATGACAACGATATGTCAATTTCATGTAGCACAGGCGGCTTTGCCAAACATCTTGCTGCCATTTGGGAGCGTGGTGAATCGGTTTATGTCAGTGAAACAGGTGAAGCTTACGTGCAGCCACATCCAAAGTGGACGTATAACTCGCGTTTGCACTGTGCTGCTACTGAAGCTGCTGACAACTTATTTAAAGCGATTGGGTTTGATTATTTCGGCCCTTTCGATGGACATGATGTTGAACAACTCACACACGTGTTTAATGCGCTGAAAAAACGTAAAGGCCCACGTTTAATTCACGTTTACACTAAAAAAGGCAAAGGCTTTGCGCCTGCAGAAGCTGATCAAATTAAATATCATGCCATTGGTAAAATTCATGCCAAAGCTGCACCAGTTAGCGCACCTAAATATTCTGATGTATTTGGGCAGTGGTTATGTGATCAGGCAGAACAAGATTCGCGTTTATTGGCAATTACGCCAGCCATGTGCGAAGGTTCGGGCATGGTGCAATTTGCCAAACAATTTCCTGAACGCTATTTTGACGTCGCGATTGCCGAACAGCATGCCGTGACTTTGGCTGCGGGCATGGCCTGCGAAGGTTTAAAGCCTGTGGTGGCGATTTACTCTACCTTCTTGCAGCGCGGTTATGACCAACTGATTCATGATGTCGCTTTGCAAAACTTAGATGTCACTTTTGGCATCGATCGTGCAGGTTTGGTGGGTGAAGATGGTCCAACCCATGCAGGTGCTTACGACTACGCCTATATGCGTACCGTACCGAATATCGTGATTATGGCGCCAAAAGACGAAAATGAATGTCGTCAAATGCTGCACACCGCTTATTTATATAACGGTCCTGCAGCAGTGCGTTATCCACGCGGGCATGGTTTGGGTGTCGAAATTCAGCAGCAAATGACAGCAATTCCATTAGGACAAGCTGAAATTGTGGCGCAGTTCAATCCACAATATGATGACTATATTTCAGTGCTGGCTTTTGGTAGCCGTGTGCAAGCGGCAGTTGAGGCGGCAGAAGCATTTGCTCAGCAGCATGATGTCGCAGTACGTGTGGTGAATATGCGTTTTGTGAAGCCATTGGATGAAAAACTGTTAGCTGAGATTGCAGACAGCACTGCATTATTCGTCACTGTAGAAGAGCATGCGATTATGGGTGGTGCAGGCAGTGCCGTGAGTGAATACTTGGCGAAGGCCCAGATTGTCAAACCGATTATTCATTTAGGTTTAGAAGATAGCTTTATGCAACAAGCGACACATGGTCAAATGCTGCAACAGGCAGGTTTAGATGCACAAGGCATTGAAAAATCAATGCAAAATGCTTGGCAAAAACTGCATCAATCTATATTGAATTAATTTTTAGCAACACTTCTTCCCCAAAAGCCTCAATATTTGCTAAAATATTGGGGCTTTCATGCATTATTCTTTATCAAACTCTTCAAATTTGTAGTGGGTGTTCAATGGAACCTATGGTGGTGATGGCTGCGCGTGCGGCTCAAACAGTTGGTCAAGAGCTTTTAAAAGCGCATCAGAATCGTCATAAACTCGATCTACAAGTCGAAGAAAAAGGCATTGATGGTCCTGTAACGCGCGTAGATCGTTACCTCGAGCAATTGACCATTGATACATTACGCAAAAGTTATAAAAATCACAGCTTCCTGGGCGAAGAATTTGGCATGCAGGAAGGCAAAGGTCACGATGCCGACTGGTGTTGGGTGATTGATCCTTTAGATGGCACGCTAAACTTTGTTCACGGTTTCCCTCATTTCTGTATTTCGATTGCAGTGCAACACAAAGGTGTGACACAGCACGGTGTTATTTACGACCCTGTAAAAGATGAATTATTCTCTGCGAGCCGTGGCCGTGGTGCGATGATGAATCAACGTCGTATTCGTGTAAATGTAAAAGACAGTTTAGACAACACCTTCTTGGCAGTGGGTCATGCTTATCGTGCTAAGCGCGATGGCGAAATTGTTTCTTATGCCAAAAACCATTTTGAAAGTTTATTGAATGTGACAGAAGCAGGCGCTCAATACCGCCGTGCAGGTTCTGCTGCATTAGACTTGGCTTATGTGGCTGCAGGTCGTTTAGATGGTTATTTTGAACTTGGCTTAAAACCGTGGGATATTGCTGCGGGTGAGTTAATTGTGAAAGAAGCGGGCGGTACTGTGGTCGATGCACGTGGTGGCAGCGACTCTATGGAAAATGGGCAAGTTTTGGCATGTTCAATGAAAATGTTAAAACCACTTATGAAAGCGGTTGTGCCTGCTTGGGGAGAAGCAGCGAAATAATCAGCTGATCATATTTATACTTAAATAAGACACTTAGCAAAGCTCTCATCCTGAGGGCTTTTCTTTTACCTAACGGTCTAAAACTGCTGGTTTTAAATCTGTTGTTATCGTCCATATACTAGCCATAAAAGCAGAATCTATCACTGTTTACACAAAAAACTGCAAAAGTCGATTAAATAAGGTGACTTTTAAAATAATCCTGCTATAATCCGCGCACGCACTTAATTTCTGTTCATTACCTGAACATTTCTCTTCTAATCATTGTGTATGCGCGTGCGGTCCAAAGAGAGGACGATATCTCGCGCCCCAATCGCTAAAGCGATTCCTTCAGGTTAAGCCGTAATCATGCGTGCGTTATATCACATCGTCGTTACTCGGATCGCCGCTGAATCTTAAATTGTCAGCGATAATTGCTGTACCGCTTTTTGCCGATGTCCATCTGACTTTATTTAATGGAGCACCCATTTTCAGGGTGAAAATCTCTATGAGCAAAACTTTTGCTGATTTTTCTTTACATGAATCTTTACAACAAGCTTTAGAAGGCTTGAACTTTACTACGCCGACTCCTGTTCAAGAACAATCGATCCCAGCGGCACTTGAAGGTAAAGACTTATTGGTATCTAGCCAAACAGGTTCTGGTAAAACTGCTGCATTTTTACTCCCAACTTTAAACGCGCTTGCTAATCAAGATACTTTCGTACCATTTAAAGAGCGTATGAAAGCTATTACTCAGCCGTCAATTTTAGTGCTTTGCCCAACACGTGAATTGGCTCAACAAGTTAGCCAAGACGCGATTGCATTTGTACGTCACATGAAAGGTGTACGTATTGCAGCAATCATGGGTGGTATGCCTTTTGGTAAGCAAATCCAACAATTAAAAGGTGCGCAAGTGGTTGTAGCGACTCCAGGTCGTTTACTTGACTTGGTGAACCGTCGTCAAATCAAACTTGATAAAGTTGATGCCTTAATTGTAGACGAAGCTGACCGTATGCTCGATTTAGGCTTCTCTGAAGACCTAGAAGCGATTAGCGATTTAGCTGCTAACCGTAAGCAAACCTTGATGTTCTCTGCAACTTTTGCCAGCCGTATTATCACACTTGCAGAACGCATGATGAATGAGCCTGTACGTATTGCGATTGAAACAGGTCACTCAACGAACATGGACATCACCCAGACTTTACACTGGACTGATGGTTTCGAGCACAAGAAAAAATTATTGTCACACTGGTTATCTGATGAAGGTGTAGATCAAGCGGTTGTATTCGCATCTACTCAAGAAGATACCGATATGTTGGCTGAAGAATTGGCTGAAGCGGGTCACTCGGTTGTTGCACTACACGGTGCAATGCCACAAACCGTTCGTAACCGTCGTTTACGCAGCATTCGCGAAGGCCGTGCAAAAATCTTGGTTGCAACAGACGTTGCAGCACGTGGTTTAGACGTACCAACTATTTCTCACGTGATTAACTTCGGTTTACCAATGAAAAATGAAGACTATGTACACCGTATTGGTCGTACAGGTCGTGCGGGTCGTACTGGTAACGCGATTACTTTGGCAACTTACCGTGAGCGCGGCAAAATCCGTGCGTTGGAAGATTTCTTAGATGCACGTTTAAGCGTTTCTGAAATTGAAGGCTTAGAGCCATCTCCACCTCCAGCACGTTCTGGTCGTGACGGTGGTCGTGGTCGTCGTGATGGCGGTCGCGGTGGTCGTGGCGGTTTTGGTGGCGGTCGTCGTTTTGAAGGCGAAAGCAACTTTAAACGTCGTGAAGGCGGTGATGAACGTCCACGTCGCAGCTTTGATGACAAACCACGTGGTGAACGTCCTGCATTTGGTGAAGATCGTCCGCGTCGTGAGTTCAACTCAGACCGTCCACGCCGTGAAGGTGGTTTCGGTGACCGTCCACAACGTTCATTTGAAGATCGTCCGCGTCGCGAGTTCAACTCAGACCGTCCGCGCCGCGAAGGTGGTTTTGGTGATCGTCCACAGCGTTCATTTGATGATCGTCCACGTCGTGAATTTAATTCAGATCGTCCGCGTCGCGAAGGTGGCTTCAACGATAAGCCGCGTTTTGATGCGAATGATGACAACCGTGGCAACCGCGTAGATTACAAACCACGTCGTGAAGGTAGCTTCGGTGATCGTCCAAAACGTGATTTTGGTGATCGTCGTGAGGGTGGTTTTGGTGACCGTCAACCACGTTCGTTTGATGATCGTCCTAAGCGTTCTTTTGGTGGCGAAGATCGTCCACGTCGCGAGTTCAATTCAGATCGTCCACGCCGTGAAGGTGGTTTTGATCGCCCACGTCGTAAATTTAACGACTAAAACCGCGATAGTCATTTGTATAAAGAAAAACCAGTGCTCAGCACTGGTTTTTTTATGTTAAATATTTTTGCTTTAGATAAATAAAATGTATAATAGGTCACGTTTTTAACTCTATTTGCTAATTATGAACATCAATAGCTTACGATTGCTCATGCAGACGAGAGAGGGAATGATGCCGTATATTGGTTTAGCACTCATCTTATGCAATTTAATGTATTATATTATTTCTTCTTACTTTTAAATTGTTGCTGTCCTAAAAGTGATTTAAATAACAATAATAAGACTGCTTGAACAATACGTGCACAGTTTTTAAAAATTTGCTAGATAACATTTTGCGCTTCAATCCTTTATAGTATGCGTGCTGAAAAAATGCAGGAAGACCCTCAGCTATGAATAATCCAATGCCTCAACATGAGCCGTCATTGATTGAAGTCAATGAACTGAGCTTTAAACGAGGGAAACGTGTCATTTTCGAAAATGTCAGTTTAAAGATTCGCCGTGGTCAAATTACTGCCATTATGGGACCTTCAGGTACTGGTAAAACCACGTTATTACGTTTGATTGGTGGTCAGTTGACTCCCGATCATGGTGATATTTTTCTGGATGGAAAAAATCTTGCGCAAATGTCGCGTCAGGAGTTATTTGCTGCGCGCGCACGTATGGGCATGTTATTCCAAAGCGGTGCGTTATTTACCGATATGAGCGTATATGAAAACGTCGCGTTTCCATTGCGTGCACATACCCAGTTGCCTGAACATTTAATTGCAGAATTGGTGGCTTTAAAACTTGAAGCAGTCGGTTTGCGTGGTACAGAACAACTTATGCCTGCAGAACTCTCAGGCGGGATGAACCGTCGTGTGGCATTGGCACGTGCGATTGCGTTAGACCCTGAATTGATCATGTACGATGAGCCGTTTGCAGGGCAAGACCCGATTGTAAAAGGTGTGTTGACCCGTTTAATCCGTTCCTTGCGTGAAGCGTTGGATTTAACCACCATCATCGTCTCGCATGATGTTGGTGAAACTTTATCAATTGCCGACTACATTTATATTATCGCGGAAGGCGTGATTCAGGGCGAAGGTACACCTGCAGAATTAAAACAGCATGAATCGGCATTTGTACGTCAGTTCTTAACAGGCGCTGCCGAAGGGCCAGTCGATTATCAATTTAGCCATCGGGCTTATTTAAGTGATGAGGTGCGTTCATGAATGCTATTGCCGCATTAGGTCAACGCGTCATTGAGCGTGTTCGTGGCATTGGTGTCGCCACCCAAATGTTGTTGCAAATTCTATTTTCCATGCCAACCCTGCTTGGGGTGAAGCTGTTCCTGTACCAAATGTACCGTGTTGGCGTGATGTCGTTATTGATTATTGCGGTGTCGGGTTTATTTATTGGTTTGGTCTTGGGCTTACAAGGCTACTCCATTTTGGTCAATATCGGTTCAGAAGCCATGTTAGGCACCATGGTGTCTTTGACTTTATTGCGTGAGTTGGCGCCTGTCGTGGCTGCACTGTTATTTGCAGGACGTGCAGGCTCTGCCTTAACAGCAGAAATTGGTCTGATGAAAGCCACAGAACAATTGGCCAGTATGGAAATGATTGGGGTAGACCCACTCAAGCGTATTGTGTCACCACGTTTATGGGCAGGAATTGTCAGCCTGCCAATGCTCTCCATTATTTTTGCTGCGATTGGCATTATGGGCGGCAAAATGGTTGGGGTCGATTTTCTAGGTGTCGATGAAGGCTCTTTCTGGGGCGGTATGCAAAGCAGCGTGCAGTTCTATAAAGATATTTTTAACGGCACAATTATTAAAAGTTTTGTTTTTGCATTAATTTGTACTTGGATTGCAGTATATCAAGGCTATGCCTGTGTCCCAACATCGGAAGGCATTGCGACGTCAACCACACGAACCGTGGTGTATTCTTCATTATGTGTTTTAGGTTTTGATTTTGTGTTGACTGCGGTCATGTTCGGAGGTGTTTAATGAAATCACGTACAAGTGAGCTGGCCGTAGGTGTATTTGTCATTTTGACAGGCATTGCATTATTTTTCTTGGCTATGAAAGTCAGTGGATTGGTGGGTACCAATTTGCGCGACAGTTACAATATGACCGCAACTTTTGACAACGTGAATGGTTTAAAACCACGCGCCAAAGTCACTATGAGCGGTGTCACCATTGGTCGCGTCAATGATATTACCCTAGACCCTGTATCGCGTTTGGCTACAGTTGAATTTGAACTGGATGGCAAGTTGACCAGTTTTAATCCTGAACAACTAAAAACAGTGCAAAATTATGCGCTTGAAGAATTGCGTTACAGTGCAGAATACCAAGAAGCAAGCCCTCAGCAACAAAAAGAAATGGAACAACAACTGTTGGGTAACATGAAATCCATCACCAGTATTGATGAGGATGCTTACATAATGGTAGCAACCAATGGTCTATTGGGTGAGAAATATCTCAAAGTGGTTCCAGGTGGTGGTTTGAACTTTGTGAAGCGTGGCGAAAGTATTGCCAACACGCAAGGCACCATGGATTTAGAAGATTTAATCAGTAAGTTTATTACTGGCGGTGCAGCGAAAACATCCAACGCAGCGTCAGACGCAGATAAAGACACAGCGACAGCTGAAACAACAGATGCAGAAGTGTCATTTGTTGAGTAATGAAGGAGATTGTCCGTGAAAACACTTTTAAAGCAAACTCTGGCGGTAAGTGTACTTTCAACCATGTTGGCAGGAACTGCATTTGCTGCACCTGCAGAAGCGCCACCAGCTTTTGTGAAAAAAGTTGCCGATAGCTTGATTGCACGTTTAAAAGCAGATCATGCTAAATTGCAGAACAATCCAGCATTGGTCAAAACGATTGTGCGTCAAAACCTTGATCCGTATGTAGATGCGCAAGCATTTACCCGTATTGTGATGGGTACTTATGCGACGAACCAATACAGTTCAGCAGCACAGCGTGCGCAGTTTGAGAAAAACTTCCGTGAAACCTTAATTGAGAATTATGGCACAGCGTTTGCGAAATTTAGCAACCAAAGCTACACCATGCGTCCTTATAAGGCGACCAACAGCAAGAACCCAGTGGTGACCATTGACTTCTTGCATAATGGTGAAAAAATTCCTGTGTCATTCCAGTTGGCAGACAAAGGCAGCCAATGGAAAATCCGTAACATTAACGTGTCGGGTATTGATTTAGGTTTGCAATTCCGTAACCAGTTTGCAGCGAACGTGAAGCGTAATGGTGGCAATATTGATAAAGCCATTGCAACCTTTAAGCCAGATGCAGAAGCTGCGGTTGAAAAGAAAAAATAGGTTAGGTGTGGCGTGATTGAATTATCAAATCAGGAATTATGCGTTTCTGGAAAAATAGATTTCAGTAATGCAGAGCAATATTACCAAAAAGGTCTGCAGTTGATTCGTCAGCAGCAGTTGCCTTTGGTGGTCAATTTGGCGCAGCTGGAACACGGGAGTACTTTAGCTTTGGCTGTTTTGGTGCAATGGTTGCGTCAGACGCCTGAAGCCAAAGGCTTACAGTTTAAAGCGGTTCCTGAAAAAATGATGAAGATCATTCAAGCCTGTCATTTGCAAGATGATTTGCAGCTAATCGTCTAAAACTGAAAAAACCATCAAAAAAGCACCTTCTTGTAAGGTGCTTTTTTATTGCGTTTAGTTTCCCGCTTTATTCGTAAGCATCCGGTGAAGCTTATTTGAGTCAGGCAGGCTTCCACTTATGCGGTAGTAATTCTTCAACCTGGATTATTTTCTGTGTCGGCAGTCTTTTCAACACATCACTTAAATAGGCATAAGGGTCCAGTCCATTCAGTTTTGCTGACTGGATTAAGGTGCTGCAATTGAGGCTAGACTGATTATTGCGGTGGTTAAAGATATTAATGAAAAGACAGTTGCAAGATGGTCATTGATCAGCAATGTACCAACCGAGATTACCGCAGTGGAATTGACGACTTGGTATTACTGGCGTTGGTCAATCGAATGTTATTTCAAACTTCTCAAGCAAGCAGGCCATGATATTGAGTCATGGCTTCAGACTACGCCAGAAGCGATTTTAAGGCGTTTGCTGATCAGTTGCATGGCTTGTGTGTTGACGTGGAGAGTGCAGCGTTGTACAGATGAACAAAATCAGAAAGTCCGTGCATTTCTGACTAGGCTCTCAGGTAGACAACAGAAAAGAGGCAAGATAGAGAGTGCGCCTGCCATATTGGCAGGACTCTCGATTTTACTAAATACTCTTCAACTGCTCTCAGAATATTCAATAGATGAACTGAATGAAATCGCAACCATTGCACTAGGTACCTAAAGATGTGTAGATACCTATGCCTAAAAGGAGAGGGAATAAAAGGCATCAAATCCATTTTTTCCATCTAAAGTAAATTAATGGGCCAATAAAGAAGCCAATTAAAATAATACTGACCACTATAAAACTGGTGGTACCTTTGGCAAAAGGTAACACGTCGGTGTTCATACCATAAACACTGGCAACCAACATCGGTGGTGCTAACATACTCGGTAAAATCGAGAATCGACGAATCGTATCGTTCTGTTCGGTGTTAATGAAGCCTGAAGTGGTATCGAGCAAGAAGCGCACTTTCTGGAATAAGAAGGCATCGTGTTCGACTAGTGAGCGTACATCTTCACTGAGTTCTCGAATGTCGGCATCGTAAATATGACTGCCCAACGCGCGAGGACGTGCTAAAAAAGTCAGGACACGACGTAAATCAATCAAACACAGTTGTGCTTTTCCAAGCATGTCTTCTAATTGTGCTAGTCGGGTAATCATGTCATCGAGGTCTAAAATTTGCTCACGATGGCGGTTATTCAGAACTTCTGTGGAATACTTTTCCAAGTCCTTGTGGATATCTTCCAAGATATCCGCAAGTTCGTCTAGTTTGGCTTCAAGCAAACCCAAAAGCACCCAAGTCGGGTCTTTATAATCAATTTCGTAGTCGTTACGTCGTGCACGCGCCCGAAATGCCCGAAACGCCACTAATTTTTCACCACGCAGGGTAAACAGGCGTTCTTTATGTAAAATAAAGGCAACGGTTTGCACTGTGGCTAAAATACTGGAATTGTCTTCAGTTTCACCATCGACTTGATAGTTTTTATTTTTAGTTAAAAAATAGGTACTAATGTGTAAAATACCGTCATCATCACGGTAGAATCGCGCTGAAGATGAAATATCTTCCAAAGATTTTAAGGTTGGTAAATTTTGTGAGTATGCGTCTAGTACCCATTGCTGTTCTTCTTGTGAAGGGGCAATCAGGTCAATCCAGACCAGATCTGGATGCAAATCAAAACCACCGTTAATGGTGGCATCTTCCAGACTACCGCGCTCTGTGGCATAAAAGGCTTCAAGCATTCGTCTTTTCTCCTTGCGCAGTATGGGTTTTGTGGATGGGTGTATTTTAGACAAGGATCTTACTAAATACACTGCTCAGAATGCTATTTTATTTAAAAATCTCCCTGAAGTTTAATTTTATGGCATGACAGCCAGATAACATGGTGAAAAAATGATGTCGTCAATTGCTATTTTCTGTGGTTCTGCCCCAGGAAAAGATTCAGTTTTTGTTGAAAATGCACGAAAAGTGGGTGAAACACTGGCTGCACAAGGCAAAACTTTAATTTATGGCGGTGGGCGCTCAGGCTTAATGGGTGTGGTGGCAGACAGTACTTTGGCAGCAGGCGGGCGTGCAATTGGCGTCATGCCTGAAAGTTTGGCAGAGCATGAATTGGCGCATCCGCATTTGACCGAATTACACATTGTTGAAAACATGCATGCCCGCAAAATAAAAATGTCAGAATTGGCTGAGGGTTTTATTGCTTTGCCGGGTGGTTCGGGAACTTTAGAAGAAATTTTTGAGCAATGGACGTGGGCACAATTAGGAATTCACTCTAAACCCTGTGCTTTTTTAAATGTAGATGGCTTTTATGATGATTTGCTGAAGTTTTTAAGACAGACCTCTGAAAAAGGTTTTACTCAGCCACGTTTTTGTGAGGCATTGATTGTATCGAATTGTATTGACAATATTTTGCAGCAATTTGAACAATACCGTGTTCCAGAAATGAAATGGGAAGTGCCTGAGCTAGAGTGGGTACAGCAGGAATTGGCGAAATAAAATGGCTGAGATCGACAGCAACATCATTACCGTTGCAGCCGCAATTATTTTAAATGCCAAACAGCAGTTATTGGTGGTGCGTAAACAGCACACTGCGTGTTTTATGCAAGTCGGTGGCAAATTAGAACCCAATGAAGCACCTGAAACGACCATGTTGCGAGAAATTGCTGAAGAAATTGGCTGTCAGGCGCAAATACAACAATTTATTGGACGCTATGAAACAGCAACAGCCAATGAACCCGACTGCCATTTGGTTAGTTATGTGTATTGGGTGCAGCTGGATCAAGCACCACAAATTGCTGCTGAAATTGCCGAAATGAAGTGGGTGGATCTGGATGATCAAGATACTTTGTTGGCACCGCTGACTCGTGAAGTGGTGATGCCGTGGCTAAGACAATATTTACAACTCGATTAGGGGTTGTTGATCATTCGTCTATATTTCAAGTTCAACTTTTTAATGCATTGAGCATATTCACCTGAATAGTTTTTTATTCAGCACTGGCCAGACAAACCGCTTCGACTTTTTGACAGCCGAGTTTGAGCAACTGTTGTTTGAGTGCATGAATTGAACTGCCTGTCGTGACCACATCATCCACAATTAAAACTCGACGATAACGGATTTTAGGCGCAGTCTGAATTTGAAATTGCTGTTGGATATCTTCTAGTCGTTCTAAGCGACTTAAGCCTTTTTGCGCATGTTGTTGCAAGCGGGTCACAGGTTGCCAAATCGGGACATTTAAATGCCGCGCCAGTCCTTTTGCTAACAATAAAGATTGATTGTAGCCGCGTTCAGTCAAGCGGGCAGTGGAAATGGGCATCGGTACAATGGCTTGAATTTTAGGATAAGACAGTTGTTTTAGCGCACCTGCCAAAAGCAGTTGGTAGTGTAACTGCTGTTCATATTTAAATTGTTGAATGATGCGATTGATTGGATAGTGGTAATCAAAGGCAACATGAATCTGCATTTCTTGTCGCTGTACTGCTTGGCTACGCCACGGTAATTGTTGCAAACAGGTTTGACAGACGGAATGTTGCCATTGCGTGTCGCTATGGCAGAGCTGACACGGTTGCAGTTGGCGCAGCCATTGTATGCCGCATTGTAGTAGATTGATCGGCTGAGTCATCTTAGGACTGCAATCCGTTTAAACATAGGCATAACGTGGTGCCTCAGGCAGCCAGCGTTTTAGCAAAGCTTCGGCATGTGTAGGATAATCGTTTAAAATTTGCTGTGCCACATGATGCGCCTGTGCCAGCAAATGATCATCCCGTTCTAATTTAGCCACCCGAAAGCCCATATCTCCCGTTTGTTTGGTTCCCAAGAGTTCACCTGGGCCGCGCAGTTCTAAATCTTTTTCTGCAATCACAAAACCATCGTTGGTTTCCCGCATAATCCGCAAGCGTTCTTGTCCATTTTGCGAAAGTGGATTTTTATACAACAGGGCACAAAAACTGGCTTTGGCACCCCGTCCGACTCGTCCACGTAGCTGATGTAGCTGTGAAAGTCCTAAACGCTCGGCATTTTCGATCACCATAATTGAAGCATTCGGTACATCGACCCCGACCTCAATTACTGTGGTGGCAATCAGCAACTGTAATTGATTGTCTTTAAATTGCTGCATGACGGCTTGTTTTTCATCGGCTTTCATTTTGCCGTGTACCAGCCCAATATTCAGTTCAGGAAAGCGTTCTTTAATTTCAGCAAAAGTCGCCTCGGCAGCTTGCGCATCTAAGGTTTCCGACTGTTCCACCAAGGTACAGACCCAATAGGCTTGTTTGCCTTCGGCACAATTGCTGGCAATGCGTTGTAAGACTTCTTCACGCCGATCTAGCGGAATAGTCACCGTTTGAATAGGTGTACGTCCTGGCGGTAGTTCATCAATCACCGAAGTGTCCAAATCGCCATAGGCGGACATGGCTAAAGTTCGCGGAATAGGCGTTGCAGTCATCACCAATTGATGCGGTGTAGTGTGATTGGCACCTTTATTGCGCAAAGCCAGACGTTGATCGACCCCAAAACGGTGTTGTTCATCAATAATCACCAAACCTAATTTGGCAAATTGCACATTGTCCTGAAATAACGCATGTGTCCCAACCACCAAATTGGCGCTACCATCTTGAATGCTCAGTTCAGCCGCTGCGCGTGCTTTGCCTTTTTGTTTGCCAGACAACCATGCCACTGTTAAGCCCAATGGTTCAAACCATTTTTGAAAGTTCAGATAATGTTGTTCTGCCAAAATTTCAGTGGGTGCCATCAGCGCGACTTGCCAGCCTTCTTCTAGGGCATGACAGGCTGCGACTGCAGCGACCAAGGTTTTACCTGCACCTACATCACCTTGTACCAAGCGCAGCATGGGTTTATTACGCTGCAAATCCTGCATGATTTCTTGCGAAACCCGTTGCTGTGCGCCTGTCATTTGAAATGGCATGTTACCGAGTAACGCAGGTGCTAGTTTTTGACTTGGGGAAAATGCAGGTGAGGCAATTTGCTGAATATAAGCCCGTCGGGTTAGTAAACTGACTTGATGCGCCACCAATTCTTCAAAAATCAGGCGTTGCTGTGCAGGGTGAGAGCCTTGTGCCAATTGCAGCATATTGGCATTTAAAGGTGGATGGTGAATATAATCCAGCGCCTGTTTGAGTGCGTAGCCATTGGTCATTTTTTCAGGCAAGAGTTCAGGCAAATCATCGCTATGCTGTGCCAAAGCTTGTTTGACGTATTCACGTAATTTGGCTTGGGTCAGCCCATCGGTGCTTGGGTAAATGGCAGTCAGTTGGGTTTTAGGCAGTGGGGTATGTTCAGTAATCAGTTGTAATTCGGGGTGATACATTTCCAGACCACGCGCCCCAACCCGTACTTCGCCAAATACTCTTAAACGATTGCCGAGTTTGGCACGATCTGTAATGCCTTTATAAATATGATAAAAACGTAAGGTGATTTTGCCAAATTCATCTTCTAAATTGACCGCCATTGACTTGCGTTTACCCGGTGGAAAATCGACCCCTTTAACCACACCTTCGAGTAAATAGCTGCGCCCCACGTTTAATTGGTTCATGGGAATGATCGTGCTACGATCTTCATAGTCACGCGGTAGATGAAACAGCAAGTCATCTGTGGTGAAAATATTTAGTTTTTCGAGTAATGCAGCAGAGGCAGAGCCTACCCCTTGCAACTGATGGACTGCAGCCATGTCCCCTCAACTTCAAATGCTATGATTAGGTGCTGAATGCATATTCTATTTATTGGTTATGGTAAAACATCGCAGCGTGTTGCAAAACAACTATTTACGCTCGGTCATCAAATTACCACAATTAGCCGCAGTCCGAAAACAGATCCTGATATGACGCATCTGCTTCAAGATATTCAACAGCTCGATTTATCACAGACTCAACCTGTTGATGCCGTTTATGTATTACTTGCACCATCTCGGAATACGGTTTTGAGTTCTGTAGAAGCGTATCAACAGACTTATGTAGATTCTGTGCAGCCGATTGTCGCTGCATTAAAAGATCATCCTGTAAAGCGAATTATTGTGGTGTCATCTACACGGGTTTATGGCGAAAACGCAGGTGAATGTATTGATGATGATACTGTGCCTAAGCCGAATGATGTACAAGGGCAGTTGTTGTTGCAGATGGAACACTTGTGGCAACAGGCTTATCCTGAACAATGTGTGATCGTACGTCCTTCGGGTATTTATGGCACTTCGACTGCACGCATGCTCAAACTTGCGGAAAGCACACAAAGTTACCCGAATATACATTGGTCAAATCGGATTCATATTGATGATTTGGCAGGTTTTTTGGCACATTTACTTCACGTGGAACATCCAGAACCATCATATATTTGCAGCAATAACCAAGCTCAGCCTTTGCATGAAATGATTTTAAAGATTCAGCGTGAATTGAATTTACCTGAATTGGTATTAGAAAGTGAGAGAGAAACAGGGAAAAGGATTTTTGCTCAGAGGATGGTGGCGAGTGGGGGTGAATTATTCAATGTGTAATCATTTATCAAATGGAGCGTAAAACTCAGTCCTTCAGGTCAGAGATATAAGCGACACGACATGAAGTGTCGTTTGATTTAACTAAGGACTATTTTTCTTGAGTTTTAATTGTTAATATAAGTACATGAAAACCCTTAAATTACGTATAAAAGACAAACATTGCAAGGTGTTAGACCAACTAGCATCAGAAGTGAACTTCGTCTGGAATTATGTCAATGATTTAGGGTTTAGGCATTTGAAGCGGAAAGGTGAATTTCTCTCTGCTTTTGATATTGCCAAATATACGAAAGGCACATCCAAAGAATGTAATTTACATAGTCAAACCATTCAGGCTGTAACTGAAGAATTAGTCACCCGAAGAAAGCAATTTAAAAAGGCAAAGCTGAAATGGCGTATCAGCAATAAAAAATCAGCAAGGCGCTCTTTGGGATGGGTTCCCTTTAAAAAGKTGGCTATCAAATATGCCAMTGGATATGTCCAGTATGGAAAACACCAATTTAAGCTTTGGGATAGCTACGGTTTAAGCAAATACACGTTAAAAACAGGTTCATTTGTAGAGGATAGCCGTGGGCGTTGGTATGTATGTCTTGTTGTTGAATCGCCTAAGCAAGATAAATCGACAGCAACCAAATCGATTGGTATTGATCTAGGCTTAAAAGATATTGCCACCTGTTCTGATGGCACTGTAATTTCAAATCCAAAATTCTATCGAAAATATGAGCAGACATTAGGTATTGCTCAGAGAGCCAGGAATAAGAAGCGTGTTCGTGCATTACACGCCAAGATTGCAAATAGTCGAAAAGATCATTTGCATAAAGCAAGCACCAAGCTTGTGAATGAAAATGCATTGATTATTGTAGGTGACTTGAGTGCTAAAAAATTAGTAAAAACCAAAATGGCAAAATCTGTTTTGGATACAGGATTTTCGGCACTAAAAACAATGCTCAAGTATAAATGCGAGAACGCAGGCGTATTGTTTGAAGAAGTCCAAGAAGCCTATACCACCCAAATCTGTTCGTGCTGCGGTGAGATCACCTCAAGTAGTCCCAAAGGTAGTACAGATTTTGGAATAAGAGAATGGGAGTGCATGAGCTGTGGTACAGCTCATGATCGAGATATAAACTCAGCTTTAAACATTCTTGCGCTTGGGCATAAGCGTCTAGCTGTAGGAATCACCCTCTTTTAAGGGGGGGAGGATGTCAAAACCTCAAAACCGAGCACATGGTTTTACTGCATCGACCTCACCCTGAAAATGAAATCAAAGGTGGGGCATTGAAAGCTGTAAAGCAAGCACTCAAGCAGGAGGGTTTTTTATGAGTTATTTTAAATACAAAGGTTATCTCGGGACGATTGAACCAGACCTTGAAACAGGTGAGTTATTTGGAAAATTGGCGTTCATTCGAGATCTTATTACTTATGAGGCTGAAACCTTAAAAACACTTGAGCAAGCTTTTCAGGAATCGGTAGATGGATATTTAGATTCTTGTGCAGAATTAGGGAAGAAACCTGATCAGCCATTCAAGGGAACATTTAATGTTCGTATCAGTCCTGAATTACATCGCAAAGCTGTTTTAGCTTCGGAGGAGAGTTCTTTGAATGCATTTGTGAGTGATGCAATTCAAGAGAAATTAATGCGCTTAGGTGTATGATTTTATCAATGCTATAAACTTTATTCTATATTCAATTTAAAGCATAGCGACCTATTGCTATACAGATCGCTATGTTTTTTTGTGTGAAAATTACTTCTTCTTACGTTTTAAGCGTTTCTTCGCCTGTTGTGCAGCAAGAGCCTCTAACGCCTCACGCAATTCTTCATCGCTAAAGGTGGTGATGTGTTGCAGCATCTGTAAAGTCACATCATCCAACACCAAATTGGCGTATTGTGCGACGTTTTTAAAGTTATCATCAAACACAATCGCATTGTCACTGTTGGTGCTGATATAACCTTGCTGAGTTAAGACTTTAATAAAGCTTTGGAACAAGGCTTTGTCAAAGAATTCAGGTGAGTTGAATTCATACAGCACCGACAAACGCTGACCGACCAAATGGCTGAGTTCTTCGACCTGACGTGCCGAAATATTGCCTGAGCCGCGTTGTGTAATCAGCGCCAGTGTCATGTAATAACGCTCTAAACTCTGCATTACAGGTGCAGCCAATACTACCAACTGGTTATGGTCTTCACTATTTGGTGCAGGTGAAATTAAGTTGCCTTCCGCATCTTCAGAAATCAATTTGGCCTGAATTAACGCTTCTACATAGGCACAAATCCGTTCTTTGAGTTCCTGATCTTGCCATTTCAAGAACAACTCGGCTTTCAGGAACGGATATAAGGTGCGGATGACGTTGATTAAATCGCCACGACGAATCGAACCATTATGTTTCACCAATGCTGCAATTAAAGATGGTAAGACAAAGGCATGCAAAATATTGTTGCGGAAGTAGGTGAGTAACACCGCCTGATGGTCTTCAATCGCGATAATATCGCCCAAAACGTGCTGCACTCGTTTAATCAGTTTGAGTTTTAAGCCGTAGGCAATAATTTCTTTACCTGATAATGGTGTGACTTGAGTGCGCTCATCATAAGGCAGGGCAGTGAGCAGATTACGGTAAGTGTCTAACTGCTTCACACAAATTTCTTCATCCAAGGTATGTTTTGGTGTTGCCAGTAAAATCAGCGATAACAAAGATACCGGGTTAATTACCGCAGCACGGTTAATGTTTTCCAAAATCGCATGTGCTGAAGTATTCACTGCATCTGACACTTGTGGTGGAATAGGATCATCATTTTTTTCAATGCTGATGTGTTCGGCATCGTGTTGTTTTAGAACATCATCTAAAAACACAGGTTCGCCAAAATTGACATGCACCTTGCCAAAAATCCGTTCAATCTTGCGCATGGTTTTTAAAATGCCCATTAGCGATTCAGATTCTTTTGGCTTGCCTTGCATTTCACCGACATAGGTTGAACCTTCCATCAGGCGTTCATAACCAATATAAGTTGGCACAAAAGCAATCGGTTTAGCACGACCACGCAAATGACTGTGAATGGTCATGGCGAGCATGCCTGTTTTTGGTGGCAACAAGCGGCCTGTACGTGAACGTCCACCTTCAATAAAGTATTCAAGCGGCGTGTTACGCGACAAAATACTGAATAAATATTCTTTAAAGACGGTTGTGTATAAGCCGTTGCCACGGAAAGTACGACGGATAAAAAACGCACCGCCACCACGAAGCAATTGACCTACAAATGGCATATTCAGGTTATCGCCCGCAGCAATGTACGGCACCATCATGCCGCGTTTGTAAATCACATAAGACAGCAATAAATAGTCGATATGACTGCGGTGACATGGGGTATAGATAATTTCATAGTCTTTGGCCAGTTCGCGCACGGTACTAAAATTATGCACTTCCACGCCATCGTACAATTGTGTCCATAAGCGGGTCAGTGCCATATCGGCAAAGCGTACCGCTGCATGAGAGTAGTCCGACACGATTTCATTTAAATAACCAATCGCACGACGCTCGGCTTCAATCACGCTAATTTTACTGCGTAAACTTTCACGACGAATGGCATCTTGCACATCGGGAGATTTAATCAGACTGAGCATGACATTGCGGCGGTCAGACAAGTCTGGGCCAAGTACGACTTCACGTTGTCCATCTAAGTAATTATTTAGCGTGTTAACAATAAAGGTCGCAGGCGACAGGTTTGGATGCTCAGTTTTGGCATGTTCAATTAAAGCGCGTAATGATTGTGGCTCGTGAAATTCCAAATAAGACTGACGACCATGTACTCCAATATTCATCAACTGCTTGACTGTGCCAGGCGTTGCCCAGGTATCGGTAAACAGTAGTTTAAACCACGAATCTTCTTTGTCTGGAGAGCGTCCCCACAACACGGTCACAGGTACCAGTTCAATATCAAGTTCTGGGTGTTGTTCTAATTGTTCAATTAAACGTAACAAGCGTGGTGGAAAAGCATAAGGTGGTGGATTGAGTAGGTTGTTCTCATCGTGATGCTGTAAAAACAGAATCGAGGCTTTTTCTTTATGTGAACCCATCACCAATGGATCAAGTGCAGGCGTGAGTTTTAAGCGACGTGTTTCGCCATCGACCACCAAGGCATTGCTGCGTGAGTGATTTTGCAAGACATAGCAGGTTATCTTGGTGCGAGTAGCATCTGAGTCTGCACTTTGCGCATCCTTGACAGGGACTTCACCCAAAACATGCGGTGTCACTACAAGGTCAAGCAGCTTACCAGAAAGCTGACGATACATTTGACCAAAACCACGCTTGGACATACTCACTCCTACTTCATCACCTAAGTCCCTAGCCAGTAGGGAATTTATTTTGCGTCATTGTATCTAATAATCGCGCTGCATTTTTAGATAATTTGCATGAATATTGTTAGATTTTATCGTTAAAAATCGTATTTTTAGCAAAATTGATCGGCTAAGTTGTGACACAGCGGTCAGTCTTTGATGGGTAAAAGATGCAGAATCTATGGCAAAATAGCAGGCTTAAAATAGTCAGTTTATTTTGACGATTTATTTTTTCATCGACTTCGATCCCGCATCCCCAATTTCCGCCATACATAGGTTAGTTATGAACGCACTCACACAAGAGCTGGTTGAACTTCTTTGTTTAGAAAAGTTAGAAGAAAATATCTACCGAGGTATCAGTCGTAACTTGGTGGGTAAACGTGTTTTTGGTGGACAGGTTTTGGGACAGGCTTTACGTGCTGCATCTTATACCACTGATCGTCCTGCGCACTCATTGCATGCCTATTTCTTGTTTGGTGGCGATGTCAACGCACCTATTATTTATGAAGTTGACCGTTTGCGTGATGGTAAAAGTTTTTCTAGCCGTCAAGTACGTGCCATTCAGCATGGGCGTACCATTTTTACTGCGATGGTGTCCTTTGCGCCGTTGGAAGACGGTCTGAATTATCAAATTTCAGAGCCAAACTATCCTGCAGCAGAAGCTTTAAAAAACGAAGCGGAACTCAAACAGCATATTGTCGAGTTTGTACCTGAAAATGTGCGTGCCAGTTTTATGCGTGATCGCTTGGTGGAGATTCGCCCGATTAATCCGAGCAATCCATTTTTACCGCAGCCTGAAGCACCTGCTTATGCACACTACATTCGTACCCATGACAGCATTTCACCAGAGGTGGATGAAGTGTCTTTGCATCAGGCAATTGCGGCATTTTATTCAGACTTCACGTTAATGACCACAGCACTGCGTCCGCATGGTTTGAGCTATTTATCACCAAGTTTGCAGTGTGCCAGTATTGACCATGCCATGTATTTCCATAAACCGTTCCGTGTGGATGACTGGATGCTGTACGACATGGAAGCCACCATTAGCACTAGTTCGCGTGGTTTGAACTTTGGGCGCATGTGGCAAAATGGTGAATTGGTGTGTAGCACCAGTCAGGAAGGCTTGATTCGTTTACGTGAAATCGAAACGCAATAAAATATAGCCTTTAAAATCTACATTCATCAGCCGACATTCATGTCGGCTTTTTTACATCCTGAAGCACGATCTGAACCTAATCAAAGTGCGCTAGAAAAATAATACTCGATTCAATTTCAGCCACATGGCATAGTCCACACATCACATTAAAAAACTCAATTGCGTATGAGCCTCAATACACAAATTCTAATTGCCGCAATTTTGGGTGTGGTGTTTGGTTTTATTCTGAATCTATTTCCAGACAGCACATTTTTTAGCGCCAGTTTGTATGGCATTGGTTTAATGAGCAGTATTTTTATTGGTTTACTGAAAATGCTGCTGATCCCACTAATTTTTAGCTCAATTGTGGTCGGTGTGTCGAACTTACAGGCTGTAGGGCAATTGAGTCGAGTCTGGAAAATTACGTTGGCGTGTTGTGTCACCACCACGACTTTGGCTTTAATTTTAGGTTTGGCGTGTGCGCATTTATTTGCAGTGGGTAAAGGCGTAGATATTGTGATGTTTCAAGATGCTATGGCGCAGCATCAAAGCCCAGACACGCTTACGCCGTCTTCGTTTTTTACCAATTTCATTCAAAACACCTTAATCAATCCGTTTAAAGCTTTTGCCGAGGGTAATGTTTTGGCAGTGGTGATATTTGCCTTATTGGTGGGTGTGGCGCTGGTCAAAGGCGGGGAGCACTTTAAAACGGTACGTAAACTCAGTCAGCAATTTTTTGAAATTATGATGTTGATGATTGGCTGGGTAATGAAACTGGCACCTTTGGGGATTTTTGCTTTATTGGCTAAGTTGGTTGCAACCGAAGATATTTCAGTCCTGAGTCGTTTGGCAGAGTTTGCTGCAGTGGTCACGGGCACCACGATTTTTCATGGTGTGGTGGTCTTGCCTTTGCTGTTGTGGATATTTGGCAAAATGGATCCGATCACCTTTTTTAAAGGCACACGTGCTGCCTTAATTACGGCTTTTGCCACCAGTTCCAGTTCTGCCACTATGCCACTTTCGATGAAATGTGCGCAGGAAAATTTAGGTGTGCGTCCGCAAACTGCAGGCTTTGTGATCCCGTTAGGTACACAACTGAATATGGATGGAACGGCATTGTATGAAGCTGCAGCGGCTTTGTTTGTTGCCAATTTAATGGGGCTGGATTTAAGTTTAGGACAGCAATTAATTGTCTGTGCCACAGCCATGATCGCTTCTTTGGGCGCGCCTGGTATTCCAAGCGCAGGCATGGTGACGATGATTATGGTATTACAATCGGTGGGCTTGCCTGCAGAAGCGATTGCGATTTTATTGCCGATCGACCGTTTGTTGGATACTGTGCGTACTGTGGTCAATGTGCAGGGCGATATGATGATTAGTGTGGTGGTCGATCGGCATACTCGTGATGACCCTGCACTGCATTCCTGATAATGGGTTTAAAATCGAATCAAGTTTTCAGCATCATCCTGTTTTATTGTGCTATGTAAAGACATGAGCCAAAGCAGATTAATCCCAACATGGGCTGTAGGCCACTTCCCAAATATGACCATCTAAGTCCTGAAAATAACCTGCATAACCGCCGTAAAAGGTGCTCTGTGCAGGTTTTAAAATTTTCGCACCTGCATTTTTTGCTTGTTTCAATACCTGATCGACCTCGAGTGGGCTATGTACATTATGTCCTAAAGTGATTTGTGCAGCACTGCTGGCTGTACCTGTTAAGCCTGTATCTTGTTGTAAACTTTGTTTAGACCATAAAGCCAGTTTTAAGCCTGCTTGCAGTTCAAAAAAGACCACCGCACCTTGTTCAAATTCCTGTCCAATAATGCCTTCAGTTACAAGTCCTAAGCCGTCGCGGTAAAAATCGAGTGCACGTTGTAAATCTTCTACCGCTAAGGTAATCACTGAAATGTGTGCCTGCATGTTTGATCTCCTTATCTTATGTAATTGTTTAAGCGTTTAATTGTTATGATCTTGACAGTAGGGCATTTCTGGCTGCGTTGTAAAGTGCAACTTTGGTGGAGAGGGAGATTGTGATTACGGCGTAAAACTGAAAGTGGACATACAAATAAAAAGTCCTATTCGAGATTGAGCGAATAGGACTTTATGTTATAGACCAATAGTCAGTAATTTAACGGACTATTTGGTTTCGGTATCAGATGCGGTTAAATCGTCAGTTTCTAAAAATTCAGGCTGATCAACATCAACATCAACATCATCGCCAGTCGCTTCTGGAATGCTGTCTAAATCAAATTGATGCGCTTGTTCTAAGGTAAAGTTCAAACGTCCGCCCATCACACTCGCAAGTTCTTCCAAACCTTGCTTATTGAGTGATGAAAACAATTGAATCGAGAAATCTAGTTTCATCTTTTTCAACTGCTGTTTGACTTCAAGCAATACTTTATTGGCAGGGCCGCGGTTGAGTTTGTCCGATTTGGTGAGCAATACATGCACGAACAATTTACGCGAATACGCCCATTCCAGCATCATCACATCAAAGTGCTGTAAGGGATGGCGAATATCCATCAGTAACACCAAGCCTTGTAAACTTTTACGATGAATCAAATAATTTTCGAGTTCTTTTTGCCACACAATTTTCATGGCTTCAGGTACGGCTGCATAACCATAACCGGGTAAATCGACCAAACGCTGTTCGGGGTTGCCCAAACTAAAGAAGTTGATCATTTGAGTACGACCCGGTTTTTTAGAAGCACGTGCCAATTGTTTTTGATTGGTTAAAGCATTAATTGCACTGGACTTACCTGCGTTGGAGCGTCCTGCAAAAGCCACTTCGTAGCCAGTATCTTCTACACATAAATTCAGTTTAGGCGCACTCATTAAAAACTCGGCTTTACGCAGCCAGTTTAAGGCGCGAACAGAGTATTCAGTAATGGCAGGGTCTACTTTTTTCTCGTAGCTAATTTTCTGCCGTGGCTGTGCTGCTGCCTTACTGTTTTTCGATTTTCCTCTGCTATGGTGCATAACTTAACTTCAATTCATGGTCTACAAACAGGCATTATAAAGCAAGTCATACAGGCAAGCGACCTTTGCGCCCTGAATGCCCGAAAAAAGCAACATCTAGAATGATATTGCTTTGACCGTTTAAGTTACTTTAAAGATGAATCAGCGGGATTGGAGATTGTGTACTGAACTGTAAATTGGGTACAGGCTGTAGCACTTCACCCAAGCTGTATTGATCTAAGCTTTGATAAAACTGTTCCATTGCCTGATTGAGAATGCCTTTTAGTCCACATTGCGCACGCAGCACGCAGGGCGGGGTATTACACTCTACAATTTGATTTTCACCTTGCAGGATTCTCACCACATGACCTAAACGCAAAGGCAATGCTTCAGGATGCAAGCGAATCCCGCCACCTTTACCACGAGTGGTAATTAGCCATCCTTGCTTACCCATAAAGTGAACGATTTTTACCAGATGGTTCTGGGAAACATGCAAATCCTGTGCAATTTCCGCAATGGTATAGGGTACATCTCGAGGACGCGAGATATACATTAAAATACGCAGCGCATAGTCGGTGAATTTATTTAATTGCATGATCGCACAGATGTTTTTTTTAAATACAAATAAATTAAGGCTAGTCTAGCATAACTAGACTAGCCTTACCTATTAGCTTTTAACGCTTTAGATTAGTGGCGAACACCACCTGTACCAAACGCTTCGCTATGGATTTGCTCATCTTTGATGCCACGCGCAAGTAAAGCTTTACGCTGTTCTGCCATGAATGGCATTGGACCACATAAGTAGTAATCTGCATCGGCTGGTAACAGCGCTGCATCTACAGTGCTGAGGTCTAAACGACCTGCAACATCGTAATCTTGACCCAGTACATCACCTTCGTTCGGGAACTCATACGCAGTCAACGTATGAATACGTGGACATTTTGCAGTTAAGTCTTGGAGATGCTGTTTCATGGCATGTACTTGTTTGCTACGACATGCGTGAATAAATGTCACAGGTTGTGGCACATCTAAAGTCACCAATTGATTCAACATTGCAATCATTGGTGTTAAGCCAACGCCGCCACTAATGAAGACATTGCGTTTGTTGCTGTCGATGAGGAAGAAGTTACCTGTTGGTGCAGATACTTCAACTTCAGAACCTTCTGGTAATTGGTGCAATACGTTCGATACCCAACCTGCAACTTTATCTGCACCATTGCCTGGCTCACGTTTTACAGAAATACGTAAGTAATCTTGTTGTGGGCTAGTCGATAGCGTGTATTGACGTGGTTGCTTCAAGCCAAGTTCAGGTACAAATACGCGTACTGAAATATATTGACCTGCTTCGTATTTTGGTAAATCGCCACCATCTACTGGCTCGAAGTAGATTGAAGTGATTTCGTCACTTTCTACAACTTTCTTGGCAATTTTGAAATTACGCCAGCCTAACCAGCTGCCTTTAGTTTGTTCGTGTTGTTCGTAGATTGCACGTTCAGCATTAATAAACACTTCTGCTAACTGACCATAAGCAGCTGCCCATGCATCAATTAGAGGATCTTCCATTGAAATATTTAATACTTCGCTAATAGAGTGAAGTAGGTTTTCGCCCACAATATTATAGTCAGGTGCTTGAATGTTTAAGCTCACGTGTTTGTGGGCAATCAATTCAATCACAGGCGCAAGCACAGAAGGATCTTCAATGTTTTCAGCATAAGCCAATACAGCACCTGCAAGCGCTTGAGCCTGCGCACCACTACGTTGGTGACCCATGTTAAAGGTTTCTTTTAGATCAGGATTATTCCCCAACATGCGGTTATAGAAATAACCAGTCAGTGCGACACCATTTTCACGGAGTACAGGAACAGTTGCTTTTACAAGGTCAATTTGCTGTGGAGTCATGTTCGATCTCTCATGGCTGTTATTTATAAGATGTATTCAAAATACATCTTATAAATAAGGATTGCAAACATTTTTTTGTGAAACCTTAAAAAAAATATGGATTATAAAAATATCCCATTATTTTTAAAGTTTTTATGGGGTTTGTAGATGTGACAGCGAGAGGTTTGTAAGTGTTCATTTAGGTTTTGGATGGTGCATCCATGAATGAAATCTATACAAACCTCATCGTTTATAACATGCTATTTCTTACCAAATAATGACCCTAACAAACCTCGTACAATTTTCTGCCCTGTAGAACCGCCTAAGCTGCGTGCTGCGCTTTTGGCAAAGGTACCCACAATATCCTGAGTCAGTTTTTCACGCTGTTTGGCAGCGCGTTCTGCTTCTTTTTGCTGTTCGCGGGCTAGACGTTCTTGCTCGCGCGCTTGTTGTTTGGCCAGTGCCTCGGCCTCTTTAGCCTCTTGCTTGGCGCGAGCTTCAGCTTCTTTGGCTTCAATTTTAGCTTGTTCTGCTGCTGCCGTTTGTTGCTGACGTTGTTCAACTTTTTGTTGCAGCATTTCATAAGCACTTTCACGATCTAGCTGCTGCTCATAAACACCTGCAATAACACTTTGGCTGATACAGGCTTGACGTTCTTCTGTGCTAATTGGGCTAAACGATGAGTAGGGTGGCATTACCCAAGCACGTTCTACAATTTGTGGTGTGCCTTGTTCATCTAAGCAACTAATTAAGGCTTCACCTACCGCAAGTTCGGTAATGGCTTGTTCAACTTTAAAGTCTGGGTTGGCACGGAATGTATCTGCGGCAGTTTTTACTGCTTTTTGGTCTTTGGGTGTAAAAGCACGTAAGGCATGCTGAACACGGTTACCCAATTGTCCCAATACGCTTTCAGGCAAGTCCAGCGGGTTTTGGGTCACAAAATAAATCCCCACGCCTTTAGAGCGAATTAAGCGTACCACTTGTTCAATTTTTTCTTGTAGCGCGCTGCTGGCATTGTCAAATAACAAGTGTGCTTCATCAAAAAAGAACACCAGTTTTGGCTTGTCCATATCGCCCACTTCAGGCAATTGTTCAAACAGTTCTGATAACATCCATAATAAAAAGGTGGCGTACAGTTTTGGCGTGTTCATGAGTTTGTCTGCAGCCAAAACATTAATATTGCCGCGTCCCTGACTGTCAGTTTGAATAAAATCCAAAATATCCAAACTTGGTTCACCAAAGAATTTATCACCGCCCTGATCGGCTAAAGCCAGTAAATTACGCTGAATCGCACCCAAACTGGCCGGAGAAAGATTGCCATACTCGGCTTTAAATTCACTGGCATGCTCGCTGACATAGGTCAGCATGGCTTTTAAATCCTTAAAATCAATCAGCAATAAGCCCTGATCATCGGCAATACGGAATACCGCAGACAACACGCCTTCTTGGGTATCATTCAAGTTCAGCATTTGCGCCAATAATAACGGGCCAATTTCAGAAATGGTGGTACGAATTGGATGACCCTGTTCGGCAAATAAATCCCAAAACACCACAGGAGATGCTGCAAACGGAATGCTTTCGATACCTAAGCTCTGAATACGTGCATCGAACTTTGGACTGATGCTACCTGCTTTGGCTAGACTGGAAACATCGCCTTTGGCATCGGCCAGAAAGACTGGGACACCAATGCGGGAAAAACTTTCTGCCAGTACCTTTAATGTTACGGTCTTGCCGGTACCTGTTGCCCCAGCAATCAGGCCATGACGGTTGGCAAGCTGAGAATGCAGCACGATATCCTGTGTGGTATCGGCGGTTTTTTTAGCAATAACGATTGGTGTATTCATTGACTTGAAAACCTCTATATAAATTTTTGTCTTTTGGAATACTTAAATTTCCCTTATGCACGGATTCGTGATTTAAGCCTCTTTTTTGGTTTATTGTGTTACATGTTAAGGTATTTTTACTTTATTGTTGAAATTGTATCCATTTTTTTTGTAATATTCACCATTCATTTTATTTTTAATAACATTATGAAAAATAAAATTTTAATTTAATAGCTTTTATTAAATAGTTTGAAAACGGTTAGAGGGTATAAATGAAACTTAACAAACAATTATTAGCAATGTTAGTGGGAACATCTGTATTTTTAACGGCATGTGGTGGTGATTCAGATAGCTCAATATCTACAAAGCCTACTGATCCAGTTCCACCAGAACAGCCAGACGAAACGCTTACTACTATTCAAGATGTTGCAACTGTAGTAAGTGAAAAGGCAAATATTGCAGTTTTTGGTGCAGTGAATCCTAAATATTTTACAGAGACAGCATTAACATCAGGTCGGACTGTTTTATTGTTAGATGATAATGTGACAAAAGCAGCTGGATTTGCTTCACAGGTTGATTTAACTGCTTCATCGGCACAGAATCAAGCGAAAGTGAGATCCGTTGTATTAAATCAAAATTTAGATGAATTTAGTAAATTCTATTTAGCTGCATTTACTGATGCTCTTATCCAGCAAAATGCAAAAGTCAATATTTTAACTAATCGTGTATCTACGAATGCTCAAGGTGAAGTGGTTAATGTAATCTTGGATATTGATTTTTCTAATGCCAATGAACTGACTAAAGTTCGTGATCTGTTGTTATCTGTATTAAATTCAAATTCATCTGTTACTACTCCTGTAGCCGTACAAGCAAGTGATAAAAAATTACGTCTCAATCTATCTTTTTGGCTTGCAAACCAATTAGGTTATATTTGGGGGAATACTTACGTAGCGAGTAATAGTGATCAAGTTAACCAAGTATATGGTGATTTGAATATTGCTAGTGCTTTAAGTAGCAATGCGGTTATTGAAGTGGCTACAGTAAAAGAAACTTTTACTCAAACAACACAATCTGCAAATGCGGTTGACATTTTATGGAATATTGATTCTTCAGGTTCAATGTCTGAAGAACAGCGTAACTTGGCTAATGGTGCTGCACAGTTCTTTAAATCATTGAATCAAGCAGGTGTAGATTATCGTTTAGCAGTGAATACGCAGGATGCGTACGCATGTAAGTCGCTTAGAACTTTAAAAGATAAAACGACTAATTTTATTGATAGAAATACACCTGATGCAGAGCAAGAGTGGGCAACCTTGGCTCAACCTGGAACTTATGGTTCAGCTACTGAAACAGGTTTTTACTGCGTTCGTGAAGCAGATTTGACTGGTTTTGACCGTCCAAACGTGAAGAATTTAGTGGTGTTTGTTTCAGATGAGCCTGAAAATGAAACATATTGGCAGTCCAGTCCAGTATATAGTAACTATACACGACGAGATTTTAATGATTATAAAAATTATTTCTTGTCTACAAACACTACCTACTTTTCGATTGTAGGTACATCTGATCATATTCGTCCAACTTTTGCAGATCCTACAATTTCTTGGAGTACACCAGGATTCGAATGTAATGGTCAAGGTGGATCAGCAGAGGGCGGTGGTCATTTTAAAGAGATTGCACGGTTGACTGGTGGGGCTTCTGCTTCAATTTGTGCGGATGCCACAAGCTGGAATGTAGTATTTGATGACATTATTCGTGTAGCAACCGGTCTTGCAAGTCAGTTTAGTTTAAAACAGGTACCAGTACCTTCAACTGTTAAAGTGACAGTAAATGGTCAAAATGTTGCGCGTGATACAACACATCGACAAGGCTTTGATCTAGTTTATAGTAATTCTGGCGTAAGTTTAGTGTTCTATGGAACAGCTTTACCAAAAGCAGGTGAGACTGTTTCAGTAAGCTATGATTACTTTAAGTAAAGCGAAACAATAATGTAAAAAATTGGGCAAATTGCCCAATTTTTTATGTCGATATTTAAGCTAAGACTTTTAAAGCTTGTTGAATATCCTGAATCAGATCTTCCGGATGTTCCAGACCAATACAGAAACGAACCAGAAAACCCTCCTTCAAATGTGAATGTTCAAGCACACGCATTTCTTTTAAGTTATATAGCATGACCAGACTGACAGGACCACCCCAGCTAAAGCCAAGCTTAAACAGTTTTAAGCTGTCACAGAAATTGCGAATATCTTGCAACTTGTAGTTATTGTCAAAAATCACGCTGACCAAACCTGCGCTGTGTCCATCGCGGCAAATTTCTTTCCAATACGCATGCCCCGCAGATGTGGCATCGGCAGGGTGCAACACCTGAGCAAATTGTGGTTGTAGTTTCAGCCAGTTGAGTAATTCAATTGTGCTTTTTGCTTGGTGCTCATAACGTAGTTGCATCGAAGCCAAACTGCGTTGTACTTGCGCGACATCATCCCCCGATACGCAAATACCTTGAATGGCATGCATACGAAACAGTTGATGATGTAAGTGTTGATCACGGGTCACGACAGACCCCATTAAAATGTCACCACCACCACTTGGGTATTTGGTCAGGGCATGCACGGTCATATCGACACTTAAATGTTCATTGCCAAAATCAAAAGCATTAAAGGCAAGACCTGCACCCCAGGTATTGTCCAGTGCAGTCAGAATGTTATGGGCTTGGGCTTTTTTTACCAGACCAATTAAGTCCGGAAACTCCAGTGTCACCGAACCAGCCGCTTCGAGCCATAACAGTTTGGCTTTATCGCTTGGGCTAAAGTTTTCTACCTCCAACGGGTTATAGACCTTGACGGCAATGCCATAACGCTGCTGCAGATTACGCAGATGCTCCATATTCGGACCATAAATATTGTCCGGAACCCAGACCTCATCACCCTGGCTTAACAAGCAGGAATTGACCAGATTAATCGCAGAGAGGCCGCTCGGCGCCAGCAGGTGATACAGACCGCCTTCGATCTGCGCGATGTGATCACCTAACGTAAAGGTCGTCGGTGTGCCATGTGTGCCATAGCTATAATCATAAGCATCAGTCCAGTGTCGATTAAACAGTGCATCTGTGTTTTCAAAGATAATGGTCGATGCACGAAATAGGGGAGGCTGTACCGTTTGAATATATTGTGGGGCACGTCTTGGTGCATGAATTAAAGCAGTTTGAGCATTTTTCTTCACAGGTTCACTCAGAAAATAAGCAAATATTGAGTTTAGCTTAAGAGAAATACTGGCTTTAGGCTATAAAAAGCTGCACTACAAGACATGCCTTGAACTTGGCGCTATTTTTGCAGAAGCTGAAGTATAGAAAATACAAAGGATGATCCAGATGAAAGCACCACTAAGCGTGCATTATTTTCAGCATAGTGCAGGTGAAGGTTTTGGAAGTTGCTATGACTATTTAAAGCAGATGGGGGCGCATATCACTGCAACCGAATTTTTTGCTTTACCGCCTGAGCAAAATATTGAAATTGAAGCCTTACCCAAAGTTGAAGATATTGACCTGTTAATTGTGATGGGCGGTGCCATGAGTGTAAATGATGAAGTACATTATCCATGGTTAAAAACAGAAAAACGCTGGATTAGGCGTTATTTGGCGATGGGTAAACCTGCAATCGGTTTGTGTTTAGGTGGGCAGATGATTGCCAATGCGTTGGGTGCAGCAGTGAGTCCTAATCCTGAACAGGAGCGCGGTTGGCATCCTGTCTATAAAGTCGAAAATATACCAGAAAGCTGTTTCCAAATGCCTGATCAAATCTCAGTGATGCAGTGGCATGGCGAAACTTTTGAATTACCTAAGGGCGCGGTAAGACTTGCCAGTAATGCCGCTTGCACCAATCAACTGTATCAAATTGGGAAAAACGTACTAGGATTTCAGTTCCATCCAGAAATTACCCCACGGGCTTTGCAGTTGTTTTTGGACAATGCTGAAATGAAACCTGCATTTTCAGGCATGTATGTACAACCCGCGCATGAATTAAAACAGATGTCTGCAGCACAATTTCAGGCAGGCAACCAATTAATGAATCGTGCAATAGATTATGTTTTAGCACAAAGCAAACTTAGGGAATAAAGTCATGGATTGTGGAGTGAACACAAAAAATGAAAGTTAGTCATGGTGAGGATGATTTGCGCTGTCAAGGTAGAGGAAATGGTCAAAAAGCAGATTACCTACATTTACACTCAATAATTGGATAGGAATGCTGCCTAACTCATATATAAAGTGCTAATCGTATATTTTAAAAAGAGAAATCGGCAGAGCGTGAAAAATAAAGCAATAAAGCCAAAAAGAGATTTGCTTATGCATTAAACAATCGTTATAATGGGCGACCCTTTATGCAAGGGGGTTAACTGCGAAGAAAGTAGTTAACATCGTGACAGTCGTGGCATCGATCATGACCTTAGTGATAATTCACTGCCTTTGACACTTGCCTTAAATTAGTGGGGTGAGATGCGTCAAGGGTGATTCTTTATATATTTGGCTTGGAGTTAACTGGTATGTCTAACCAGAGAATTCGTATCCGTTTGAAGTCTTTTGATCATCGTCTGATCGATCAATCTGCTCAAGAAATCGTAGAAACCGCTAAGCGTACTGGCGCACAAGTTTGTGGTCCAATCCCGATGCCAACTCGCATCGAACGCTTCAACGTTTTAACATCACCACACGTAAACAAAGATGCGCGCGACCAGTATGAAATCCGTACTTACAAGCGTTTGATCGACATCGTTCAACCTACAGATAAAACTGTTGATGCGTTGATGAAATTAGATCTAGCAGCTGGTGTTGATGTTCAGATTGCATTGGGTTAAGGCTTTCGGTTAATTAACACTCTAAGTTAATTAGGCCGCTTTTTTAGAGGTTTATGCACATGGCTATTGGTTTAGTCGGTCGCAAGTGCGGTATGACCCGTATCTTTACAGATGCTGGTGTTTCTGTACCTGTTACAGTGATTGAGGTTGATCCTAACCGCATCACTCAAATCAAAACGCTTGAAACAGATGGTTATCAAGCAATTCAGGTTACTACTGGTGAACGTCGCGAATCTCGCGTAACTAACGCTCAGAAAGGTCACTTCGCTAAAGCGGGTGTTGCTGCTGGTCGTTTAGTTCAAGAATTCCGTGCTACAGAAGCTGACCTTGAAGGTCGTGAAGTTGGCGGAACTATCGGTGTAGATTTGTTCACAGTAGGTCAGATCGTTGACGTAACTGGTCAGTCTAAAGGTAAGGGTTTCCAGGGTGGTGTTAAGCGTTGGAACTTCCGTACTCAAGACGCTACTCACGGTAACTCTGTTTCTCACCGTGTTCTAGGTTCTACAGGTCAAAACCAGACTCCTGGTCGCGTATTCAAAGGCAAAAAAATGGCTGGCCATTTAGGTGCTGAACGCGTAACTGTACAGGGTCTTGAAATTGTATCTATCGACACAGAGCGTTCAGTTCTTGTTGTTAAAGGTGCGATTCCTGGTGCGACTGGTGGTGACGTAACTGTACGTCCTACGATCAAGGCTTGAGGGGAAATAACGTGAATTTAAATACTGTTTCCGGCTCTGCTGTTGAGTTATCTGAAGTTGCGTTCGGTCGTGAATTCAATGAAGCACTTGTACACCAAGTTGTTACGGCTTACTTAGCTGGTGGTCGTCAAGGCTCTAAAGCTCAGAAATCACGTGCAGACGTTGCTGGCGGTGGTAAAAAACCATTCCGTCAAAAAGGTACTGGCCGCGCTCGTGCTGGTTCTATTCGTAGCCCAATCTGGGTTGGTGGTGGTAAAACTTTTGCTGCTCGTCCACAAGATTGGTCTCAAAAAGTTAACCGCAAAATGTACCGCGGTGCAATGCAATGTATCTTAGCTGAACTTGTTCGCCAAGATCGTCTTGTATTGGTTGAAGAGTTTGCTGTTGAAGCTCCTAAAACTAAAGAGTTGCTTGCAAAACTTAACGACTTGAATGCAACTCGCGCATTGATCGTAACTGAAGCTGTAGATGAGAATCTATATCTTGCAGCGCGTAACCTTCCACACGTTGATGTGGTTGATGCTACTGCAATCGATCCTGTTAGCTTGATCGCGTTCGACAAAGTTGTAATGTCTGTTGCTGCTGCTAAGAAAATTGAGGTAGAACTCGGATGAACAACGAACGTTTATATCAAGTCCTACAAGGACCTGTATTTTCAGAAAAAGCACAAGTTTTAGGCGAAACTGCTGGTGTTCAAGTATTCAAAGTTGCATTAAATGCAAACAAACTTGAAATCAAAAAAGCAGTTGAGCAATTATTTGGTGTGGAAGTTGTTAAAGTTAACACGACTATCACTAAAGGTAAGACTAAGCGCTTTGGTCGTACATTAGGACGCCGTTCTGATGTTAAAAAAGCATACGTCACCCTGAAAGCTGGCCAAGATGTTGAAATGGCTGACTTGGGCGATACCGCTGAAAGCGCAGCGGAATAAGGACGAAATTTATGCCGATTCAAAAATGTAAGCCAACGTCTCCAGGACGTCGCTTTGTAGAGAAAGTCGTTCACGACCATCTTCACAAAGGTGCGCCTTATGCGCCGTTGGTGGAAGCTAAAAAACGTACTGGTGGTCGTAACAACAACGGTCACATTACTACACGTCACGTTGGTGGTGGTCATAAGCAACACTACCGTATCGTAGACTTCAAACGTAACAAAGATGGCATTCCTGCTGTTGTAGAGCGTATTGAATACGATCCAAACCGTACTGCACACATCGCATTGTTGAAGTATGCTGACGGTGAACGTCGTTATATTATTGCGCCTAAAGGTTTACGTGCTGGTGATCAAGTTCAATCTGGTAACGATGCTCCAATTCGTCCAGGTAACTGCTTGCCACTTCGTAACATGCCAATTGGTGCTACTCTTCACAACATCGAACTTAAAATCGGTAAAGGTGCTCAATTAGCGCGTTCTGCTGGTACATCAGTTCAATTGTTGGGTCGTGACGGTTCATACGCTATCGTTCGTCTACGTTCAGGCGAAATGCGTAAAGTGCACGTTGAATGTCGCGCTGTGTTAGGTGAAGTATCTAACTCAGAAAGCAACCTTCGTTCACTTGGTAAAGCAGGTGCTTCGCGCTGGCGTGGTGTTCGTCCTACCGTTCGTGGTATGGCAATGAACCCGGTTGATCACCCGCACGGCGGTGGTGAAGGGCGTACTAAAGGTATCCAACCTGTAAGCCCATGGGGTCAAAAAGCTAAAGGGTACAAGACACGTACCAACAAGCGTACGACTAAGATGATTATTCGCGACCGTCGCGTTAAGTAACAAGTAAAGGAATCTGACAATGCCTCGTTCTCTGAAAAAAGGCCCATTCGTCGATGCGCACTTGTTCGCTAAGGTTGAAGCGGCAATCGCGGCTAATAACCGTAAGCCGATCAAAACTTGGTCGCGTCGTTCGATGATCCTCCCAGATTTTGTTGGTTTAACAATTTCTGTTCACAATGGTCGTAACCATGTTCCAGTGATTATCTCTGAACACATGGTTGGTCATAAACTCGGTGAATTCGCGCCAACTCGTACCTATCGTGGTCACGGTGTTGACAAGAAGTCTAAACGTTAATAGGTGCTATGATGGAAGTAACTGCTAAATTACGCGGTGCCGCTATCTCGGCACAAAAAGCACGTTTGGTTGCAGATCTTATCCGCGGCAAATCTGTTGCGCATGCACTTAACATTTTAAACTTCAGCAACAAAAAAGCTGCTGTTTTAGTTAAGAAAGCATTGGAATCTGCAATTGCAAATGCTGAACACAATAACAGTTTAGATGTAGACGACCTTAAAGTATCTACGATTTACGTTGATGAAGGCATGAGCCTTAAACGTATTATGCCACGTGCTAAAGGCCGTGCAGATCGTATTACTAAGCGTACTTGTCACATCACCGTTAAGGTAGGGGTTTGATATGGGTCAGAAGGTTCATCCAATCGGTATCCGCCTAGGTGTTGTGAAACGTCATAACGCTAACTGGTATGCGAATCCGAAACAATACGCTGAATACTTGCTTAAAGACCTTCAAGTTCGTGAGTTTTTAACTAAAAAACTTAAGAACGCAATGGTAAGCAATATTCTTATCGAACGTCCAACGGGTGCTGCTAAAGTAACAATTAGCACTGCGCGTCCTGGTATCGTAATCGGTAAAAAAGGCGAAGACATTGAGAAATTACAACGCGAATTAACATCTATTATGGGTGTTCCTGCGCAAGTAAGCATCAACGAAATTGACCGTCCAGACTTAGATGCACGTTTAGTTGCTGAAGCAATCGCTTCTCAATTAGAAAAGCGTGTAATGTTCCGTCGTGCTATGAAGCGTGCGGTACAGAACTCTATGCGTGCTGGTGCTAAAGGTATCAAAGTTGAAGTTTCTGGTCGTTTAGGTGGTGCAGAGATTGCACGTACTGAATGGTATCGTGAAGGTCGTGTACCTTTGCATACACTTCGTGCGGACATCGACTATGCAACTATGCGTGCTGAAACTACTTACGGTACGATTGGTGTTAAAGTTTGGGTATTCCGTGGTGAAATCTTGGGTGGCATGAAGCAAGTCATGAACCCAGCACCTGCTGAAGAACGTCCAGCTAAACGCGGTCGCGGTCGTGGTGAAGGTCAAGAGCGTCGTGGTCGTCGCAATGATCGTTCTGCTGAAAAAGGAGAATAATCCATGTTGCAACCTAAACGTACTAAATTCCGTAAGGTGCAAAAAGGCCGTAACACTGGCTTAGCGCACCGTGGTAGCTCAGTATCTTTCGGTACTATCGCTCTTAAATCAGTTGAGCGTGGTCAAATGACTGCGCGTCAAATTGAAGCGGCACGTCGTACAATCAGCCGTCGTATTAAGCGTGGTGGTAAGATCTTTATCCGTGTATTCCCAGACAAACCAATTACTTCTAAGCCTCTTGAAGTGCGTATGGGTAAAGGTAAAGGTTCTGTGGAATATTGGGTTTGTCAAATCAAACCAGGTAAAGTCTTGTACGAAATTGATGGTGTGAACGAAGAATTGGCGCGTGAAGCATTTACGCTTGCTGCTGCTAAACTTCCGTTTAAAACCACTATCGTGACTCGGACGGTAATGTAATGAAAACTAAAGATCTACGTGAAAAGTCGGTAGAAGAGTTGACAGCTTTGCTTGATGAGCAACAGCTTAACCAATTCCGTCTTCGTATGGCGAAAGCAACTGGTCAATTGGGTAAATCGCATGAAGTTGCGCTTACTCGTAAAACTATTGCACGCATCAAGACCCTCCTTACCGAAAAACAGGGGAACGGGCAATGAGTCAAAATACAGTCCGCACGTTAACTGGCAAAGTTGTAAGCGACAAAATGGAAAAATCTATTGTTGTCCTTATTGAACGCCAAGTTCAACACCCGTTGTATGGCAAATTGATTCGCCGTTCAACCAAATTACACGCTCATGATGAGAACAATGCCGCCAAGATTGGTGATGTTGTAACCATCAAAGAAAGCCGCCCAATGTCTAAAACTAAGTCATGGACTTTAGTTGAAGTTGTTGAAGCTGCTGCTGAGTAATTAACGTTCTTGTTGCATCATCGGTCAATTTCGAGTACTCTTTGAGCCTTTCGAAATTGTGACCGGTGATGCTCGGTTTTGGAGTAGGGCAATGATTCAAACCGAAACGATGCTTGACGTAGCTGACAACAGTGGTGCTCGCCGCGTACAATGTATTAAAGTACTAGGTGGTTCACATCGTCGTTATGCTTCTGTTGGCGACATTATTAAAGTTACTGTAAAAGAAGCTATTCCACGCGCACGTGTTAAAAAAGGTGACGTGATGAATGCTGTTGTTGTACGTACAAAGTTCGGTATTCGTCGTCCAGACGGTTCTGTGATCCGTTTTGATGATAACGCTGCTGTTATTTTGAATAACAACAAAGCACCGATTGCAACTCGTATTTTCGGACCAGTGACTCGTGAACTTCGTACTGAACAGTTCATGAAAATCATTTCATTGGCTCCTGAAGTTCTATAAGAGGCAATCATGGCTAAGATTAAAAAAGGCGATCAAGTAATTGTGATCGCAGGTAAAGAAAAAGGCAAACAGGGTACTGTTCTGTCAGTTTCTAATGACCGTGTTAAGGTCGAAGGTCTTAACTTGGTTAAGAAGCACCAGAAGCCAAACCGTGCTACGGGCGCTGAAGGCGGTATCGTAACGCAGGAAGCTTCGCTTCATATCTCAAACGTGGCAATTTTTAATGCTACAACCCAAAAGGCTGACCGTGTTGGTTACCAAACGATTGATGGCGTGAAAACTCGCGTTTATAAATCGAATGGTGAATCAGTGGCGGTGGCGAAGTAATAGGTTGAAATAGGCAATGGCCAGACTTAAAACACGTTACAACGACGAACTTAAGGCTCAATTACAAGAACAATTGGGCGTTAAGAATGTGATGGAGATCCCTCGCATCACTAAAATTACCATCAACATGGGTGTTGGTGCTGCAGCTGCTGACAAGAAATTGTTAGATGGCGCTCTTTCTGATATGCAAGCTATTGCTGGTCAAAAACCAGTTTTAACATTAGCTCGTAAATCAATCGCTGGTTTTAAAATCCGTGATGGTTGGCCGATTGGTTGTAAAGTTACTTTACGCGGCGAACGTATGTACGAATTCTTAGACCGTTTGATCTCTATCGCGATCCCTCGTATCCGTGACTTCCGTGGTTTCTCTTCGAAATCATTCGATGGTCGTGGTAACTACTCTATGGGTCTCAAGGAACAAATCATGTTCCCTGAAATCGATTTCGATAAGATTGATCAAATTCGTGGTATGGACATCACCATCACTACGACTGCTCGCACCGATGACGAAGGCCGTGCGCTTATGCGTGCATTCGGCTTCCCGTTCAAATAAGAGGTCGATATGGCTAAGAAAGGTATGATTAATCGCGAATTGAAACGCGAAGCTACTGTTGCGAAATACGCTGCAAAACGTGCTGAATTAAAAGCAACGATTGCAAACGTAAATGCAAGCGACGAAGAGCGTTTCGAAGCGATGATGAAGTTACAAGCATTACCACGTAATGCGTCTCCAGTACGTCTTCGTAACCGTTGTGGTTTAACTGGTCGTCCTCATGGTTACTTCCGTAAGTTCGGTTTAAGCCGTAACAAATTACGTGACACAGTAATGCAAGGTGATGTACCGGGCGTTGTTAAGGCAAGCTGGTAAGGAGCACTATAAATGAGTATGCAAGATACCGTTGCCGACATGCTAACGCGTGTTCGTAACGCCCAAATGGCAAAGAAACAAACTGTTTCTATGCCTAATTCTAAGTTGAAGGTTGCTATTGCAAACGTACTTCAACAAGAAGGTTATATCGCAAATGTAGAAGTGGCTGACAACGAAGGCAAACCTACATTAACGATTACTTTAAAATACTATGAAGGCAAACCAGTTATCGAAACTGTGAAACGCGTAAGCCGTCCAGGTCTACGTCAGTATCGTGGTAAAGATGCTCTTCCAAGCGTTAAGCAAGGTTTAGGTATTGCAATCGTTTCTACAAGCAAAGGCATCATGACTGATCGCGCTGCACGTGCTGCAGGTATCGGTGGTGAAGTTATTGCTTTTGTTTCTTAATAATAGGTGATTCCTCATGTCTCGTGTGGCTAAAGCCCCAGTAACTGTACCTAACGGTGTTACAGTTACTCAGAACGGCCGGCAGGTCGAAGTGAAAGGCAGCAAAGGTACATTGTCTTTCAACCTGCATGCGCTGGTCGAGCTAAAACAGGAAGACGGTATTTTAGCTATTGCTCCTAAAGCTGAGTCGAAAGACGCTTGGATGCAAGCTGGTACTGCTCGCGCTGTGCTTAACAACCTTGTAAAAGGTGTGAGCGAAGGCTTCGAACGTAAGTTGCAATTGATTGGTGTTGGTTATAAAGCTACGGTAAAAGGTAACGTTGTTAACCTTAACCTTGGTTTTTCACACCCAATCGATTACACCCTTCCTGAAGGTGTGACTGCAGAAACTCCAACTGCAACTGAAATTATCCTTAAATCTGCTGATAAAGCAGCTTTAGGTCAAGTTGCTGCGGATATCCGTGGATACCGTCCACCAGAGCCATATAAAGGTAAAGGTGTTCGTTATTCGGATGAAGTTGTTCTTCGTAAAGAAGCTAAGAAGAAATAAGGCGCGAGGTTCTTATGAACGAAAAGAAACAATCCCGTTTGCGTCGTGCGAAAAGCACACGCTTGCACATCCGTGCATTGGGTGCGACTCGTTTGTGTGTAAACCGCACGCCGCGTCACATCTATGCTCAAGTTATTTCAGCAGATGGTGGCAAAGTTTTAGCGCAAGCTTCAACTTTAGATGCTACTTTACGTGCTGGTACAACTGGTAACGTTGAAGCAGCTCAAAAAGTAGGTGCTTTAATTGCAGAACGCGCGAAAGCAGCTGGCGTAACTAAAGTTGCGTTTGACCGTTCTGGTTTTAAATATCATGGTCGTATCAAAGCCTTGGCTGATGCTGCTCGTGAAAACGGCTTGGAGTTCTAATCATGGCTAAAGTTGAACAAAACGAAGGTCTTGTTGAAAAGCTGGTTGCCGTTGATCGCGTAGCCAAAGTTGTTAAAGGTGGTCGTATCTTCTCTTTCACAGCATTAACTGTTGTGGGTGATGGTAATGGTCGCGTAGGTTTTGGTCGTGGTAAAGCACGTGAAGTTCCAGCTGCTATTTCTAAAGCACTTGAAGCTGCACGTCGTAACATGATCACTATCGAATTGGCAGATGGTACTTTACAACACCCGATTCATGCGCGTCATGGTGCAAGCCGTGTTTACATGCAACCAGCATCTGAAGGTACTGGTGTAATTGCGGGTGGTTCTATGCGTGCAGTTTTAGAAGCTGCAGGTGTACGTAACGTATTGACTAAATGCCGTGGTTCTACTAACGCTGCAAACGTAGTGAACGCAACTTTTAACGGTTTGCGTGACATGACAACTCCTGAAAAGGTTGCTGCGAAACGTGGTCTTTCAGTAGAACAAATTCAAGGGTAATCAATCATGAAAACGATTAAAGTTACCCAGACTAAATCTGCATCGCACCGCTTGAAAAATCACAAGCTTAGCCTTAAAGGTTTAGGTCTGCGTCGTATTGGTCATACTGTAGAAGTGCAAGATACGCCTTCTAACCGTGGTATGATCAACCAAGTCTACTATATGGTTAGTGTAGAGGAATAAGCCATGACTCTGCGTTTAAATGAACTTGCACCTGCAGAAGGTGCTAAGCGTGAAGCCCGTCGTCTAGGCCGTGGTATCGGTTCTGGCGTTGGTAAGACTGGTGGTCGTGGTATCAAAGGTCAAAACTCACGTAAGAGCGGTGGTACACGTCCTGGATTCGAAGGTGGTCAAACTGCGTTATATCGTCGTTTACCTAAATTCGGTTTCACTAGCCAAATCGCTTTGAAAACTGCTGAAGTACGTTTATCTGAGCTTGCTAAAGTGGAAGGCGACATCGTTAGCCTTGAAACTTTAAAAGCAGCGAACGTTGTACGTAAAGATATGGCTCGTGCTCGTATCGTACTTTCTGGTGAAATTACTCGCGCATTCACTATTCAAGGTGTTGCTGTGACTAAAGGCGCTAAAGCTGCTGTTGAAGCGGCTGGCGGTAAAGTCGAGGAGTAATCCCCAGTGTCTATGTCTCCTAGTTCTTCAGGTCATGTTCACATGATGAAAGGCCAACCATTTCACGTGAAATACCGTGAAATTATACGCCGAATGATGTTTCTCATTGGTGCGTTGTTGGTATTTCGACTAGGAGCGCATATTCCAGTACCAGGCATTAATAATGCCGCACTTGAACAATTGTTTAATGCAAACCAAGGTACAATCCTTGGTTTGTTTAACATGTTTTCGGGTGGTGCATTAGAGCGGATGTCGATTCTTGCTTTAGGGATCATGCCATACATTTCTGCTTCGATTATCGTACAGTTGATGTCTACCGTGGTTCCTTCGCTTGAAGCTTTGAAAAAAGAAGGCGAGCAAGGCAAACGCAAAATTAATCAATATACGCGCCAAGGCACATTGTTTCTTGCACTTGTGCAAGCGATTGGGATGTGTGCAGGTCTGATTGGTCAAGGTATTACCTTAACGTCAGGTCTGGCTTTTTACGTTCCAGCTGTGACCTCTTTGGTTGCAGGCACAATGTTCTTAATGTGGTTGGGTGAACAAATTACCGAACGCGGAGTGGGCAATGGTATTTCCATGATCATTTTCGCAGGTATTGTTGCAGGCTTGCCTAATTTAATTATGCAATCCTTCACATCTATTGACAGTGGCCAGTCAAGCCTGATTGGTTTGGCAATTTTTGGTTTATTGTCTTTGGGTGTACTTGCAGCAATTGTGTTTATTGAGAAGGCGCAGCGTCGTATTCCAGTAAACTATGCTCAAAAACAACAAGGTCGTCGTGTATTTACTGCTCAGCAAACGCATTTGCCATTAAAAATTAATATGGCAGGTGTGATTCCAGCAATTTTTGCCAGTTCATTGCTTTTGTTCCCAGCGAGCTTAGGTCAATGGGTCGGCAGTGCGGATCCTAGTGCTGGATTAATCAAGCGTAGTCTACAAGACTTGGCATTGGTATTGTCGCCTGGACAACCGTTGTATTTGGTGCTCTTTGGTGCGTTAATTATCTTTTTCTGTTACTTCTACACTGCGCTAGTTTTCAGCCCTAAAGAAGTTTCGGAAAACTTGAAACGCAGCGGAGCTTATGTGCCTGGTATTCGCCCAGGTGAGCAAACTGCTCGTTACTTAGATCATATTCTCAGTCGTTTGACCTTTATTGGCGCGATTTACATCACTGTAGTCTGCTTAATGCCGATGATTCTACAAAGCTCATTTGGAATTCCATTTAGCTTAGGTGGTACATCATTATTAATCGTTGTAGTGGTTGTGATGGACTTTATGGCTCAGCTTCAAGCACATCTCACCTCGCACCAGTACGATAATCAAACGTTAATGAGAAAAACGACTGCTCATCCTAAGGGATAAGCGCACTTAGAGGTTTCATCATGAAAGTACAAGCTTCTGTAAAGAAAATTTGTGGTAGCTGCAAAGTTATCCGTCGTAATGGGGTTATTCGCGTAATTTGCAGCGCAGAACCTCGTCATAAGCAGCGTCAAGGTTAATTTGATTAAGACCTGTTGATTTCAGTAGGCTAATTAGGTTATTATCCGCCCCTCAAGATTTTTGTGGGGCGGTTGATTATCTTAACTGCCTTTTTGGAGAAAATTGAATGGCTCGTATTGCCGGTGTAAACATTCCGGATAACAAGCACGCTGTTATCTCTCTCACTTATATCTTTGGTATTGGTCGCCACACTGCTAAGACTATCTTAGCTGCTGCTGGTATCGCACCAACAACAAAGATCCGTGAATTAGATGACGCTCAGCTTGATGCGATTCGTGCAGAAGTTGCTAAGGTTCCGACCGAAGGTGACTTACGTCGCGAAATTTCCATGAACATTAAACGTTTAATGGATTTAGGCTGCTACCGCGGTCTTCGTCATCGTCGCAGCTTGCCTGTCCGTGGTCAACGCACCAAAACTAACGCACGTACCCGTAAAGGTCCGCGCAAACCGATTAAGAAATAAGATTTCTGGAAGCTAAAAGATGGCTAAAGATACTCGCACACGCAAGAAGGTCACTCGTACCGTCTCTGAAGGTGTTGCACACATTCACGCTTCTTTTAATAACACCATTGTGACCATTACCGATCGTCAAGGTAATGCACTGGCTTGGGCTACCTCAGGTGGACAAGGCTTCCGTGGATCACGTAAATCAACTCCGTTCGCTGCTCAGGTAGCTGCTGAAGTTGCTGGTAAAGCTGCTTTAGATTACGGTTTGAAAAACTTGGACGTCCTTGTTAAAGGTCCTGGTCCAGGTCGTGAGTCTGCGGTTCGTGCATTAGGTGCAGTGGGTTATAAAATTAACAGCATTACCGATGTGACTCCAATCCCTCACAACGGTTGCCGTCCACCTAAAAAACGTCGCGTGTAAGGAGAAACATTCATGGCTCGTTATATTGGTCCAAAATGCAAACTCTCTCGCCGCGAAGGGACAGACCTGCAACTAAAATCTGGCGTTAAACCATTTGACGTCAAAACTAAAAAACACGCTAAAGCTCCTGGCCAACATGGCGGGGCTCGTGGTGGTAAGCAATCTGAGTACTCACTACAATTACGTGAAAAACAAAAAGTACGTCGTATGTACGGTGTTTTAGAGCGTCAATTTAGTAACTACTATAAAGAAGCTGCTCGTGTGAAAGGCGCAACAGGTGAAAACTTGTTGAAATTGCTCGAAAGCCGTCTTGATAACGTTGTTTATCGCATGGGTTTTGGTTCTACACGTGCAGAAGCTCGTCAGCTTGTATCTCACCGTAGCATTACTTTAAATGGTCGTCGTGTTAACATTGCGTCTATTCAAGTTAAAGCTGGTGATGTAATTGCAGTTCACGAAGGTGCAAAACAACAATTACGTATTAAAAACGCAATTGAATTGGCTGCTCAACGTGGTATCCCTTCATGGATGGAAGTTGACCATTCTAAATTTGAAGGTACGTTTAAAGCTGCACCAGATCGTTCTGATTTACCTGCTGAAATCAACGAAAGCTTGATTGTAGAATTGTATTCTAAATAATCCTTGAGGTAGCAATAATGACGCGTACTGCAAATGAGTTTCTTACTCCGCAAGCGATCAAGGTCGAAGCGGCAAGCGGGACCTCGGCAAAAGTTATTCTAGAACCATTAGAGCGTGGCTTTGGTCACACTCTTGGTAATGCTTTACGTCGCATCCTTCTTTCTTCTTTACCTGGCGCAGCTGTGGTAGAAGTTGAAATTGAAGGTGTCGAGCACGAGTACAGTACTTTGGAAGGCTTGCAGCAGGACATCGTCGAGCTCTTGCTGAACCTGAAAGGATTGTCTATTAAGCTGTTCGATCAAAATGAAGCTTATTTGACATTGGAAAAACAAGGTCCAGGCGATGTAACTGCTGCAGACCTTCGTTTACCGCATAATGTTGAAGTGGTTAACCCTGAACACTTGATTGGCACTTTAAGTGCTACAGGCAATTTAAAAATGCGCCTGAAAGTTGCTCAAGGTCGTGGTTATGAAACATCTGACTCACGTTTCCCAGAAGGCGAAACTCGCCCTGTAGGTCGTTTGCAGTTAGATGCTTCTTATAGCCCAATTAAACGTGTGTCTTACATCGTAGAAAATGCGCGTGTAGAACAACGTACTGACCTTGACAAGTTGATCATTGATCTTGAAACCAATGGTACAGTTGATCCAGAAGAAGCAATCCGCAAAGCGGCAACAATCTTGCAACAACAAATTGCAATTTTTGTTGATCTTCAGAAAGATCAAGCTCCTGTTGCTCAAGAGCCTCGTGAAGAAGTTGACCCAATCTTGCTTCGTCCAGTAGATGATCTAGAGCTTACTGTTCGTTCTGCTAACTGTTTGAAAGCAGAAAATATTTACTACATTGGTGATCTTGTACAGCGTACTGAAGTTGAGCTACTTAAAACACCTAACTTGGGTAAAAAATCGCTTACAGAGATCAAAGATGTTCTGGCTTCTAAAGGCTTACAGCTCGGCATGCGTTTAGAGAACTGGCCACCGGCTAGTCTCCGTATGGACGATCGTTTCGCCTATCGTAGCCGTTAATTAAGTAGGACTATCACCATGCGTCATCGTAATAGTGGTGTGAAATTAGGCCGTACAAGCAGCCATCGCAAAGCGATGTTCCAAAACTTGGCTAATTCTTTGTTCGAACACGAGTTAATCAAAACAACTGTTCCTAAAGCAAAAGAATTACGTCGTGTTGCTGAGCCTTTAATCACTTTAGCTAAAAACGATACAGTAGCAAACCGTCGTTTAGCGTTTGCTCGTACTCGTTCAGCAGCAACTGTTGGTAAATTATTTACCGTTCTTGGCCCTCGTTACAAAGAGCGTAACGGCGGTTATCTACGTGTTCTTAAAGCGGGCTTCCGTGCGGGTGATGCTGCACCGATGGCTTACGTTGAGCTTGTAGATCGCGAAGTTAAATAATTTCGCTAAGAATAACGCACGTTGTTCAGAAAAAGACCGGTTTTACCGGTCTTTTTTTATGAAAAAAATATATTGAATCTCAATAAATGATGAAATTGTCCCGAATTGATATAAATTTTAGTAACTTTTGCTAAACTTGACATTGTGTATTGTCAAATTTATGCTTTAATAAAAAACATCATTCAAGCTGGACAATAAAACATGGATAAGCAGGTTGATATATTAATTATTGGGGCAGGGATTTCGGGCATTGGTGTAGCAGCACATTTAAGTCAAAACTGCCCACAGCGTTCTTTTGAAATTATTGAGCGTCGTCAAAGTTTTGGTGGCACTTGGGATTTATTCCAATATCCGGGCATTCGTTCAGATTCGGATATGTCGACTTTTGGTTATAATTTTAAGCCTTGGAAAAAAACCAATGTACTTGCCGATGGCGCATCTATCAAAGGTTATTTAGCAGAAGTCATTCAAGAAAAAGCCTTACATTCAAAAATTCATTTTAAACATCGTGTACTATCTGCCAATTATGATTCTCAAACACGTAAGTGGACGTTACGCATAGAAAATGCAGCACAACAGATTGAAACTTGGGTGGCTAATTTTGTTTTAGGCTGCACAGGCTATTACAATTACGATCAAGGTTTTCAGCCTGACTTTCCGAATCAGCAGGCGTTTAAAGGCACATTTATCCACCCTCAGCATTGGCCTGAAAATTTAGATTATCGTGGTAAAAAGGTGTTAATTATTGGCAGTGGTGCAACTGCGATTACCTTAGTCCCTGCCATGTCGAAAGGTGGTGCAGCGCATGTCACCATGCTGCAACGCTCACCGACATATATTGCTTCAGTGCCTGCAATGGATTTTGTTTATCAGCAAATGCGTAAAGTTTTGCCTGAAGATGTTGCTTACAAAATCACGCGCGCACGTAATATTGGCATGCAACGCGCAATTTATGCTTTAGCACAAAAACAGCCGAAATTACTGCGGACTTTGTTGCTGAAATCTATCCAAATGCAGCTCAAAGGCAAGGTGGATATGAAGCATTTCACGCCACATTATAATCCGTGGGATCAGCGTTTATGTGTTGTGCCTGATGGTGATTTATTTAAGATTTTACGCGAAGGGCATGCCTCGATTGAAACTGATCAAATTGCAAGTTTTACTGAAACAGGTGTGCAATTAAAATCAGGTAAGCATCTGGATGCCGATATTATTGTCTCTGCCACTGGTTTGAATATTCAGATTCTAGGTGGTATTCAAGCCACAATTGATGGTGAGCCTTTAGACACTTCTAAGCACATGCTGTATCAAGGTGTGATGGTTAGCGATGTGCCGAATATGGCGATGATTATTGGCTATATTAATGCATCTTGGACACTTAAAGTGGATGTGGCTGCGGATTATATTTGTCGTTTGCTCAATTATATGGATCGACAAGGTTATGACGAGGTGATTCCTCAAGGCGATCAAACTGAGTTATTGGAAGATACGGTGATGGGCAGTTTGAGTTCAGGCTATATCGCGCGTGCTGCTGATGTGATGCCGAAGCAAGGCAAACATGCGCCATGGCGAGTCACCAACAATTACTTAGAAGATCGCAAAACCTTAAAACAGGCAAGTTTTGAAGATGGTATTTTAAAGTTCAAACAAGCTGTGCCTGCACAGCAGCGTAAACCTAAATTAGTGTCTTAAATCATCAGGGGCAAAAATAGCATGGTGCAAGGGATTTAAAATCTCTTGCGCCATTTTATGTTGAGGTGGAAGTTTTATAAAGAACGTGAAATCAGCTCTTTCATAATTTCATTGGTGCCTGCATAAATGCGATTGGCCCGATTGTCTAAGTAAGCACGTGCAATTGGATACTCAAGCATATAGCCATAACCACCATGCAGTTGTAGACATTCATCCACCACTTTGGAGTACATCTCTGAAATTTTATATTTGGCGGCCGCTGCAGCTTCAACACTGAGCTGATCTTGAAGTTGTAACTGCATACATTGATCTAAAAAAGCACGACAGAAATCAATTTCGGTGCGTAATTCTGCCAGTTTAAAGCGCGTATTTTGAAAGCTATGAATACTTTTGCCAAAGGCTTGACGTTGCTGAGTATATTGCAGTGTATGTGCAAAAGCAGCTTCTGCACCTGCTTGGCAAATAATCGCGACAATTAAGCGTTCCCAAGCCAGTTCTTTCATCAGCATGATAAAGCCCATGCCTTCTGCACCCAATAAATTGCTGCGAGGCACGCGGACATTATCAAAAAATAATTCGCAAGTGTCCTGACCTTTCATACCAATTTTATTCAGTGGTTTGCCTTTGCTAAATCCCGCACGGTCTGCTTCTACCAATATTAAAGACAGATTGGCTGAACCTTTGTCTGTGTTCGCTGTTTTACATACCACAATCGCCATGTCGCACAAATAGCCGTTGGTAATAAAAATTTTAGAACCATTAATCACGTATTCATCGCCATCCAATACCGCAGAGGTACGCACAGCTTGTAAGTCTGAACCTGTACCGGGTTCGGTCATGGCAATCGCGGTTATCACTTCGCCTGTGGCCATGCGGGGTAACCAGTGTTGTTTTTGTTCAGTTGTGCCAAAGTTATTAATGTAATTGGCGACAATATCTGAATGCAGTGAAAAACCGGTAGCACTGTCACCTGCATAGGCTTGTTCTTCAATCAAAATCATGCTGTATAAGCGGTCTACCCCTGAACCTGCATATTCTTCAGGCATGGTGCTACACAGCAAACCCAAAGTACCTGCTTTACGCCATAGATCACGGTCTACATGCTGCTGCGCTTCAAATTTTTCAGTATGGGGGATGACTTCCTGCAAATAGAATTTTCGTACCAAATCACGAAAACTATCGTGTTCAGCACTGAATAAGGTGCGCGGTAACATATTGGCAATGGGGCGAATTGCGGCAGATTGCATGGTTTTATCTTCTTGATGTTGTTATTTTGAATTCACCTTAGAAGAATTTATAGGGGGCAACAAGGTGCAAAAGTTTCAATTGCAAATGAAAGATGATGCTTTTGGTCAATGCTGCATAAAAGTCATCGAAACTTTAAAAGGGGTCGGTTAAACTAGCCTGAGTTTAATTTTAATGGGGAAACCGCATGAGTGATGACATCAGCTTAGAAGAACGCAAAGTGATTTACCGTGCCCGTCGTGGTTTAAAGGAAATTGATGTCTATTTTGACCCGTATGTGAAAAATCATTATTTGACTGCCAGTGCGGAAGAAAAACAAATGTTTGCCGATTTGGTTGAGCAGGAAGACCCAGATTTATTGGATTGGTTTATGGAAGTGTCTGAGCCACCACGTCCTGAGTTGAAAGATTTTATCCGTAAACTAAAGCATTATGTGCATGGCTAAGCAGCAGTTTCAGCTGAAACCTAGTGTCATCGCAATAGTGTTTCAGCTGATGATCGCTCTACTCATCGTTTGGCTTTTACTACAAGTGTTAAAGCCATGGCTTAGCGTTGTATGTATTGTCATTATGGGCTGGACATATTTTAAATTTGTTCGTGCAAACCGAATTGTTGGTTTAGATCAATTAGATGACCGTGAATGGTCAATTTCCTATCTCGCGCCTCGTGTAGTATCACAACAGATTAAAAGCACAGCTCGCCAAATTGAAATTCAGCGTGTGCAACTGCGTCAAGTGATAGATCATCAAATTTATATCGTCATGGAATTTCAGCAAGCCTTTAAACCTGTGGTGATTTGGTGTGATCAGGTTTCCAAGGCGGAATGGAAGGCTCTAAAAGTATTGGCGAAAATGCTCTAATTTACAGACAGCTGTATATTTTTATAATAATAAAAAACTATAAGTATCATAAAGATAAAATTATCATCTATTTTTCGTGTCCTGATCAGTCATTTTATATTGGCATAAAAGATTACACATATCCCTATTTTCAGTTATATTCATTCCAGACAAGTGTAGATCAATACAAATCAGATTCCTGAAATGTGCAGATTTAAATTTAGTCGAAAGATTTTTTAAGATAAGCCCGAATTGGGCATCAGTTAATAAGTAGCATGTGCTGAACCGTCGCAATGCTACTTTTTTTTGCCTAAATTTTGTCGGATGACAGATTTCAGTCAATTTTAGTCACTTTAAAACATGGCAAAGTTATCCATCTGAAGCAGCAAGTAGACGCTTTTATTCAGATATTGCTTCTGCTATGTTTGTTGCAATGGACATAAACACAATTATAGAGGACAGGAAAATGTCGCAAGTCCAAAAAATAGGCCAGGGTGTGGCCGTATTTGCAATCACAAGTTTATTATTATCAGGTTGTTCACAAGTGATCAAAACAGGTGCCAATGTCGCACTTGGATTTACTGAAAAACATATTGTGCCGCCAATTTTAGCGATGGAAGATGCTGAAATGGTGTGTAATTCTGGTAATTCCTTAACCCCTGCCATTATGGCGACTAAAGATATGGGCGCAGACCCAACCCGTGTTGCGGTACTAATGTATTCGGCTGCGGGTATTTGTGCCGAAGAAAAAGCTTTGGATGCTGAATTGCGTTATTTACGTGCAGCAAAAGCAGGGCAAGTGGGCGAAGCGCAAGATGCGCGGATTCAGCAAAAACGTTGGGCGGCTTTGGCGGCACAGCGCCAATACACAGGCTATCAATTGTTTCAGCATCGTTGGGAAAAGAAATATCGGAAACCTTTGGGCGAAGGTTGTCCAAAAATGAACAGTGATATTGATCAAACTGTGTATATGTTGGGGATGTTGAGTGGCTTGCAAGCCATGACCAATGATATTAATTCAGGCGGGGCAGTGCATGTGCCTAAAGATATTGCCGCGATTGTTGAACGTGGTATGACCTGTTTAAACAATGAAAAATTCTGGGGCGCACCAGAGGCTACACGTGCCGTAATTTGGACTTTGCTTCCAGGTGCGGGAGATGGCAAACCTGATCCGTATCAAACCTTAAAGCAGTCGATGCAAATTGGTGAAAATAAAGGGGTGCGTTTATCACACGCTTTATATGCGGTTGCTGCCCAAGCCAGTGGTGAAGATGCCAAAATCCGCGATGCACTCAAAGCCTTTTCTAATGCACGCAGTGACGAAAAACCTGTAAATCCACAATTTAAATTGATTGATGCCATGGCAGGAAGCATGGTACAAGGAATTTCAGACCGTTACTGGACTGAACATACAGGTGTGCGTACTGGTGATCAGCAACGTTTCTGGGATGAACAAGATGATTCATCTGAATTAGATGATTTATTTAATGAGGATACGGCAGCTCAATTGTAAAAATATCAAGATTGCCCAATTCAATATAGACAAGAAATTTTAGGATTGGGCAATCCGTTTGCCGAAGCACATAACAAGAATAATTTGGAGGATGCAAGCGCCTATGCAATATTCATCTCAATTTCTCAGTCGAAAAATTGTGTTTATTGCGGCATGTATGTCGGTTTCGGCATGTTTGCAGATTTTTGCAGAGCATTTTATTTATTGGTCTACACATTTATTGGATGAATTTTGGCGCTTATGGACAGGGCATTGGGTGCATGTGGGCTGGATTCATTATTTACTCAATATGATCGCGTTTGCCTGTTTACCTTTTATTTTTCCGCATGCCAAAGTATGGCACTTTGTGGCGCTTTTGTTGGTACTACCGCCAGCGATTAGTCTGAGTTTCTATTACTTCCTTGCCGATATTGATGCCTATGCAGGACTTTCTGGGGTGTTGCATGGTGCTTATGTGGCGGTGGCATGTGTGCATTTGCTTTATAAAAAAGAACGTGGCTTTGCCACATTGGTCTTGCTGCTTATTTTATCTAAACTGATTTGGGAAAATACCGTGGGCAGTTTGGGTACAGCAGAATTAATCGGGAGTCCTGTATTAGTTGAGGCACATTTATTGGGGGTGATTTGGGGAGTAATTTTTGCACTGGCTTATATTATTTGGGCCTATTGCATTGATCCGCATTAAAATTACATCAAAATGATGGCAAAAAGGGCTCACATAAAATCTCACAATTGACCATTTTTACTTAAAAGAAAATCTATATTGTCATTTTAAAAATAACGACGTTCATTCACATTTAAACTGAATACAAAAATGCTCAATGGAAGATGGACATTCCGTTGAATAAGGATAGACAGAAATTCGAGTGTCTCGGTTTCTGCATAGAATAAAAACAGGAAAATATATGCACAATAACGGACAACGCAGGTCTGGCTTGGCTTTGCTCAGACATATATGGACAGAATGGATTTCTACATTCGTTATTTTGATCTTGTTGCTACTGACACTTATTATTGGTACAGGTGAAATGGTACATGGTCAGTTGTTGCGCATGGGTGAACGCCTATACGGTGACCCTGCAACGGGTATGCAGTATTCATTTTTGCGTGCCGAACCCACTGCACCTGACTGCGAACGCAACCCCGATATCGATGCACAAGTACATGCCCAAATGCAAGCCAATGCTGCTGATGAGTTTGCCGATATTTTTGGTACTGCCTCTGAGTCAGATGTCCGTGCTTCAATTTTGGCAGCCAAACAAATTTGTGAAGAAAAATTTCAATTTCATGATCAGGCGATTCAGCATATTCAAGCCCATCCAAGCTTGAAAATTTATCGAACCATTGAAACCTCTTTTTTTGGTATTTTTAAATTTGGTACTGAAAACCGTGCCATTTTATTGGTATTGATGGTGGTCTTTGCTGCAATTAGTGCCACTTTAAAGACCCATCACATTGGTTTACGTGGCCCTGCGACCAAAATTGACTTCAAGGTGTATTCGACCTTAATGGTGGTGGCGAATGGTTTCTTAACCTCGTCAAGTATCAGTCAATATCGTTCAGTACTCAATTCAGGCGTACCGATGAGTGGTGAAACGCAAATCATTTACTGGATGTGGATGATTCTGTTTGCAACTCTGACTTTAATTAGTTTATTCCAGCTTATTAAGCCACCTGCACCGACCCGTGAAGGCGGTAGTTTAGGTCTTGCTTTCCTGAGCGTACCTTTGTATGCCTATATGGCAATTAGTACGGGTTTCTCTTTTACCTTCCTGATGGATTATCCAATGGGGCAAGGGATTTACCTAGGGCAACTGGTCGAATTCTCTAGTATTTTCTTGAACTTGGCTTTGTTTATTTGGGCGGGGATGTTGCTCAAACAAACCCGAATTGTGGATTTGTTCCTGAATATTCTGCGTCCGTGGAATTTGGCACCTGAAACTTTAACCTGGCTGATTTTGATTGCTGCGGCATTGCCGACGGCTTATACCGGTGCATCGGGGATTTTTGTCATTGCCGCAGGTGCGATCATTTATAAAGAAGTTTGGAATGCGGGTGGACGACGTCAGTTTGCACTGGCGGCAACAGCTATGTCGGGTTCAATGGGGGTCGTGCTTCGTCCATGCCTATTGATTGTTGTGGTGGCATCGCTGAATAAAGAAGTCACAACGGACATGCTGTATCACTATGGTTTGTATGTGTTCCTACTGACTTCAACCCTATTTTTAGTGATTTCGTTGTTCTTTGCTGAAAATAAATTCCGCATTGCTGCACCGAACATAGCTGCGCCATTGTCCTTACGTGCTTTTGGCCCAGTATTGCCATATATCCTCATTTTTATGTTGATTTGGTTGTTCTATAAATATGCTTTAGACACCAATATGAATGAATTTACTGCACCTGTAATGATGCCGGTTATTTTATTGATGATGGTGTTGTTTGATAAATTGCGCCATGAACCTGCGCCTATTCCAGCGATGGGGCAGTGGGATCAGACTTTAGATCACAAGCCTGTAGCACAACAGACAGCAGCTTCATCTGAGCGCTCATTATTGACTGCACCTGATTCACCATTGCGTCAGTATGGTTTCTTCAAAGCTCTGCATTTATCGACCAGTGAAACGGTGGGACATATTGGGGCATTGGTAATTTTGATGGCGCTTTCAGTCAGTGTAGGTGGCTATTTAGAACGCATTGAAATTATGGAAGCGTTCCCAACCGACATTAGCAGCATCTTTATTGTGATTAGCCTGATTGTTGCCCTGATGATTTTTGTGGGCATGATTATGGATCCATTCGGTGCGGTAATTCTAATTTCGGCAACAGTTGCGCCCGTGGCGTATCAGTATGGGATTCATCCTGTGCATTTCTGGATGATTACCCTCATCGGCTTTGAATTGGGCTATGTGACGCCACCTGTAGCGCTGAATCACTTATTGGCAAGGCAGTCAATTGGTGATGAAGAAGTCGCTGCAGCCGATGCGGAAGTTCGTCATAAACCGTTCTATTATCGCTTTGAGCGTTGGGTTTTACCTGTGATTGTGATGCTGCCTGCGATGTTGATTATTGCCTATGTACCGTATGTGTTTAAGCTATTCGGTTGGTATGAATAAGCATACTTAATCACAGTCATCTTATTGTTTAACAACACCCTGTAGTTCGCTACGGGGTGTTTTTTTATAAGGTTTATGAGGCTGATGTGTAGGGAATACAAAAACAGCATTAAGAATGTGGTGAGTGGTGATTCAGGTGTTTTTGTAACAGTGGACTGCACAAAATAATGGCAAGCAAAATTAGGGCAAAGCCAATTAAACTAAATAAGTCTGGCGTTTCATGCCAAAAGCTAAAGCCCCAAATCCCTGCAAAAATAATCGCAATGTAATTGACAGGGCCAATTTGCCCAGCAGGGGCAAGACGGTAGGCATTGGACATAAAGATCTGACTGATATTGGCCAGCAATCCTGCACCAATTAAAAAACTCAATTCTTTTAAGTTGTAAGGACGCCATGACCAGAACATCGGTACAACAGAAATGAGTGTCCCAATCATGCAAAAATAAAACACAATGCGTTCAGGCGGTTCGGTTTGAGTCAGGGCGCGTACCGTGACAAAAGCCATCGCTGCTAAAAAACTGGCACTGAGTCCAATTGCGGACATGCTATTAAACATACCTGCATCGGGTTTGGCGACAAATAACACGCCAAATAAACCAATGAACGCAGCCAATAGCATCGGTTTGGTGATTTTTTCTTTAAGGAATAGCCATGCAATTAAGGGAATAAAAATAGGCGATGAATAGGTAAAGACCATCGCATTGGACAGTTTTAGATTGGCAATCGCGTAGAAAAAACCATACATGGCGGTTAAGCCGACCACCGAACGCCAAGTGTGCATCCATAACTTTTCAGTTTTAAAAAAGCCCAAGCCTTTATTGAAAATGAACGGGATAAAAATAAACAAACCAATAAAATTACGGAAAAATACCACTGTGGCATTATCTACCGTTTCTGAGGCGTAACGAACGCACACTCCCATGAGTGAAAACAGAAAGGCAGAGCAGGTCAACAGCATAATTGCTTTGAGCAAATTTTGTTGGGCAGAACCAGAAGATGTCATACAAATAAAGCCAGAATAACCTCTGGCTATTCTAGCTTAAATTGGCTACAACACTGACCCTTTATCGTATTTTAAAATGACTGATGTGAAGCAGAGGAGGCTTACTGTGCCAGTTGGGCTTCCAGTATTTTGATTTGTTCTTCTTTCAGTTTAATCAATTCATCGGCATCGTTATGTTGCTGTTTTAATAAGGCACGTTGATCATTCAGCTGATTTTGAATGTCATCTAATTTAGCCACTTCTTCTTTGGCAAGCGCTGCATTCTCAGATACAGGTGCTTTGAGTAAATCTTCTGTGACCAACTGTTTTGGTGCTGCTTCATCTTCTTGCAATGGCGTTGCTTCAGCAGGTACAGCTTTCGCTACAGACGCCGTAGTTGGGGCAGTTTCTATAGGCGCAGTATTGTCGCTATCGCCCATCCATTGAAAGATAAATACGGCAATAATGACAATAATTAACCCACCCGTAATCGCCCATAAAAGCTTAGGGTTATGTCGTTGATCTTCAGTCATGCGTTGTTGAACCTTATTGTTTTACTTTGACTGACGCGGCTTAAACTGGATCACCCCAATTTCATCTGAAACCTCTGGGATTTCAGGTTCATCAATATGTGTTGGACGGTTTTCCGTATAATCACACTCGATACATTCGATCCATTCAGCTTCGTCAGCGGTGAGCATGACAACCCGATCCATCGCCTGACATTTCGGACATTTTGCGCCTGCAATGAAACGACGTTTAATGGTCATCACGACTCCCCTAACTTCATCTAAAGTTCTTAGTTTAAGCGTTTTTGACTATGTTCGTCCAACCTTGATGACGTAATAGTGCGTCTATTTTTGGCTCGCGTCCGCGGAAATTGATAAATGCGTCAAGCGCTGAATCTTTTCCGCCAACTGCTAGAATAAACTGTCTAAACTGCTTGCCAGTTTCGGTGTTAAATAGCCCTTCATTTTCAAAGCGATCAAAGGCATCGCTGGCCAAAACCTCTGCCCATTTGTATGAATAATATCCTGCAGCATAGCCGCCTGCGAAAATATGGCTGAAGCTGTGCTGGAAGCGGTTGTAAGCTGTAGTTGGCGCAACGGCATAGTTTTGACGAATATCATCTAGCATGGCTTGAATCTGTTCCGCATTTAAAGCAGGGTTGCTGCGATGAATACTTAAATCGAACAGGGCAAATTCAATTTGGCGCAGGCTCTGCATTCCCGACTGGAAGAAACGTGCATCTAACAGTGCTTTAAGCAGGTGTTCTGGCAGGGTGTCTTGGGTTTCAATATGCGCACTCAGCATATCTAAACTATCTTGATCCCAAGTCCAAAATTCCATGAATTGGCTTGGTAATTCCACCGCATCCCAAGCGACACCATGTGTACCTGCCACAGCAATATTATCTACTTCAGTTAGCATGTGATGTAAGCCATGTCCAAATTCATGGAATAGGGTGATGACTTCATCATGCGTTAAAAGCGCGGGTTGGTCTGCAACAGGTGGGGTAAAGTTACACACCATATAGCAAATTGGTTTTTGTAAACCTTGTGCCAATTGCATGCGTGAACGGAAACCACTCATCCATGCGCCGCCGCGTTTGCCTGTACGGGCATATAGATCAAAGTAAAAACCACCAATCACTTGACCTTGATCTTCAAGTTCAAAATAACGTGCATCAGGATGCCAAACAGGGGCAGCGCGCTCAATAATATCGACATCGTATAAACGCTTGACGATGCTAAATAGACCTTCAACCACTTTCGGTGCAGGGAAATATGGTTTTAACATTTCTTGTGAAAGGTTAAATTGCTGTAATTTTAATTTTTCAGAATAGTAGCCTGTATCCCACGGTTGTAAGGTATCAATCCCATCTTGGGCGGCAATGGCTTTGAGTTCGGCAATTTCTTGTTCTGCAGGTGCACGAGCATGTTCTGCCAGTTCACGCAGGAATTGATCGACTGCTTCGACACTTGGTGCCATTTTGCTGGCAAGGGATAATTCTGCATAGTTGTTAAAACCGAGCAATTGCGCCATTTCTTGACGTAAACGCAAGATTTCTTCCATGATCGGGGTGTTGTCAAATTCAGACTGGGCTGATTGATCGGACGCGCGAGTAGTGTATGCCTGATACAAGGTTTCGCGCAAAGCACGATCATCGGCATAGGTCATAATGGCTAAATAGGCAGGAATATCCAGTGTTGCCACAGCTTGTTCCAATTCGCGTTGCTGACCATATTGTTTCAGCAATTCAACGCTGCTTGGCGGTAAACCTTTGAGCTGATCTTCGGACAATACTTTGTAATAGGCTTGGGTGGCATCCAATACATGATTGGAAAAGTCTGATGACAGTTGCGATAAACGCGCTGAAATTTCAGCATAGCGTTTTTTAGCTTCACCTTCTAAGGCCACACCTGACAGTTTAAAGTCGCGCAATGCCAGTTGAATTGCGCTTTGTTGTGCAGCAGGCAAATCTTTAAAGGTGTTGGCGTCGTGAATATGTTGATAGCTTTGATACAACACCGTGTGCTGACCCAATTGAGTGTAGTAGTCGCTTAAACTTGGTAACAGCGCTTGATACACTTCGCGGGTTTCAGGATTATTCATGACCGCATTTAAATGTGACAGCACGCCCCATGCTTCGCTCATGTTATTTTCGAGCTGATCAATCTGTTCTAAAACATTTAATTGCGCCGTCGTATTTTCAGGTACTGCAGTCAGATTATTTAAAAAGTTTTGTCCCTGCTGAATGGCATGCTCAATTTTTTGTTTTAAATCTGCCAGGGTAATTTGATCAAATTGTGGAACAGGCAAAGTTGCCTTTTCTAATGTCATGTCGGTCTGCCGATTTATTTCCTGTGTTATTTGTAGAAGTAAGGCTTCTAGAAGGATAAATCAAGCCTTGGGTGCTATTTATTCGCTCTTGTTTCACCGTGGATAGATTGAATATCTTGGATGTAGGTGCCAAAGCGCCCCTCAATGACCGATAATTTTATGAATAGATTTTGATTTTTGTAGTGTTCATATTCATCTACATTGATTCGAAACATACCAGTAGAGTCATACGGTGTTTCAATAGAATAGTAGACACTTCCTTTTTTACCATGTTTTTTAACAGCGCTTGCTTCCAATGTCACCACAGTAGGTGTACCCAAAACTAGGGTATGAAGCAGAGGAGGATAGACAACTAGATTTAAGTAAAGAAACAGAATTACAAAAATAGGGAAGAGGAGTAAAAAATAGAATTTTGGCTTTTTTTGTACATTTGTCCATGTACGTGGAATGATCCATTGTCCGTATCTATGCAGAACATAAAAGTAGATCAAAACAGCCAAATAAATCAACGTTGCAACAATGAAGGCTGTGATTTTGACTTGATTTGTTGGGGTGAAGTCTATAAAAAAGAGAGCAATCAGTGCTGAAATACTAAGTACAAAGACTAAGCATATTACATATTCATGGTAATAGTATTTAGTAATTTTCTGTGATGTCATGATTTTTAAGTGGTTTATTTTTATAGAGATATATTAAATGAAAAAGAGCACCGTAGCACTCTTTTTTATTTAGTAAAATTTACTCACCCTTTGCTTTGGCATTGGATTTTTTCTTTTTCACCTTGGTCTTTTTTTTGGCTTTGTCTTTCGGTTTAGCTTCCGACTTCGCTGAGGTTTTTTTACCGTAAGAGCTCGGTTTGCTTTTTGGCTTTTTCTTCGGCACAGGTTGCTCACCGTTTTCACTTAAAGTCGCCTTGCTTGGACGCTCAGAAAAAACTTCTTCAGTGGCTTCACGGCTGAACGGTTTTGCCACGCGCGGTGCGCGCATACGAATAGCACGACCTGCATGGGTGAGTTGCTGCATGAGCTCAAAATCAATTTTGCGATCTTCTAAATTGACAGCCGCGACTTTAATTTTAACTTCATCGCCCAAGCTAAAGCTTTGACCACGTGCTTGTCCAATTAGACTTTGGCTGGCTTGGTCAAATACAAAGAAGTCATCGCCCAACTGGCTGACATGAATCATGCCATCGACATAAAGGTCTTTGAGAGTAACAAATAAACCAAATTCGGCTACTGCAGAAATTACGCCCACAAATTCTTCACCCAAATGCTGCTGCATATAGTGGCATTTTAGCCATGTGGTGACAGAGCGTGAGGCTTCATCGGCACGACGTTCAGTTGCAGAATAATGTTCGCCTGCATCATCTAAAGCTGCGCCCGAAAGTGGTGATGGTTTTTGTTTTAAATGCGCTTTAATGGCACGATGCAACAATAGGTCAGGGTAGCGACGGATTGGTGAAGTGAAATGCGTGTAGGCATCGTAAGCTAAACCATAGTGACCTGAATTATTGGCGCCATAATAGGCTTGCATCATTGAGCGTAATAACACCGCGTGAATACTTGGTGCATCAATACGATCTTTAGTGGCTTCAATCACCGCTTGATAGTCGGCCTGAGTGGGTTGTTCTGGAAAATGTAGCCCAAGTAATTTGACAAAATCACGGACTTTTTGAATACGTGAAAACTCTGGCGGTTCATGCACACGGTACAGCATCGGCACATCATGTTTGAGTGCATATTCTGCTGCTGCGACGTTGGCGAGTAACATACATTCTTCAATCAGTTTATGCGCATCGTTACGGCTGCGCGGCAAAATTTCTTTAATTCCACCTAACTCATCAAAGGTCATGTAGGTTTCAACGGTTTCAAACTCCATGGCATGACGTTCAGCACGTAAACCTTTCAGCACTTGATACAGTTGGAACAGAGTATTTAATGATTTGCGCACCTCCCGATCTTCTGGAATTGCCGCACTATCACCCTCAAAATATTGTGCCACTTGAGTATAGGTTAAACGTGCTTTGGAATGCATGACCGATGGATAAAATTCAAAACCTGTGACACGACCTGCGCGTGACAGTTTTAAATCGCAGACCATACACAAACGGTCAACCTGCGGATTGAGTGAACATAAACCATTCGATAAAGCTTCAGGCAACATCGGTAATACAAAATGCGGGAAATAGACTGAAGTCCCACGTTCCTGTGCTTCATCATCCAATGGTTTGCCTGTGCGGACATAATGGCTGACATCGGCAATCGCGACCACGACACGGTAGCCACCGCCTGGACGTTTTTCTGCGTACACCGCATCGTCAAAGTCGCGGGCATCTTCACCATCAATGGTCACTAAGGCTAAATCGCGTAAATCAATACGTCCTTCACGGTCTTGGGCTGTCGGTTCTTGAAAGCTTTCGGCTTCTTGAATGACCTCTTCAGGAAACTCATACGGCAGACCAAATTCTAAAATGGTTTGCGGAATAATAATTTCAGTATCGGCTTTGTCTGCCATCGACTGAATAATATGTCCTGTGGCAAATTCTTCGCGGGTTGGATAGTCGTCAATCGCAATGCGCACAGAATCGCCCAATTTAACTTGGGCATGTTCAATCAATTCTTTTTCAAGGGTAATGGGCTGATGGCTATTTGGCTGGGCAGGCTGAATAAAATATTCACCATCGTATTCTGACAATTTACCAATGATTTGTTTGACACGACGTTGGGTGACTTCGGTAATAAAGCCCCATGCCTTGCCTTTACGATCTACCGATGTCTGGCGGACTTTGACTTGATCGCCATTAAACACCAAACGTAGTTCGCGTTCAGGCAATAAAATATCTTCATGACCTGCAATATTGGCTGTGCCTAAACCTTTACTGTTGATGTAAACCGTGGCGTCATGAGTCGGTTGTTCTGCAGCCAGCTGGAACTTGAATCCATCTTTCATGAGCTGACCATCACGTACCATGGCAATTAAACGATGGCTCAGGGCATCAATACTTTTTTGATCGGCAATCGCAAAATGCTCTACCAAGTCTGCATGTGACTGTGCCGCTTGCAAGGTTTCAATGGTTTCTAAGATTAAGGTACGGCTTGGAATAGGATTTTCGTAGCGTTCGGCTTCAGCTTTCGCTTCAGGATCGACCCAATTTTTCATCATGGAATAAACTTCATGTCAGAAGATAGGTTTAGCATAAGTCATGTACGGAAAGACTGCACGTAAATGATTGCAATAATGTGTTTTCTGTCGTTATTTTACGATGTTTCTAGTTTTTGTGCAGCGATTGCCAAAAGTTCAGGCGTAATTCTGGTGATGAATCCTGAAAATTGTTTAAAAAATATTTAATTGAGCAAAAATATGCAAAAATTGTGGTATCGAAGCTTGCAGTGCTAGCACTTAATTTGTATTATGGCGGCACGTTACGGTGAGATGGGTGAGTGGCTGAAACCACGTCCCTGCTAAGGACGCATACGGGTAACTGTATCGAGGGTTCGAATCCCTCTCTCACCGCCACGCTTTACTTATGTCGCGCTCATAGCTCAGCTGGATAGAGCACTTGGCTACGAACTAAGGGGTCGGGAGTTCGAATCTCTCTGAGCGCACCAATAAGTAAACCGAACAGTAACGTATCGCCTAAATTGGCACACAAGTAATGCGCTCATAGCTCAGCTGGATAGAGCACTTGGCTACGAACTAAGGGGTCGGGAGTTCGAATCTCTCTGAGCGCACCAACTTGAACAATCAACCGCTTAAATGCGGTTTTTTTGTGCCTGAAATTTAGTAAACTCAAACAATAATCAGTTTATTAAAAAGAATAGCGTACTCATGGTTTTACGTTAAAATTCTTTTGAATCGTCCAATATCTGTGCATTTGATTGCAAAATGATGAATTAATACTTAACAGCCAGAAAAAAACACGTATAATGCACCCCATCAAGTCGTCGCGCTCATAGCTCAGCTGGATAGAGCACTTGGCTACGAACTAAGGGGTCGGGAGTTCGAATCTCTCTGAGCGCACCAACTTGAAATAAAAAACCGCACTTTTGATGCGGTTTTTTTGCATCTACACTATCTAAAAATGATGAAATTTCTGTGTCAAAAGCATGACCATTGTTTTACGTCTGGCTTTGAGCGAATAAACACGAAAAAAATAAGGAAAGTGCTCAATCTAGTGTAAGATTTAGCTCAATTTGAATGACTTGATGATGAGCTTATGTCTGACACGCAGCCAGCATTGTCTTTGCGCTATTTTTTAAATTTAGAAGAATCTCAAGACGGCTTTGCCCTTGCGACTTTTGGTAAAAAACAATTTACCCGTTTTATTACACCGTTGATTAGTGTGGCGATTATTGCTTGGGGCTTTTATTTGGGCTTCGATGGGGTAGGTCGCTATTATGTTGCACTCGGTGCTTTCTTTTTAATCTTGCAAACTTTAATGCGTTATTGGTTTTTGCCAATGATGTTTAAACGCCAGTTTGTAAAATACCAATTTGGAAAAAGCGAGCAAGGCATTGATTTATTTCAGGACTATGCCGAGCTGTATGCCAATGGTCGTAAACAGGTATTTCATTATAACGAGGTGCAAAATTTCGCTGTGGGTAAACTCACCTATATGCTGGAATTAAAAAATCGTACAGTGGTGATTGTACCGAAACGTGCATTTAATCTGCCTGCAGAACAAACGGTTTTTGAAAATACTTTTAAAAAGTAAGTTTTAATTTTCCCAATTTACGAGTTATTTGAGGATGATCATGAGTACACGTCCATCTAAAATTGTCTGTGTCGGTCGCAGTTATGCAGACCATGCCAAAGAATTAGGTAATGCTGTACCTGATCATCCTGTGTTATTTATTAAACCGCCAAGCAGTTTACGCAGTTTAAGTGATGGGATTACGTGGAATAAGGTCTGGGGCAATTGTCACTATGAATGTGAATTGAGTTTACGCATTGACCAGCCTTTAAATGCAGACACAGATCCTGCCAAAGTATTGGATGCTGTAGGTGCAGTGACTTTGGGCTTGGATTTAACTTTGCGTGAATTGCAGGATGAACTTAAGAAAAAAGGACAGCCGTGGGAACGAGCCAAAGCGTTTGACGGTTCTTGTGTGTTGGCAGATTGGGTGGATGTATCGGAAATTCAGGACTGGAAAAACGTGCAATATCGTTTGGACATTAATGATGAATTACGTCAGCAAGGCGATACCAGTTTATTGATTTTTGATATTGCGGCATTGTTGGCAGATATTAGCCAAGTATTTAGTTTAGAACCTGGTGATGTGGTAATGACTGGTACACCTGCAGGGGTGGCAGCATTACAGTCGGGCGATCAGTTGAAGATGACCTTACAAGGACGTACTCAGGCATTTGTCTGGACGACTTTTGTAAAATAAATAGTGGTGTAAACGGTGATGTCATCAAAAGATGAGTATCACCGTTTTGTACTTGCTTTTAAATCCAATGGTTATACTTTCAGTAAATGCTGAAATTTACTGCGTAATTTATTCAGTTTCGGTGGAATGGAAAAATTGCAGTAGCCCTGATTTGGATTTTTGGCAAAGAAATTCTGATGATAGTCTTCTGCAGGGTAAAATTCAGGTGCTGCACTGAGTTCAGTCACAACATTCACACCTTCAGCTTGTAAGGCTGCAATCATCTCGGCGGCAGCTTGTTGCTGTGTAGCATCTAAATAATAAATCACAGAGCGGTATTGTGTGCCGACATCATTGCCCTGACGGTTTAATGTGGTTGGGTCGTGTGTGGCAAAAAACACCTCAAGTAATTGTGAATAGCTGATCTGCTGCTCATCAAAATCAATCAAAATGACTTCTGCATGTCCGCTGTCGCCACGGCAAATATCTTCATAGCTTGGGTTTAAGGTATGTCCACCTGCATAACCGCTGGTGACTTTTTCTACGCCTTGCAGTTGTAAAAATACGGCTTCGACACACCAGAAACATCCGCCACCAAACAATGCTTGTTGCATGATTTTGTCCTTATATTTTATGAATAAACCATTTTAAGCCTGTCTATTATTAGGCTTAGCCGTTAACGTGCAGCCGTTGGTGTTTCAAATTGAATCAGTAAATTTCCATGGCGATCTAGCAATTTCAGGGTTTTACCATAGACCTGATAATGCGTCACTTTATTTAGGGCTTCATGAAATTTCTGATCTAAGTTGTTGTTATTTAAGCAAGCCATTCGCGTGGTTGCCAATTGCCCCAATTGTAGGGTGTCACGTCCTGCGACATAACTACCGCTGAGTCGGTTACAACTATCTGAACCTGTGACTGTTTGTGTGGCGGCATCAAAGTTTAAATATGGCAAGTTTTGGCGGTTTGCTTCTGTTTTTAACATGCTGTTGCCCAATTGCGTAGCAGTCCATGTACGTTGTACTAAGTTGGCTTGATTGATTGCGCTAATTTGGCTTGCACTCGTTTGAGTTGGCATAGTTTCACATCCTGATAAAGCAATCATTGCACCCAATAAGGTGATCCCGAAGTATTTTTTTAGCATGGAATGATCTCTAATTTTTTGAAATTGTTGCTATCTAAACAAATTATGCGCCGTGGCTCTAGTTAAATTTGTATGTTTGCTGCAACTTTTTCCAAGATATGGTGTGGTTTTTTCTCTGAATTGATTGTATCTGCGCAAAATGACCAAAATAGGTCAGGGCAGCACTTTGTTCTGATAAGTCGGATGCGAATAAGGCGTGCTGATGTTTGCTGAAGAATCGAGCTGCACGCCTTGTCGAATGAGCGCGGAAAAGTCTTGGCTGTGGATATCTTTTAAGTTTTCCACACGTGGGTTAATGTGGGCACGTTGATACCAAGTTTGCATATCCCAACGATGATCCAGCGCATGCAAATCATATAAATAATTGGGTAAATAACCCGAAGCAAACAGACGATAGTCGGCAGGGAAACGTTTTTGAGATACTGCCTGAATCATGTCAAACAGCAGCGTGGTGCAATTACTGGTCAACGTATTATACCAACGCGCTTTGGCGGCTAAAGCATCGGCTTTATGCAGATATTCCTGAAACAGTGCTTGTGCTTCTTGTGGATTGAGCTGGATCGGGAAAAAATAAACTTGCTCACCCCGAATATTGCTGCGGGTGTAGATGATATCTTTTTCATCGGCAGCGACAAGGCTGAGTTCATATTGCCGAAAGAAGCCACCAATCGCAGAAAACTCTTCGTGTTTTTCTTTGCGAATTTCAATGGAAAAGGTGAGTGGCGCTTGATCGGCAAAGTCAAAACTGACTAAGGTATGCGCAATTTTTGGCCCCATCCAGTAAGAGGTGATGATATTCACCCCCGTAATCTGTTTCAGGTTAAATTGGCGGGTTTCCCAACGTTCGGTATAGCGACCATCGGCATGCCAGTCAAAATTGCGGACATTGTGCAGCGTGACCTGATCTTGTACTTGTTCATAATGCAGCATACGGGCTACTTCAGGGTTCCAGTCACGGTCTTGCTTGGCATCCATCCCAAAATACCAAAACAGCCCCAAGGCAAAACCCAAAAGATAAACCAAAATATCCTGATTGCGACTGAGCAAATGCTGAGTGATATAAATGCCCAAAATGCTGAGGGTGAAGGCTAGCCAAGTCCCAATCAGCACACGGCTCATTAACCAACCCAAAGGCTGATGAATCCACAAGGCCATACTGAGCCAAATAGAAGAAAGAACGACACCTAAACTGAAGATGAAATGCAGCATCCGCCATTCCTGAGGCAAAGTTAAATTCCGTTTAAGTCATCATAATCAAATATTGCCAAGGCTGTCAGCATTATTTTTGATAGCGGGCAAACTCAAAGGCAATCCCTGATTTTTCATCGACATGCTGTTCTGAGGCCACTTTTTTAAACTCGGCAGGAATGGCAGGATAATGCGCATCTCCCTGAACATCTAGTTCAATATGCGTCAGTTCCAAACGGTCAGCAATCGGCATAGTTTGGCTAAAAATTTCACCACCACCAATAATAAATAAAGTGTTTGGTTTTTCTGAGGCTTGAACATCGGCAACGGCTTGTTGCAAGGCATCTTCAATGCTATGCGCCACTTTTGTGCCTTCAAATGCCCAGTTTGGGTCGCGGGTAATCACCCAATTGACACGTTTAGGCAGGGTGCGTCCCATCGACTCCAAGGTTTTGCGTCCCATAATCACCACGCCACCTTGGGTGATTTCTTTGAAGTGTTTTAAGTCTGCCGAAATATGCCACGGCAATTGGTTACCCTGACCAATGCAGCGTTGTTGATCCATAGCGACTACGTGTACAACTTCTAAATTTTGAAATGACATAATTAGGCTCGTATTTTCTTAGTCTGCCAAGCATCTTTTGGGGACGTTGGGGCAATTTAAATGTTGAGATGATAAATCTAGCAACAGGCAATTAAACAGCGACAGGTGCTTTAATTGCAGGATGTGACTCATAGCCTACAATTTCAATATCTTCAAATTTAAAATCGAAAATATCTTTGATTTCAGGATTGAGTTTTAACTGACATAACGCCAGTGGTTCACGGCTTAGCTGTAACTGTGCCTGTTCAAAGTGGTTGGCATATAAATGCGTATCGCCACCTGTCCAGACAAAATCTCCGACTTCTAAATCACAGACTTGCGCGATCATGTGGGTTAGTAAAGCATAGCTGGCAATATTAAAAGGCACGCCTAAAAACACATCGGCACTGCGTTGATATAGCTGGCATGAGAGTTTGCCGTTGTGCACAAAAAACTGGAATAAAGTATGGCAAGGCGGTAAAGCAACTTGACCTGCTTCTTTCGGGTTCCAGCCTGACACGATTAAACGCCGTGAATTTGGATTGGTTTTAATTTCATTGATTAACCATGCAATTTGGTCAAAACCATCTTGCTCATACAGACCATCGGCTTTTTGTGTTGCACCAAAATTACGCCATTGATGTCCGTACACTGGGCCAAGTTCACCTTCAGGACGACCAAAGCGCGCGGTTTGTTCTGCGGTAGACCATTCATCCCAAATACTGACTTTATGTTCTTGTAGATATTTGACGTTGGTATCGCCTTTTAAAAACCATAACAGCTCAATTACGATAGAACGGAAATGTACTTTTTTGGTAGTCAGCAGTGGAAAACCTTGTGCAAGGTTAAAACGCATTTGGTGCCCAAACACTGAACGTGTGCCTGTTCCGGTACGGTCACCTTTGTCGCCACCATGGTCAAGAATATGTTGGAGTAGGTCTAAATACTGGCGCATAGCGTTCTCTGGTCAAGCAAAAGAAATATTTTTTGTTTGGGCAATTCGATGCCCAGTAAATCAGAAAGAATAATAGCAGAGTTTTTAAAGTTGTGACTTTATTGTGTGTCGGAAGCGTGATGTTGATGCAGTAAAGCCAACGGCGAAAACAGGCAAATAGCCAAAGCGGTAAAGCCAATGCCTTGAGCGCCCGACAGTAAAATTTCACCGTGTTGAATCTGCATGAAAATTATTGCGAGTAACAACGCCAGTGGAATCCAAGTCAATAGTCGTGCCAACCAACCTGTGGGATGTTGTGCAGTAAAATGAATTTTGCAGTAACGACAAATTAAAAAAACAATACCTGTGGCCAGAAACATTAAAATCGCATCGAGCTTTAAGGGTTCTAAGAAGTATACCGCTGCAGTGACCAGCGCGATCACCATCAGCAGGGCAATTTTCTTTGTGACCGCAACCTGTGGGTTAAACCAAAATTCAAGCATGTGAGATATTGATGTCTGAAAAGTGTAAGTAATAGATAGCACTGTAGCATAAAAAAGGCGAAGATTGACTTCGCCTGAATGGATGAAACCTGCATTTAAATGGGTAGTAGCTTAGCTGTTTTTTTGCGGCCCCCAATCATAAATTTTCTTTTGATAGGCATACCACATCATCCAGAAACCGACCAAAATCATTGGTAAGCTCAGGAATTGTCCCTTACTCATCCATGCAATAAAGAGCTGACCATGATCGGGTTCGCGGAAAAATTCGACAACAAAGCGCGCCAAACCATAACCAATCAGGAATAGGGCAGACACTGCCATGCGTGGACGTGGCTTTGAACTAAACCACCACAGTACAATAAACAGGATTAGACCTTCACATAAGGCTTGATACAATTGCGATGGATGACGTACCAATTGTAAAGGATCGGTCGGGAAAATCATCCCCAAAGCAAAATTCGGATCGGTCACAGGGCGACCATATAATTCACCACCAATAAAGTTACCAATACGACCAAACATTAGACCTGTAGGTACACATGGGGCAATAAAATCCAAAGTTTGAAACCACGTCATTTTGTATTTTTTACACCAGAACAGCATGGCTAAAATCACGCCCAGAAAGCCGCCATGGAAACTCATGCCGCCTGTCCAGACTTGGAATAACCACAGTGGATTTTCCAAAAATTGTTCAAAGCCGTAGAAAAACACATAACCGACACGTCCACCAATCACCACGCCCAAAGCGCCGTAAAAGATCAGGTCGGAAACCATGTCTGGTGTCCAGCCACGCTGTTTGGCACGGTAAGTTGCCAAACCCCATGCAAATAAAAATGCCAGTAAATACATCAAGCCATACCAATGGACTTGTAAAGGCCCGAGCGAAATAGCAACGGGGTCAATATTTGGATAGGTGAGCATTCCTGTTCCTTGTGATTCTGTTTTGCACAGATTTTAGCTGAATGTGATGAAAAATGTTGTACATTCAATGTGTAAAGATCAAGAGTTTAAATTATGTGTATTGTGGCATTGGCTTGGCAGGTCTTGACAGACACACCACTGTGTTTGATTTCAAATCGAGATGAGTTCTATCGGCGTCCGACAGCAGCACTGGCAGCATGGTCTGATAGTCCAATTGTTGCAGGGCAAGATTTAGAATCGGGCGGTACGTGGATGGGCATTACCCCATCGGGACGCTGGGCTGTGATTACCAATTATCGTGATGCGAATGATGTTCGTGAATATCCAACTTCACGTGGGCATATTATTCAGGCTTTTTTAGAATCTGAGCAAACGCCTATCCGTTTTGCGCAAGCCTTAGAAAAACAGCAATGTGAATATGCAGGTTTTAATTTATTTGTGGGTGACACCACTCAAGCGGTGTACATGAGTAACCGTGGAGAAGCGCCGCAGGTTTTAGCTAAAGGCGTTTATGTGGTGTCGAATGGATTGATGAGTGACCCTTGGGAGAAAACTGCACGCTTACGCAAACGCTTTACGCAGGAGTTTTTACCGATGCTGCAATTGCCTGATCTTGCAACGGCAGAGCTAAATGCTGCGGCGTGGGATATTTTGCAAGATGAACGCAAAGTTGCATCTGAATTGTTACCGCAAACAGGGATTTCATTGGAGATGGAAGCGTTGTTGTCATCGACTTTTATTCAAAGTCCACTTTACGGTACACGTTGTTCCAATTTTTTACGTATGCAGGCGCAGCAATTTACATGGCTGGAAAAAACACAATATGGTGAGCAAAAGGGAGATATTGTGCAGCAACAGTTGAACATTGAGGCATAAAAAATGCCGACGTGATGTCGGCATTTTTAATTTATGGATGTTATCCAGCAATTGCTTTGCCGTCTTTACGGGTGATGACAACCGTTGCTGAACGAGGACGTGCAGTTTTATTGTTCATGTCAGTTTGTGTTGCAGGCCAATGGCTGCTTGGCGCATCAAAACTCTTTGAATCTTCACCTGGGTGCTGAACGTTAATAAAGATTGCTTTGTAGTCAGGTGTCATGGTTACACCTGTAATTTCACATTCTTTTGGCCCAACAAGGAAGCGACGTAAGTTTTTATCGGTGACTTGAGCACCAGCAATTGTACTTTGATCACCAACAGTTTTTACAACACCGCCATCACCAACTTGACCAGGTAGTGCTGCTAACATCATACAGTTTGTAACATCTGTATATGCGCCATCATCTGTTTGAATCCAAAGAACACCACGTGGGTCAAACCACATACCATCTGGACTTGAGAAGTCGTTTGCATCGCTTAAATTAGAAAGGTTAATTGTCGGATCCATACTTGCTTCAGCACCAAATAGATAGATATCCCATTCAAATGATGTTGCTGCAGTATTCTCTTCTTTAAAGCGGATAATATGACCATTGACGTTACCTTTACCACCTTCAGGATCGGTGTAGTTACGTGGGTTTGCAGGATCTGTTGCATAGCTTGAACCACGGTTCGAGTTATTGGTTAAAGTCACGTACACTTCACCATTTTCAGGGTTTACAGCAACCCATTCTGGACGATCCATTTTTGTAGCTCCTACAGCATCTGCTGCAAGACGAGCAAAAGTAAGGACATCCGCTTGTGAGCTAAATGGGTAAATAGCGTTTGTTTCGGTTAAGCCATTTTTACCATAAGCCAGTTCAATCCACTCTCCTGTGCCTGATGCATTAAATTTAGCGACATAGAATTTCCCTGAATTCATATATTTGTCGCCAGCTCGATAGCCACCATTCACATCTTTAGGATCCCATGTTGCATCTGATACAAATTTGTAGATGTACTCACCGCGCGAGTCATCGCCCATATAGAATGCAAATTTTTGCCCTTCAATTGCGCGGCTGGCGCGACAGTCTTCGTGAGCAAAACGACCTAATGCAGTACGTTTTACTGGGTTTGAGCGGCTATCGAATGGATCAATTTCTACAATCCAGCCAAATGTATTTGGCGCATTACGATAGTCTTGAGTTGCAGACTCTTTGGTTACGTTAGCAGCCCAACGATCATACATGTCTTGAGATTCAAAACCAGCTTCTGCTGTTTCCCAACCATAGCGTGAAGATTTATTCAAATACACGATGCGATCTTGCTCATCGCGTTCTGGAATTTTTTTACCATCAGCATCTAAAATATAAATGATGTTGTTTTTCGCATCACGTTTAACACTACCGTCTGCATTTTTTTCAGTTTGATAAGAGATCTCTAAGCCTAAGCCATAGCGTTTAAGTGCTATTTTTTCAGCTTCACTACGGGCTGAGTATTGGTCTGTACCTGAGCGTTGGAAATAACCAATAAAATTTTCTTCAGCAGTTAAATAAGTGCCCCATGGTGTATAACCATTACCACAGTTATTTTGTGTGCCTCGAGTTTGACGACCAGCGGGAGAGAATGCTGTGTGCAGTAATGGAGAACCAGCTACAGGCCCTGCAAAATCCATGACAGTCGAAGCTGTAATACGACGGTTAAATGGTGATGACTTCACAATCTCTACAGCTTGAGTTTCAGCATTTTTCTTAATATGAACGACTGAAACACCGTGTGCATTTACTTCACGAATCACTTCATCTTCTGGGCGACGTCCATCCTTTTTAGTTGCGCCTTTTGGATGTAAGAAGGTTTGGTTGATATATTCGTGGTTCAAAACCAATAAGCCATGATCTGATGCATTTTCATCATAACGACCAGTTTTAGTACTTAAGCCAAAATAGCTCATGCCATCGTGACAGTCACCAGAGCGGAATTGGAAACTTGGGCCAGATGGAACATCTGCATCTGCATTCCAATTGCTATAAGAAGGATTGATTGAGTCACCTAAAGCATATAATACAGTTGCTTGGTAACCTTCAGGAACAGTAACAATATCATTTAAATTTTTATCTACAGCTTTAAATGTTAATGTTTCAGGCTTGGTATTGGGTTCTTCTTTACTTGTTGGTGGTGTTACATTTGTATCTTCATCATCATCACTACATGCAGATAAAGAAGAAGCTAAAGCTAAAGCTGCTGCACCGCTTGCAGTTTTTTTAATTAAACTGCGACGGCTCATGCGTTGTTCTAGAATGTCACGAAAGTGCGTATTGTCTGAAGTGTTATTATCTAACTCTTGATCTTCATTGTAAGGCATAAAATCAGTCATTTTTTTTCCTAGCAAATTGCTTAGTCGTTTGAAAGTTATATGTAAATTAGTGGCTAAACATGACATGCGGGTTAAGCTTATGTGTCAAACTGATTAAATCCGTTCAGTTGTGATCTACACGCACAAAAAAAGAAGCAACCATGTGCTTCTTTTTAAAATTCAATATTTTAGATTAGCTGTGACTGACTCGGCGCTTCTCAATTAATTTGCCAAAAAACAAACCAATTTCAAACAGCATCCACATCGGAATGGCAAGCATGATCATCGATAAAGCGTCTGGCGGTGTGACAAACATGGCCACAAAAAAACAGCCAACAATAATAAAGCGACGTTTTTCAACCAAAGTTTGCGTAGACACGACACCAATCATAATCAGCAAAAGTGTGACAATTGGAATCTCAAAGGTAAAACCAAAAACCAAAAACAGCTTCAAACAAAACGTAAGATAGCTATTAATGTCGGTCATCGGGGCGACTGTTTCAGGGGAAACGCTAATGAAAAAGTGCAGAATGGATGGCAAGGCGACAAAGTAAGCAAAGCTAATTCCGATATAGAACAAGCAAATACTGCCGATCAGCAAAGGCAGCGCCAAACTTTTTTCTTTTTCATATAACGCTGGTTTTACGAATGCCCAAATCTGATACAAAATAAATGGCATCGCAATGAACAGCGCGACAAAAAAGTTTAGTTTAAACGGCGCCATAAAGGTTGCGGTAACATCAGTCGCAATCATGGTTGATGTATGTGGCAACTGTGCACGTAGTGGTTCCGACAATACTTGATAAGTTTTATTGGCAAAGGGCAATAAACAGAAGAATAAGGCAAGAATAAGCCCTACAATTTTAAAAAGATGATTACGCAGCACCATCAAGTGCTTGGTAATTGGCATTTCTTCTAATGCGGCTTGCTCTGCCTTCACAGGCAAATGTGAAAGCTCAGAAGCGTTTGATTGGCTCATACTGCAACCTTCATTTCAGTATAGGGCGCTGTAGTATGTTGTAGCGCAGATAAATTTGAATGTGATGTCATTTTAGTTTTAGGGAGTAACACCGCAGAGGTTTTTTCAGTATTTAAAACCAAGGTGTAATGATGCTGTTGTAAGGTATTTTTTGATACGGCATGCGGGGAATGTGTGCTTTTTGCAGTTGTATCTTCAAATATTTTTTCTTGCTGCATTTCATGCATTTGTGCTTGCATCTTTGCTTCAAGTTCCTGAATACGCGCCATTTCTTGCTGCATTTGCTCGCGTAATTCAGATAAACGCAATTCGCGGTCAATGTCATTTTGAACATTACTGACCATACGTTTAATTTTAGCGTACCACTTGCCGACAAAACGCGCTGCTTCAGGGAGTTTTTCAGGACCCAGCACCAATAATGCAATGATGCCGAAAATCAGCAGTTCCGTCATTCCAATATTGAGCATAATCTCAAACCCTCAGCCTTAATGCTTTACAGTCGAATTTACATCACTGCTATTGGCTTGATGTTCAATCGTACGAGGTTCTTTCAGTTGCGCCGCTTCTGCCTCATCATCTTTTATTGATTTTTTAAAATCTTTGACCGCGCCACCTACATCTTTACCTAAGTTTTTAAGCTTAGATGTACCAAATAATAAAATGACCACAATTGCAAAAATCAGCACGTGCCAAATAGATAATCCTGCCATGATTTAGACCTCTCAATAGTTGAGCCTATCTCAACAGGTCTGTATGACAATGCGGTGACGAATGTGTTGCGATTTGACGACAAGGGATGTTTGACCTGATTTGTAAAGCTTGAAAATAAAACAGCCCGTGTTTGAAAACGGGCTGTAAGATCAATCACATCTGTTAAATCTAAGCTTGTAAACTTGCTTTAAACAGTTGCATCGCCTGACCACGGTGACTGATTTTATTCTTTTCTGCTTTCGACATTTCTGCGCTCGACACTCCCAATTCAGGCAACCAAAAGAGCGGGTCATAGCCAAAACCATTTTCACCACGAGCTTCTGCTAAAATCTCGCCTTTCCAAATACCTTGGAAAATTTGTGGTAATGGATCATCGGCATGTTCAACCAAAGCCAAAACACAAACAAACATACCTTCAATTGCTGCGCCGTCTTGACGTAGTGGTTTGAGTTTATTCAAAAGTTTTTCATTGTTGGCTGCATCATTGCCATGTTCGCCTGCAAAACGTGCAGAATAAATCCCCGGTGCGCCGCCTAAAATAGGCACACATAAACCAGAGTCATCTGCAATGGCAGGCTTTCCTGAAATTTTTGCGGCATGGCGTGCTTTTAAAATGGCATTTTCAACAAAGCTCAAACCATCTTCAACAGCATCTTCAATATTTAGTTGACCTTGCGGAATCACTTGCACAGGCAAGTCTAATTGCGCAAACAGGGTTTCAAATTCTGCAATTTTTCCCTTGTTATTGCTTGCTAAAACCAAAGTACCTTGAGCACGCCAATCAGTTGCAGCCATAATTCAGATCTTAATTCAAAATAATCTTGGATATTTTAACGGATTTTGCAGACTTAAAAGTTTAATCTTAGATAGATTTGTTTTAATACATACCAATTATGCTGAGATATAAAAAAATAGGGGAATCATGATGAGCAAAATTTCAGAGATCTACCGTTATTCGAGTCAGCACCGTACATTATTGCAGCAAAGTGAGCGTTCTGGCTGTTTTTACTGTCTGGAAACTTTTGCTTATAGCGAAATTGAAGATTGGTGTGATGATGAGCAAACCGCAATTTGTCCGCATTGTGGTATAGATGCGGTATTAGGTTCTGCTGCAGTAGAAGAATTCAGTCCTGAACTGCTACAGGCCATGCAGGCAGTTTATTTCGGATAAAACAAAAAGCACCCGAAGGTGCTTTGAGATCACTTCAAACGTAGTTAAATTTATTGCGCTTGAATCCATTGGTCTGCGCGGTCACGTGCTTGACGAATTTGTTCTTGAGTTAAGTTAGCTGCCAAAGCGGTTTTCTTACCTTCAGACAAAGAAATTACTTTATTGTCGAGCATGCCATCACGGGTAGATAACTCATACCACTGATACGCACCCATATAGTTTTTCTTTTGTTCTTCCATCATGGCAAGGTTAAAGCTGGCACGGTTATCACCACGGCTAGCCGCCTTTTCAAAATATTGACGTGCTAAGACTTCGTCTTTTTTCGTGCCAATACCATCTGCCAACATACGACCTACATTTAATTGCGCAGCCGATAAACCTTGATCTGCCGCAGCTTTGTACCAAGCAAACGCTTGACGGCTGTCTTGTTGAACGTCTTTACCTTGTTGATATTTTGTCGCTAAGTAAAATTGTGCGCCTGCCTGACCTGCTTTGGCTGCTTTAATCAAGCCATTAATATCCATGGTTGAATATTGAGCCGCTTGGCTCGCTACAGAAGATGATGGTGAAACATAATCTGCATGGGCTTGAATGCTCAACAGTCCAACCAATAGCGTGGTGCTTAATAATAGTTTTTTCATAGAGCGCTCACTCGATAAATTGCGACTTCACCAAACAAATTAGGCAGATGCTTACTGAGTAAACTATCTTGTTGATTCCCATTCACGGCAAGTCGGTTAATGATGCGAATATTATTTTCGGCACAAAGTGCCTCAAAATCACGAAACGTACACAAATGAATATTTGGGGTGTTGTACCACATATAAGGTAATGCATCTGAAACAGGCATTTTCCCTTTTAAGGCAAGAAAAGAGCGAGTCTTCCAATGCGCAAAGTTCGGAAAGGTAATAATTGCCTGTTTACCCACACGTACCATATCTCTTAATAATACGTCAGGTGCATCTACTGCTTGCAAGGCTTGTGCCATGACCACATAGTCAAAAGACTGGTCTGCAAAACGGCTAAGCCCCAAATTCAAGTCTTGTTGGATGATATTTAACCCGCGACTGATCGCAATTGCAATCTTTTCTTGATCAATTTCTAATCCGTATGCACGAATATTATGCTGTTTGCTCATGTGTGCCAACAGTTCACCATCGCCACAACCCAAATCGAGTACTTTAGAATTGGGTTTAATCCACTTTTCGGCAAGTTGCTGATCAAGACGCATTACACGGCCTCCTGTGGGGTTGCTTGAAGATGTTCTGTTCCGCCCAAGAATGCACGCATGGCTTTCACGTACAGTGGAATTGGGAACAAGAACGAGTCGTGTCCTTGTTCGGCATCAATATCTAAATAGCTGACAGGTTTATGATTGCTAATTAGCGCATCCACAATTTCCTGCGAACGCTCAGGGCTAAAGCGCCAGTCGGTGGTAAATGACACCACTAAAAACTTGCATTTTGTATTCGCCATGGCTTTTTGTAAGGATTGCTCGTATTCACGTGCAGGATCAAAATAATCCAGTGCCTTGGTCATAATTAAATAGGTATTGGCATCAAAATTACGGCTAAATTGTTCGCCCTGATAGCGCAAATAGCTTTCGACCTGAAATTCGACATCAAAACCATACATAAACTTGCCAGATTTTAAGTCACGACCAAATTTCTGTTTCATGGCTTCTTCAGACAAATAGGTGATGTGTCCGACCATGCGTGCCAAAATCAATCCACGTTTTGGATAGCTGTCATGTTCCAAATAACGTCCATGATGAAAATCTGGGTCAGATAAAATCGACTGACGCGCGACTTCGTTAAAAGCAATATTTTGTGCAGACAGTTTTGGTGCACTGGCAATAATCACGCATTTTTTCAGACGGTCAGGATAATCTACCGACCACTGCAAGGCCTGCATACCACCCAAAGAGCCGCCAATAATCGAATACCAGACCTCAATGCCTAAACGATCAGACAGCATGGCTTGGGTTTTTACCCAATCTCGCACCGTAACTAACGGGAAGTCTGGGCCATAAGGACGGTTGTCATTTTCAGGGTTAGGCGATGTGGGGCCAGTAGAACCGTTACAGCCGCCAATATTGTTTAGCGCCACCACAAAGAAACGACTGGTATCAATGGCTTTTCCAGGGCCAATACAGGCATCCCACCAACCTGCTTTTTTATCATCGGCATGATGATAACCCGCAGCATGGTGATGCCCTGATAGTGCATGACAGATCAGAATCGCATTGGATTTATCGGCATTTAGCGTGCCATAAGTTTCGACCATGAGTTCAAAGCGGGGCAGAACACGACCGCATTCGAGTTCTAAAGGTTCTTCAAATTGGAATTTTTCTGGAACAACAATACCTACTGAGTCAGCTGGAAAAGACACGGGAATAATTCGCCTTAAATCCTGAGGATGAATAAATAAAAGGATACCACTTGGGGTATCCTTTTCAAAATGCTTTTACATGTTAGCGCAAGATTATACTGCTGCTGCAACTACTTGATCTGTGCTTAATACGCCTTGTTCAATCAAGCGGTTGGTGCAGGCAATAATTGCATCAATAGATGAGGTCACGATGTTGTCATGTACCCCTGCACCAAAGGCAGATTTACCTGTGCCTTTGACTTGCAACTCAATCAATGCCAACGCTTTTGCATGTGCGCCAGAGCTAATGCTGCGTTCTTCATAATTCAAGACATCAATTGGTAATTGAAGTGCATTCAAAATTGCTGAAATTGGGCCATTGCCTTCACCGCGTAAGCGTTGCGTTTCGCCGTTCACGACCACATCTAACTCAATGACTTGATTGCCATTTTCATCAGATAGTTTGTAGTTTTTGGTCGCATAGTGCGCATCTTTTACTGCAACGTAAGTGTCTTTAAACAAGTTCCAGATTTCACTTGCGCTAATTTCTGTGCCTTGCTCATCGGTACGTTGTTGCACAATTTGTGAGAATTCGATTTGTAAACGACGTGGTAAAGTCACGTTGTAGTTCGATTCTAACAAGTAAGCTATCCCGCCTTTACCCGATTGTGAGTTGACACGAATCACCGCATCATAGTCACGACCTAAGTCTTTCGGGTCGATTGGCAAGTAAGGCATATCCCAAATTTCTTCGTTTTTCTGGAATTCAAAACCTTTCTTAATCGCATCTTGGTGTGAACCAGAGAATGCAGTAAACACCAAATCACCTGCATACGGATGACGTGGATGCACTGGCAAACCTGTGCATTCTTCAACTGTGGCAATAATTTCGTTGATGTTCGAGAAATCCAATTCTGGTGCAACACCTTGGGTGTACATGTTCAAGGCAATTGCAGCAACGTCTACGTTACCGGTACGTTCACCATTACCAAATACACAGCCTTCTACACGGTCTGCACCTGCCATGATTGCCAATTCAGATGCGGCAATACCACAACCACGGTCATTGTGACAGTGTACTGAAATGATCACGCCATCACGACGCGCAATGTTGCGGTGCATCCATTCCACTTGGTCGGCATACACGTTTGGTGTAGACACTTCTACCGTTGCAGGCAAGTTTAAAATTACTTTATTGGTTGGCGATGCTTCCCAAATTTCAGTCACGGCATCACAAACATCTTTAGCCACTTCCAACTCAGTTGCAGTAAAACATTCTGGGCTGTACTGGAATACCCATTCTGTTTCAGGTTGCTTCGCTGCGTATTCTTTTACTTTGCTTGCTGCATTGATTGCCAATTGTTTGGCACCTTCAACATCAACATTCAAGACTTTGTTACGGAAGGTTGGTGAGTTGGCATTATAAATATGCACAATCGCACGTTTAGCACCTTGTAAAGATTCAAAAGTACGTTGAATTAAGTGGTCACGCGCCTGTACCAAGACTTCAATATACACGTCATCTGGAATATGACCTTCTTCAATCAATTTACGGGTGAAATCGAAGTCAACTTGAGATGCCGATGGGAAACCAATTTCGATGTGTTTAAAACCAATTTTCACAAGCATTTGGAACATTTTGAATTTTTGTTCGATGTTCATTGGCTCAAAGATCGCTTGGTTACCGTCACGTAGGTCGGTACTCATCCAAATTGGCGCTTTGGTAATTTCGTTATTCGGCCATTGGCGGTCTGGTAAATCGACACGCTGGTACATACGACGGTATTTTTTGCTTGGATCTGCCAACATCATGTGAAAACTCCTTGAATAGTAGCGGTTGCATCGCGTGGATAACGGCAACTTACTATAAATATAGATTGTGTCTATTCTATCAATTTACAAGCTGTTTTCAGGAGGCTATCGCTAAAAGTAGAATCATGGCACTTGTAAACCAATATCTGTATGTTAATCGATCTGCAAGGGTAATAATTCCCTGTTTTTTACAGATACGGCATGTGTTGTGAAATATTTTTCTGATATTAGCTATTTTGGTGATAAATATAGCTGCTGTTGATTTGTTTGATGCAGCTTGTTCCCATAAGTGCCATTGTGACTTCAAATTCTTCCTTTAACAGTTTAATGCTATGCGCTGCCCCTAGCGCGCCTGCAACTGCCAAGCCATAAATATATGGACGACCGACCAAAACCGCACTTGCTCCCAAGGCCAGTGCTTTAAAAATATCTGTGCCACGACGAATCCCACTGTCTAATAAAATTGGGAAATCGTGCGATAAAATTTTTCGCATCGTGCCTAAAATTTGAATTGGGCTGACCGCGGTATCTAAAATTCGGCCACCATGATTAGACACAATAATACCGTGTGCTCCGTACTGATATGCCTGCTGCGCATCGGCAGGATGTAAAATACCTTTGAGTAAAATAGGCAGTGGACTGTGTTGTAGCAACCAAGCAATATCTTCCCATGTGGCAGCCTGCTGCATCAATCCATCAAAAAGAGGGTGCTGATTTTCCTTAAGCGGAGTGGTATTTACAGATGATTGATATACCGCCCGAATATGTGCAGGCAATTGAAAAGCAGCGCGACGTTCCCGATCTCGAATGCCCATGTGCGGTGCATCAACCGTGAGTACAATGGCTTGATAGGCATAGTGTTGCGCTTGAAAAATCAAATCCAAAGCAGCTTTACGACTGCCTTGCCAATACAGTTGAAACCATTTTGCCGCGCCCGAAACCTGATTCAGTGTGCTCATTGAAGTGGTACTTAAATGACTGAGAATCATGGGGGCTTGTAGGGCGGCTGCCGCTTGCGCTGTAGCAATTTCCCCCTGTGGATGAAACAGTTGTTGGTAAGCTACGGGTGCTAAAAAAATTGGGTGTGGATACTGTTCGCCCAAGAGCTGAATTTGCGTATTTGCCCCTGCAAAAGTATTTAAATGACGGGGCAATAATTGAATATCGGCAAACGCACGTAAATTGTTGTTCAGACTATATTCATCGCCTGCAGCGCCTTCTAAATTGGCCCAAGTGGCTGCATCTAAATGTAATTGCGCCTGTTTTTGATAGTCGGCAATGGTGTGTAAATGTGGCGGGATGTGATTCAAAGCTGCCAATGGCGTGGTATTCATAACTGACTCCATTGACGAATCAGATTGTGATAATGTGCGGTTAGTGCCAATACTTCTGCTGTATCTCCAAGTTGTTGACGCAATTGCAAAATAGTCATATCTAAATTGAACAGCATACTGCGTTGCCAGTCATCTTTTACCATACTTTGACACCATGTAAACGCTGCAATTCGTTGACCTGCTGTAACAGGTTCGACCCGATGTAAACTGGTAGCAGGGTACACGATGGCATCACCTGCACTGAGTTTGACTTCATGACTACCGTAATTGTCTTCAATAATCAGTTCACCGCCCTGATATTCTTCAGGCTCACTTAAAAACAGGGTCATGGACACATCTGTGCGAATCGGACGTTGTACCTGTGCGCAATATTGCACGGCATTATCAACATGATTGCCGTAGGCTGCTGTGTTTTGATAACAATTGAACATCGGCTGGAGGATATGCAAAGGGAGCGCGAACGACTGTATTAAAGTCTGCTGTTTCAGTGCGCTGAGGATGTCTTGTGACAGTGTTGCACAGCTCGGATGTTGCAGGTCAAACTGCAAATTCTGTTTAATTTTCTGTGCTTGAGCCCCTGCACTGAGTTGACCATTTTGCCATGCATCTGCGGTGTCCAATTCAGCACGAATTCGTTGGACTTGAATTTTGCTGAGGACCTCTGGAATGTGAAGCATCATACCGATTCTTCCTGAAAAAGTTTGAATTCAAACTGCTGAACATTCTACAGCGTTGTTCGGCATGCAAAGTTCGAGCAATAGATGGTATGAAAAATAATCTATCGCTCGAATCTAAATCTGTAGCCTGTTTTAAGCGGGCTACTACAGATTTGCTATAACTTAGAACTTGTAGTTTAAGCTGATTGCTGCCGAGCGTGGCTGCCCAAGCACGACGCGACCACCACCATTGTTTAGCGTGCTGATGTATTCTTTATCGGCAAGGTTATAAAGGTTTAAATTTAACGAGGCATTTTTGTTGAAGTTGTAGCCTGCCAATGCATCAAACACGACATAGCCTGGAATATTTGGCATGTTGGCTGGTGCGTTGCTGTCAGTCACAACACGTTTTTGTTCATCGACATAACGCGCGCCCAAACCTAATTTAAAGCCCGCCCAGTCATAGGTCGACCATAAACTTGCAGTCCATTCAGGCGACCAACGTTCCGATAAGGTTGTGGCACTCGTTGAACGTTGATTGAGTTGTTTCACTTTCATGTGCGCAACGCCTGCAGACAAATTCCAGTTTTCGGTCATTTGACCAACGGCACTCAACTCAATGCCATCGACCCGTTTTTTACCCTCTTGTACAGCAAGCTGAGAAATTGGATCTATAGTCGATTGATTTTCATTTTCTGTACGATACGCTGCAGCAGCCAAAGCCAGCTTGCCTTGTAGTAACTCCCATTTGCTGCCTACTTCATAATGATGGGTTTCTTGAGGCTTGGCATTGATTGCGTCATTGCCCGATTCAGACAGGCTAAAGTTGGCGCTGCCGGGCGGAGTCAGCGATTTTGCATACGCAGCGTAAATGCTGCTATTTAACGTAGGCTTATACACAGCGCCAAGTTTCCAACTGAACAGCGTATCGTGGGTGCTCAGATCTGTGGCCACCAAAGCATTTCCCCCACGTGGCAGAGTAAGCCCTTGATAATCTGTTTCATAATAATCGACCCGTACGCCACCATTCAGTTGAAAACGCTCCCCAAATTTTAGAGTATCAAATAAATATGCGGCTGCCGTTTGGGTTTCACCATCGGTATAACCGCCATTATAAATAAGCGCTGGCATGGCTTGATTGCGGTCTGGGTGATAAAGATTGGCCCACGGTGTATCGGCAGTGGCTTCGCCAGGCATCTGGGTTGCCATGAGTTTGCTAGATTGCTGTTCTTTTAAAAACTCCATGCCTGCAACAACATCATGCTGTACTGCCCCCGTTTTGACACTCCAGTTTAAAGTGCTTTGATTGGCCAGAATTTTATTTTCTTGATCGACGCCTTGGCGGGAGCGGTTCACTTCCCATTCGGCAGGGTTTGATGAACCATTGGTTCGAAGACCATTTGCACCTGTATTGATGCCTGTTAAAACCCGATTCATGTGGGTTTTCGCTACACGGGTGATATTGGTCAGTTTGAGTTGATCGGTTAAATCACTTTCAATTTTTGCGGTGAACATATCAGCATCGACATCTTCATAGTCATTGACATGACCATAAAAATTCTCCCGATTAACTTTAGGCGCAGTGGCTAACAGTGAATCGGTATTGTAAAAGCCTTGCATGCCCACAGTTGGAATGCCACCATCTGGAATATTGCGTTGTCTGATGTGTTGAGAATATAAATAAAGGCGTGTGGCAGTGTTTAATCCAAAGGCAATAGAAGGGGCGATGGCATAACTATTGTTTTCAATATAGTCACGTCCTTCTATGCCGCCTTCTTGCCCCATTACATTTAGACGAAATGCGGTATTTGGATTGATGGCCTGGTTAATATCTGCAGAAAGTCTTGTATGTTGTGCTGTGTTGTAAGTTGCAGAAATTTCCTGACTGCTTTCACTTTGCGGTAATTTGCTGACTAAATTGATATAACCCGATGCTGCACCACGACCCGCTTCTGAACCCGATGGGCCTTTGACAACTTCAATTTGATCAATGTTAAATACATCACGGCTGATTGCGCCTAAATCTCGGACACCATCAACATAGGTCGAGGTTTGGGTGGAAAAACCACGCATTTGAAAGGCATCGCCAGCACTAGTATTGCCATTTTCTCCCAATTGTAGAGTAATGCCTGGTGTATTGCGTAAGGCTTCAACTAAGGACGTTGCGCCTTGTTCTTGTAGCATTTCTTTTTTAATCACAGAAATTGTTTGTGGGGTATCTAACAACGGCTGAGTGTATTTTGCGGAACTTAAGTTATCTGCCTTGTATTTGCTTTCAGCTTCAGATTTAACCGTAATAGTGGGAAGCTGGGTGACGTCATCTTCAGGGTTTGCTGCATGAGCAAGTAGCGGAAGAGAGGCTGCTAAAGCCATCAGTTGCGCAGAGCGGTTGTGTTTGCGACTTTTGATCTGTGCCATTTATGCGATTTCCCTAAGTATGAACCAACACGAGGTCATGCTTTATTCGTTGGTTCAAGCTCAAAATGTGAATAAAGTGTGAAGTTATTGTTATGACGTCTATAACAAGTGTTGCTAATTGTATTGAGAATCATTATCAATCTCAATGTGTGAGCGGTAGGTTTGTGCGGTTTTTATTTGAAAATAATAATCATTATCAATATATTTATTTAAAAAAACGATACAACAGTAAAAAAGGAGAGAGAAAAGGTAGAAAACCCTGCCGAAGCAGGGTTGAAAAAAGAAATTTAAGGCTTAGAAGTCATAAGAAACAGAGAGCCAGTAATTGCGACCTGCTAAATATGTGCCTTCAGAACTGCGTCCAATAGATAAATATTTATAAGCTTGTTGAGTATCACCATTGATATCAATGTAGTCCATATTTTCAGTAAAATCTTTATCAAGTAAGTTATTTACAGCCGCATTAATACGAATGCGATCATTTAATTGATAACTTGTACCCAAGTTAAAGAGATTGTAACCAGAGAACTCATTATTTGTTTGTGTTTCAATGCTTTGCGATCCTGCATCTGTAGGTTTAACGGTATAGCGAGGACGACCAGATTGATATTCATGCTGTAGCCAAATATCGAATGCATCATTTACATGCCAAGTTGAAGTTAAGTTAAGTAAATGTTTTGCAGTTGATTCTAAAGCATAACCTTTATCTTCTCCTTTGGTAATTTCCGATTCGGTAAAGGTATAGGATGCTTTGATATCCCATTCTGGAATAATTTGATACTGTAAAGATGTTTCTAAACCATAAACCTCTGCTTCATCAGCATTAAAGCTCTTACTAAAAGAAGTAACTTTGTTGCTGAAATTAGAACAATCATTGGTTAGACAGCTAAAATTTTTAGAAATAATTTTATCTTTAATTTGGTTAAAGAATGCTGTTGTGGTTATATTTAAAGTGTCTGTTGGTTGGTAATTAAAACCAATTTCGTAGTTAACTGAGGTTTCAGGGTCTAAGTCTGGGTTTCCTAAACTTGGTGTTGCCCCTTGCCCACTGTAACCATTGATTCCATTATATAAATCTTTAGCTGATGGGGTTTTATAGCCTGTGCTGATACCACCTTTAATTGTTAAGTCAGGTGTCGTATTCCAGACTAGATATGCGCGTGGGCTGAATTGTCCGCCGAAACCGCTGTGATCCTCAAAGCGTCCACCAAAGGTGAAATAAAGATTATCTCTTAATTGCCATTCATCTTCAGCATAGAGTGACCATGTATCTTGAGTAAATTCTTTTCCAATACCTGCGATATCATCGGCAATAGTCGTGTCTTTATACTCGGTACCAATAGTCAGTTTGTGATTTGCAATTGGTGCGACTAAGTGTGAATCTATAACTAAATCAGTATTTTCTAATTTACGCGGTTGTCCTGCCAATGCGGGAAATGCATCTGTTGGAATGGTGCGTCCTTTGGTTTCAGTCGTATTGTGGCTGATATAAGTTTTCCATAAACCGAAGTCATATTGTCCATCATGACCTGCAGCAATTTGAATACGATTAAACTCAAGTTCATCTTCATATCCTGCAATACCGCCACGAGAAATGAAGTTACCCAAACGTTGATCTGAATTGTCATATTTTTGAGTTGATGAAAAACCATCGATCCAAAAAGAGTTTTGATCATCAAGTTTAAAGTCTAATTTTGCACCGATATCATAATTATCAGCTTTGCTTGGGCGTGGGTCACGACCTGTTGAACCCTGAATACGCTCTGAACGTTGACGGTCTAAATAGCTGCCACGTAGTTGCAAACCTAAACGGTCATTGATCAGTGGTCCATTGACGACAAAACTGGTTTTCCATGAGTCTGCTTCGGCATTACTTTCCATGACATTACCGCTGACAGTGACATTCCCATTCCACTCATCAGACACTTTTTTGGTAATGATATTGATCACACCACCCATCGCTTCTGAGCCATAGCGAGTAGCCATAGGTCCACGAATCACTTCAATTCTTTCGATTGCAGCCAGTGGGGGTAAAAATCCGTTTGATGTTTCTCCAAAACCATTTGGGGTAACATCTGAAGAGGTAGTTTGACGACGACCATCAATTAAAATTAAGCTGTAATCATTTCCAAGACCACGCATTTTTATATTTAGACCAGAGGTTTTACCGACACCAGAACGTATATCGATACCAGGAACATCTGCCAGTAAGTCTGCAATGCTGGTCGCATTTTTTTTCTCAATATCTTCTTTACTGACTATACTTATAGATGCGGGTGCATTTTTTAGCTCTTGTTCAAAACCTGCCGCTGAAACCACAATTGTGGAAAGTTGGTGGGTTGAAGTCGCATCGGTAGAGGTATTTGCGAAAACAGCAGTAGAGGTTGCCCCAAGTAATGCAAGACACAGCGGGTGTAGGTTGAACTTAGCCATAAAATTATATCTCTAATATGAATCAATGATCCTAATTTAGACCTATATGGTAATTAGAATCATTCATGAAGGAGTTGGCTAATAATAATGATAAGGATTCTTATTTACAACAAGAAATATACACAAAGTTGAAAATTTACAGAAAATAGCGCTCCGATTAAAAAAATTCAGTCGAGATCAGAACGTATTTTGTATATCCTTTAATGTTGTCATATAATGTGGCACTTTTTTATAAACTGTTATTACTAACTATATCGAGGAAGCCATGCAAGTAACTTCTGAAGCGGTTTCGGGCGTTGCCCGTCGTTTAAATGTATCTGTACCGACGAGCCGTATTAACGAGCAGTTTGAAGCTCGCTTGAAACGCACTGCCAAAACTGTGAAGATCAACGGCTTCCGTCCAGGTAAAGTGCCTCTAAACGTTGTTCGTCGTGAATACGGTGCGGGTATTTATCAAGAAGTGGTCAACGACATTATTCGTGACACCGTGTTTGAAGCAATCCAACAAGAAAAAATCAATGCTGTGGGTATGCCAAACATCGAAAAAACTGAAATGAAAGACGACGCTTTAGTATATGAAGCGACTGTTGAAGTTTATCCAGAAGTTGAAGTGAAATTTGACGGTTTGGAAGTTGAACGCAAGTCTTCTGAAGTAAATGATAGCGATGTTGAACAAATGCTTGAAAACCTTCAAAAACAACGTGCTTCTTGGGTTGAAACCAAAGGCATGGCGAAAAAAGACATGCAAGTGACTTTTGACTTTGAAGGTACTGTAGATGGCGAGAAGTTTGAAGGCGGTGAAGCTGAAGACTTTAAACTGGTACTTGGTTCTGGTCGCATGATTCCTGGTTTTGAAGATGGTATCGTGGGCATGAAAAAAGGCGAAGAGAAAGTGATTGATGTAACTTTCCCTGAAGACTACCAAGCAGCGAACCTTGCAGGTAAAGCAGCACAATTCAAAATCACATTGAAGCTGGTTGAAAAGCAAAAACTTCCAGAAATTGATGCTGAATTCCTACAAATCTTCGGTATTTCTGAAGAAGAAGGCGTAGAAAAGTTAAAAGCTGACGTTCGTAAAAACATGGAACGTGAAGTGAAAAACGGTTTACGTAACCAAGTAAAAGGTGCAACTTTTGATGCACTCGTTGCGGCAAACGAAGTTGAAATTCCGTCTGCAATGGTTGCTCAAGAAATTGACCGTCAACGTCAACAAATGATTCAGCAATTCACACAGCAGTTTGGTGCGCAAGGTGCAAAAGCATTTGACTCAAGCATGCTTCCAGATGAGTTGTTCAAAGAACAAGCTGAAAAATCTGTAAAACTTGGCGTATTGGTTAGCAAAGTATTAGAAAATGCTAAACTTGAAGTAGATCAAGCGCGTGTAGATGCTTACATCGAAGACATGGCTTCTTCTTATGAAGATCCAAGCGAAGTGATTGAATACTTCAAAAACGACAAACAACAACGTTCACAAATTGAAGCTGTTGTTTTAGAAGACCAGGTTGTAGATCACATCTTAGCTTCTGCAAAAGTTACAGATACAACTGTAAGCTATGAAGACTTATTGAAAGAGCAGCAAGCTCGTCAACAAGGCTAATTTGCTTTGATACAAAAAGGCGCTTCGTGCGCCTTTTTTATTGCATCGCGGTTTTCAGTTTTTCAGAGATTGATCGCATTTAACTCAAAATATCTACGATTTAAGCCGTGAATATTTTGCAATTTAGACAATTATCCCTCATATTGTGAACATGAGTCGTGTCACAAGAATTTAGGAATAAATAACCATTATGTATGTTCCAACAATTGAAAATGCTTTAGTACCCATGGTGGTCGAACAATCATCTCGTGGTGAGCGTTCTTTTGATATTTATTCACGTCTTTTACGTGAACGTGTCATTTTCTTAACGGGTGAAGTCGAAGATAATATGGCCAACTTAATTGTGGCGCAGATGTTGTTTTTAGAAGCTGAGAACCCAGATAAAGATATTCACCTTTACATTAACTCACCAGGTGGTTCAGTGACTGCAGGTATGGCAATTTACGATACCATGCAATTTATTAAACCAGACGTCGTGACTTACTGTATGGGACAAGCAGCATCTATGGGTGCATTCCTGTTAAATGCAGGCGCAAAAGGTAAGCGTTACTGTCTTGAGAATGCCCGCGTTATGATTCACCAACCATTGGGTGGTTTCCGTGGTCAGGCATCAGATATTGAAATTCATGCGCGTGAAATTCTATTCATTAAAGAGCGTTTGAACCGTTTAATGGCAGAACATAGTGGTCAGGACTATGAAACTGTCGCAAGAGATACCGACCGTGACAACTTCATGACTGCGCAGGCAGCGAAGGAATACGGTCTTGTGGATGAAGTTTTAACAAAACGTCCATAAGTTTTAAAGATTGAGATATTGGAGTGACTATGTCCGAACATCCTCAGGGACAAAAACATTGTTCATTTTGCGGTAAAACGCAGTCTGAAGTCGGGAAGCTGATTGCAGGCGAGGACGCATACATCTGTAATGAATGTGTGGACGTATGCTTAGACTTGGTTCAGACCAGTCAACAAGTTGAGTCGGGTGATTGGGCAACACGTCCATTGCCAAAACCACATGAAATTCGTGCTGCGCTTGATCAGTATGTAATTGGTCAAGATACTGCGAAAAAAACCTTATCGGTTGCAGTATATAACCATTACAAACGCCTAAAAGTGAGCAATCAGGCGCATAAAGCAGGCGATGCTGTCGAAATCTCAAAAAGTAACATCATGTTGGTAGGTCCAACGGGTTCGGGTAAAACCTTACTTGCACAGACCTTAGCACGTCTATTAGATGTGCCTTTTGCAATGGCAGATGCCACGACTTTAACCGAAGCGGGTTATGTGGGTGAAGATGTCGAAAACATCGTGCAAAAGCTGTTGCAAAAAGCCGATTACGATGTAGAAAAAGCACAAAAAGGCATTATCTACATTGATGAAATTGACAAGATCACGCGTAAGTCTGAAAACCCATCAATTACTCGTGATGTGTCTGGTGAAGGTGTTCAGCAAGCCTTGCTCAAAATGATTGAAGGCACGGTGGCTTCTATTCCGCCTCAAGGTGGACGTAAGCATCCGCAGCAAGAATTCATTCAAATTGATACTTCAAATATCTTGTTTATTTGCGGTGGCGCATTCTCTGGTTTAGAGAAAATTGTGCAGCAACGCCAAGAAAAAGGCGGCATTGGTTTTACGGCAGACGTGAAGAAAAAAGATGAAGGCAAGAAATTGTCTGATTTATTTCGTCAGGTAGAAGCAACCGATTTGGTGAAATTTGGCTTAATTCCAGAGTTCATTGGTCGTTTGCCTGTAATTGCAACGCTAGACGAGCTAGATGAAGATGCATTGATGCAAATTCTGACCGAGCCGAAAAATGCCTTAACCCGTCAATATCAATACTTATTCGAGATGGAAAATGTCGATTTAGTCTTTGAAGATGCAGCATTACGTGCAGTGGCGAAAAAAGCCCTTGAACGTAATACAGGTGCGCGTGGTTTGCGTTCAATTCTGGAAAATGCCTTGCTCGAAACCATGTACGACTTGCCAAGCCGTACCGATGTTGGCACAGTGGTAGTGACTGAAGCGGTGATTGAAGAAGGTGCTAAACCTGAATTTCAGACCGAACGTCAGCCTCAAACAGAAGAACCTGCAGCAGAAAAAATTGACTTAAAAGTATTAGACAGCAAAACTGCTTAATACGCTATTCGTCTGAAACGTGCCGAAACGCTAGGTTTCGGCACGTTTTTTATTGTCAAAAAAATCAAGGCAGTGTTAATCTTAGACCTAGGCGTGGATGCCCATTATTCAAAACAACAATTGCAAAATGAATTTGCAGCGTGATTTCAAAAACGTGATTTACAAAAATAAGAAACGCAGTGAGGGATAGACATGCGTGGTGTCGCAATCTTGGTCGTGACCAGTTTAATGTTGCTGGGATGTCATGGCAAAAAAAACGTGGTGCAACAAACGCAACCACCTAGTACCTTAAAAGTTTTAGATTTAGAACAAAAACCTGGTTTTGTAGAACAACACCGTTTGGGCATGATGACCATTGGTGGTTGGGTCAATCAAAAACTAGGGCAAAATTTTAAACCTGTTCAGGCACAACATGCCGATGCTGCCATCGTGTATTTATATCGTCCAGATTCTAAATGGAATAGACAGGAAATTGTCGCGGCTAGTATGTTTATCAACAAACATCGGATTCCAAGTTTATTGCACAATCATTATTACTGGGTTGAACTGGCACCGGGCGCGTATCGTCTGAGTGTGAGTCGTCCTTTGGGTGCATTACATTTCCAAAAACCAAAGTATTTGGATTTTCAGGTACAGGCAGGGCAGTCGTATTTTATTAAATATGATGAAGAAAACTTGAGTACCCGCAAAGAGGTTTCAGGGCCTTTAATTCTTATGCCTTCAAGTACGGCACAACAGGAAATAGCGTTTACTCAATTGAAAACCGAAAGCTATAACTTTGTCGCGGAAGATCAAACCACAGGTAAGTTGCGTAAAAAGCCACAAAAAATCAAGCATGAGAAATATGACCCTGCGGAAGATGTGCACTTAACCCAACCCTTTAAATTGTGGGATCCGAGAACGTGGTAAGGTTTTGCATCTTTATCTCATGCATTGCTTTTATTTATTTCCAGTAAGCATAAAAAAGCACCCAATGTTGGGTGCTTTTTCGCTTATTACTAAATTGGAATATTATTCTGCTGCAGCATCTACAATGGGAATCTTGCCAATTTTAGCTTGCCAGATTTTTGGTGCAATCGCGTGGATAGATGTACCATTGACATCTACCGCAACAGATACAGGCATATCTTCAACTTTGAATTTGTAGATTGCTTCCATACCTAAGTCTTCAAAAGCAACCACTTCTGCTTCACGTACTGCTTTAGATACGAGGTAAGCTGCACCACCTACTGCCATGAGGTAAGTCGCTTTGTGGTCTTTGATCGCTTCAATGGCTGCAGGACCACGATCTGCCTTACCAATCATACCGAACAAACCAGTGTGTTCTAAGACTTGGCGGGTGAATTTGTCCATACGGGTTGCCGTTGTTGGACCTGCAGGGCCAACGACCTCATCACCAACAGGATCGACAGGGCCAACGTAGTAAATGAATTTGCCTTTTAAGTCGACTGGTAATTCTTCACCATTGTTGATCATGTCGACCATGCGCTTATGTGCAGCATCACGACCTGTGTAAATCGTACCGTTTAATAACAACGTATCGCCCGGCTGCCAAGAGTTCATTTCTTCTTGAGTAATGTTGTCTAAATCTACACGTTTAGATTTAGAAGAATCCCAAGTTACTTCTGGGTAGTCTTCAAGTTTAGGTGCTTGAATATGGGCTACACCTGAACCATCTAACTGGAAGTGTGCGTGACGAGTTGCAGCACAGTTTGGAATCATACCCACTGGTTTGCCTGCAGCGTGGCAAGGGTAGTCTTTAATTTTAATATCAAGAACCGTCGTTAAGCCGCCCAAACCTTGTGCGCCAATACCAAGAGCATTCACTTTCTCGAAGATCTCGATACGGAGTTCTTCCATTTTGTTTTGTGGACCGCGACGTAATAATTCGTCCATGTTGATTTCTTCCATAAGTGCTTCTTTTGCAAGCATCATGGCTTTTTCAGCAGTACCACCAATACCAATACCGAGCATACCCGGTGGACACCAGCCTGCACCCATAGTTGGAACAGTTTTAAGTACCCAGTCTACAATTGAGTCAGATGGGTTCAGCATGGCCAATTTAGATTTGTTTTCTGAACCACCACCTTTAGCAGCAACCGTAATATCAACTTTGTTACCCGGAACGAGTTTGTAGTGAATCACTGCTGGGGTGTTGTCTTTGGTATTTTTACGACCAAATGCAGGATCAGCCAATACCGATGCACGAAGTACGTTTGAGTTTTCTAGGTAACCTTGACGTACACCTTCGTTAATCGCATCGTCCAAGCTCATGGTTAAATCAAATTTAACGTCTAAACCCACTTCAAGGAATACGTTTACGATACCAGTATCTTGACAGATTGGACGATGACCTTCTGCACACATACGTGAGTTAATTAAGATCTGTGCAATCGCATCTTTCGCAGCTTTGTTTTCTTCACGATCATAAGCACGGCTCATCGCTTGGATGAAGTCTTGTGGATGATAGTAGGAAATGAACTGAAGCGCGTCTTTGATCGAAGTGATCAAGTCATCTTGCTTGATAATAGTTGTCATATCAAAAATCTCTTGAGCGGGCGGATAGCTAGCGGGCTAAATTATAAGATAAAATGCAGCGATTGTGGGCACTTTGATCAAGCTTTGGGCGAAAGTTTAATATCAGTCGTTAGCTTGAGAGAATTTGTGAAATATCCATAAAATTATGTCGTCAAAACGGGCCATGATTTTGCTGTTTTGTTGGTGCAAATTCAGCTATGTTCAAAGACTTCTTTGGAATGATGTTTGGGGTAAATATGAATGATCACACGCATTTAGCTGCTCAGATTATCCCCATTTATCAACGGCATGCAAAAGCGTGGACAGACTTGCGCGGTCAGTTGTTATATGAAAAAACTTGGCTGGATCGTTTTCTTGCTTATTTGCCTGCGCAGGCCAAAATATTAGATTTGGGCTGTGGTTCGGGGCGTCCTATTGCTGCATATCTATTACAGCATGGGCATCAACTTACAGGAGTAGATAGCGCAGACAGCATGCTGGAGATGGCACGTGAACATTTTCCTGAACAGTGCTGGATTGAAGCCGATATGCGCTCAGTGAACTTGAATCGGTGCTTTGATGGTATTTTGGCGTGGGATAGCTTTTTTCATTTAACGCCAAACGATCAGCGCTGCATGTTCGAGAAATTTGCGCAATGGTCTACCGCCAATACAGTTTTAATGTTTAGCAGTGGACCTGCTGCGGGTGAGGCGATTGGGGAAATGTTTGGTGAAGCACTTTATCACGCCAGTTTGTCGCAGGATGAATATCGGCAATTGTTAAAAGATTATGGCTTTAAAGTTGTGAAAATGCTCGCGGAAGATCAGGACTGTGCAGGGCATACGGTGTGGTTGGCGCAGAGGTTTTAAAAATAGATTGGATGGAGCTAATCAATTTTTGTAGTGATCTATGAATCTACAGTGTGGAATAAAAAAACCACCCAATTTTTCAATCAGGTGGTTTGTAAAACTTAACTTTACGAATTATTGAGCTGCTTGTTGCTCTGCCTGAATCGCAGTCAATGCAATCGTGAACACAATGTCATCTACCAATGCACCACGTGACAAGTCATTCACTGGCTTGTTCAAGCCTTGTAGCATTGGGCCAACACTCACCACGTTAGCAGAACGCTGTACTGCTTTATACGTCGTGTTACCTGTGTTCAAGTCAGGGAAAATGAACACATTGGCGCGACCTGCAACTTGAGAGTTTGGTGCTTTAGAGCGACCAACACTTTCAACCGATGCTGCATCGTACTGTAATGGGCCATCAATCAGTAAGTCAGGACGACGTTGTTTCGCAATTTCAGTCGCTTTCGCTACTTTTTCTACGTCAGCACCTGCACCCGAAGTACCAGTTGAGTAAGAAATCATGGCAATACGTGGGTCAATACCAAACGCTTTTGCAGAGTCAGCAGATTGAATCGCAATTTCAGCCAATTGTTCAGCATCTGGGTCTGGGTTAATCGCACAGTCACCGTACACATATACTTCATCTGGTAACAGCATAAAGAATACTGAAGATACCAATGAATAATCAGGTGCAGTTTTAATGAGCTGGAATGCGGGACGAACTGTATTGGCTGTAGTATGCACCGCACCAGACACCAAGCCATCAACCTGATCAAGTGCTAACATCATCGTACCTAATACGACAGTGTCTTGCAGCTGTTCACGTGCTTGATCGTCAGTAAGTTTGCCTTTACGCATCGCAACCATTTTTTCGACATAGTTTTCACGAATCAAGTCAGGATCAATGATTTCTAAGTCGTGTGGAAGCTCAATACCGCGTGCTTTGGCAACATCGACTACCGCTTCTGGTTTTGCCAATAATACGCAGTGGGCAATACCACGTGATTGACAAATCGCTGCAGCTTGAACGGTACGTGGCTCATCACCCTCTGGAAGCACGATACGTTTTTTCGCTGCAATAGATTTTTGCACCAATTCATGGCGGAACGCAGAAGGCGATAAACGTGGTTTATGCGTATCGCTGATTAATTGGGTTAACCATTCTGCATTGATGTGACTGGCCACAAAGCGGGTAACTTGTTCTGCACGCTCAGTATCATCTACAGGAATTTCGTTGCTCAGGTTTAATAACTGATGTGCAGTTTCAAAGGTGCTCAATTTAGTATGTAAAATTGGCAAGCCATTTTTCATTGCTGCTTGGCAGAACTCTAAAGCTTGTGCGCTTGGTGCTTGATGTTCAGTTAACACCAAACCTGCAAGTGGAATACCATTGCTGCTGGCTAAGCTACTGGCAAGCAATACATCGACACGGTCAGAACCACTGATAATCAGCTCGCCTGCAACGAATTTATGCATTTCGTGTTCAATATTCGATGCAATTAAGCTGCTGTGTAATACACGGCGCTGCGCTGCTTCACCTTGGTTAATCCATTCTGCAGAAATGTGTGCAGCCAAGTCCGACATGCGTGGCACACTTAAAGTATTGCTGAATGGCACCAAGCCAATCACTGGCATGCAATCTTTACCAATCATTGGATGTGTAGTTTGAATTTTGCTGACAAACTGGTTGGTGTCGCTAATTAAACGTAAGTTTGGATCAAGCGTAACAGGAATTTGTGCAGAATCTTCTGGTAAACCTTTGGTACGCATAAACAATACGCCCGCAGTACGCTCACAAGTTGCACCACCAAAGAAACGTAATTGATTGTCTACTTTTGACGCTGTTTTAACAGCATTGTTGATGTCGGCATTGCTGACAATAATGACTTTTGCATCAAGTGCTTTAGCCAAATTTGCATTCAATTCAGTTGCAAATGGATCACGTCCGTTTGGCAACACGCCTTCTACAATAATGATATCGTGATGTTTAGAAATTTCACGATGTAAACGAACTGCATCTTCAAGCAATTCGTCATTTTCATCATTTTTTAAACGCTCAGTCAGCGCAGTATAAGAAATCGGCTCAACTGTTTCATGCTTGAACAGGTGACGATACAACGCAGTTGTGCGGTCTGCTTCAGGTTGTAATTCTTGTGAAAAAGGCTTTAAGAAACCTGCTTTTACGCCTTGGCATTCCAAAGCGTAAATTAAACCTAAACATGCTGATGTTAAACCAACACCAATTTCTGTAGGAACCAAAAGTATTGTTTTCATAATTTTTTCTAAATCGTAAAGGGACTGATTGAAAGTGGCTGAGCACTACGATTGCTTAAGCAATCGCAGCGTCACATTCAGACTTTTTTGCAGCTGACTTTAGCTCCTCTGCAACTTGCGCAGTTTCTTTCGCAATACGGCCTTCTTCGTCAGTTGGTACAACCCAAATTTGTGGACCGCCTGTACCTGCATCAATACGACCTTCAGTACCGCGTTTTAAGCTGTCATTGCGTTCTTTGCTGAAGTTAAAGCCAAAGTGTGGCAAGTAAGATACAGTTTTTTCACGGATGTACGCAGAGTTTTCGCCAATACCACCTGTGAAGAATAAGCCATCTAAGCGTGGTAAACCACAGCTAAGTGCAGCTAAAGATTTAGCTAAACGGTAGCAGAATACTTCAATTGCAAGCGTTGCATCTTCGTTGCCTTGTTCAGATGCTTCAATCAGGGTACGCATGTCGTTCGATAAGCCTGACAAACCAAGTAAACCACTTTGGCTGTTTAGCATTTTGTCAATTTTGTAGATATCCCAACCTAAGTTGCTTGCAAGGAAGCTGTGTAAGCTTGGGTCTACATCACCACTACGAGTACCCATCACCAAACCTTCAAGTGGGGTTAGGCCCATCGATGTGTCTACACTTTGACCATTCCAGATTGCACAAGTCGAGCTACCGTTACCCAAGTGAGCAGTTAACCAGCCACCTTGTTTGAAGCTGCCAGCCAACTCTGAACCGCGCTCTGAAACGTATGCGTGACTTGTACCGTGGAAGCCATAACGACGTACGTTGTGGTCGGTATATAAGAATTTAGGCACTGCATAACGGTAAGCGTGAGCAGGCATCGTTTGGTGGAATGCAGTATCAAATACAGCCACTTGCGGAAGTTCTGGGAACAAACGCATTGTTGCTTCAATACCCACCAAGTGTGCAGGGTTGTGTAAAGGTGCAAGCGGAGTTGCTTCACGAATACGTTGCACGATTTCTTCAGTTAATAATTCTGCTTTGGTTAAAGTACCGCCGTGTACAACGCGGTGACCAATGGCTTGTGGCTTATATTGAGATAAGCGACCAAGAATAGTTTCCAATGCTTTTTCATGGTCAGCATGTGGAATAGAAAGTTCGAGCGGCTCACCACCTGCGGTAATGCCTTTAATGCGCGCATCAGCAGAACCTAGATTTTCTGCCAAACCAAAGATACGATCTCCAACGCTTTCAGATACAAGCGCATATTTGATAGAAGAAGATCCGCAGTTAATCACTAATACTGATGTAGTCACTTTTATGTACCCGAATTCTAATTGAAGTTATCCCTAGTCAATCAAGCTGCATTGCAAGATATGGCAAACGGCAATCTATTGTGTTGCAATCTTGATCATTACGTATGTTTTATCATGGGTTTTTTATTGCTCCTAGATAGACTTTAGGAGATTAGACTTAAGCATTATCGACCATGAAATCAGAAATAATTAAAATTTATCAGCCCGAAACTTTCATTTTTTCATGAAATGATGGTCTAAAATTTCTGCTTAATTCCTGTTGTATTCTCTTAACATAGCACACTTCATTCTGCAGGCGAGTGGCAAACTGTTTTAAATTATTTCCTCAATCTTTGTCGGTTTATTTTGATTTGGCAGCGTATTTAATTTCCGACCAACGGACAATCACATAAGCAATCAGTGCCACCATAAAAAACACCAACATCATCCACGCCAAGCCTTGTAAGGTTTCAATAATGGTGCGGTAAATTTCCAATACCCAGCGTTCTTGCGTCAGTTCAATCACAATTCTTTTGTCATTTTCGGCATAGGTGAGTGGGGTAATGTATTTTTCCATATCGTAAATACGAATGCCTGAAGATGTGCCGACCACCATGCCTGCAAATTTGGTGTACTTTGCCCATGCTTCATGAATTGGGTCGTGGATGATACGCGCCAAAATTGCATTGATGGAGCTGGAAAACAGACGCATGACAATGAACGACACCAACAGTGCTAAAGCAAAGGTACTAATAATCAAATAATAAAACATAAGCATCGCCACTCTTTTTGATGATTTTTCTAATCTTGATGGTGTTTTTATTTTAAGTGAGCGTTAGGCAGAAATGTGTAGTGGAACTGTGTCTTAAAACAATGTCTAAAAAATAGAAGGGAATAATGTTCAGCTTCCTGTGAAACTGAACATTATATTTGGATATTGCAAAATTACAGATGGATTTTATTGGCGGATTTGACCATCGCCAAACACGATCCATTTTTGTGAGGTTAAACCTTCCAAACCGACAGGGCCACGGGTATGAATTTTATCGGTAGAGATTCCAATTTCAGCACCTAAACCATATTCAAAACCATCAGCAAAGCGTGTAGAAGCGTTAATCATGACTGAACTAGAATCTACCGCAGCCAAGAATTGACGCGCCAAACTAAAGTTTTCAGTAATAATGGCATCAGTATGATGTGAACCATATTTATTGATATGTTCAATTGCCTCATCAATTCCTGAAACCACTTTAACTGCCAAAATTGGGCCTAAATATTCGGTGTACCAATCTTCTTCGGTTGCTGTTTTAACACTTGTACCCAAAATCTTTTGGGTTGCAGGACAGCCGCGTAATTCGATTTGTTTTTCTGCATATAGTTCGGCAATACGTGGCAAGAATTGTGCGGCAACAGCCTCATCGACCAACAATGTTTCCATGGCATTACAGACGCCATAACGGTGAGTTTTTGCATTCAGGGCAATAGGCAGGGCTTTTTGTAAATCGGCCTGTGCTTCTACAAATACGTGACAGTTACCATCCAAATGTTTAATCACTGGAATACGCGCTTCATTGCTGATGCGTTCAATCAGACTTTTACCGCCACGTGGCACAATTACATCTACATATTCAGACATGGTAATTAATTGCCCAACGGCAGCACGGTCTGAGGTGTTAATCACTTGCACCGATGTTTCTGGCAAGCCTGATGCTTTTAAGCCGTGTTGAATCGCGGCAGCAATCGCTTGGTTAGATTCCAGTGCTTCAGAACCACCACGTAAAATAATCGCATTGCCTGATTTTAATGCCAAAGACGCAGCTTCAAGGGTTACGTTTGGACGTGATTCGTAAATCATGCCCACCACACCTAGCGGTACACGCATTTTGCCCAATTGAATACCAGATGGACGGTAAGCCATATCGGTAATTTCACCAATTGGATCCATGAGACCAATCACATCTTTCAGACCTTGTAACATGCCTTTAAAGCGTGCGGGGTTAAGTTCTAAGCGATCAAGCAGTGCGCTATCCAAGTTGTTGTTACGACCTTTGGTCATATCAATTTGGTTGGCAGCTAAAATAGCGGACTCGCTATTTTCCAATGCCGTATAAATAGCCGATAACGCATTGTTTTTAGATTGGGTAGAAGCGCTTGCTAAGACACGAGAGGCTTGGCGTGCTTGTTGTCCTACCGTTTGCATATATTGTTCAATAGACTCTTGCATAGCGGTTTGATCACTTAGAAATTTCAACTCGATATTAACAGTCTGTGCCTGCACAATGAAGCGTCTCAGCGGAAAATCGACTAAATTGTTCAATCTTTTCATATTTTTCAATGCTTTCATCACAAAAATTAATATTTTGAAATGCTTTATGATTTAAAAGTAGATGAGCGGTCATAGAAAATGTTGCGTATAAAATCAGCACCTGTATAGAATGATGCGATAACGACATTGATGTCATTCACAACAATAAGCAGGATGCCACTTTAATTCAGATAAGTGGGTAATCGTTCAATGACGAACACTTGCACAATAAAAATAAAATGCGCATGGAGGTAAGGAATATGAATTCCATGATCCAGATGGACACGGATGTACAGGACGCAAGTTCGCATGTCTGTTTTTTTGATATTTACGATAAACACAGCTTTAAACAACCCGCTCGTACCACTTGGATCAACGGCTGGAAAGTGGAATACATGGCAATTGCTCAGCCAGAAACCGCACATTTAACTCCAATTGTGATTATTGGTGGTGCATTCCAAAACTTTAATTCATATAAATATTGTGTCGAGCAGCTTTTTCGTGCAGGGCCAATCATTTTAATTGATATGCCATCTATGGGCGCCAATCAGCAAATGACCAATGTGGAAACAGGTGAGTCGGCAGGAACGCTAGAACTGCATGATTTAGGTCAGATGTTGGGTGATTGGCTGGATATTGTCGGCTTAGATAAAGTATCCGTCATGGGCATGTCATTGGGTTCGGTGGTGGCATCGTGTCTAGCAGATCAGCGTCCTGAATTGATTGATCGCATGATTTTAATGGGGGTTATGCAAAAGACCCGTAAAAGTTGGCGCATGTTGCTTGAAGAATCACTGCATTTAATGAAAGAGCAGCGCATGGATGAATTTGGTCAGGCGGTGATTTTATACTTGGTCAATCATGCCAAAATGGAACAAACTCGCATGTCACCGACTGCAAAGCGTTTGTTTTACCGACAAATGGCCGACTTTACCGCTACAGAGCAAGATCGCTACGATGTGAACTGCAACCGTTTATTGCGGTTAACCAATGTGCCTATTCCGCAATGTAAGGTTTTGGTGGCGTGTGGGCAATATGACAGTTTTACCTTGCCGCATGAAAATGCCAATTTTGCCTTACAGTGCCCGAACATGGAATTTGCCATGATTGCCAATGCAGATCATGTGCCGCAATTACAGCGCCGTAAAGAAACCATGAATTTATTTGCGACCTTTTTAAGCGATGAATCTATTCAGGACTTAGATGGCATTATTCCAATGACACGTGCGCAACTATTGACGATGGAACGCCGTGGAGAAGCGCGTATTCGGGTGCAAAATCCGCAAAGTCATTTGCAGTATCGTCATTCTGATTTGAAAATTGCTACGCACATTGTCGATTTAAACTTCTTTGGTGTATTGCTTGATTTTGAAAATGCTGCGTTGGCGGCACAAGCAGCACAGTTTGAACGAGATATGGCCTTAGAATTACAGGATGAGGAAGGCAGTTTTAGCATTGAATGTTTAATTTTTGAAAGCCAAGGGCAGCAACTACGCGCATTATTTAAGCATGGTAGTTTTGAGGTGGCAGAACGTTTGTTGCGTTATGTGGAACGTCAAAAAGCGGCTGCACAAAATTTGGAATATGCCCGTTAGTAGATAAAATCAGTGCTTGGTTTAAAATTATCCAAAGAAAATAGAATCAAAATAGCGTGTTAAACCACGCTATTTTTTTTGTAGGCATGAACCATCCAGACTAAATCGCCTAAATGTTCTGCGGTTGTTTTTTCTAAAGAGCTGTTGGAAAAATACAGTTGTGGTTGTTGTAGCTGCACTTGCTCAAAACCTGCATTTTGAAAAAACTGAGTTAATTCCTGCGGAGATTGAAAGTGAAAGGTGAAAGCACTGCGTGACATAAATTTCAATAATCGGCTGCAGTTCCAAATAAAATTGGCGAGCTTGTTTTTGACGGGTTCAGGGTAAATATCGGTTAAATAATGCAGTTCTGGAAAGTCTTGGGTGTAGTTACACATGCCATTTAACAGCTGTTGTAGCATGTCTTTGCTGAAGTAGTTAATTAAACCTTCACTAATAATTACTAAGGGCTGCGAGTGATCAAAATATTCAAAGGCCTGTTGAAAGGATTCACTAAAAATATCGGCGGTGAGAACTTCAGGTGCGTCGTGGTCAATTTGTCGTAACGCTTGAGTTTTAATTTGCGCCATATCAGGCAAATCCAGTTCACGGTAATTCAGTTCAGGATATTTTTGTCGAAAGTTCCAGCTGCGTGGTGACAGCCCAGATGCAATTTCGAGCACTTGTAATTGCGGATGTTGCTGAATCAGTGCGGTTAAGTGTGCATCAATCATTTGGTGACGTTGTTTGAGGGTGCTGCGCATACTGCCGCCCACATGACGTTCTGCCCAGTTTTCTAAAGGATGTACCAATTTGGCTAAAAACTTGCCTTTTCGGGTCGCAAATACAGGATGTGAAATCCCCCTTTGATACCAGATATATCCCGTATAATGTGCGGTAAAAGAAATATGCCGATGTTTGGACAATGCAGTCGTGTCTGAGCGAGTTGGCTTGGCATCCGAGTTGTGCATTTCAGTCCTTTTTTCTGTCGTGATTTTGCTGTTCAGCAATGTTTTTGTCATTTTCGTATAGACCTTAATTGTTTGTATGGTGGTCGTTGTCTTTTTAGGCATGCTTTGACACTCAAGCTGCGGTGTCAGGCATATACTCAAAATAGAATAAGTTTATCATAATCAAAAAGGAATAAGCTGTCGTGTTCCTTTGTCGTATAAATGCTGTGAAAAAGTGAAGGCGTATAGGGTCTGTTGACATTTCATAAATGGCTTGCGCTGTAGGCTAAAACTGAGCAGATCAGGCATAAAACGCAGGGAATAGTGGACCTATTTTCAAGTTCCATAACGCAATCTGAGAAAGTTTTAGCCACATGAGCAAGAACAAAGCGTTGCTTTGTTTGCTGCGCAAGGGGGCGAGCATATTTTTTGCTGCTATTGCGTTATGTGCCAGTCATTTAGAATGACTAAATTTCCTGTCCCATGCCTTATATCAGCTAAAAAATCTTGCGAGATATATCTCTCACGTCGCAAACATAGACGAATTGTCAACAGACCCTAGTTAGTTTGTGGTGATCTCAAGTCGCAGCGTTTTTAGTGGTACTTGAATAATTGGTCGGGTCGTGACTAGTTTGTGCTGCCAGTAGCGCGGCACTTTGTTCTTTAAATACCAAGATACGATCACGGACGCTTCGCCATTCATCACCCAAGTCTAAAACTTCAGCAATGCTAAACTCTGCACTAAGCTCAGGGATTTTACCGCGCATGCGTTCTAAACGTGCCTGATTCGGCAAGGGTAAATCGGCAATCGCATTTAAAGCCAATCGTTGTGCAGCACGGTTGTTGCAGACCAATCCCATGTCACAGCCTGCAAGCAAAGCGGCATGAATACGTGCATCGGCATCGCCTGCTACACAAGCCGCCTGCATGCTTAAATCATCCGAAAAGAGTACACCATCATAGCCCAAGTCTTTGCGAAGCACTTGCTGTAACCAAAACTCAGAAAAACCTGCAGGGTTCGGATCGACCTGATCATAAATAACATGTGCAGGCATGAGGGCATCCAGTTGATTTTGCAGTTGGATAAAGGTTTGCATATCCTGTTGCTGAATTTCGGCAAAAGAACGTGAATCTATCGCGGCAGCAACGTGAGAGTCTGCTTTAACCGATCCATGCCCAGGAAAATGCTTGCCTGTGGTTGCCATTCCTGCACGATGCATTCCACGTAAAAAAGCATCTGCCAAAGCAATAATATCGACAGGACGCGCAGCAAAAGCACGATCTCCAATGACATCACTGATGTCATTTAAATCTAAAACGGGTGCAAAACTAAAATCAATGCCTACGGCTAATACTTCGGTGGCCATCAACCAGCCACATTCTTCGGCTAAATCTAAGGCACGTTCAGGTTCGTTTTGGTATAACTCGCCAAATCTACCCATAGCAGGCAATAGGGTAAAACCTTGTTTTAAGCGTTGTACGCGTCCGCCTTCCTGATCGACTGCAATTAAAATATCAGGGCGTACCTGACGCATGTGGTCGGTCAAGGCGCGTACTTGCGCAGGAGATTGGATATTTCGGGCAAATAAAATGACTCCACCGACTTGCGGAGCGCTTAATAGTTCAATATCTTCTTGAGTAAGTTCTGTGCCAGCGATGTCGAGCATCAATGCGCCAATCATATTGGGTGTCCGTATTCGATTTTTATCAATAAAAAAACAATACCTGAATTCTGCAATGATTTGCTACATTTTGACAGCACAGATTATGATAAAACTACACGACAGACCCAAATTAAGTTGTATAAGATTTTGAATCTGCTCAATTCATTGTGAAAAGCAGAGATTGGTCAAAAACCAAGGACGTAAATATTTTTATGAAACTTCAAACCATCGCTTGTGCGGTTGCAATAGCAACTGGCGGTTTTTTCTTTTCTCACGCCATTAACGAGGCAATTGCAGCCAATAATACCGCTGTCGTTGCTAACAGTATTGTGCCGACGCAGGAACAAGCTTTGGTTTCGCGTCAATTGGCGACCTTGGTCGATCGTCAGCATTATTTAAATCAGCGTTTAGATGCTGCGACGTCGCAGCGCATTTTTGATTTTTATATCGACAGTTTAGACCCTGACCACACTTTGTTTTTGGCTAAAGAAGTTGAGCAATACCGCAAACAATATGCAGCAACATTTGGCGCTTCATTAAAAGCAGGCAATTTGGCTGGACCGTATCAAATTCATGCACAGTATCGTGAACGCTTAAAACAGTTTTATCATTTCATGTTGGCAGAGCTGAAAAAACCACAAAATTTAAAACAGCCAAATATCACGATTGAAACAGATCGGGAAAAAGCACCGTTCTTTAATACTGAAGCAGAAATGCGTAAGCATTGGCAAAAAATGCTGGTGTCGCAGCTCATTAACCTGACCATTAGCAAAGAAGAAGAATTGGCAAAACAAAAAGCCATTAAAGATAACCCTGAATTGACCAATGGGCAGGATTTGGCAAGTCCAGAAGATTTGACACCAGTTCAGACTTTAACCAAGCGTTATACCCGCCAGTTAGAGCGAATGGATCGTTTAAAGAGCGATGACGTGCTGGATAAAACTTTGAATGCGATGATGCTGACTTATGATCCGCACAGCAATTATTTCCCACCTGTCGATGCGATGGAGCTGAATCGTCAAACGACTTTGCAGCTTGAAGGGATTGGGGTGTCGATTCGTCCTGAACGGGGCAATGAAGACTACACCAAAATTGAAACCATTGTTGAAGGTGGTCCTGCCAGTAAAACTGGGCAGGTGAAATCGGGTGACCGCATTATTGGTGTAGCGCAAGATGGCGAAAAAATGGTGGATGTTGTGGGTTGGCCGAGCAATGAAATTGTGGGGCTGATTCGCGGTAAACGTGGCACCAAAGTCACTGTGCGTTTGTTGGGTGCGGGTGCGGCGATGAATCAGGCGCGTAATGTGACCATTGTGCGTGATGTGATTCAGGAAGAAGATGCGGGAGTTCGTTCACGAACGATTGACATCAAACGTGATGGTCAAACTTATACCTACGGTGTGATTGAAATTCCATCCTTTTATTTGAATTACCGTGCGCGTCGCGCAGGTAATGAATATCGCTCAGTGTCGGAAGATACCAACAATGCCCTGAAAAGTTTGGCGGCCAAAAATGTCGCAGGGATTATTGTCGATTTACGTAACAACCCTGGCGGCTCATTGGAAGAAGTGGCACGTATGCTTGGGCAAGTAATCAAATCAGGCCCTGTGGTGCAAATTCGTGATGGCAATGGCAACGTGAGCGTATTTGAAGATGACGATGGCGGTGCACAGACTTATGCAGGCCCATTGGCAGTGATGATTAACCTCGCTTCTGCTTCGGCCAGTGAAATTTACTCTGCTGCAATTCAGGACTATCAGCGCGGGATTGTGATTGGTAGCACCACCACTGGTAAAGGTACAGCGCAGGTACAACTCGACACCTTGGCCTATGGTCAGGCGACCTTAACCCAACGTAAGTTCTACCGTATTACAGGCGGAAGTACCCAAAACAAGGGTGTGATTCCAGACATTAAACTGGTAGATATTTACAATGAGGAGTTTGGTGAACGCAAAGCGAAAAATGCTTTGAAGTGGGATACTATTCCAACTGCACCATTTAAGCGTGAAGGTTCAGTACAGCCGTACATCACCAAGCTAGGGCAATTGTCACAGCAACGTGTCACGCTTGATCCGCAATTTCAATATTTGGAACAACGTAAGCAAATTGCCAAACAAACTGAAGATCGCAAAAGCATTGTGTTAGATATTGAACAACGCAGAGCTGAGTTGTTGGCTTTGGAGCAACAAACGCTGACTGCGGAAAACAAACGCCGTCAGGAAACAGGTTTGAAACCATTTGCCAATTGGGAAAGCTATCAGGCATCTATTGATGCTTTGGCAGAAGCGCGTGCCAAAATGAAGGCGGCACAACGTCCTGCCTTGCCTGAGGAAGAAGCTTTTGTGATTGAAGCAGCACAGGTTTTACAAGACTATGCCATGTTGCAAAAAGGTGTTTCTGAGCCGAATCAACCTTAAAACAATGTTAGAATCTTAATCAAATAGAACCAGCAGCTAAAAGTTGCTGGTTTTTTCAGGCTAAAGCGAAAAGTAAAGTGACAAGATGCATATAGCTTTGAGTCAGACAGCTATTTTTAGCAGTTTTGAATTGCCATTATTTCATGATGACATATTATATATTTGACTATTGACCAAAGCGGAATAGTATTAGACTCTTAAGTCAATGCAGTCTTTGCTAGATCAATCCGTCGTTCAGGTTGCTTTTTAGTTATTATTTATAAGAGAGTGTGAGATTGAGTAGCCGAAAAACAATAAAATATGACAGAGATGGATACATCTAATGATGCATGTACATTATGATCTGAGCTTGGTAATTGGCTCGGTAGCAATCTCAGTATTGGCCTGCTATTTTGCAGTGTCTGTTGAGCAAATGCTTTTTCAAAATGTACAACAACAACTAAAAAAAATTGCATTAATCATGAGTGGTTTACTGCTGGGTGCGGCAGTGTGGAGTATGCATTTTGTGGGCATGTTGGCATGCCAGTTACCTGCACCGTATCAATTTGATCTTAGCTTTACGACCCTATCTTTTGTTATTGCATTTATCGCTTCTACGTTTGCGGTTTGGCTGACCACGCAATCGACCCTGCCTGTGGCGCGTTTGATCCTGAGCGGCATTTTAATGGGGTTGGGTATTTCAGGCATGCACTATACGGGCATGATGGGAATTCAGGTAGAAGGCTACCGTAGTTATTATGATCCTACCATTGTTTTGCTGTCTGTATTAGTGGCCATTGGCGGTGCAATACTTACCTTTTGGTTTATGTTTCATTCCAAGTGCAGAATGGGGCGTCAGGCACAATATAAAATTTTCATTGCGGTGCTCATGAGTCTGAGCATTGTTGCCATGCACTATATAGGCATGGAAGCACTGCATCTTTACTCTACAGCAGATTTGCCTCAATCAGGGCACTTCCAGATCGGGCAAGGGCCAGCTCTGTTGGTGGTTATTTTAGTGACCAGTCTGATTTTTGCTGCTGCGGTGGGCGTATCTCTGCTGGAGCTGCGCTTAGAAGAAAAAAGCAGACAATTGTCTTTAGCCAACCGTGAATTGGCCAATCAGGCAGTCAAAGATAACCTGACCAAATTGCCCAACCGTTTATATTTAGCTGAATATGCACAATTGCTTTTTTCTGAGCATCGGCAAAAAAACACTAAAATTGCATTTTTGTATATCGACTTAGACCGCTTTAAAGCGGTGAATGACGTATTTGGGCATCATGTTGGCGATCAATTGCTGATTCAGTTGTCTAAACGTGTGCAATCCCACTTGGGCGAAAATACCCAGTTATTAAGAATTGGTGGCGATGAATTTCTTTTGGTGATTGAACATACCGACATTGCAGAAGCCACGCTCATTTCTGAAAAAATATTAGAACTGATTCAGCAAAGTTTCTTAATTGCAGGCAAGGTCATTAATATTTCAGGCAGTATTGGCATTGCGATGTATCCAGAGCATGGCACCAATTTGCAAGATATTTTAATGAATGCTGATGCGGCGATGCTGACCTCTAAATATCAGGGGCGTAACACCAGTTCAATATTTAATTATGATCTGGAGTTACTTGAGGCTAAAAGCCAAAGTAAGTTGATTAATGATTTATATAAAGCAGTTGAACAACAACAATTTGCGTTGTTCTATCAGCCAAAGTTTAAAGCCGCTGACCATAAAATTTGTGGCGTAGAAGCTTTAATTCGTTGGTATCACCCCGTACATGGTTTACTTACCCCAAATATGTTTATTAAAGGAGCTGAAAAGACGGGGTTGATTATTCAAATTGGCTATTGGACGCTAGAAGAAGCCTTTAAACAAATTCAAATTTGGGAAAGATCGGGTGCACCGTTATTTCCTGTGGCTGTGAATTTATCGGCAGTGCAGTTTGAACATAAACACTTATTTTCGACTTTAGAAAACTTGTTTAAACGCTATGAGATTCAACCCCAACACTTGATGATTGAAGTGACTGAAAGTACAGCAATGCATCATATTGAATCGAGTATTCGTAGTTTTGAGCGTTTGCGTCAAATGGGGATTCAATTGGCGATTGATGATTTTGGCACAGGACATTCGAGCTTCTTATATTTGAAAAAATTGCCAGTCGATGAGTTGAAAATTGATCGTGCTTTTATTTTAGATTTGTGTTTGGACAGCAAAGAAGAATTAATTTTAGAAAGTATTATTCAGTTGGCGATTAAACTGGGTTTAACTGTGACCGCTGAAGGGGTGGAAACGCCGTTACAAGCAGAAATTTTAACCCGTTTAGGCTGTCAGCAATTACAGGGCTACTTATTAGGCTTACCAATGGATGTTGAGCGTTTAGAAGAGCTGTTTAAACATTCGGCTTAAGCTAGCGATCATGCTACCGCTCAAGATAGCGTACAAGTGAGCGACCAAGTCCAGCGTTTAATTTCAGTGATGAAACAAGATGAATATAGTTTGGCTGAGTTGATGCAGTTGTTAGGTTTAACTCATAGCGCAACATTCCAAAAGAACGATGTGAATCCTGCCATAGAATTAGTTTTGATTGAGCGTACGATTCCAGAAAAACCGAAAAGCCCAAAGCAAAAGTATAGATTGAAAAAATAACTATATTCTCAGTTATGGATAAATTAGAACATATCAACAATCAATAAAATTTGATTCAAATCTGCTACAATTACGCCAATTTTTCATATTGATCATTTTGATCTTATACACTGCAGTTCTGCAGTAGGTGTCTTGCATGAGTTTTAAAGATGAGTTAGCGGCGCAGGTCGCACAGCGACGTACTTTCGCGATTATTTCCCACCCCGATGCTGGTAAAACCACCATGACAGAAAAACTGCTGTTATGGGGACAAGCCATTCAAGTTGCAGGGATGGTAAAAAGCCGTAAGTCAGATCGTGGCGCAACATCTGACTGGATGGAAATGGAAAAAGAACGTGGTATTTCCATTACAACTTCGGTGATGCAATTCCCGTATAAAGACAAAATGATTAACCTGCTCGATACCCCAGGGCACGAAGATTTCTCTGAAGATACTTACCGCACTCTAACTGCGGTGGACTCTGCACTGATGGTGATTGATGGTGCGAAAGGTGTCGAAGACCGTACCATTAAATTAATGGATGTGTGTCGTATGCGTGACACACCCATCATTTCATTCGTCAACAAAATGGACCGCGAAATTCGTGAACCATTAGAGTTGTTGGATGAAATTGAAAATGTCCTCAAAATTAAGTGTGTGCCAATCACTTGGCCAATGGGTACAGGGCGTGATTTCGCAGGGGTGTTTAACCTCATCGAAGAAAAGTTTTATGTGTACAAATCAGGTTTTGGTTCAACCATTCCTGAAATTGAAGTACGTGATGGCTATAACCATGCAGACCTACGTGAAAAAGTAGGTGAATTGGCATGGGCGGCATTTGAAGAATCACTTGAATTGGTACAAATGGCGAATGAGCCTTTAGACCGTGAAGAGTTTTTAGCGGGTCGTCAAACACCAGTGCTGTTTGGTACGGCTTTGGGTAACTTCGGTGTAGATCATGTATTGAATGCATTCAGTGAATATGCGCCGCCGCCAAAAGCACATCCAACGCAAGACCGTATTGTAGAAGCCAATGAAGAAGGCTTTAGTGGTTTTGTTTTTAAAATTCAGGCCAATATGGATCCGAAGCACCGTGACCGTATTGCTTTCATGCGAATCTGTTCAGGCAAGTATGAAAAAGGCTTAAAAATGAAGCATGTGCGTATTGATAAAGATGTACGTATCAGCGATGCCTTGACCTTCTTGGCAGGTGACCGTCAGCACCTCGAAGAAGCTTGGCCGGGCGACATTATTGGTCTACATAACCACGGGACGATTCAAATTGGCGATACCTTCACTTCGGGTGAAAAGTTGCAATTTACAGGGATTCCGCACTTCGCACCTGAAATGTTCCGTCGTGTACGCTTGAAAGACCCATTGAAGTCCAAACAGCTGCAAAAAGGCCTTAAAGAGCTTTCAGAAGAAGGTGCAACGCAAGTCTTTATGCCACAAAACAGCAATGATTTAATCGTAGGTGCTGTTGGTGTGCTACAGTTTGAAGTCGTCGCCTATCGCCTGAAAGAAGAATACAAAGTCGATTGTATTTACGAGCCTGTCAGCATCAACACGGTACGCTGGGTGTCTTGTGCCGATGAGAAAAAGTTTAACGAATTTAAGAAAAAAGCCCACGATCAGTTGTCTCTCGATGGTGGTGGTCACTTAACTTATCTCGCGCCAAGCCGTGTGAATTTACAGTTAATGCAAGAGCGTTACCCTGACATTGAGTTTAGAAACACGCGCGAGCACTAAGCCGTTGCTAATGTTTGATCTGGCAGGTGCGATCAGCGTAGCGTAGATGAATGTTCAGCGTGGCTAAAAGTTTCAAAATTAAAACAGCTTCTTTAGGAAGCTGTTTTATTATGGGGGCGGTAAAAGATTAAAGATTATTTTTGATAAGTGAATTGGGGAAATCATGCAGCAAAAATCGGTTTATCTGGGTGCAATTTTGAGCGGGATGGTTTTGCTTAGCGCCTGTGACTCATCTAAACAAGATCAAAACTCAGATGAGCAAACGTCTATTTTTCAGAAAGATCAAGCGGATGTTTTACCGTATTTGAATATCAAGCAACAGGCAGCAGAAATTGCCTTGCCATTTTGTGAAAATAAAAACTGCATTGAATTAGAGGTACAAACTTTAAATACCCAAGATACATGGCTCAACAGTTGGATTGCAAAAAATCAGGCCATGGTGATTCAAGATCAAATTGGCTTAAAACAAAACATGAGTTTGCAGCAAGCCGTAGATGCCTATGTGAAAAAATCCGATGCTTGGCAGGCACAATTAGATCAAAATAAAGCTTATGAATTGGCGATGTACACCCGTATGGCATATCAACGCAATCAATATGTTTTGTTGCAAGTCGGGGTAGATAGCAAACAGGAAGGCACGCAGGTCAAAGAACGCTATTATTTCTTTGTGGCAGATCGGAAGCAGCAAAAAGCCTTGTCTGTTTTAGATGTGATTGATGCCAAACAACAAACCCGTATGAATACTTTTGTACAGCAGGCCTATCAGGATTGGCTCAAAACACAAAGCAGTGACGTGCAAAAAGCAGCACCTGCCAAATTATACTGGGGGCAGGCAGATTGGTTTTTTGATGATCAGGGCTTAGGATTGCATTATCGCACCCATGAAATTGTCAAAGATGGCACGCAGTTAGATATTTACCTAAGCAAAGCACAAACACAACAAGTTTTAAAAGCAGACATCTATCCATCTATGTTTTAGTAGGTGAGTACGGTGACAAGCAAAAATAGATGAAATCAAGGTTGGATCCATGTTGAAAAATAAAAGTATTTTGGCGATCAGTATTTTAATTACAACGCTAGGGATTACTGCATGTCAGCCAAAGAAAACCGAACCAGAAACAGTCGAGCCAGAGCAGACGCAGGCGGAACAACAAAGCTTAAAACTGGTCGGGGATACTGAAAAACTGAATTTGTCGTTGCCTAAATGTGAAGGGAATAACTGCCCTGAAATTTCAATTGAGCGTTTGAATAGTAATCAGGCCTTTATCGACCATTTTATTGATCAGAAAATTATTCAAGAATTGGCACAAATTTTAGAAATTGCACCACAGCAGGCGGCTTCTGAGGCTATAGCAGTTGAGAATGCAGCCAGTGAAAATACAGCAGCCAGTGCTGCAGATGCACCTGCCAGCAACCCCACTGCAGCAGCCATTGCACAAGTGGAAACTTTGGCGCAAAAATTAGAAAAACAAACTGTGCCTTATGTGCAAAGCTTTTTGGTACTTGATCAGGAACTGAAAGCTTTAAGCTCAAATCATAAAATCAGTTTGATGATTAAGCCTAAAATTTTGAATGCAGATCAGCCTTTGGCAACCGTGGTACTGAATAGCAGTAGTTATTTGGGAGGAGCGCATGGTGCATCGGCACAGCAATACTATAATTTTGATTTAGAACAGAAAAAATTAGTATTGTTAAATGACATTCTGTTAGAGAAGCAGCGTCCACAATTGGAGCGCAAAGCCTACGAAGCGTTTAAACAATGGGTCATCGCATCTGAACTTTCCACCAATGTGCAAGAATATGAACAAGCGTGGAAATTTAAGCTGTCGGAAAATTACTATTTAGGTCAACAGGGTTTAATTCTGCAATACGCAGAATATGAAATAGGCCCTTATGTCGTTGGTTTACCGCGTTTAACCATTCCGTATGCAGAACTGCAGGGGATTTTAAAAGCTGCGTATTTGCCTGTAACAGAAGCAGCCTCTGAAGCAACCGCAAAATCTGCCGAAGCCAGTGCAGTAAACACAACCAAAGCGAAATCTTAATATGAGCATTGCGCTGTTTGATACGCATACCCATTTTGATGTACCTGATTTTGACTCAGATCGGGAGCAATTGGCGTATGCGGCCAAGGCAGCAGGCGTAGAACATTTGGTACTGATTGGCTTTGTACAATCACGTTTTCAAGATTTAATCTCTACACAACAGTTTTTAAACCAACTTGAGCATGTGCCACAAAGTCATCTTGCACCAGGCTTGCATCCTTTTTATATCGAACAACATCAAGACCAACATTTACAAGATTTAGAACATTTTTTGCAACAACAGCATTGTGTCGCGGTGGGTGAAATTGGCTTAGACACTTTTTTGGTTGAACATAAACAGCCTGAAGCGTTTCAAAAGCAGCAAGATTTTTTTGCCGCGCAATTGGAAATCGCACGCCATCGACAAAAACCTGTACTGCTACATATTCGTAAGGCCCATGCCGAAACCTTAAAAATACTCAAACAACAACAATTTCAGTTTGGTGGCATTGCACATGCTTTTAGCGGTGGGGTAGAAGAAGCCAAAGCACTGATCAAATTGGGCTTTAAAATTGGTGTGACAGGGCAGATTACCAATCCCAATGCAAAAAAACTGCGCCGTGTTGTGCAGGAAATTGGTGCTGAACATTTGGTTTTGGAAACCGACTGCCCCGATATGACGCCTTTATGTTGTCAGACAGATACTCAATCACGAACCCGAAATACCCCTGCGAACCTGATTTATGTGCTTGAAGGTTTAGCGGATTGTTTAGATATTGCACCGCAAACTTTAGCCGCACAGATTTGGCAGAATAGCATTCAAATATTAGACTTGCCTAAACTTTAGATGAAACAACACGAAGTCTGCGAAACGCAGTAAAATGCCCACACTTTGAAATTAGATTTGATTGCAGCATGACAGACCTTCTTCAAGATGATGAATATGAACGCCGTTTTGCGGGTGTGGCCAAGATTTATGGCGACAGTGCTTTTCAGCATTATGCCCAAAGTCATGTCATGGTGATTGGAATTGGCGGTGTCGGCTCTTGGGCAGTTGAGGCGTTGGCACGTACAGGTATCGGCGAGCTGACATTGGTGGATATGGATGTGGTCGCAGCATCTAACATTAACCGTCAATTGCCTGCCATGAGCTCAACCTTGGGGCATGAAAAAATTAATGTCATGGCAGAGCGTTGTCGCGCCATTAATCCACGTATCAAAATTAATTTGGTCGATGATTACCTCAGTCCAGATAACGTCAAAGCGTTATTGGCGACTGCACCTGATTTGATTTTAGATTGCATTGATGACGTAAAAGCTAAACTAGCGTTGATGCTGCATTGTCGTTTTAACAAGATTCCACTGATTGTTTCGGGTGGTGCAGGTGGCAAACTTGATCCGTTGAAAATTCGAGTGGCAGATTTATCTAAAACCGAACAAGACCCAATGTTGGCCAAATTGCGCGCCCAATTACGCAGCAAAGGTATTTGTAAAAAGCCAAAAGAAAAGTTTGGGATTACCTGTGTGTATTCCATCGACAATCCATTTTCTAGTGCCGATGTATGCCCAAGCGCAGGCTTGCGCTGTGGCGGCTATGGTTCGGCGGTGGTGGTCACGTCCAGTTTTGCGATGGTAGCTGTGGCAGAAGTGTTGAAAAAGTTAGATGCCTTACAGGCTAAAAATACATAAATCAAAGCCATGCGAGGCATGGCTTATAAAAAAGTTCTTTGATTTTGCACATCGCCAATGACTTTATTCAGTAGGTCGTTGTAGCTGCTGCTCTTTTAAATAGTCTTCTGTACGTTGCATTGCTGCTTGAATATTCACCAGTGCTTGCTCTACATCGGCAAATGTTTTGGCATTGCCGCCACTTAGTGCTTGACGCCATTTACGTGCCCCAGGCAGGTTTTGGAATAAACCTAAAATATGGCGGGTGATGACAGAAAGTGGTGCACCTTGTTGTAGACGTTGTTCAATATACGGCAACATGCGCTGCATAATTTCAAAACGGTCAGGCAATTCTATGCCCCATAATTGTCCAAGCTCTGCCAGTAAATAAGGGTTGTGATAGGCTTCGCGACCAATCATTACCCCATCGACATGCTTGAGGTGTTGTTGGGTTTCGGCAAACGTTTTAATTCCACCATTAATTTCAATTAACAATTCAGGGCGGTCTTGTTTTAGACGATACACATCTTCATAACGCAGCGGTGGTACTTCACGGTTTTCTTTAGGTGATAAACCTTGTAATAAGGCAATTCGGGCATGCACGATAAAGTTGTTGCAACCTGTTTGAGCCACAGTATCCACAAAATGCAGCATCTCTGCATAAGAGTGCATGTCATCAATCCCGATGCGATGTTTTACGGTCACAGGAATATCAACCGATTGACGCATGGCGGCAATACACTCTGCAACCAAGTCTGGTTCTGCCATTAAACACGCACCAATTTTATTGTTTTGTACTCGATCACTTGGGCAGCCAACATTCAGGTTGATTTCATCATAACCCCAGTCTTGTGCCATTTTACTGCAGGTCGCAAGGTCTTTCGGATTTGAACCGCCCAACTGCAAGACAATAGGATGTTCTTCTTTGCTGTAATCTAAATGGCGCTTGGCATCACCAAATAAAATTGCGCCAGTGGTTACCATTTCAGTATACAGAATGATATTGGGGTTAAATAAACGTGCAAAAAAACGGTAATCGCGGGTAGTCCAATCCATCATCGGGGCAACCGAAATGCGAGGTTGTAAAGTTTGGATGGCACGTGTCATAACCCACCTGAATTGAAAAACAAAAGCACAAGACCACGCATTATACGGGGTTTGCGTGAAAATCGACAGTATCCCCAACCCACATCCATTGGCATCAACTTTGCTTTGTTCGCTATGAACAAAGCAGCGCAACCGTAGACGCCAAAGCGGAACTGCTCAGTATTTGTATGCGTAGCCGTTTTTTAGTATGTTGAAAAGATAACGATAACGCAGCATAAGAGGGAGAATAAAATGTTGGTATTAGAAGAAATTTATCGCACTAAGAAAAATGAATTTTCAACAGCATTTAATTTACGCATGCAGCGCAGTTTAAGTTGGTGGAAAAAAGCCATTGAGTTTCATGATGATGTCGATATGCAATTTATGACAACATGGGTGGCATTGAGTGCCTTGTATGCGCAAGGTCAGACGGCAGAGCATACACAACAGACCTTGCAGCAATTTGTGCAGCGCATGTATCAAAAAGATGTCGATCAGCGCATGGCGAGAATCATTTGGGAAAAATATCCACAAAGTTTAGAGGTATTGCTGACCAATCCTTATTTGTATCAAAGTTTTTGGGATTGGCGTAATCAAAAAATGACTGAAGCTGAATGGCGTGCAGATTATGAGGCAGAAAAACAGCAGATTATGCAGGCATTGCACATTCATGATTCGGTCACAATTTTGGCATGTTTGTTTAAGCGCTTATTGACGTTACAGCAGCAACTTTTACAAGGTGGTGCAACTTATAACAGTGCAATCAACCGCAAACAACTCAGCCATGCCAATACTTTATTGTGTGCGTTGATGCCGTGTTTTATCCAAATTTTATTGGAAAATTTAGAAAATGTGGAATTGAGTCAGCCATTTTACCCTGTGATGCAAATGTCTTAAGCGACTTGCTTGATTGTAATCGCAGCGTTTAAGGCATGGCGGTGTGTTGACGTTGATGCTGCCAGTCGAGTAGGGCAAAGCTCATTGCGGCGGTAACAAAACACAAACCAACTAGGCAACTCCATAACCATCCACCGTGTTGCCATGCATAGATTCCCAAGGCAGAACCACAAGCACCGCCAGTAAAATAACTGGTCATATAAATTGAGTTAATCCGCGATTTGGCATCGGGGTGTAAACGGAAAATCACGTTTTGGTTGCTGCTGTGTACGGTGGCAAGCCCAAGGTTAATTAAGCCAAAACCAAGAATATAACTCCATAAGCTGAATTGTCCGTTGTATAGAAAGACCCAGCTAATTGCCAATAACGCCAACCCCCCCCAAGTCAGTGCTGTAACATAGCCGCGATCTGCAATTTTTCCCACATGTTTAGTCGAAAGAGCACCGAATACACCCACCATTGCCACAATGCCCACCATAAAGTCAGCTAAGCCAAAACTGGATTTGAGTAATACTGCAATGGTGGAAAACAACACGCTCATCGCTGCAAAAGCAAACGCACCGAGTAAGGCACGATAGACCAAACGACGTTCTTCTAAAATGAGTTTGCCCATAGACTGAAATACGGCCAAATAGCTGAGTTTGCTGGTTGAGATAAACGGCAAGCGCGCTTTGAGGACTGCGGCAATGCATAGCATCAGCACGCCACTAATCAGGTAAATCACTTTCCAGTGGAATAAATTGGACAGCAAACCTGCCAAACTGGTCGAAAGTAAAATACCGACCAATAAACCACTCATCAATAAACCGACCACTTCACCCATTTTTTCAGGTTTTACAGTCATGGTGGCAAAAGGAATTAAGACTTGTGCTGCCACAGAAAATAGCCCTGTGATAATCGTGCCAATCCATAACATGCTTAAATTGCTGGAAAAGGCACATAAAAATAAGCCAATCGAGGCCAAAAACATTAATAGGGGAATGAATTTGGTTTTATTGACAATATCGCCCATAGGCACAATGAACAATAAACCCAGTGCATAAGACACTTGTGCAAAAGTCACCGTCAATGCCACTTGGGATTGCGGAATTTGGAAAGATTGATGAATCGAGTAAATCAGCGGTTGGCAATAATAATTCGCACCCGCGCATAGACCACAGGCAATCGCCATCAACCAGAGCAGGGTTTTATCTTGGCTGATGTCGGGTGCAGTGTTCATAATTATCCTAAGGTCAATGGTAAAACGGGGTTGCAGTAGCTCAAAGATTGAATCCAATATTCAACTTCATTAGTGGCAGGATGTCGCCTTTAACTTAATGAGAGAACTTGTTTTTGGACAAGGTGATCATCATCACGCCTACAATATTGAGCATGCAGCCGAACCATTGTATGCCATTTAGATGTTCACCTAAAAATGCTGTGGCCAATAGAATCGTCAAGATGGGGCCAATTGAAGCAATCATGGCCGATTGTGCCGCACCTAAACGGGCGATACTGTGCGCCATGAGTAAGGTGGGCAAGACTGTGACAAATATCCCTAAAGCTATGCCATAGCCCAGCACTTCTACAGGCAGTTGTTGCACCAGTCCCAGTGGATTCGGTGTGACCAAACTGTAATGCGTAAGCGTACCGATGCAGGCAATACTTAAAGCCAGACCTGTAAAATTCCATGAACCAAAATGCTGAATCAGGCTTTTGGTCAGCAATAAATAGCCTGCAAAACACACTGCACTGGCGAACACCAAACTACTGCCTAACCAAAAATACGTGTCATGTGGGGTATTGCTCTGTTCCTGTAACATCACAATCACTGTTCCGCCATAACTCAGAGCAATTGCAAACAGACTCAGCCAGCTCAGTTTCAGCCGATACATTACGCTCGAAGCCAGAACGGTGAGCGTTGGATATAAAAACAGAATAATGCGTTCTAATGAAGCGCTAATGAACATCAGCCCTAAAAAATCCAGCCAGCTAGAAAAATAATAGCCCATCAGACCTGCAAATATTATTAGCAGCCAATTGCGTGTAGAGATGTTGCGACTGTGATGGCGATTGAGCCAACAAATCAGCAAGAAGAAAGGCAGGGCACTTGCCATGCGCAAAGCCATGAGTACGGTTGCATCGACCAACGGTGAAAGTGCATAAGCCTGTTTAATAAAAATGGCTTTGGTACTAAACAAAAAGGCTGCAAATAAGGCAAAGATGGAGCCCCATTGTGTGGCGTTAAGTCTGATCATGAAAAATGCTGTCGAGCAAGGTGGATGCAAGAGAAGTGACACATGCCGCGCACACAAATGCAAGTTGCATGATAGATAAAGGCAGATGCGACTGCATGGATCAAGCTGTGTGTGCTGTATTTGAGCAAGCATAGCCGATTTTATGCAGATGGTCTGCTTGAGATGGCATAAATTTTGTGAAAAGTAGAGTAAATGGGATTTGCACGATAATGGTGCAAATTAGTTGAAAATATTGCAAAACAGAGAAAATCCATCATCAGACAAAATGACGCACAAAAAAAATGAAAAAAATAGCAGCACTTAACTTAGACCTGAGTTGAATAAATTCAAGCTTCTTTTAAAAGTTTTACTGTTTCAAATATTCGGTTTTACTCATAAGGCAAAGGTAGGTTTTTCTAAGGTTTTCAGATGCGCAAAACACTTCTAAATTGAACCATGTTGTGCGGTGTAAAAATTGTCAAAAAAGTCAATTTGGTGTTTAAGTTTTTGCTTTTAGCGCTTAAATGTATAGATATGCAATCTTTTAGCGCTAAGTCGGATTTTCCCAATTAAGTGAAATGCGTGTCAGAATGATCAATGCTTAATTCATTTAAATGTGGTCAACTGCAAGCTCAAAGCATCGCTTTTTTTCTTTTAGACACTTCAAATCGAAGTTTTGCTGAATAATTAGACTTATATTCAATAAGCAAAACTTATCAATTATATCTCGCAACAATATTTTTATGAATCATCAGTTCAAAATATGGGTATTTATTAAATAAATATTGGGTGGTAATTTAAAAATGTTGCATTAGAATCCAAAAATTCAACAAAACTTATCCTGAGGGGAAAGCATCGTTATCCACGATGTTGACTTAAGAAAAACTAGCTTGAGGAACGCTCATGCAGATCGGAATTCCAACCGAAACTGTTGTCGGTGAAAATCGTGTCGCTGCGACGCCAGAAACAGTAAAGAAGTTGATTAGCGCGGGTCATAGCGTAGTCATTGAACGTGGTGCAGGCGTAAAAGCCGCTTATATCGACAGCGCTTATGAACAAGTAGGCGCGACCATGACAGATGATGCTTATCGCGGTAGCCAAATGATTTTGAAAGTTCGTGCCCCAAAGGGTGAAGAAATTCAAAAACTTGCACCGAACAGCACTGTGGTGGCGATGTTTGATCCTTACCGCAATACTGAATTAGACCAATTTGCTGCGGCTCAGGTGTCTGCATTTGCTTTAGAGCTTTTGCCACGTACCTTGTCGCGTGCGCAAAATATGGACGTGTTGTCATCACAAGCCAACTTGGCAGGTTATAAATCTGTGTTGTTGGCTGCAGCAGAATATCAACGCATGTTCCCAATGTTAATGACGGCAGCGGGTACTGTAAAACCTGCGCGTGTTGTGATCATGGGTGTGGGTGTTGCTGGTTTGCAAGCCATTGCAACAGCGAAGCGTTTAGGTGCTGTAGTCGAAGCAACTGACTTGCGTCCAACGGCAAAAGATCAGGTGGAATCTTTGGGTGGTAAGTGGTTAGACGTACCAATGTCTGAAGAAGAACAACAAAAAGCTGCCGATGCTGCCAAAAATGGTTATGGCTGGATGCCTGGTGAACAATACATTAAAGACCAAGCAGTGATTGTCGATAAAGCCGTTTCTAATGCGGATATCGTGATTACCACTGCGTTATTGCCGGGTCGTGATGCACCGCGTTTAATCAAAGCGGAAACTGTGGCAAAAATGAAGCCGGGTTCTGTAATTTTAGATATGGCAGTCGAAACGGGCGGTAACGTCGAAGGTTCACAATGCGGTGAAACTGTAGTGACTGCCAATGGTGTGAAAATTTTGGGTATTCCAAATATTCCATCGACTGTATCGACAGAAGCATCTGCACTATATGCGCGTAATGTGTTGAATTTTGTTGAAACATTATTTGATAACGACAAGAACTTCGCATTGAATCCTGAAGAAGAAATTCAGAAAGCGTTGCTGGTCACTCATAACGGTCAAGTGCTGTTAAAGCGTGGTTAAGGAGAATTCTCATGGTTGAAACAATTACGATTTTTGTCCTTGCCATCTTCGTAGGTTACTACGTGGTGTGGGGGGTAACACCTGCGTTACATACGCCATTAATGGCAGTAACCAATGCACTTTCTTCAATCATTATTGTCGGTGCGATGATTCAAACTGTTGGTCTACCAATCATGGGTGTAGAAGGCAGTGTCGATTTCCAAACCATTAATGTGGTGAGTGTACTGGGTGCGATTGCTGTGTTCTTGGCAAGCATCAATATTTTCGGTGGTTTTGCAGTGACTGCACGTATGCTGGAAATGTTCAAACCAAAAGCAAAGAAAAAAGAGGGCTAATGCATGGAATTTATTCGTGAATATGCAGACTGGTTCTATTTAATCGGGGCTGTGCTCTTTATCTTAACTTTACGTGGTTTGTCTGGGCCTAAAACTGCGATTGCGGGCAACCGTTACGGCATGATCGCAATGGCGATTGCAGTCTTGACTACATTCTTTGTGGCAGACAATCCAGTTGTGTGGATGATTCTGGCAGCTATGGCAGCAGGTGCGGTGGTGGGTATTGCCCGCGCACGTACGGTGCCAATGACTCAAATGCCTGAAACTGTAGCGTTAATGCACTCTTTAGTCGGTTTGGCTGCAGTTTTAATTGCGATTGCTGCGATTATTCATAACAACAAGTTGATCGAACTTGGTCCAGACTTGTTGGCTGCAAATGGTATTACTTTCCATGAAATGAGCAAAGTTCATTTATTTGAATTGTTTGTAGGCTGTTTCGTGGGGGCGATTACCTTTACTGCATCTGTTTTTGCATACGGTAAATTGGCGGCGAAGAAATGGGCAAAAACTATTTCGGGTGCATGGGTAAAACCTGTTCAGGCGTTAATTTTCCTTGCTATGCTCGGTTTTGGGATTCACTTCTTCCTGAGCGGCAACATGACTTCATTCTGGGCAATGACAGGTTTAGCATTGGCATTCGGTTGGGTATGGATTGCACCAGTGGGTGGTGGTGACATGCCAGTTGTGGTGTCATTGTTGAACTCGTTCTCAGGTTGGGCGGCAGCAGGTATTGGTTTCACACTTGAAAACAACATGCTGATTGTTGCAGGCTCATTGGTCGGTTCTTCAGGTGCGATTCTGTCTTACATCATGTGTAAAGCCATGAACCGTTCAATCATCAACGTATTGTTTGGTGGTGCGATGGGCGGTGCAGCAGCACCAACGGCAGCAGCGGGTGCGCAAGTACAACGTAACTACCGTTCAGGTTCTGCTGATGATGCTGGCTTCTTGATGTCAAATGCAGACAGCGTAGTAATTGTACCGGGCTATGGTATGGCGCAAGGTCGTGCACAGAATGCAGTCAAAGAATTGGCCAACTTGTTAAAAGAGCAAGGTGTAACTGTGCGTTTTGCGATTCACCCAGTGGCAGGTCGTATGCCGGGTCACATGAACGTATTGCTTGCAGAAGCTGACGTACCGTATGAAGACATCTTAGAAATGGACGAAATCAACTCAGATTTCCCTGCAACAGATGTGGTGTTGGTGATTGGTGCAAATGACGTAGTTAACCCTGCGGCAAAAGACGATCCAAACTCGCCAATTTACGGCATGCCAATTCTTGAAGCGCATAAAGCACGTACCATTATGGTCATCAAGCGCTCAATGGCAACAGGTTATGCGGGTCTAGACAACGACTTGTTCTATAACGACAAGACCATGATGATTTTTGGTGATGCCAAGAAAGTTGTGGAAGATATGACTAAATCAATCAACGGTACAGGTCACTAAGACACTGTTTCCAGATATGAAACCGCCTTCGGGCGGTTTTTTTTATGGCTGATGTAAAGTGGTTAATTGAGATCAGGCAGATTGAGTTCGGGCGAGTTTTATAGGATTGGTTTGAAGCAATGTATTGGGTAGGGGGTGATATAAACCAATATTTGGTGGGTAGATTAATGCGATATAAAAATGATTAGGGATATGAGCTTCAAAAGATCTGCATTAAAAAAGCGACTTATTTGAAAGTCGCTTATTGTGTATCTTTAAGGCTGCTCAAGTGAGCTGTTGTATTAAGCAACAGACTCAGGCGTAGTGCGCCATAAGCTTTCTAGGTCGTAGAATTTACGCGCTGTTGGTAGCATGATGTGAACCACTACCATACCAAGATCGACCAAGATCCATTCTGCATCACGTTCACCTTCAATACCAATTGGGCGGAAGCCTGCTTTGCGTGCTTTTTCGGCAACATTGTCGGCAAGAGATTTTACGTGGCGAGTTGATGTACCGCTAGCAATCACAATGGCATCTGAAACATTGCTGATGCTGCTGACATCAAGTTCAACAATTTCTTTGGCTTTTACATCAAGGAGAGCTTCATGTACAACTTTAAGACAAGTTTGTACGTCATGCTTTTGGGTATTCATTGCAAGATCGTGAGAATTAGAAGCGCCGGGCGATGGTTCTAAATTCATGGGGTGTATAATTTCCTAAAATTATTCATCGTCTAATATAGCTGTTTTAGCCTGAAATTTCAAATCGGTTTAATTTTAACCACTTTGATTTGAGGGAAAGTATTTGTCTTTCCATGCAAATGATTGATTTGACGCCAGACTTGGGCGGTATTCTGCAGCGATATAGCCTGAATAAGCACTGTGCTGTAACCATTTGAAAATAGTAGTATAGTCTAGCTCGCCTGAATCGGGTTCATGGCGTCCTGGATTGTCGGCAAACTGGATATGACCAATATCCTGAATGTTTTCTTGCAATGCGCTCAGCACATCTTCACCCATCATCGCCATGTGATAACAGTCGTATTGCATTTTAAGAGCAGGATGTTTGACTGCTTCTAGCATCTCTTGAGCTTGCGCAATATTTTGTACTAAAAAGCGTGGCATGTCGGTGCCATTAATCATTTCAAAGACAGGCTGAATATGATGTTGAGTGAGCATCGAGCTGGCCAGTTTTAGGTTTTCTGCCAGTGTGTTTAAGCAAGGCAGTAAATCGGCATCGACAGGTTGTTTGCCTGCCAAAATATTGACGCTAGGGACATTTAATGCCGTGGCATAGCGGATGGCTAACTCTAAGGCATGATGAAATTCAATCTCTTTTCCGGGTACGCCCGCCAAACCATTGCCGCCTTGCATGAGGTCACCCGCAGGGACATTGATTAAACACAGGCTGAGTTGGTGGAGTGTGAGTTGGGTTTGAATCTGCTCAATACTCAGCTCATAGGGAAATTGAATTTCAACATGCTGAAAACCATGTTCGCGTGCAAGGGCAAAGCGTTCAATTAAAGGCACTTCGGTAAAAATCATCGACAGATTAACCGCCAGTTTAGACATGCAGGTGCTCCTTGCAGGCAAAGGTTGGATCAGGAATCAAGCCGATTAAGCTTCGACCTGATGAATAATGGTGGCTAAATCTGCTTCTGCAAAACCCTTGGCTTGATGGGCTTGCAGTTGTGAAAGGGCTTTTTCTGCCACAGGAATCTGTAACTGAAATTGCGCTGCCAGTTGTAAGGCATTGTTTAAATCTTTAGACAGGGTTTGGACTTTCCATTGCACAGGCTCAAAACTGTGAGTTGCCATACGTGGAGTTAAAATCTGAAACGGTTTCGAGTCGGCAAAACCACCCGCCAAAGCAGGTGCAAGTAAACGGGTGTCTACGCCTGCCTGTCCTGCTAAGGCAACAGCTTCGGCAATTAGGGTGCTGTTGGCAGCAACAATCAGTTGGTTGCAGATTTTAGTGGCTTGTCCTGTGCCTGTTTCGCCCATACGGGTCACACGTTGTGACAGCACATCATAAATCGGGCTTAATTTTTCGATGGTGTTTGCATCACCCCCTGCAAAAATCACCAAACTACCTTGTTCGGCTCCCGCAGTGCCACCCGATACAGGTGAGTCAATCCATGTGACCTGTTTGAGGTTGGCTTGCTGCGCTAGCTTTTGGGTTTGATCTACAGACAAACTGGAAAAATCGACAATGACTTGTTGAGCAGTCAAAAAAGGCTCAATTTGATCTAATACAGCTTGGACGGCATTATCATCGGCAAGGCAACTCAAGATCACTGGATATTGTCCGATCTCGCTCAATTGCAGCGGTTTTGCCCCCAGACTGAGCACAGATTCGCAAGCCGCAGGGCTACGATTCCACACCGCGACCTCAAAACCTGCCTGAACTAAGCGGGTTGCCATGCGCGTCCCCATAAGTCCCATACCTAAAAAAGCGATTTTTGTGTCACGATCAAAATGCATAGCGCTGATTCTCCATTTTTGCCTACAGTACAAGTCTGGCTTGAAATGTCAATTTAGCCTTTGGTCAAAGTCTGTTGTGTTTGAACTGAATCAAAACTGACGCGGTGCAAAGGTCACTTCAGGGTTCTTGTCCTTTTTACGTGCCAGTTGGCTATTTTTACCCAGCAATAATTTTAATTGCCAAATTTTTTCTAAACGTAAAGATTTATTTGGCGCATGTTCCATAGCATCCAGCACTTGTTTGGCTGCAGCCAATGCATCTGGGGAGCGTTGTGCAATTTCTTCAGCAAGGGCTTGTGCTTTTTGTAAGGGGGTTGCATCTAAATGCGTGACCAAACCAATTTCTTTGGCATAGTTGGCATCAAAAATACGCGCAGTTAAAGTCAGCTCTTTGGCAAGGTCTAGACCGATTAAACCTTTTAAAGAACGGCTTAGCCCCATATCAGGCACTAAGCCCCAACGGCTTTCCATAATCGACATTTGTGTGTCAGGATGCGCGATACGAATATCTGCGGCCAAGGCCAATTGCATCCCTGCACCAAAACAATAGCCTTCAATTGCAGCAATTACAGGTACAGGCAATTGTTGCCAAACGAGAAATGCTTTTTGAAACAGGCTTTGCCCTGGCTTAATTAACTCCCAAGCCGCAAATGCACGGTTTTGTGGATTGTTGAGGTCGGCCAAGTCAATGCCTGCACTAAATACCTTTGCTTCGCCTGTTAAAATTACACAACGTAAGCTGCGGTCTTTTTTAAGTTTTTCGGCAGTCCGCACCAATTCTTTGAGTAGGGCAAAACTCATGGCATTGCGTTTGTCTGGGCGGTTCAGGGAAACTGTGGCGATGCCATTATTTTTTTCGATACGAAGTAAGGTCATGATGTGAGCTCTTGTTTTTACTGGGCAAAGCATAACATGGGCAGCAGTGCGATAAATGACAGCAGAGTCACGGCAAAGCCTTGCGACCTTGCCTTTGATTACGTGACTTTTTTTTGTGAATAGTGCTGGGTGAGTCGTGCTTACAAACTGTATCTTCTCGTTGAGGCGTTCGCGGTGAATGTCACTTTGATGTTGGCTAACTCACCGCATTGTGTTTGGTAAAAATGTGTTCTGCCGCATGTTCAACTTGCTGTATACAGGTTTGTAATTCCTGATAACGGTTTAAGACCTCTTGCACAAACAGATCATCGGCTTTACGACGTTCTTTACGTAAGGTCGAAACAAACTGTTCAAATGAGCCTGTTACTTCTTGCAGGTTCGGTGTGCCAACATAGCGGGTCGCACCATACAGACGATGCAACACATGCTCGAGTTGTGGGAAATCTTCCAGTTCAATCAGCTGTTCAATTTCATGTAATTCTGTGGCAAAGCTATCCACTAGCATTTTCAGTAAATCCACTGCAAGGTCTTCTTTGTTGGCTGCCAGCATTAGGCTTTGTTGCCAATCCAACACCTGTGGATCTAGCGCTTCAATCACAATGGCTTTATCGACTGCAGGTGGCTTATTAAAACTTTGCGTGGTCCAATGGGTTAAAATTTGGATGATTTGTTCAATCTGAATCGGTTTGGTGACATAGTCATCCATACCGACTTTGAGTAATTTTTGCTTTTCATCGGCAAGAGCATGCGCGGTGAGGGCAATAATAGGTAAGCGTTTGTGATTTTCCAAAGTCGATTCTAAAGAACGAATCGCACGGGTGGTATCTACCCCCGACATCACAGGCATTTGAATATCCATAAAGATCAGGTCAAATGGTTGCTGTCCCTGCTCAATGCGTTGCTGCAAAATCCCCAAAGCTTCCTGACCACTTTGCGCTTTGGTGGTGGTCACATTCAGTTCGCCCAACAAGGCTTCGAGTACAATCAGGTTTGGTAGATGGTCATCCACCGCTAAAACGTGCAGGCCTTTACCATCAAATGATGCAGACTCCTGTTCATCAAAACTGTTTTCATTGTTGAGTAAGTCAATTAAGGCTGAACGACTGAGCGGTTGATACAAAGCGCGCGCACGATATTCATTTAACAGGCTTGGGTCTAGCGCCATTTGATAGCCATACACTGCCAAGTTACCTTGATAACGGGTACGAATTTCTTTTAATAAAGCTTCGGTGTCGCCACTATGATCAACAATCAACCAAGTATTGTCTTGCAGGTCGGATACATCTTTTAAGCGGCTAAATAAATCTAAAATTGAAGCGGCTTCAATATGTCGCACCGCATAATTTTCAAGATAATGACGCAAGACATTCGCTGTGGCAGGGTGCGCCAAATACGACACCACCTGAATCTCTTTAAAGTTTGGATGCTGCTGTGCATGCGCTTCATCTACCGCAAACATGGCAGTAAACCAGAAGGTCGAGCCTTTTTCGGTTGGGGCGCGTTCCTGATTGTCTTCAAAGCCAATTTGACCTTGCATCAAATGCACCAACTGTTTGGAAATGGCCAAACCTAAACCTGTACCACCAAATTGACGCGTGACCGAAGTATCACCTTGAGAGAAAGACTCAAACAATTTTTTACGGTCTGTACCGCTTAAGCCAATGCCACTGTCTTGGACGCTAAAGTGAATTAAGCATTGTCCAATATCGTCATGTTCTACCCGCGCCCGTACAATAATTTCACCATCGGGGGTGAATTTAATCGCATTGGAAATTAAATTGGTTAAAATTTGCTTGAAACGTAAAGCATCGCCCAGCACATATTGCGGCACGTTATCGGCAAAATAAAAGGCCATGTTGATGTGTTTTTGCGCAGCCAAAGGCGAGAGCATATCCATCACATCAAAAATGGCTTCTTCTAAATCAAAGGGTGCGGTATCCAGTTCCAGTTTGCCTGCATCAATTTTAGAAAAATCCAATACGTCATTAATGAGTGCTAAAAGATGCGCCGATGATTTACGAATGGTCTGTAAATATAAATTCTGTTCATTGCTAAGATTTTCCTGACGCAATAACAGGTGAATAAAGCCATCAATACTGTTCAATGGTGTTCTGAGTTCGTGACTGATGTTGGCTAAAAATACCGATTTAGACTGGTTGGCAGAAATCGCTTGGTCACGTGCCTGACGATAAGTGATGTTTTGCACTTCCAAAGTATCGAGGGTGCGGCGCAAGTCATCTTCGGTTTGTTCGGTATGTTCTTTGAGTTCTAAAAAGCTGAAATGCAGGCGTTTTACCACATTGGCAATATCCCGCTGCAGTAAGCGTAATTCGCCAGTACTGTTAATGACCATGTGTTGATCGAGCGTATCGGCATTCAGGCGTTGTAGCTGCATGCGAATTTCATACATGGGTGCAATCCAGCGTCGTGAATAGAAATTCAGACACAGCAATAACAACAACAGGGTCAGCAAGCCTGTGGCAATTAATACAATCATGACCCGATAACGGGCAATTTGTAATGGCTGATTGTCCAGTTCAATCAGCAACCATGCAGGACGGTTGATGTCTTGCTGAATTTGCATGCCATACACATGATTATTTTTATACAGAATTGGGCCAAAAAAATCGGCATTTTTAGGGAATTTGGGCCATTCGGCTTGGTCTTGAAAGCCCATGCTTAAACGGCGTGTACCAGAAGCATCAATCAGTGCAGTACGAATCAAGTGCTTTTCGTTCATCATGTTTTGCATAAAAGTACGTGCTTCTTCGTACTTCCACGGAAAGCTAGCCAGTTGATGCAAAGCTGCTTCAGATGGCAACTCAAAACGGGTCAAAATCGCAATTGCCATTTGTCGCTGCTGTGCTTTTGCGGCATTCGAGGTTTCAGATAAAACTAGCATCGTGCCGACGCATGCCAAAACCATAATTGGCACAAAAATAAGTGCAATCAGCTGTCCATAAGCATGATTTAAATGTAAGCGCTTAAATAACTTTTTATTGATATTTGACATGGTTAACGCAGTTTAATCCCTATGTTTGGCAGTTTAGCATGCTTTATCAAATGGAGCGTAAAACTCTGTCCTTCAGGTCAGAGATATAAGCGACACGACATAAAGTGTCGTTTGATTTAACTAAGGACTATTTTCCTTGAGTTTTGATTGTTAATATAAGTACATGAAAACCCTTAAATTACGTATAAAAGACAAACATTGCAAGGTGTTAGACCAACTAGCATCAGAAGTGAACTTCGTCTGGAATTATGTCAATGATTTAGGGTTTAGGCATTTGAAGCGGAAAGGTGAATTTCTCTCTGCTTTTGATATTGCCAAATATACGAAAGGCACATCCAAAGAATGTAATTTACATAGTCAAACCATTCAGGCT